>JBEBRR010000014.1:0-66059 GCA_040394735.1 Leadbetterella byssophila
TGGAGGCCGGGGGCTTCCCGGTGGAGTTTCCCGTTATGAGCCTGGGAGAGACCCTTCTTAAGCCTACTGCCATGCTTTTCCGTAACCTGGCCAGCATGGATGCAGAGGAATCTATCCGCGGAAATCCTGTAGACGGGGTCGTGCTGCTTACAGGCTGTGATAAAACCACGCCCTCCACCGTGATGGGCGCTGCCAGCGTGGGGCTCCCCACTATTGTGGTACCCGGCGGCCCGATGCTGAACGGGCATTACAAGGGCCAGACCATTGGGTCAGGTACGCATGTGTGGAAGTTTGACGAAGATATGAAGACGGGCCGTATGACCCGGGAGGAGTGTGAATTTGCCGAAAGCTGCATGAGCCGCAGCATAGGGCATTGCATGACCATGGGTACAGCCTCTACGATGGCCTGCATGGTGGAGTCGCTGGGGCTGACGCTTTCCGGCGCAGCGGCCATACCGGCGGCCGATTCGCGCAAGCGGGTGCTGGCCCAGCTCAGCGGCCGGCGGATTGTGGAGATGGTGCGGGAAGACCTGACCATTGACAAGATCCTGACCCGGGAAGCCTTTGAGAATTCCATTAAGGTGAATGCCGCAGTGGGGGGCTCTTCTAACCTCATCATTCACCTGCTGGCCATTGCGGGCCGGGTAGGGGTAGACCTGAACCTGGAAGATTTTGACCGCCTGGGCAGCCGCATACCTCTTCTGGTCAACCTGATGCCTTCCGGGAAATACCTCATGGAAGACTTCTATTACGCCGGCGGCCTGCCCGTAGTGCTGGATCAGCTCCGCCCGGAGCTGCATGAAAATGTGGTGACCGTTACCGGGAAGAACCATCATCAGAACATCGGGGCTCAGCAGGAATGCTATAATACGGACGTCATTGCTCCTTTATCAGCCCCGCTTCAGGCAGAAGCAGGCATTGTAGTAGTGAAAGGCAACCTGGCTGAAAACGGGGCTGTACTGAAGCCCTCTGCCGCTACCCCGGCCCTGATGAACCATACCGGCCGGGCTGTGGTGTTTGAAAGCATAGAAGATTACCATGCGCGCATTGATGACCCGGATCTCGATATCGACGAAACCTGCGTGATGGTGTTAAAGTACGTAGGTCCGGTGGGCTATCCCGGCATGCCGGAGGTAGGCAATATGGCCCTGCCGAAAAAGTTGCTGGAGAAAGGAGTAAAAGATATGGTGCGCATCTCTGACGGGCGTATGAGCGGTACGGCTTATGGTACGGTGGTGCTGCATGTGTCACCTGAATCGGCCATTGGTGGTACTCTTGCCCTGGTAGAAAACGGCGATCTCATCCGGCTGGATGTGGAAAAACGCCTGCTGCAGCTGCTGGTTCAGGAAGAAGAGCTGGAACGGCGCCGGGCTGCATGGCAACCGCCGGCTCCTGCAGCCACCCGGGGTTATGTCAGCATGTATGTACGGCATGTGATGGGAGCAGACCAGGGAGCAGACCTCGACTTTCTGCGGGGCGGCTCAGGCAGTGTGGTCACACGAGATTCACATTGACCCCCCCGGCGTAATCTGCTGTTATTTTATGGAAGTACAGGCAATAGCCTTATAAAAGTGCATATCCGGGGTGGTTTGTGAGATCTCAAAAGAATTGAACTGGGGGTCCGCACACGAGCAGAGCAGGCCGCCGGGTTCACTCCCGGGGTTCAGCCGTTTGATGATCAGCCCGTTTTTCGTACTGATGGCATGAACCTTACCCCATTCAATAAACAGTTCAGGGTCGATAAGCTTAAAGAATACGATAGCGCCGTCAGGGAACTCGGGGCCCAGGCCGTCATCCGAAAGGACGGTGGCAAAATCAGCACCTTTTACCGGGCTCTGGATTTTTTCATAATCCGAACCGAACTGCTCAAAATGAGATGGATCAATTTCAAGAGAACGGGCAGAGAGGGGGAGCAGGCAAATGAGGTTAGATAGATAGGTATGGGCATATTCCACCTCCTTCTCTTTTGCCAGGGTGGATTTATCCGTCAGGTTATCAAAATCCGCCATTTTATCGGAAGGGTATATCCCTAAGTTCCTGATTAATGCCTTTTTGGTTTCAGGTATTGCGCCTCCTTTCTCCCAGTTCTGGATAGTCTTATAATGAACCCCCAGCTTTTCTGCAAGCTCTCCCTGGGTCATCTTTAAGCCTTTTCTTATTTTCCTGATATCTAAATCACTCATAAACAATATCCTGTGAAATAATGTCTAAAAAATAGACAAATAATTATCTAATAATATTTGTAAATAGACAATAATATCTATATATTTGCGGTGTAATAGTTATGATCACAAGAGTGATCCGATTTATTACAGTTGCAAACAGCAAAAATAACTTAATGATTCACAAAACGGTTCGATATGAAAAGATTTTCATTTAAGAAGGGGTATGACCAGCTGCCGGCAGGAAGAGTTCAGGAAGTAAGGGGTGAGCTGTTTAAGGCACTGGGTATCAGCCGGAATTCACGCAAAGCCTTCCTCATGAGAATGCGGGGAGAAACAGAGCCCAAAGTAACGGAAGCCGAAGCCATAGAAAAGATTTTCAGGGCGGAAGGGATAACGGATATCTGGGGCGATTAACAGGACTGACTTCATCAACAAACCTATACAATAATGAACAAAAAGACACTCTACAGGAACATCATCTGTTCACCCGACTAAATCCCGCCCTGCGTTCTCTTTTTTTCTATCAGCAAACTTAAACTATTCAAACCATGAACGTAAAAAAATACGTAAGGGCATTGCTATGCCTTTACCTGGGCTTCTCCGGCCCACACCTGAAAGCCCAGGAATTAAAAGTGGGAGATACTCTCCCGTCTGACCTTTGGAACCTGCCTCTCAACGTTATTAGCCACCCTTCCGGAAAGGAGACCATTACCCTTAATGAATATAAAGGTAAACTGATCATCCTGGATTTCTGGGCTACCTGGTGCGGGCCTTGTGTGGCCATGCTGCCCCGGCAAGACAGCCTTCAGGAAATGTTTGGGGAAAACCTGCAGATACTGCCGGTGACCTACCAGAATAAAGGGGAAATAACTGACTTCATGAATAGATATACCCGGCGCACCGGTCAAAAAAGCACCCTGCCTAAAGTGACAGGTGACAGCGCCTTACGCCGGGCCTTCCCCCATAATTACCTTCCTCACTATGTTTGGATACAAGACGGAGCGGTAAAGGCAATTACAGGACATGAGGAAATAACCTCGAAGAAGATACGCTCTGTTTTAAAGGGCCGTATAACGGCCTTAAGCACAAAAGCAGACCCGAAGCGCATAGCTTTTGATAAAGAGAGCCCACTGCTGGTGAACGGAAACGGGGGCAGCGCAGATAAACTGATATATCACTCGCTGTTTACAGGTTACCAGGAAGGCCTTCCTTCAGCCTACTTCCTGTCACAGCCAGACAGCGTAAAAGGCATTAAGCTCACCTGCACCAACTTATCACGCCTTACTCTCTTTAAGAGTGCTTTCGGTGAAAGAACCTGGCCCATAGCCGCTAATCAAATCATGATGGAAGTAAGAGAGCCCGGGCGCCTGACTTCTGCATTAAAAGGGAGCCCTTACCTGGAATGGCTGGATCAGGGAAACGGGTTCTGCTATGAGTTAATCCTGCCTGCCTCCCGGGCTGACCAGGTGTTTAGCATCATGCGCCGTGACCTGGATCTGCTGTTTCCTGATTATACGGCGGCAGTGGAAAAGCACCTGAGGAAATGTTACGTGCTTACCCGCTCAGGGCCGGGGCTGCCTCTTGTAACGCAGGGAGGTGAGCCGGCCGTAATTCATGAACAATTCAGGTATAAGAGTATTAACCGCCCGTTAAGCTTACTGGTGAGAAACCTGAACATGAAATTTTTGCAGCATTCTCCTTATCCTATTCTGAATGAAACGGGCATTGAAGGGCCGGTGGATATCGATATCGAAGCCAATATGTCTGAGATAGATGACCTTAACCGGGCAATGGATAAGTATGGCCTTAAGTTTATGGAGGCAGAAAGAGAGATGGATATACTGGTGATTCGTGACCGGAAAACCCTTTAAACCTGTTTCTGTATGAAGAAGATATTTATCATAAACAGTGTCATGGCCGGGCTTTTAATGAGCTTAACTACAATGGGCCAGTATGTTATTAAAGGAAGAGTATTGTCAGCATCAGAAAGAACGCCGCTTGCCGGAGCCACCATCATGTTAAAGGAAGGGCAAAAGGGCACTATGACAGACCTTAACGGGGAGTTCAGCCTGAGGGTTCTTTCTGATGACCGCGCCGTACTGATCACTACATCAGTAGGCTTTAAACCTGCAGAAACAGAGATAAGCAAAGCGCGGAGCGAATCTGGTATTGAAATTATACTGACAGAAGAATCTACCCGGCTTGAGGCGGTTCAGGTTTCTACCGGTTATCAGAGAATTCCGAAAGAAAGAGAAACGGGGTCATTCTTCCTGGTAGACAATAAGCTGCTCAACAGAAGAACCGGTATGAACATCCTGGAAAGAATAGAAGACCTGGTGCCGGGTCTCAGTTTTATCAGGGGCGGAGTTGGCCAGACTGACCAAACCGTCAATATCCGCGGGCAGAGTACCATTTTTGCCAATGCCCAGCCCCTGATCGTGATTGATAATTTCCCGTATGAAGGAGACCTCCGGTCTGTAAACCCCAATGACGTAGAGAGTATCACTGTTTTAAAAGATGCAGCCGCTACTTCTATCTGGGGGGCACGGGCCGGAAACGGGGTGATTGTGATCACTACCAAAAGCGGCCGGTTTAACCAGGCTATGCGCGTTTCTTTAACGGCTAACACCGCCTTCTCCGGCAAGCCTGATCTTTATTACTACCCCGAAATGACCTCAAAAGATTATATTTCCGTAGAAAGGCAGCTGTTTGCTACCGGTTATTTTGCGAGTAGTGAAACCTCTGCATCAAAAGTTTCGCTGTCACCGGTAACCGAATTGCTAATTAGTTTGCGGGACGGAAAGGTAGCTGAAGAGGATGTCCAGCGCCAGCTGGCAGCCTTTGAAAACCAGGATGTACGCAGTGACCTTGACCGGTATTTTTACAGGACGGGAGTACTCAGCCAGCTTTCTCTTAGTTTGAATGGCGGGAGTGAAAAGCACCGGTATGTCATATCGTTTGGTCATGATAAAGATGTAGGCTCTGCGGTAGGCAATACGCTGGGCCGCACTTCTCTTACTACTTCCAATACGTTTAAAATTGGCCGGTTAGAAGCCTTTAATGCCGTTTATCTTACTGCAAGAAACAATGCCCTCAATGCAGTAGGAGTGAGCGCGGCTTACCCCTACCAAAAATTAGTGTCTGATGAGGGCAGGGCACTGGCCGTAACGAGAGACCTGCGTGACAGCTTTAAGGAGCGGGCCCTGCAAAGCGGGCTGCTGGACTGGCAGTACCGCCCTATGGAGGAGTTGGGCTTGGGAGATCACCGGATCAAAACCTACGAGTACCGGATTAACAGCAGCCTGGGTTATTCCGTTTTCCCTTTTCTTAAACTGGAAGCGCGTTTTCAGCATAATAAGATACTGACCGAAGACAGGGATAACCAGTCATTGGAGAGTTATGAAGTTCGTAACCTCATTAACCGGTACAGCTATTTTTCAGCAGATAATGTACTTATCCGCCCTATACCTGCCGGGGGTATTTTAGATGTAGCTGCCTCGTCTGTGACATCTAATAACGGGCGGTTTCAGGCTAACCTGGATAAAGACTGGGGCGGCAGGCACGGCCTTTCGGCTATTGCCGGGGGTGAAATCATGGATGTGGTATATAAGGGGAATACTTCACGATACTACGGGTACAGCCCGGATCAGGCCACCATTCAGTTTGTGGATTACTTTACCCGGTTTCCTTTTTTTAATAATAATACCCTCTCCGGGGTTATCCCTAATAGAGACGAACTCACAGATAAAACGGATCGGTATGTTTCGGGCTTTGTTAATGCGGCCTATACGTATGCCGGAAAGTATGTTCTCTCGGTAAGTGGCCGGTATGATGCAAGTAACCTTTTTGGCGTCAATACCAATCAGAAAGGAACGCCGCTTTATTCTGCAGGAGGAACCTGGCATATCGATAAGGAAGCGTTTTTTGATAAGAACATACTTAACTACCTGCGCTTTAAGCTTACTTACGGTGTAAGTGGTAATATTGACAAAAGCCTTTCCGCCTATACTACTGCGGTGCATGCCGGGCAGTATTCAGTTACCGGCCTGCCTTATGCGGTTATTGTGAACCCGCCTAACCCTGATCTGCGCTGGGAACGGGTTAAAATGATCAACACGGGTATAGAGCTGCAGAGCCGTAACCGGCGTTTTACAGCTCACCTCGAATACTTTATGAAGAGAGGCGCTGACCTGATCGGCTCTTCGCCTCTGCCTGCTTACAGCGGCGTTACCACATTCAGGGGCAACACGGCCAATACGGCCGGGAGTGGGGTGGAGTTAACGCTTCAAACCCGGCAGATGGATGGCCCGTTCAAGTGGTATAGTGACTGGCAGTTTTCCCGCATTACGGATAAGGTAACCCGTTTCCATACTTCTTTTACTTCCTTAAATTCTTATTTGAGATTTTCTGCAGGGGTGCCTACAGAGGGGAAACCCCTTTATGCACTGTACAGTTTTCAGTGGGCAGGCCTGGATCCTCAAACCGGAGACCCGAGAGGGTATCTTAATGGTGAGCCGAGCCATGATTATACGGCCATCATCAATAGCACGTCTCCGGGGAGCCTGGTGTATAACGGTCCTGCCAGGCCCACTGTTTTTGGCTCGTTTCGGAACACTTTCATGTGGAAAGATTTTTCTCTGTCAGCCAATATAAGCTACCGCCTCGGGTATTTTTTCCGGATGCCGTCAGTACAGTATGGCAATAATCAGGGCTTGACGGCCCGGCATGGAGACTTTGCAAAAAGGTGGCAGGCGCCGGGAGATGAAAACCACACGTATGTGCCGTCTGTACCGTCTGTGGCTAATTCTAACCGTGATTTCTTCTATGCCTACTCTGAGGTTTTAGTGGAAAAAGGAGACCATATCCGCCTTCAGGATGTGCGCCTTTCTTATTCTCCTTCAGCAGGTAAATCTAAAGTATTTCAGGATTACAGTATTTTTTTATATGCCAGTCACCTGGGAATTCTCTGGAAGGCTACTTCTTCAGACTGGGATCCTGATTATGTGACCTCCTTTTCAAATATGGCCCGGCTTACCCCGCCTTCGCGCAGTATAAGTATCGGGTTTAACATCAACTTAAAATGAGTATCATGAAAAATAGTATTCTGATAGCTATGCTTTGGGGTGGACTAACCTCCTGCTTTAACGAGTATATCGATAAGAAACCTGATCAGAAGCTGGTGGTGCCTACCTCATTAGCCGACTTCCAGGCGCTGCTGGATAATGTAAACGGCAGTGAAATGAACGCAGACCCGGCGCTGGGGTTTATAGCAGCTGATGATTTTTATATTACTGACGCCGGGTTCAGTTCCCTCACTGAGATTGAGAAGAATGCCTACACATGGGCTGATGAAGCTTACGGGGCAAACGCCTATGTGGATGATTGGATCCGGCCTTACCGGCAGATTTTTTGCGCCAATGTGGTTTTAGAAGGTGTAGAGAAGATTAAGCCGGGGGAAAGTGAATCAGAGATGCGGAATGCGGTGAAAGGAAGTGCCCTTTTTTTCAGGGCTACGGCATATTATAACCTGGCGCAACTGTTCAGGCCGGCGTATTCAGCGGGAAATGCTACTGAAACACCGGGCCTGCCCCTGAAACTGGAAAGCAATGTAAACCTGGCTCCCCTGGTTTCTGATTTGCAGATGACCTATGATCAGATCATTAAAGATCTGACAGAAGCTGTGGTTATTTTACCGGAGAGCAGCCCTATTAAAAGCAGACCTGACCGCAAAGCCGCAAATGCCATGCTGGCGCGTGTATATCTAACCATGGGGATGTATGAACCGGCAGAACAATACGCCGGTAAGGTTCTTCAGCAGTATAGCGTGTTAATAGATTACAACACCCTGCAAACTTCCTCTACCAGGCCCTTCCCGCCTTCACTTCCCGGCGGTAATTCTGAAGTGCTCTTTCATTCTGTGATAACCAGTGGGTATCCTTACCTGAGAAGCACCCTGGTTTCTGTAGACGCTTCGCTCTACAATACCTATGCAGATAATGACCTCAGGAAATTACTTTTTTTCAGATCCCGGGCAAACGGTATTTATACGTTTAAAGGCTCGTACAGCCCCGCACTTCCCGGTAATACTTCTTCCCTGTTCAGCGGATTATCTACGGATGAAGTTTTTCTGATCAGGGCAGAGTGCCGGGCCAGAAGAGGTGATGTGCCTGCGGCACTGGAAGATTTGAATACGTTGCTGGTGACCAGGTGGGTAGCAGGAACATATACTCCATATGAAGCGATCACTCCGAAAGAAGCTTTAGATATTATACTTCTTGAAAGAAGGAAACAGCTGGTGGGGAGAGGCCTCCGGTGGTCTGACCTGAGGCGGCTCAACCATTCGGAAGATTATGCGAGGGAAATTTCCAGGACGGTAAACGGACAAAAGATCATATTAGCACCGGGAGATAATAAATACACGTTTCCTGTTCCGGTCAGTGAACTGACTAACGGGATAGAACAAAACCCCCGTTAACAGGAGAGAGGCTGCTTCTCCTGAAGCAGCCTCTCTTAATTTTTTAATCCTCATCAGGGATTAAAACAAATGTGCCTTTATCTGTACCCGGGTCATTTTCATTCTGCGAGTTGTAAAGACAGGTTTCTTCCGAACGAATACAGTCATAGTCACTATAGCCATCAGGCAAACTATGAATATTCACCCAACCGGAAGGGTCAACAGTGGTGGGAACCTGGCCCCATGAACCTGCCACATGCTTTTGAGTAGTAGCCAGTGCCAGGCCACTTCCGAGAATAATTGCCATTGCAGGCAAAAGCTTAATTACCTTTTTCATTGTTTTACTAAATTGAATTGTTATTTAAATTTCCCTTACTCTGTCTGCAGGTTTTCAGGGAAGCCCTGGTTCCGGAAGCCCGTTTCTGAAACGGCATTCCGGAATCTTCTTTTGTTACATAATTTTTGTCACGGCCGGTTTGTTTTCAGAGTGAAACATATATATCCCCAATAGCGACAGGGCCAGGAAGAAAAGGTTAAAAATCAGATGGCCTTCAAAGCTCATAAAGCGGAGAACCCCGCCGCAGCTGCAGGGGGTGCGGTCAAAGCAGCCCATTACCACCAGGGCCATATAACCGCTGAAGAGGGCCATCAGAATAGCAGATCCGTAAAAACCGGATAAACGTGCAGAAGGAATGATCAGTAAAACGGAAAGAATTAATTCAGCCGAGGGAATCAACCATACCAAAGGAGCCTTTGACCAGCCAGGTAATTCCTGCCTGGCCAGCTGTCTTTCAAACTCAGCCACATCCATCAGCTTGGCCACAGCCGTGTAGCAGAACAGGACAATCAGCGCCGCAGCAATAAGAGAAGGAATATCTGACCGTTTCATACACTTGTTTTTTCATTATAAAGCTTTTTCCGCTAAGATCTTGGAGGAGCGGGCTGCTTACATGATCCAAAGGTCTCAAGCCCTTTCGGCTCGGGAAACAGAAAAAATGAGGCGCTTCAACAAAAGGAATGCTTCAATCTTTCCAAATCTTCTTGTATTTTGTTTTTTATGACGCGGATAAGCCAACAGAAAGGTTGTAAATTAGCAGATCTCCCGTGCGGGAGGGAGTATTGTAAACTAACCTATGTCTATACTAAAGCAAATACGGGAGCTGCATTCTGCACGGAGGAAATTTAGAGCGAAATGTTCACCGGGAAATGCTTAAGAGGCAGGCTCAAACCCGGGAAAATAAATATTTCGGACCAGAAAATATTTGATGTCGGGACCAAATAAAACGGAAAAAATTGGCAAACAGCCCGCTTTTGCCGATTTTTGAATATATAAAACGGGTGTCAGATGAATAGTTACCTCGAAAGTGTCAGAAAGCAGTTTCTCTATTATAAAATGTTGGGGGAGAAGGCCATGGAACAGATGGAAGAAGATCAGCTTTTCCTGCAATATAATGAAGAAAGTAACAGCATAGCCATGCTGGTTAATCATCTGGCCGGAAATATGCTGTCCCGGTTTACCGATTTCCTTACTGCAGACGGTGAGAAGCCTTGGCGCAACCGGGATGCCGAATTTGTCAATCCCTTCCGTAACCGGGCAGAATTAATGGAGCGCTGGCAGCAGGGCTGGGATTGCCTCCTGGATGCACTGCATACCCTTACGCCGGCCGAGCTGGAAAAGATCATTTACATCCGGAACGACGGCCACACGGTAATTGAAGCGCTTAACCGGCAACTGGCCCATTATCCGTATCATATAGGACAAATGGTGTTTATTGCCAAAATGTTTGCTAACGAACAATGGCAGACGCTCTCTATAGCCCGTAACCGTTCGGGTGACTATAACCTCCGTAAGTTTTCAAAGGAAAAGGAACGGCGGCATTTTACCGATGACCTGTAGGATCAGTTCTTTCGTTCTATCTCCTTCAGGTTTTCCATCTTCTTGTTTTTCAGGAAGCTGTCGATATCTTCGAAGTGCTCGCGGATACGCTTGTTGCCAAACTCGAATACCTTTTCGGCCAGGCCACTCAGGAAGTCACGGTCGTGAGAGATGAGGATGATGGTGCCCTCAAAAGCTCTCAGGGCATCTTTCAGGATGTCCTTGGTGCGCAGGTCCAGGTGGTTGGTAGGCTCATCCAGGATCAGCAGGTTAACAGGCTGTAACAGCAGCCTGATCATGGCCAGGCGGGTTTTTTCTCCTCCGGAAAGCATTTTTACTTTTTTGTTCAGGTCATCGCCCCGGAAAAGGAAGGCCGCCAGCAGGTCTTTGATTTTAGTCCGGATATCGCCTTCGGCCAGCTGATCCACCGTATCAAATACCGTAATTTCTTCGTCGAGCAGGGAAGCCTGGTTCTGGGCAAAGTAGCCGATTTCGGCGTTATGGCCTACCTTCAGGTCGCCATCAAAATCAATTTCGCCCATGATAGCCCTGACCATAGTAGATTTACCCTCGCCGTTTCTTCCTACAAAAGCTATTTTTTGTCCGCGTTCAATGGAAAAACTGGCATCTTTGAACACCAGGTGGTCACCGTAGCTTTTGCCCACATATTCGGCAATGACCGGGTAATTCCCGGAACGCGGGGCCGGAGGGAACTTGATATTAATGGCGGAGGTATCTACTTCATCCACTTCCACGATTTCCAGCTTTTCCAGCATTTTTACCCGGCTCTGCACCTGGAGGGTTTTGGAGTAGGTGCCTTTGAAACGTTCAATAAACTCCTGGGTTTCGGCAATCATCTTCTGCTGGTCGTTATACTGCTTCTTCTGCTGCTCGAGGCGTTCTTTCCGGAGCTGCAGGTAATGAGTATAGGGTACCTTATAGTCATAGATGCGACCCATGGTGACTTCAATGGTACGGTTGGTGATATGGTCTACAAAGGCCCTGTCGTGCGAGATCACGATCACGGCTTTGGCGCTGTTCACCAGGAAATCTTCCAGCCATTGGATAGACTCGATATCCATATGGTTGGTGGGCTCGTCCAGCAGGATCAGGTCAGGGTTTTGGAGCAGGATCTTGGCCAGCTCTATCCGCATGCGCCAGCCACCTGAAAACTCGGAAGTCTGGCGGGTGAAGTCTTCGCGGGTGAAGCCGAGCCCTTTCAGTACTTTCTCTACTTCTGCGTCATAGTTTACCTCTTCGAGGGAGTAGAACTTCTCGCTTAATTCCGATACCCGGGTAATGATGTCCATGTATTCATCTGACTCGTAGTCGGTACGGGTTTCGAGCTGGCTGTTCAGCTCTTCCAGCTCGGCCTGCATAGCCTGGGCACCGGCAAAGGCCTTGGAAGTCTCAGCAAATACGGTGGTGTCATCTTCGGTGAGCAGATGCTGGGGCAAATAGGCGATAACGGCATCTGCCGGCGCAGAAATCTTCCCTCTGGTGGGTTTATTCACGCCTGCAATGATCTTCAGAAGGGTGGATTTTCCTGCGCCGTTTTTGCCCATCAGGGCAATCCGGTCTTTTTCATTGATGTTAAAAGTGATGTCTGAAAAAAGGGCGTGTCCGCTGAATTCTACCGTTACGTTATCTACCGAGATCATTTTTTTGAAATTAAGGCGCAAAGATAGAAAACAATGCTGAATTGTGAATGTTGAATGGTCAATGATGGACTGTCCCTGATCAAAGGACACAAATAACCCCTCATTCAGCATTCACCATTAAACATTAACCATTTAATTTATGATGCAGCACTTTCCCGATCTCCAGGGCCTTCGCCTTCACAAATTCCGCATTTTTACCTTCAAAAAGCTGGTCAGTGGTGGTGAACCAATAGGCCAGCCAGCGTTCAAACCGCTCGGTGGTCATGGGTTGGGTCTGGTGCCGGGCCGAATGCTTCCACATCATGCCGCCGTCATAGGCGCCGGTCTGAAACAGCCAGTTTTCCCAGAAGTTCACTACCCGTTCCTTATGGTGATCCCAATGAGGCAGCGATTCTTCGAATACCGGGCGCATCACCGGGTCATTGAGCACACCGTCGTAAAAAATATCTATCAGCAAGCGGATGTCTTCCCGGTTTTCAATGTCTTTCCGTTCGCCTGGTTTTTCTGTTGTCATACAGGTATAACAAGAGGGCAGCAGTTTAGGTTTGAGAAAAAATGCTATATTGCATCAACATTCGTAAAAGTAAGTCGTTTTTAAGACATCAATACTTTTTTGATGAAGAGAGGAATACTGTTTCTGATTTTGATCGCCGCTTTTTCCGCCTGTAAGGTGCGGGAGAAAAAACCGGCTGAGACCGCTGTGAAAGAAGAGGTGCCCCGTAGCGTAGATAAACCTGTGGTTAATTCAGTGACGGGCAAGTATAACTTTATTGACTCTCTTTCTGCCCGGGTGTTTATAAAAACCCATATCACCCTGCTGGGAGAAAAGATGCCGATGGAAAAGCTGAACGAAAGCTTCCGGGTGCAATGGGCGCTTCAGACCGATTTCGGTATCCGTGAGAAGATCGGCACGGGTAAACTGGCTTTTACACCTGATTTTGCACGCTCATCCGGCGACTCTTACATTCTCAGCTTTGATATTCCGCGCGTAAAAGAATATACCGGCGGTATTCTGCTGGTAGAGTTTATCCATCCGGCTTCCGGAACCAAGTTCTCGTATGACATGGCTATTGATTTTACGGCGAAAAGGTCTAATACGCGCTATGAGATCTATAAAAATGCGGCTGATGAAGTGCCTGATTTCCTGCCTTATATATACAGTGGAGAAAGCTTTGTGATCAAATCGGTAAAGCCTTCTTCTGAACGCCTGTTCCTGATCCGGTACCGGAATAACTCGAGGCCGGCCCTTTCGCCCATGTCAGGCACGAAGAGAACAACAGAAAGCGAGTTTGAAATAGCAGAAAGCCTGGAAATAAGAGACCGCGAGCCGGTGACCCTTTCGGAAACGGGCATGTATGTGCTGACCCGGAACCCGGAGGAAGTGACAGACGGTTACGGTTTCCTGGTGACCGACAAACGTTATCCGCGGGACACCCGGCCGGAGACGCTGAAAGAGGCACTGGTGTACATGAGCACCTCTAAAGAAATTGAAAGTTCGGATACCTATGACAGCGGTAAAGACGCCATGGATATGTACTTCCTTAACCTGGCCAGGGGCGATCAGAACCTGGCCAGGAAAATTATCAGGAGCTATTATAAGCGGGTAGAAGAGGCCAATGAGTTTTTTACGACCTATAAGGAGGGATGGAAAACCGATAAAGGCATGGTGTATATCATTATGGGACCACCGGCCCGTGTGCAACGTAACCGTACGCGGGAGGTATGGCTTTACTCCCAGAACCGGAATACTTCGGAAATCATTTATACATTTTATAAAAAACCAAACGTATTTTCAGAACAAAATTATGAGCTGGTAAGGTATCCGGAGTATAGTGCGTTCTGGTACCCTTATGTAGAATCATGGAGAACAGGAAAGGCAGCGGAGTGAAGAAATTTCATAAACCCGTAAACCGGCCGAACAAGGCCGATTTCGTTTTTGGTATAAATTCAGTAGTTGAAACGCTGAAAGGCGAGAAGGAAATTGATAAGATACTGCTTCTGAAAGATATGAAGCATGTGGAAGAAATAGAAACCCTGGCCCGTAACCGGGGAATACCCGTTCAGAAAGTGCCTCAGGAGCGACTGAACCGCGTGACGATGAAAAACCACCAGGGGGCAGTTGCTTTTGTTTCCTCGGTGAATTTTGCCCAGCTATCCAACGTGGTGACGTCTGTGTTTGAATCGGGAGAAACGCCCCTGGTGCTGATCCTCGACCGGATCACGGACGTCCGGAATTTCGGGGCTATCTGCCGCTCGGCAGAGTGTAGCGGGGTGCATGCGGTGGTGCTGCCTGCCCGGGGCGCAGCACAGATCAACGGTGATGCCATGAAGACCTCTTCCGGGGCGCTGAACTTTATTCCTGTCTGCCGCGAAACCGACCTGATGAATACGGTGAAATACCTGAAAAATTCAGGCTTCCAGGTGGTGTCATGTACCGAAAAAGGGGATGACGTGATCTATGAGATAGACTATACCCTCCCTACCGCCATTATAATGGGCTCGGAAGAAGACGGCATCACGGATTCATTGATTGAAGAGTCAGATTATAAGGCCCAGATCCCGCTGAAAGGCCGGGTGGAGTCGCTGAATGTGTCCGTTGCGGCTGGGGTGATTTTGTTTGAGGCCGTGCGCCAACGCGGTTAACCAGGAGGGTGAGGTTATTCGCGTGGGCCTCCCTTGGAAATTGGTTTGGAATTGATTGCCCGCACTGGATTTGAGTTTACTTTTAACCCTGGTCAATTAGTTTAGGAGTAACATTCGCAGAAAAGTACAATTTATCGTTTTCGTCTTTCGCCAAATTGGCTTTTAGAAAGGGGTACACCTTCCGCTCTTTTATTTAAAGAGCGAATAGCATTGGGGGAGTTTGGAGTTTTCAGGCGGCCATTTTGGGAGGCTTTTCTTTTTGCTTTCGTCGCCGGGCCGTTTTATAATCCAACCTACTTCGACATTCGAAAACTGAGTCCGGCGAATTCGAGGATGTGATACGATTCATCTTCACGGAATTGCACGTTAAAACCCCCAAAACCAGAATTTACCCCACTGGTCAGTGCGTAACCGGAATCGATTACGTCCAGCGGGATCTCACTGGAACTACCCATTGTTTTAAGCCTGAGCATAAGCACACTGTCTGTGGACAAATACAATTCAGCGCTCTTGAATTTACTATCCCCAATCAACATTTGATAGCCGTAATGTTCATAGATGCCACTTCTTTTTGACCATATCGCAGGATCAATCGCCGTCAGGCGGTATCCCAGATTGTATTCCCTTTCTTTCACTCTTCGAGAAAGAAAAATGTTATCGTTAATGTTTTTAAAAATCAGACGCTGATTACTTCTGGGAATCGTGTCTGTGGTTTTAATGTCGTAAGGAATGAATTCCGTTTCACTAACAGGTTTCAATACCAGCTTTGTCTCACCGTTTGCCAGCGTAAGTTGGTGGCTGTCCATTCTAACAACGTTGTAGGAGCCTGATTCGGCATAGACCCCTGAATATCTCTCCAACACGCTGTCAGGAAGAACAACCAGGTCTCTTTCCGTACTCACTGAACGGGTATTAGGTATAGGAAACAGGTCAGGGATACTTAATCCGAACCTGGGCAGCAGATTAAAGCAGAAATTCTCAGCCGCCTGTCCGCCTTCGGCGGTATTTGTCATCACTATTACCGCTGCATTACTTTCGGGTATCAATAGTAGCTTGGCATGTGTAAAGCCGGCGCTACCGGCATGGTATACCGCAAAAGTGGAATCATTGCGGAACATAAACCAGCCAAGTCCTTTCTTATTTGTTTCCAATGGCACATGGGCGTTTTGCAGGGAAAACATTTCTTTTGCAGTTGCCTGCCTAAGCAGCCGGGCAGATTCACCACGGTAGGCCTCTAACAGGCCGATAGCATATTTGGTGAAGTCGTTCATGTCCAAGTAAATACCCCCGGAGGCAATGTCCCGTAATTCATACTCTTGGGCCTGCTGGCCGTACGCATAAATTTTTGTACGATTTTTAAGCCGGTCCATTGCGAAGCCTGAGTGCTTCATCCCTAAAACATTAAAAATATTTTTATGTACATAATCTGCATAATCTGTCTTGGTAACATCTTTGATCATATGCCCCAGGATGTTGTAGCCGGCATTCGAATATAGTCCCGCCAATCCTGCGGGATAAACCAGATGAGTCTGGTTTATCAAACCGAGCACGTCTGTATATTTTCCCGAACCGAGATCTGAATTCTTCCATATATCTGACTGGATACCGGAAGTGTGTGTAATGAGGGTTTTCACGGTAACCGAATCCAAATGAATTCCCGGCCGTGTCAGAGGATGAAATTTTGGAAGATATGCTGTTAAGGGCTTCTGGATATCGAGAAGACCATGCTCCACCAATTGCATGACACTAAGTGCGGTAAAAGTCTTTGTTACAGAGCCGATATTAACTACCGTATTAACTGTCATTGGAACTTTGTTCTGTTGATCGGAATAGCCGAATCCTTCCTTCCAAACCACCTTGCCATCCATGATAATTGCAGCACTGAGTCCTACAATTTTATCCGTTTTCAGTTTTTCTGCAAAGTACTCTTCCGATTTAACTATGAGGTCTGCATAGGTATCACTTTGCGGGTGGGCGTGCCGGATTTGCCCAAAAACAGGCGAAGCAGTTATCAAAATTAAGATTAACAACCACAGTGATTCAAAATCGGGCTTATTGGCTTTCATGCCAGATATTTTATGTTCATAAATTTTTTAGTAATCTGCCAGACGCAATGCATCGGTTTGAGAATCTAAGGTTTGTTCCTGGGTGCTGACCCCAGCGTATGCAAATTGCATTGATTTATTTACTTAAATTTAGCAAATTTACAGGATTTTATTTACAAGAACTGTAATTTGAAACACCATTTCAAAGAAACAATAAGTTGATAAATTACCGACCTTTACATCAATAAGCCAACTTTAAGAGCAAGCTGTCTTATTTTATTTCCTATCACGCCTGATTTGCCTTCTCCACAATCCTTTCCTCTGCCACACTGCCGATAGTAGCTACATTGAACACCCCCCAGTGCGTGGCGCTGGCATTCCGGAAGTCGTCCTGGTATTTTTTGGTAATGGTTTCCTCCTTCAGGTAGGCACCGATAGGCGTAGTGGGAAAGATCTCCTCGTAGCTGAGCATCTGGCTGAAGGAGATACGCCGGTAGATGTGGCTGCGCGACAGGTTTTTAATATCATCCAGTCCGGTGGCGCCCAGAAGTTCCACCACACTCTTTACGGTATTGTTATGGTAATTGGCTACCCGGGTTTTTTTGTCTTCCACCACCAGCCCCACGGTGAGCCGGGGATCCTGCGTGGCTACTCCCACCGGGCATTTATTGGTATTGCACTGAAGCGCCTGGATACAGCCCACCGCCAGCATCATGGCCCGTGCCGAATAGCAGGCATCAGCACCTAACGCCAGAGCGCGCACAATATGGAAGCCGGAAGTGATCTTTCCTGAAGCAAATACCTTGATATGCTTCTTGATATCCAGGCCGCGTAAAACATTCACCGCAAAGTCAAGGCCGTCAAGCAGGGGGGCTCCCACGTAGTTCGAGAATTCCTGGGGAGCAGCACCGGTGCCTCCTTCCGCTCCGTCTACGGTAATGAAGTCGGGGTAGGTGTCTGTTTCTATCATAGCTTTGCAGATACTGATAAACTCGCTTTTGTGGCCGATGCAAAGCTTGAAGCCCACAGGCTTGCCGCCAGACAGCGCACGGCATTGTTTAATAAATGCAATCAGGCCCAGCGGCGAATCAAACGCCTTATGGAAGGGCGGCGAAGCTACCAGGGTATAGGGCTCGATGTTCCGGGCGCGGGCTATTTCCGGGGTGTTTTTAGCCGCCGGAAGAATTCCGCCGTGGCCCGGCTTGGCTCCCTGGGAGATTTTGATCTCCACCATTTTGATATTCGGGTGCTTCGCCCTTTCTTCAAACTGTACGGGGTCAAAGCCGCCGTCAGCGGCCCGGCAGCCAAAGTAGCCGGTTCCGATCTGCCAGATCACATCTCCCCCGTGCTTCAGGTGGTACTCGCTTACCCCGCCTTCGCCGGTATTATGGGCAAATCTCCCTATTCTGGCCCCGCCGTTCATAGCTTCCACGGCATTGCTGCTCAGTGAGCCGTAGCTCATGGCAGAGATATTCAGAATACTGCAGGAGTAAGGCTGGAGACAATCTTTGTTTCCTACCTTTATCCGCAGGTCATGATCCATCTTATGGAAGTCTTTGGGTGCCATGGAATGGGCCAGCCATTCGTACCCCTCCGAATATACGTCAAGCTGTGTTCCGAAAGGCATGGTATCGTTCTCCTTCTTGGCCCGCTGGTAAACGGTAGAGCGGTCTACCCTGTTCAGCGGGCGGCCGTCAATATCCGATTCGATAAAATACTGGTAGATCTTGGGCCGCATTTCTTCCATAAAGAATCTGAGCCGGCCGAATACCGGGTAAATCCGCATGATGGAATGGCGGGTCTGTATCATATCGTAGTATCCCATTCCCGTAAAAAACATTACGGCTCCCAGCACTACATACCAGTTAGGATTCATATAAACAGACAACAGCACGAGGAAAATAATCAGGGCCGTTGAAAAGATAACAAACGTTTTACGCATTGCAAACAGGTAAATTTGAATGCAAGCTACAGCGATTTGGGAAATAAAAAAAATGAGTTATTGTTATTCAGAATAAATATAAAATAGGACGTATAGAAGAAAAACTGGTATTTTTCGAGGTGTAAAATTTATTCGATGGCAACTCCCGGACTTCAAAGGATTTTATTCTGCTTTTAGCGCAGAAGGAATAAAAAAAACCGGGACGACCCAAAATCGGCCATCCCGGTTAAAAACAAAAACGCACTAGATGTTCTGCTTCTTCAACTCATTTACGGCGTGATCTGCCGCTCTGGCCGTCAGGGCCATATAAGTCAGTGACGGGTTAACGCAGGATGAGGAGGCCATACATGCGCCGTCAGTTACATACACGTTCTCAGCACCCCATACCTGGTTGTTGGCGTTGAGAACAGATGTTTTAGGATCACGGCCCATGCGCGCCGTGCCCATTTCGTGGATACCGATACCCGGTGCCTTCTCCTTGTCGTGATAGGTACGAACGTTTTTGAGACCGGCTGCTTCCAGCATAGCGGCTGCTTCACTTTCCATGGCTTCGCGCATTTTCCATTCGTTTTCACGCCAGGCGGCATCAAAGTTGATGATGGGGAGGCCCCACTGATCTTTGTTCTGCGACAGGGTGAAGCGGTTTCTCTGGTCGGGCAGTGTCTCACCGAAACCGCCTATACCGAAGCTCCATCCGCCCAGCTGGGTGTAGGTAGCCTTCAGCTCAGCCCCGATCAGGTCACCGGCGCCTTTATTTCCTCTGCTGCCACCGCCCTGATAGCCAAAGCCGCGGAGGAAATCACGTTTGTCCGAGCCCCAGTTGGCAAACCGGGGAATATAAATACCGTTAGGTCTTTTTCCGAAGAAATACATGTCTTCAAAGCCTTCCCAGGCTCCGGAAGCTCCCACGCCGAGATGGTGGTCCATGATGTTTCTTCCCAACTGGTCGGAAGCATTTCCCAGGCCGTTGGGATGGGTCTTGGACTTCGACTGCATCAGGATCCATGCCGAGCCGATAGCCCCGGCATTCAGGAAAATGACCTTGCTGTAGAATTCCTCTGTTTTTTTTGTATTCTGATCAACGGTTCTTACGCCAATGGCTTTTTTCTTCTCATCATCGAAGATCACTTCATAAACGATCTTGTCATTGATCAGCGTCAGGTTATTGGTTCTTTCCGCAGCCGGCAGGGTAGAGGCCTGGGTGCTGAAGTAAGCGCCGTAGGGACAACCCTTGATACATTTGTTCCGGTACTGGCAGGCGGTTCTTCCCAATGCAAGCTGCTCTTCAGTAGGATGGGTCAGGTGAGCTACCCGGCCGATGGTCAGGTAACGGCCTTTGAAGTTACTTTCAATGCCTTTTCTTACCTCGCGTTCCACGCAGTTGAGCTCCATGGCCGGCTGAAAATCACTGTCGGGCAGTACGTCAAGCCCGCGCTTTTCTCCTGAAACCCCGGCAAATTTCTCCACATAGCTATACCAGGGGGCAAGGTCTTTGTAACGGATAGGCCAGTCGATACCCACGCCTTCTTCGCCATTGGCTGTAAAATCTCTTTCGTTCCAGCGGTAAACCTGGCGCCCCCAGTGCAGCGATTTTCCTCCCGTGTGGTAAGCCCGCATCCAGTCGAAACGCTGGGTCTCCTCATAAGGATCATCGATGTCTTTTACAAAGAGGTTCTGGGTAGATTCATTGATGGTATAACCGGTTCTGATCCCTGCCCAGTAATCTTTTTTCATTTGTTCGGTAAGACGGTTCCGGTGCGGGAAGTCAAACGACTCCTTCATGGCGGTGTCATACCCTTCTATATGTTTTAATTCACGCCCTCTTTCTATCATGAGGACCTTCAGGCCTTTTTCAGTTAATTCTTTTGCTGCCCATCCTCCGGAAACACCTGAGCCTACTACAATGGCGTCATATGTTACGGATTCTTTTCCTTTTCCTTGAATATTCATTGTTAAACGATGGTTGAAACGGGTTTACGAATAAGCTCTCTGATCCGGGGAAACCTTAATACAAGGGTCGAATTTGCCCGGTACCGGACTGTAATCAAACGCCTTGGTGACACCATACTCCGAAGAGTAGTACCCGAAGATGGTCAGGTCACGAACCAGGGTATAGAAAGGAATAGGAGGGTCTTTTTTGGTGTGATCCTCTTTTACCTTGCCCGTTTCCGCATCCACAATTTTCACTTTGTCGGCTTCTTCTCTCTCTGCACGGGCTTTGTCACGCATGGTTAACAGTACGGCCATCTTATTGGCATCATCAAGGGATACAAAACTTCCGCCCAGCTTCTTGGATTCTTCTTCGAGGTCTTTCAGACCCGCCATAAAATGTTTCTGCTGATCTTCATTGTAACAGTCTTTCAGAAGTATTTCAATCACTTCCGCTACTCCCGTATCTTTTGCGCCGGGCGTGTCGGTCTTGGGAATGATCACTTCTGCAATTTCAGCAAGGAGTGAACGTTGATCCGTGTCCAGACTAAACGCGGAGGCCGCAGAATCGGAGGGAGACTTGCAACTGTTGAGAATGGCAGCTAAACTGGGAGCGGTAATGGCACCGCCCACCATGAGAGCTACTCTCTGTAAGGCTAATCTTCTTTTCACGTATTAATACAAATGTTATGGTTGATGTAAAACAGGTTTAAAAGTAACGAAGTATGTTAATTTATCATGAATTATTAGGGCGATTTCTTAGTGGATTGCTGCTATATAGAATATTTATAAATAATGCAGGGATTTGTTGAGGATATATTTGCAGGGATATGGTAAAATATTCAGCAGGCTAATATCTCTATTAAATATTGTATAATATTTCTGGTTTATGGCAGGGGTTTTCTTCTGTATCGGGTGGCGCATGACGGATGATGAACAAAGTCCGGCCTGAAGGTTAATATTGTACTTCAAACTTTCCGGCTACCACCTGTGTATTTTTATTGCCTGAAAGAAAGGGAAATAGGTATTTTTGGGGCACCTGTTAAATACCTATATGAACAGACGGATACTTATTCCCGGCAGCCTGGTTCTGCTGAAATTTTTGCTGCAATTTTTGCTGGTCAGAGAGGTGTATGAGCTTCACCGGGATGAGTTTCTGCATCTTGATCAGGCCCATCACCTTGCATGGGGGTATTTTTCTACACCTCCTTTTACTTCGTGGATTTCGTGGCTGATCCGTGAATTGGGGAACTCGGAATTCTGGGTCCGGTTTTTTCCGGCATTGTTCGGTGCCCTGACCCTTATAGTGGTCTGGAAGACCATAGAAGAGATGAAAGGAAACCGGTATGCGCTGGTTCTGGGTACAGTGTGTGTATTGTTCTCCCCGCTGTTGCGGCTGAACGGGCTGTTTCAGCCTAATTCGTTTGATGTGCTGGCCTGGACCGCGTTGTATTATTTTCTGATGAGATACCTGCGTACCGAACAGGCAAAATGGCTGTACTGGGTTGCCGTGTGCTTTGGACTGGGTTTCCTGAACAAGTATAACATCGCATTTCTGCTTCTGGGGCTGCTGCCTGCGCTGTTGGTGGGCCCGCACCGTAAAATAGTATTACGGAAAGAATTTTACGGGGCGGTCTTACTGGCTTTTGTTATTATTCTTCCGAACCTTCTCTGGCAGTACCGCCATGGGTTTCCGGTGCTGCACCACATGGAGCTTCTGAAGAAATATCACCTGGTGCATGTCAACAGGGTTGACTTCCTTAAGGATCAGCTTCTTTATGTTTTAGCTGCATTCCCGGTTTTTGCAGCTTCTCTTTACGGGCTGCTGTTTTACCGTCCGTTTTACCGGTACCGTTTTTTTGTATGGAATCTTATCTTTACGCTGGGAGTATTTACTTATTTTAAAGCCAAGTCTTATTATGCCCTCGGAATTTACCCGGTGTATATGACATGGGGGGCGGTTTATCTCGGCGAGTTGCTGAAGACGGGCCGGAAGAGGTATCTGCAGCCGGTGATTGCGGCATTACCTGTGCTGCTGACGGTTCTGGTCATTCCCGTGGAATTTCCTGTCAGAACGCCGCAGCAGTTTGTGGAATTTGCCAAACGTAAACCGGAATGGGGAATGCACCGCTGGGAAGACGGCAGAAAATATCCCATATCCCAGGATTTTGCCGATATGATCGGATGGAAAGAGCTGGCAGAGAAAACAGAGCGGATCTACAATACCCTGCCGGAAAAGGAGCAGGTACTTATCCTCTGTGATAATTACGGCCAGGCCGGGGCTATCAATTACTATACCCGCGGACGCCTCCGGGCTGATTCCTTTCATACGGATTACGTGGGCTGGTTTGACCTGTCAAAGCCCTACAGGCATCTTATCCGGATCAAGAATGCCGGCAACCGGGAGGAGGAACTGGGAAAAACCCTGCCGGTTTTTGAAAGCGGCGCACTGGCGGACTCCATCGCCAACCCGATTGCAAGAGAATACAAAACCGACATTTTTGTTTTCAGAAATGCGAAGATCGATATCAATGAGCGAATACGGGCGGAGATCAGGAGCGAAAAAGCGGCAATCAGTGGAAAGCGAGAAGATTGAACGGCAGAGCCGTCAGTTAAAAAGGCTGTCGTACTCCTCCCTTTTAAATCCCAGCAGCGTTTTCCCACCGGTTTCCACCACCGGGCGTTTTACTATAGAAGTATGTTCCTGTAGAATGGGAATAGCTGATTGGGGGCTTTCCAAGGCCTCTTTGGCGGGGTCATCCAGGTCTTTGTATGTAGTGCTGTTTTTGTTAACTACTTTGTTAATTCCCGCAGCGGAGAACCATTCTTCCAGCTTTTCCGCTGAAATTCCCTCGGTTTTGAAATTATGAAAAGAAACCGGTATATTCTTATCCTTAAAATAAGTAAGTGCCTTTTTTACGGTGTCGCAGTTAGGGATTCCGTATAGTTTAACCATAATCTGATCGTTATATAAAGATAACCGGAGAGAGCAGAAATTAGTTCTGACCGGATTGTAATGACGATTGACGGTTGGGGTGGTTCGCCGGGTCAATCGTTCGCCGCAAATTTTGTTCCTATGAAATATATTATCATCTTACTCTTCCTTTCTTTCCCGGCCGGTGCCCAGCAGCTGAAATGGGAAAAAAACCTGAAGGATGCTTTTCTGAAAGCCCGCCAGCAGGATAAGGTACTGTTTGTGGAGTTCTATTCGCCGGGTTGTCCTTATTGCCAGCGGATAGCTCCGTTTTTTAAAGAAAAGGCGGTAGCAGACCTCTATAATACAGCGTTCATCAATTACCAGCTGAATGTGGAAACAGACGAGGCCCGGGAGTTCACAGAACGTATGAACCTGGATGTATACGGAATCCCTTATTTTTTGTTTTTCAGGGCCGATTCAACACTCGTACATGCCCGTGAAGTTTCGGCCGAGCTGAACTCGGTGCTGCAGCCGGGAAAGATGGTGACCGAAAAAACCTATACGGGAGAAAATTATGCCCGCCGGTTCGGGGCCGGTGAGCGCAGCGAGAATTTTCTGACCCATTATGCCCTGTTCTCCCGTGTGAAGAAAGATACCTTAACCAACAGGAGGATCATCGATGCGCTTTGGGAAAGTTACCCGGTAGAAAAGAGGAATTCCAGGACCTCCTGGATTATCCTGAAGAAAGCCCTGATGGATGCTCAAAACGGCTTTGCGGATTACTGGCTCGCTAATGCGTCACAGGCTGCGGAATATGAAACAGGCCAGGCGCAGGCCAATGTGGAAAGCGCTTTTTCACGTATATTCTATGGAACGCTGTTCGGCCGGGAAGCTAAAAGCTTCAGTGCCGCCCAATGGAAGGCACTGAGAGAAAAATTTACACCGGTGCTGGGAGAAAAGGAAACACAGGGGCTGACCTGGGAAAAGGAGATGCTGGCTCACCTCCGTGAAGGCCATACGGCGGAGGCAGTAAGGGTCGGCGAGCAGGCTGCCCGGTACAGTGTCAGTGATGCCGCCGGTCTGACCTACCTGGCCCGGGTGCTGGAGAACAATTGTAACGAAAAAGCCTGCAGGGAAGCCGTATCTGCCTGGCGGGAATCGGCACGCCGTTTGCAGGAGCAAAGAAATTAGGAAGTAAAGCAACATAATCTGCTTCGCTGATGTTCTTATAATAAGATGACCAGTATTATACATGAAATTTAAAACCGCTTATTTATTACCTGCCTTATTAAGTGCCCTGTTTCTTACGGGCTGTAACTCAGAGTCGAAGCAGGAACAGGCTGAAGAAACCGTGATTGATTCCAATGCCGTTACCTGGGTACCCGACATCACTGAAGCACTGGCCAAAGCCAAAGCCACCGGCAAACTGCTCTTTGTAGAATGCTATTCGCCCACCTGCCCGATATGCCAGTCAATAGAACCTTATTTCAGCACGCCCGAAGTGGCAGAACGCTATAACACGGATTTCGTGAACTATAAACTGGATGTAGGTGTGGCAGAACAGGTGAAGTTCCTGAACGACAGAAATATATGGCTGCCCAGCTTTCCGCAGTTCCTGTTTTTTGACGGTGACGGCAAGCTGGTGCACCAGGGAGAAGTTACCGCTACTACGGAGTCTATCCTGGGGGTAGCTGCAGATGCCAAAGCCCCGGAGAAACGTACCGGAAATTATAAAACACGTTTTGACAAAGGCGAGCGGGATTTTGAATTCCTGGTAAAGTACGGCGTTTATACCCGGCTGATCAAGGATACGGTAGAGAACCGTAAGGTAGCCGATGCCCTCTTCGAGGTATTCCCTAAAAATGAGATCAACAGCGAAACCAGCTGGGCCGCTACCAAAAAAGTGGTGACCAGCGTAGATAACGGTTTCTTCAGGCACTGGATCAACCAGATGCCGAGAGCGGCAGAGTTTGAGAAAAAGGCCGGTCACGCCGGACAGGAACTTCATAGCCTGGGGGCTATTGTGCAGACATCTGTGGCAAAAGACGGCAAGACTTACAGCACACAGCAACTGGCGAAGGTGAAAGATTATATCCGGAAGGTAGGTGGCGGGGAGTATGCCGATACGTATGTATGGGAATTTGAAACTCTGGCCAATCTCCGGGAAGGGAAACCGGCAGCAGCGCTGGCTATAGGCCGGAATATGGCAGGTAAATTTGCCGGGAACGGTCCGTCACTGGTGTACATCACCAAGGTATTTAACGATCATTTTCCGGATAACAGCTTTCTCCCGGTAGCCCGCGAATGGATGAGCACGGCTGCGCCCCTGATAGCTGAGCCTAATCAAAAGGCGGAATACCATTACGAGCTGGCCCGCCTGAACCTGAAAGGAGGAGATAAGGCTGCGGCAGCTGAAAATGCACGTGAAGCGCTGAAGCTGGCCGGTTCAGCCGGCACTGATCTGAAAAAGTTCAATGACCTGGTGAATTCGCTGAAGTAAAAAAATATGCGTAAATACGTTTTTCTTCTCCTGGTATCAGGTATTTCTTCCGTCCGGGCCCAGGAAAAGGTGCAATGGGAAACAGACCTACAGCAGGCGCTTGAAAAAGCCGGGGCCTCCGGTAAGCTGCTTTTTGTGGAAGCCTATCTGCCCACCTGTCCTGCATGCCAGGCCATGGAACCCAATTTCTCTGACAAGGAGGTGGCCGCCAGGTTTAATACAGGATTTGTCAATTATAAAATGGACCTCAGCGTGCAGGGGGCGCGGAAGTTCCTGGACGACAGGAAAATTCAGCTGCCCAGCTTCCCCCAGTTCCTGTTTTTTGACGGAAGCGGTAAGCTGGTTCACCACGGAGAGGCCCATCCCACGCCTGCGTCTGTGATGGCGGTGGCAGCAGATGCCCTCGACCCGGCCCAATGGAGTTCCCGTTATAAAATCCGGTTTGATGAAGGGTACCGCGACCTCGGTTTCCTGGTGAAATTCGGGACTTACACCCGCTTAACCATGGATACTCTGAACCGTACGGTGGCGGACGCCCTCTATGAAAATTTTCCTGAGGAAGACCTGGGGAGCAGCCTGAGCTGGTCAGTAACCAAAAAGGTGGTAACGGATACCGATAACGGCTTTTTCAGGTATTGGATTGATCATGTGCCTCAGGCGGCTGAGCTGGAGAAGGCCTCCGGGCATACCGGATATGAAATGACCGCGCTGGGAATGATTGTTCAGAGTACGGCTTTCAGCCCGGCCAGTAAACAATACAGCGTGGAGAAAGTAGATCTTCTGAAAAGCTATATGGAGAAGGTAGGAGCGGGGCAATACGTGGATGCTTTCCTGTGGGAACACCGCATGCTGGCCAACCTGAGGGAGGGCAGGAAGTCTGAGGCTCTGGCGGCCGGAGAGAAGGCCGCTTCATTTTTTCGGGAGAACGGTCCGTCACTCATTTATGTGACCCATGTTTTTAATGATAACTTTCCGGATACAGGCTACATTGGGTCTGCTGCCAACTGGCTGAAAACAGCACGTCCCATGCTGAAAGATAATGCTTACCTGGCGGAATATCATTATGAGCTGAGCCGCCTGAACCGGAGGGGAGGTAATGCTGCAGAGGCATCGAAAAATGCCGTGGAGGCACTGAGGCTGGCCCGCCTTGCCGGAATCACTACCACGAGATTTGAAGCCCTGGCGGAGGCCCGTTGAAAATTTCTGTCAGCGGTTCAGTTCAATGGAAGCTCCGGAAAGGGTGATGAGGCCGTCGCGGTATAAGCCGCCAATGGCCTTTTTAAAAGCTTTCTTGCTCATGCCCAACTGTTCCTGGATATCAATGGGGTCGGAAGAATCGCTCAGGTGCAGTATCCCGGCGTTATCCTTTAGTTTTCCGAGAATAATCCGCGAGTTTTCATCCCTTGCATTCAGGAAGCCGAGGGGCTGAAGAGAAACATCGATCTTCCCGTCTTCCCTTATATTCTTAATATACCCGGTGGTCTGGTCGCCCCAGGCCAGGCGCCGGAAAATCTCGTTTTCGTAAATAAGGCCTTTGTAGCGGTTATTGATGATCACATTGTAGCCGAGGTCGGTTTTTTCAAAAACCAGGATATCCACTTTCTGATTCTCCTCCAGGTCAATGACC
The DNA here is from genome assembly GCA_040394735.1 of Leadbetterella byssophila. GTDB lineage: Bacteria > Bacteroidota > Bacteroidia > Cytophagales > Spirosomataceae > Leadbetterella > Leadbetterella byssophila_A. The sequence continues at coordinate 27,760 of JBEBRR010000014.1, forward strand.
TCCTGGTTCCGGAAGTACTTATTAATCTTTGCAGAGGCTACGAGGCGGTCGGTCTCCTCGTCAAGATAGAGGTAAACGGGTACCCACTGGCCTTTCTGCAGCTTGTGATTCTGCTCTTTGAAAGGTACGAAAAGGTCCTTCTCCAATCCCCAGTCGAGAAATGCACCGATAGACGAGGTGGCCACTACTTCGAGAATGGCAAACTGATCACGCAGAATGGCGGGAGTGAGGGTAGTGGCAATCAGGCGGTCTTCCGAGTCGCGGTAGATGAAGACTTCAAGCTCCTGGCCCATTTCAATGTTTTCAGGAATGTATTTGTGCGGAAGAAGCACGTCGTTTTCTTCGGAATCACCGAGGTATAAACCTACGCTGGTAGCTCTTAAAACCCGGAGTGTATTGTATTTCCCTACTTCCATATTGAATATTTTGGATGTAAAGGTACAACTGCGTGAGTGAACAGTTGCAGGGAGCAGTGAAAATAAGTGAACAGTTAACAGTTATTGAACATTTGGTATTCATATGAAAGCATGTTCCGCAATTTTTTACTGTTAACTGTTCACTATTCACTTAATTTTTATCCGGCTGCGGCGTATACCTCAGGTACGGCTTCACTACCTTCACCCCCTTAGGGAACCTCTGCAGGGCATCTTCGGTAGAAACAGAAGGTACCACAATGGCGTCATCTCCGCTCTGCCAGTCGGCCGGGGTGGCCAGGGCATGTTTCGCCGTTAGCTGAAGAGAGTCTACCACCCTTAAGATCTCCTGGAAATTACGGCCTGTGGATGCAGGGTAGGTCAGCGTCAGTTTGATCTTCTTGTCGGGCCCGATCACAAATACCGATCTTACCGTGGCTTTTTCCGAAGCATTCGGGTGAATCATATCATACAGTTCCGCTACTTTACGTCCTTCATCGGCAATGATAGGGAAATTGAATTTAACATTGTTTACTTCCTCGATATCCGGAATCCAGCGATGATGAGAATCCAGGTCATCTACCGAAACGGCGATCACCTTTACTCCCCGCTTTTCAAAATCACCTTTAAGAAGGGCGGTCTTCCCCAGCTCCGTTGTACAAACGGGAGTGAAATCTGCAGGGTGAGAAAAGAGCAATCCCCAGGAATCGCCGAGCCATTCGTGAAAACTGATCTGGCCTTCAGTGGTATTGGCTGTAAAGTCAGGGGCAGTATCTCCAAGTCTGAGTGACATAATGTTGAAAATTTTAATTAGACAATTAAACTACCAGTTTGGTAGACTAATGCAAATTACGGGATTATTTTTAAGAAAGCCCTGAGAAAAATAAAAATATTTCCGATTTTTACCTTTTAAACTAAACCTGATGCTTGAAACCCATTCGTTGGAGTTCCATTACGGAGAATCTGCCCGTTTTGTTTTTCCGGATGTCCGGTGTGCTCCGGGAAATACGCTGCTGATTTTGGGAAACTCGGGTTCGGGAAAAACCACTTTCCTGAATCTTATGGCGCTTTTGCTGCCGCCGGCCCGGGGGGAGGTCCGTATTAACGGAACGTCTGCTACCGGCCTGCCGCTGCATGAGCTGCCGGGCTTCCGTGCAAGGAACATCGGCCTGGTATTTCAGAAGCCGTACTTTGTCAATGCCCTGAACGTAAGAGATAACCTGCTGATGGCAAATTATTTTGCCGGTAATCCACCGGATAAAAGCCGGGTAAACCACCTGGCGGAATCCCTGGGCTTTTTCGGCCTGCTGGATAAGCGGGTGACGGAGCTGAGTGGCGGTGAGCAGCAGCGGGTGGGAATTGCCCGGGCGCTGATGAACTCGGCGAAGCTCATCCTGGCTGATGAGCCTACTTCTGCGCTGGATGACCTGAACTGTGGTAAAGTGGCTGAACTGCTGGAATCACAGGCAAAAGAGAACGGGGCCGCCCTGGTCATTGTTACGCATGACCAGCGTTTAAAATCAAGATTTCCGTATCAAATCACTTTGTAATCATGCTGCTGAAGATTGTCTGGAAAAATATAATGGATAAGAGGCTGAACAGCATACTGGCTGTTTTACTGATGGCTTTCGGGATCGGGATCATTTCGCTGCTGATCACGGTGGGAAAACAGCTTCAGGATAAGTTTGCCAAGAATATTTCGGGTGTGGATATGGTGGTAGGGGCCAAGGGCAGCCCGCTGCAGCTTATCCTGTCGGGGGTTTACCAGATCGACTCGCCTACGGGAAATATCGCGCTCAGTGAGCTGAATATGCTTAGGAGCAACCCGCTGGTAAAAGAGCTGATCCCCCTGTCTATGGGAGATAATTACAAGGGCTACCGGATCGTGGGGAGCAATGAGAAATACCTGCAGCATTTTAAGGCGGAACTGAAGGAGGGGCGTGTTTTTGAGCAGCCGATGGAGGTAGTGGTTGGCGCCACGGTGGCCCGTAACCTGGATCTAAAGCTGAACGACACTTTCGTGAGCTCCCACGGCTTTGAAGCTGACGGCCACAGTCATGACGACCAGGTCTATAAGGTAACCGGTATCCTGGAATACAGCAATTCGGTGCTCGATAACCTGCTGGTGAGCGACCTGGCGAGTGTGTGGCTGGTGCATGCCGGCCACGAAGAAGGTGAAAAGCAGGGCCATGAAGAAGACGGGGATCACGACGAAGATGCAGACCAGGAAGCCGCTGCAGACCAGGAACCCGGAGCGGAACAGGCCTCGCACGAGCCGGAGGTGACCTGCGCGCTGGTGAAATTCCGTTCCCCGATGGGCCTGATGTCGTTACCCCGGCTGATCAACCAGAACACCAAAATGCAGGCCGCACTGCCGGCCATAGAAGTAAACCGGCTTTTTGAGCTGATGGGCATAGGAATGGATGCCGTGAAGGCACTGGCCGCGGCCATTATGCTGATCAGCGGGGTGAGTGTATTTATTACCCTGTTCAATGCCCTTAAGGAAAGGAAATACGAGCTTGCGCTGATGCTTTCCATGGGCGGAACCCGGGTGAAGCTGTTCTTTATGCTCCTGCTGGAAGGCATCATCCTGTCGCTGTCGGGTTACGTGCTGGGCATCCTGTTCAGCCGGACAGGTCTGTGGCTGGCTTCAGGGGCTTTAAAACGCGGGTATAATTATACGCTGGAGCAGCAATTCCTTCAGAAAGAGGAAATTTATTTGCTCGCATTAGCGTTATTCATAGGTATTGTGGCAGCAATTATCCCTTCAGCGGGAATTTATAAAATTAATATTTCAAAAACTTTAGCAAATGAATAGGAAGCTGATTTTGACCCTGTTATTTATTCCGGCGGTAGTGTTTGCCGCTAATCCCGTCAAAATAACGTGGGAACAGTTAAGTGATGTTACCTTTAAAAAGAAGTGGAACGCCACGGAGAATATGTTTCTGCTGGAGCCCCAGTTCGGGCCCAAGGTGCTGGAGCTGAAAGGTAAAGAGGTTCAGCTGGGCGGATACATGATTCCGGTGGATGTGGATGCCAACTATTACGTTTTGTCTTCCAATCCGTTTGCTTCCTGTTTCTTTTGCGGCGGAGCCGGCCCTGAATCAGTGGTTTCCATCAAGTTTAAAAAGGTGACCAAAAGATTTAATACCGATGATAAGGTAACCATTAAGGGAATCCTGCGTCTCAATGTAGATGACATTAACGACCTGAACTATATCCTGGAGAGCGCGGAGGTCATTGGGTGATTGATGCGTTGCTAAATACAGTGTTGCCGGGATGTTGTACTGCGGTGTGATGTCAGGATTTTTTTAACTTATAAATAAACAGATATTATGAATAAGAAGCTCCTTCTGATTGTTGCTTTTTTAGGAATAGGTATCAGCACTTCTTTCGCGCAAAATTACAATAACTGGGCGGTTGGCCTGAAAGTGGGTGAGCCTGTAGGGCTGAATCTGAGGAAATACTTTGATGGTGGTTCCAAGAATGTGGATATCAACTTCGGTACCTACGGGTTTCTGTGGGGCAGGAAGAGAGACTATAACAATAAGGCTTACTATGAGCAGGCCGGTCTGATGGTACAGGGTATTTTCCACTGGAACAAGCAGCTGGGCGCGGCAGAACGCTTTCAGATCTATTACGGATTCGGGGGGCAGGTCAACTCCCGGAAAACCGTACCACCTGTAGGAAACAATATTGCGCAGAAGCAGATCTCACTGGGTGCCGTGGTGAATGGCGGCCTGGAGTTCAGCCTGCCTGATAATGACCTCAGCCTGTTTGCCGATCTCGGGCTCTATGCCGAGCTTGCCCCCAAAATTCTTCTTACGTCAGTACCGGCCAGTGTAGGGGTAAGATTAAATATCGGAAGGTGATTCCAACCTTTTGGGCGGGCAATTAGTCTATGTACGAAAAGCCCCCCCAACTATGAGTAAAATCAGATTAGTAAGAAACACCACCGTGCCCGCCGAGTCAGTAATTTACCTGAAAGCGGAATCGAATTATTCAGAAGTTTTTTTTACGGACGGGACGGTTATGACCCTGTCCAAGACATTGAAGAGGCTGGAGCCTCTGCTGCAGCCCTTCGGTTTTTTCCGGCCGCATAAGTCTTTCCTGATCAATCCCTGTCATGTAGTTTCCACATCGGTATACGAGGATCGCCCCAATATTTTATTGTCCAATAATCACCAGGTGGAGATCAGCCGGAGGAGGAAACAGGATTTTCTGGAAATCAGGCGAAATATGCTTATTTAGGGTATATCCTCCCCTTCATCGTCAATCATATCCGATTTACGATTGACGTTGTTGCAGCGGCGGAGTTTGTATAAAATAAAAGCGGGTCAAAACTGGCCCGCTTTTTATGCTAGATGAATTATTCTCTAAAAACAATTTATCTTTTATCGAGATCTACGTAGTGTCTTTTCGTAGCCCCGGTATATATCTGGCGCGGTCTGCCGATAGCCTGACCGGAATCACGGAGCTCCAGCCATTGGGCTATCCAGCCCGGTAATCTTCCTATAGCAAACATTACCGTAAACATGTTGGTCGGAATACCCAGCGCACGGTAAATAATTCCCGAATAGAAATCCACATTCGGATACAGCTTACGCGATACAAAATATTCATCTTTCAGAGCAGCTTCTTCCAGTCCTTTGGCAATTTCCAGTACCGGGTCATTTACTCCCAGTTTGTTAAGAACATCATCAGCCGCTTTTTTGATAATTTTCGCACGGGGATCAAAGTTTTTATATACCCGGTGGCCAAAGCCCATCAGGCGGAATGACGAATTTTTATCCTTCGCCATAGTGATGTACTTGTTGACATCACCGCCGTCTTCGCGGATGGCTTCCAGCATTTCGATCACCTCCTGATTGGCGCCTCCGTGCAGTGGCCCCCATAAAGCAGAGATACCGGCCGAGATGCTGGCATAAATATTGGCTTTGGAAGAGCCTACCAGACGCACGGTGGAAGTAGAGCAGTTCTGCTCGTGATCGGCATGAAGAATCAGTAATTTATTGAGTGCTCCGGCCACTATGGGATCTACTTCGTAGTTTTCCACCGGCAGGGCAAACATCATGTGCAGGAAGTTGGAGCAATAGTCCAGGTGATTTTTCGGGTAATTGATGGGGTGGCCCTGCGATTTTTTATAACACCAGGTGGCGATGGTCGGGAATTTCGCGAGCAGCCTCCGGATATGAATTTCGGTAAAGTCCCCTTTATGCCTTTTGTCGTTATCCGGGTAAAAACTGGACATGGCGCCTACCAGTGAAGACATGACTCCCATGGGGTGTGCATTTACGGGAAATCCGTCAAATATTTTGCGCATATCTTCATTTACCAGCGAGCGCGTGGTTACTTCATGCTTGAATTTGGCATATTCTTCTTTGGATGGAAGATCACCGTAAATCAGCAGGTAGGCTACTTCCAGGAATTCCGCTTTTTCAGCCAATTCTTCTATAGGATATCCCCTGTAGTGCAGGATGCCCTCCTCCCCGTCAAGGAAAGTAATGCCACTGTATGTAGATCCCGTGTTTTTAAAACCTTCATCTATAGTGATGTATCCTGTTTTGGCGCGTAAAGCTGAGATGTCAATAGCTTTTTCTTTTTCTGTGCCTTCAATCACCGGAAACTCATATTCCTGTCCCTCAATGATCATCTTAACCGTTTCTTGCATTAGTCGATTAGGTCTGGTTCTCCAGGTTTGTTAATTTATTTGTTGCTAAAATACTCAGAAAAGCCCTAAATCCCAAAGAAAAATTGAAAATGTGGGAAAATGCCGGGCAAAGTTTTGAAGGAGAGAAAAATGCCCGCGATATTTTAATTTTCAGAGGATTATCTACAAATTGCAGATAGAAACTTAACTTTATTCAGTTTATGTCTATAACAGAGTCATTTAAGCAGGTCATAGAGAACGGTTATACCCATAAGGGCGATTCACTGATCCTGGGAGCTGCCAAGCTTAACGGTGAAGTGGTACCGGGCACGCAGATCAAAGTGCCGCTTAAAACCATGAACCGGCACGGCCTGATTGCCGGAGCTACCGGTACCGGAAAAACCAAAACCCTTCAGGGAATAGCCGAAGGACTATCCAAGGCCAGTGTTCCTGTTCTGTTAATGGACATCAAGGGCGACCTCAGCGGGCTGGCCCGGCCGGGCTCAGCTGAGCCGTTTATCCTGGAGCGGAGCGATGCCGCGGGCGTAACCTATACGCCTCAGGGTTTCCCGGTAGAATTTCTTACCCTGAGTGATGAAAAAGGGGCAAGGCTTCGCGCCACCGTTTCGGAGTTCGGACCTATTCTTTTGTCAAAGATCCTCGGGCTCAATGACACCCAGGAGGGCATCGTTTCCGTGATTTTTAAATTTTGTGACGATCATCAGCTTCCCCTGCTGGACCTCAAGGATTTCATCCGGGTAATCCAGTATGTAAGCAGGGAAGGAAAAGCTGAATTTGAAACCAGTTACGGAAAGATGTCGACCACCTCGCTGGGAACCATCATGCGGAAGGTGATCGAACTGCAACACCAGGGGGCAGATCTGTTCTTCGGAGAACGCTCATTTGATGTGGATGACCTTATGCGGATAGATGATCAGGGCAGAGGGATTATCTCCGTGCTCCGGGTGATTGACCTGATGGACCGCCCCAAGCTTTTTTCGACCTTTATGCTCAGCCTCCTGGCCGAACTGTACTCTACTTTACCGGAGGCCGGTGATGAGGACCGCCCCAAGCTGGTGATCTTTATTGATGAAGCTCACCTGGTGTTCCAGGAGGCTTCCAAAGCTCTTTTGCAGCAAATCGAGACGGTGATCAAACTGATCCGCTCGAAGGGAGTAGGTATTTATTTCTGTACCCAGAACCCCCAGGATGTTCCAGCCTCAGTGCTTTCACAGCTGGGTCTGAAAGTGCAGCATGCCTTAAGGGCTTTTACGGCCAATGACCGCAAAACCATAAAAGAGGCTGCGCAGAACTACCCGGAAACGCAGTTTTATAAAACGGAAGAAGTGCTGACCCAGATGGGGATCGGGGAGGCGCTGGTGACCTGTCTGAATGAAAAGGGGATTCCTACCCCCCTGGCAGTAACCTTTATCCTGCCTCCGGAAAGCCGTATGGATGTGCTTTCGGACTCTGAGATCAGCGGGATCGTGGCGGCATCGTCCATTGTCCGGAAATACAATGAGGTGGTAGACCGGGAAAGCGCTTATGAGATTTTGAATGAAAAGCTGGCCTCGGTGCAGGAAGACACGCCCGAACCGGCAAGAAGAGGCCGGCCTAAAGAGGAAAAGTCCACGCTGGATACCATCCTGAGCAGCTCGGCCGGTAAGCAGATGGCCAGAACGGCCGCTAACCTTATTACCCGTACGTTGTTGGGGGCCATCGGTTTTTCGGGAACTACCACCCGGAAGAAAAAGACCACCAGCTGGTTCTGATATGGTTATCGGTATAGGAGGTGTCAGCCGTTCGGGCAAGAGTACATTGGCCCGCATGCTGGTCAATCACTTCAGGGATTCGGGGAAAACAGCGATCATTCTCTACCAGGATGATTTCGTTTTCCCCACCACGCAGATCCCGAAGGTAAGAGACAAGGTAGACTGGGAACATCCCCGGTCACTTAATCACGATCTTTTATGGGAAACCGCCCGGTTCTATATAGAGCGGTTTGAAGTAGTGATCATTGACGGCTTTCTGGCTTTTCACGACAGCAGGCTGAGAGAACGGTATGATAAACGGATTTTCGTCAGTGTTTCAAAAGAAACCTTTCTGCAGCGAAAAGAGAACGACCTGCGCTGGGGCTACATTCCCCGCTGGTTTTTCGAGCATATATGGGAAAGCTACCTGCTGTACGGTATTCCTGATTTTTCCCTGCACGAATACATCAGGATTTCAGGCGAAACCGAATATGATCCGGAAGAGATCATTCCTCTGGTTACGGTATCCTGATCCATTAACGGACTTTCGGGCACTTGCATTTCTTTTTAAAAATGCGCTTGAAGAAGCCGCCTTTCTTTTTTTTGGTCTTGAACATTACGGAATGTTCCGAAGAAGGAGCGCTTTCAGCTGCATAATTTTCCATGGGGAAGATCAGCAGGGTCAGCCATAAGGTCAGCAGTTTCATTACACCGGAATAATTGATAATGTATTATAACGACGGGAAAATGGTTTTAGTGCCGGTTTTGTCACACAATAGAGGCCGGATAATTTAAAACCGGATCGGATTGGCTAACTTTGCACCCAGAATGAAAAAAGCAGATTTTACAGCAGATTTAAATCTCAATCCGGTATTTCAGGCAGTCAGTGAGGCGGCTGCCCGCCTGGGCGTGGAAACCTATGTGGTGGGCGGATTTGTGCGCGACCTGATCCTGAAGCGTCCCGGAAAGGATGTGGATTTTGTATGTGTGGGAAGCGGGATAGAACTGGCTAATGCTTCCGCAAAGCAGGTAGGGAAAGAGATCCATGTAAATACCTTTAAGAATTTCGGTACGGCCCAGTTTGTTTTTGAGGGATATGAATACGAATTTGTAGGGGCCCGGAAGGAATCCTACCGGGCCGATTCCCGCAAGCCCCTGGTGGAAGACGGTACCCTGGAGGAAGACCAGAACCGCCGCGATTTTACCATTAATGCCATGGCGATATCGCTGAACCGGGAAAACTACGGAGTGCTGCTTGACCCTTTTAACGGACTGGAGGACATCCGGCAAAAAGTGATCCGTACGCCTCTTGACCCCCGGACTACTTTTTCGGACGATCCTCTCCGGATGATGCGGGCTATACGGTTTGCCTCTCAGCTGGGTTTTGATATCGACCCGGATACTTTCCAGGGAATCCGGGATATGGCAGAACGTATCCGGATCGTTTCCCAGGAAAGGATCACCGATGAACTGAATAAAATTATTCTTTCTCCGGAGCCCGGTTACGGGTTTAAGCTTTTACAGCAGGCGGGAATCCTGGAGATCATTTTTCCTGAGCTGGTGAACCTGATGGGCGTGGAAACCATGGACGGGAAAGGGCATAAGGATAATTTCTATCATACCCTGCAGGTGCTGGATAATACGGCTGCCCGTTCAAACGACCTTTGGCTGAGGTGGGCGGCTATTCTCCATGATATAGCCAAACCGGCCACCAAACGCTTTTCCAAAAAAGTGGGCTGGACTTTCCACGGGCATGAAGAGCTGGGAGGCCGCTGGGTAAAGGGGATCTTCCGGAAATATAAGCTTCCGCTGGATGAGAAAATGAGGAAAGTGACCACCCTGGTGCGCCTGCATCTGCGCCCCATTGCCCTGGCCAAGGAAGGCGTTACCGACTCGGCCGTGCGCAGGCTGCTGGTAGAAGCCGGAGAATATATTGATGACCTGATGATTCTATGCCGGGCTGATATTACTTCCAAAGATCCTACCCGCGTCAAACGCTACCTGAAAAACTTTGACCGTGTGGAGGAGCTTCTGCGGGAGATAGAAGAGAAAGATAAGCTGCGGAACTTTCAGCCGGTTATTACCGGTGAAATGATCATGAAGGTTTTCGGGCTGGGGCCGTCGCGTGAAGTAGGACTGATCAAAACGGAAGTACGGGAGGCTATTCTCGACTGCCGTATTGAAAATACATGGGAATCTGCCTATCCTTTCCTGCTGGAAGTGGGGGAAAGGATGGGATTTGTACCGATAAGTGAAAAGATAAAAGTTAAAAACTAAAAATTAAGGAAATGTTACATATGTACTGTATAGTCCTGAACTTTTAGTTCTTCACTCAAATCGTATTAAGGCCTGAGAATTCCCGCCCCCACCGGACATTTAAGGCATGCTCTTTTGGTGCAAAGCTCATTGTGCTGCTCTATCAGCCCCTGGGAATCAAAGGCTGACCGGCTGGGCAGGTGGAGGCTGTTCCATAGCCGGGTAATGAAATTTTTTTCCGGAGGAGTATCTTCGAGCAGCCTGAGCGCCCGGTTAAAATAATGATAATTGCCGGTCAGCTGGTAGTATGCCGACAGGAGCGGAACCAGGGTGTTGATGCGGAGGCTGGCCACAGATTCCTTACCGGGGCCGGAGAATCTCCGGCCGGGTTTCCCCAGGTCATAATGTTTTTGCCAATAGGCAGATACCCCGCTTTCCAGATTCAGGTTATTTTCGATGCAGGCATCAAAAAAGCTGCCGTTCCGGTTAAGAATGGCGGTTACCTGTGCCAGCCGTACCGTAGGAAAATTATGGGGACGGGTACGGAGGAACTTCCAGTCCGACCGGCGTAATGCATTTCCTGACAGTTCATGTTTCCGCGCAAGAAAACGGTATTCCCGGAACAGTTTTCGGGCATAGTCATCGGCCGGATCTTCCAGGAATCCCGCCAGTCCGAAAAGCAGGGCCTCCATCTGTTCGGTATTTCCTTTGTAGCGGGCCAGGATTTTATGGGGCAGAACTCTCGCCAGCCGTAGAAAAGGTTCTGAATTCAGATGGAAACCGAAGTTTTTCATCAGGAGCTGATAGGCTGTTTCTTCCAGGTCCTGCTGTACCGATTCATAGATCTGCAACACTTCTGCCGCCTTTCTCTGCAGCCGGTAAGCGAGGGCTTTCTCGATCATCGATACTTTTGAAACGGACGGAACACGGTCAAAGAGGCCTTCACAGGGAATACGCTTTTGGTTGCTTTTGAGATTATGGTACTTTTCCTGCAGGGCAGGCGGTATCCTGTTGTGCAAAGAGAGGGCCGGCAGGGCCGTGCCGTCGCCGCGGCAAATGGGCTGGTCGTTTTTCCAGACCACATGGAGTACCACGCCGTCATAGGCGGGGTCACGGTGATGTCCGTGTCTTTCCCAGTCAGAAGCCAGGATATGTATTTCTACTTTACCGGCCCATATCATCCCGTCGATAACGATCCGGGCATCTTCAAAATCAGGACCCGAATCATTGTGGGGATTACCGGTTTTAAGAATTTTCAGCGGCTGACCGTCATCGGTCCGGAGGTTGACGGTATCAAATAGCTGGTATTGCCAGACATAGTGCAGCAGTTCTTCGTTTTTCATGCGGATAAGCTGGAGTTGAGTGTTGGGTTCCCGGTATTGAGCTCCGAGTGTTGAGTGCCGGGTGCTTGGGTTACGGTCTACGGAGGCTTCAGCCTGTCAGTAGCGGGTTGCACCGGCCGCGCCGGGCAGGTTGTGCTCGCCGGTTTTATGTGTATACCGGGTTATGCGGGGCAGTTCATGCCGCAGGCGTTTGTGACGTTACCGGTGGGCGTTGCTAAAGATATTCCGCCATCTCTTTCCGGATGGCAGCGGCTTCTTCCCCGGCCCTCTGGGCAAAATCTTCTCCGGAAGAAGCGTAGATGATCCCCCTGGATGAATTGACCAGCAGTCCGCAATCTTTATTCAGTCCGTATCGCGATACCTCCGCCAGGCTTCCACCCTGGGCACCTACACCGGGAATCAGTAAAAAGTGATCCGGAACTATTTTTCGTATTTGTGCCAGGCTGTCGGCCCGGGTAGCACCCACCACGTACATAAGGTTTTCTTCCGAACCCCAGGTCTGTGAGGTTTTCAGCACCTTCTCAAACAAACGTCCTCCCTCTGTAAGTGTTGAATTCTGGAAATCCTGAGCGCCGCTGTTGGAAGTCAGTGCCAGTAAAATCACCCATTTCCCCGGGTATTCCAGGAAAGGAAGCACGGAGTCTCGTCCCATATAGGGGGCTACAGTGACGGAGTCAAAGTCCAGGCCGGAAGATTTTTTGTCAAAAAAAGCACGGGCATACAGTCCTGAAGTGTTGCCAATGTCGCCTCTTTTGGCATCAGCTATGGTAAAACAGTTTTCGGGAATATATTCCAGCGTTTTTTGAAGGCTTTCCCACCCTTTCCTGCCCCCGGCTTCATAAAAGGCGATGTTGGGCTTGTAGGCTACACAGTGATCGCGGGTGGCATCAATTATCTGCCGGTTAAATTCAAAAACCGGATCCGGGAAATCCAGCAGATGTTTCGGTAATTTCTGAATATCCGTGTCAAGACCTACGCAGAGGTAGGATTTTTTTTGAAAAATCTGTTCAATGAGGTCCTGTTTTGTCATGTAAGTCCGAAATTTGCGGTAAAGTTAGCGATGTAATCCGGCTTTTGAATAATTTTGAGGGCGAAAACCCGGCTCACAGATTCACAAACACCATTTTTTTTACGTTATATACAGAGATAAGAAAATTTAATGCAATTTACACCGACTACGCTAGCCGGGGTCCTCGAGATCACGCCCCGCATCTTTGAAGATGAGAGAGGATATTTTTTTGAGTCCTATAACATTAACCTGTTCAGGGAACATGGTATCACTGAAGATTTTCTCCAGGATAACCAGTCTTATTCCAGGAAAGGAGTAGTACGGGGACTGCATTTTCAGCGCGAGCCTTTTGCCCAGGGGAAACTGGTACGCGTGATCCGGGGAGCCGTGCTGGATGTGGTGGTGGATATCCGGCCTGATTCTCCTACCTTCGGGCAGCATGAGTCTTTTCTTCTGACCGGGGAAAACCAGAAGATGGTTTACCTGCCTGCCGGTTTTGCGCACGGTTTTTCTACGTTGGAAGATGCCGTTTTTTCGTATAAATGTACCAATGTGTATCATAAGTCTTCAGAAGGGGGAATTTTATATAATGATCCTTTACTGGCTATAGACTGGCAGGTGAACGAGCCCCTAGTCTCCGGAAAAGACCTGGAGCTCCCTGGTTTTGATGCGTTTAAAGCTTCATTATAAGTCAGTACACAATTATTCTTTTGGTACATGGTATACCGGCTTTATTTTCGGTTTTCAGATAATAAGATCCCTGGGGCAGTATATTAACAGGACTTATCCGGTAATGATCCCCGTTTTCTGTTATGTGGAGTAGCGGGATTTCCCTGCCGTGAACAGTAACCAGTCTTGTATTGCTCTTTTCCAGTCCCGGAAAGTACAGGCGGATATGGCGCCTGTCGCTGACAGGATTCTCCAGCAGGGCACATTCCGGAAACCGGCCGGCTAATTCTGCCCGGGCAGTGTCGAGCGCTGCCCTGATATTATTCCCGAAATCAAAGACGAGGCGATAGTATGTTTCCGGAATATATGGAGTCGGATCTTTTACTCTTGTATCCCGGTGAATGTCCCACTTCCATTCCTGCCAGGAGTTACCGTCGCGACTTTTCCCGATCAGGTATTGTCCGTCAGGCATAGTACGGAGGTTTTCTGCAGATATAAGAGGAAATGAATGCGGCACAGTCTCAACCGTAAGCCGACCTGCAGGCAGCTGATTTCTCCACAGGAAATAGTGGCCCACGGCTTCGGTCTCAAATTCAACGTATTTGTATTTTGTACCGGCTACGCTTTCCCATTGTACGGTATCTTTAAGCCACAGTATACCGCCGGCCCTGTCCTGACCGCAGCCTTCCGGAAGTTCTGCCCGGTGAAGTAACATCAGAGAGCCGGTGATGTCATCTTCCGGGGAACGGTTGCTGTCATGATAATGATTGATTTCTTCCTGGCTCATATAATAACGTATTTTTATTCCGGAAGAAAGCGGGTATGCTGTATTCAGTGACAGGCTCCTGGGGTAAAACCGGTTTCCGAAGGCATCTTCGAGAGAAGGCCGGAAGGTAACCGAAAGCTGCAGATTAATGCTGCCGGTGTTTGTTTCCTGCGGGTGAACCGCCGCAAAGATTTCCCCGTTTTCATAATAAAAGTAATTCCAGGTATCAGGTTGTAGTGTAGGTGCAGAAAATTTAATGCAGGTATCATCCTGCCCGGCAAAATAGCAGGAGATGATCCGTAAGGTCATTTTTGCAGAATCCGAAAAGCAACCATTCTCTCCCTGTGTTTTATAAGCAAGGGTATATTCCTCTTCGGCGGATGTCTGGATTTCCGGTTCCATGGTCCATGTCCCGCCGGGCAATTGCCACCAGGTTTTTTCTTTGGTAGCGGCAACGTCATTCAGGAAGGTGGAGAAACGGCAGATCTGAATAAGCGTATCTGCAGGATTCTGTTGCGGTCCGGACAGGATGACAGGAGTAAAGGCCCGGAAGGGAGTAATGCAGCCGGCGGCATCAGACATCGCTATCCGGAACTGGTCACCCTGCCGCAGGAGATGGCCGGGCTCTGTCGCTGTGCTGTCCCTATTCAGGAGAAGGATGCCTGCGGGCATGGTTTTGAGGAGCGCTGCCACCGTTATTCCTTCACATACTTTCACCGAATCCATCTCGGGCCATTCGGGTATACTGTGCCGGATTACCCGGATAGAATTGGAATTTCTTATACAGGTTCCGCCGGAGTTCTGAAAGGTGATCCGCAGCCGGAAAGATCCTGTAACTTCTGTTCCGGGATTGAAAATTTCTGTGAGCCCGGATGCTTCAAAGAGGGTGGTGTAAGTGTTTCCTGTTCTCTTTTGCCATTCCATTTTTACTATCATCCCGCTTATGCTGTCGCGGTAACGGGAGAAATCAATAGCTTCACCCGGGCACAGACTGATATCGGGCAGGGAAGGCTTCAGCCTGTTAATGTACAGGGCAGCCGGTTGGGAGACGAGCTGTTTTTCTCCAGAACGGATAATACAACGGTAGCGGGTGACGTCAATGGTCTCTGCATCGGAAATCCGGTAGTCGCGATCAGTGGCCCCGGCGATATCCGCAAATACTCCGGAATATTCGCGCTGCCATTGGTAAGCAACCGAAGAACCACCGGTGATCCGTACACTGAATGTCACCGCATTGCCGTCACAGTTGGCCTGATCCTGCGGCTGTGTGATAATGCGGAATGCCGGCCTGATCTCAGACTGGATTAAGAGACGCTCACTTTCACAACCTTGAGCATTGGTCTGAGTGACATAGTAGCTTTTTTTGCCGGAAGAGATAAAAACTGGCGGGTATTGTTCGTATTGCTTCAGGGTTTTGGTACGGTACCATCTCAGGTTTTCCCCTTCGGCCGAAAAAGTCAGGGCTTCCGCTTCGTCATAGATGACAGGGGTGGTACTGAATGGTACAGGCGGAGACGGGTGGACGGTGATCCGGACCAGGGCTCTCGGACTTTCACATTTTTTGTCATTGGTGTAGGCATATTGCATGAAATAATCACCGGGAAGGTCTGTGTTTATTTCGGGCTGACGGCTGAGGACATCCTTTCCGTAGAGGCGATACCATACCACTTTCAGGTTTTCGGGCGGATAAACCGTTATTTTCTCCAGATTTCGGGTCTGGCATATTTCTTTATCGATATCCGCAGGCTTTTCGGGATAATTACCCACTTTCAGGGTCATCAGGCCGGTAGTTTCCACGCAGGATCCGTTATAGGCGGGAAAGGTTACCGCACAACGGTACTGTGCCTGACTGAGCCCTGGGAGATCTGTGATCTTCAGATAAGGAGTGACACTCCCGGATACCGTGCCCGTATCTTCCAGGGCTACCCAGGGGTGCCCTGTACCGGGCCGGTGCTGCCACTCAAACTGCAGTGGTGTGCCGGTTAGTGTAGTGACAGAGTCAAGGTCTGCATGAAGATCATTGCCCGCACAGAGGGTCTGGTTAGGTAAATTTCCGGATATACGGTTCACAGCCAGGGCGATCTCCCCGCTGCTGATCTGGCTGAAGCGGTCGCTGATGATGCAGCGGAAACGTGCCTGGTGCGGACTTTCCGCATTTCCTGTGCTTCCGATTCTTAATGAAGAAGACCGGATGCCGCTGAGATAATTATTTTCCGCAAGGTCAGTAAACAGCGAGTCGCCGGGCAGTATCCGTTGCCATTGATAGGTCAGCGGACCTTCTCCCTGAGCTTCCACCTGCAGGTAAGATACGCTTCCGTAACAGTTGATCATTTGCGGAGTTTGAGAGCGGATATGCAAAGGGACAGGAGGGCGCAAAAAACGGACCGAAACTGCCTGCGAAACCGCAAGGTTACAGGAGCTGAGGTCACAGCTGACCCGTGCCCTGAAATGAATGAGTGTATCTGCACCGGGATCTGCAAAACGAAAGACTTCACCGATACCGGTATCTGTCCAGCTGGGATTAGTCATGGCGGAAGATACGCGGTTAACCTGCCAGGAAATGATACAGTTTCCTGTTCCGCCGCTGACGGAGGCGTAAAGCAGAAGGGAGTCGCGTTCAGTGACTATACTTTTATCAGCCGAAATACTGACAGAGGGGTCGGGTACGATATGAATCCTGCTGACGTTGGAGTAAACCGTATCACATTCATTAAATGCTTTTCTTCGGAAACAGGTGGTGATGTGTAAAGTCCCCGGGTTGTAGGTCATGCCTGTGGCTCCCGGAATATCCTGCCATTGCGGATTTTCACAGCTTTCGGTTAGCTGCCATTGCATCAGTCTATTACCTGAGGGTGCTTCGGGGCTGCTGATCAGGGGTGGATTAAACCCGGCGCAGTTAACGGAATTGTTTTCGGCAATACGACCTGCGGTAAGCCGGGAAGAGGCGGAGAGCTTTACTTCTGCTTTTCCACGCGGAGATTCACAAAACAGACCGCCACTTTGGATACCATAAGACACGAAGAAGGCAGTGTCGGAAACGATACCCGGAACCTGCGCTTCTTTTCCTGCAAAAAAACCGTCTGTGCCCCCGGAATCCGTCCACCAATAGTAGTTCCCGCCTGTATAGGATGACAAAGCGTCAAGGAGTACCGTTCCCCCCGGGCAGGCTTCCGTAACCGGTACCACAGGGGCAGGAGAAAGATCGGTACGGACCGGATGGATCCGGAGGCTGTCGCTTGCTGAACAATGCTCCTGTAATCCCATGATGCTGTAAAGTCCGGGCTGGCGGACAGAAAAATTCCCGGTTGTATTGCTTTCCAGGAGACGGTTTTCGTAAATCAGCCGGAAAGTGACCGGATCCGGAGAGCTGGTAAAGGTACCCAGTTGAACCACGCGGTTGAAGTTACCTGTGAGACAGAGTTCTTCCCTGTCTGAAATGACCTTTAGGGTAAGGGCAGGATGGATCAATGACAGAAAAGGTTTTCGCGGACTCTCACATCCGTAGGAGTCGGTTCGGGATACGGAGAAGACCCGGTCTTTTGCATCACTCACTTTCACTTCAGGAACCGCAAGATGATCTCCATCGGCATTAAACCAGTTCAATGTAGGGGTATTTGTTCCCTGATCCAGGTTGATCATGGAAGCGGAGGTGCAGAAAAGCAGGGTGTCGCCGACCGCGGGTGGAGGCGGGAGGGGACGGACGATGAGAATGGCAGTATCGGAAACCACTTCACGAAGACAGCCGGAACTAATTTTGCAGATTATACGGGCGTGGTTGAGCAGGTGACCGGCATGGGGAATGACCAGGCTGTCAGTGTTGCCCTCTACGGCATGGCCGTTTATGAACCACTGGTAATGAAGCGGGCCGTTTCCTGTGGCGTTGACCCGGAAGGCGACAGTATCATTTTCACATATGGCAGTATCCCGGGGTTGGGCAAGGATAAGAGGGGCAGGCTGAACTTCCAGTGTAAAAGGATCAGACATCTGCTCGCCACACTTTCCGTTCACTTTAACTGTGTAAGTTCCTTCATGTAAACGGTTTGCAGAAGGAATAACCAGGGAATCGCCTGCGGTTTCTTCCAGCTTCATCCCGTTGTGGTACCAGGTGATACCCACCGGATCTTGGGCATCAAACTCCGTCCGCACATGGATTTTTTCGCCCTCGCATATGCGGAGATCCTGCAAGGCGGAATGAATACGGGTAGGCGGAAAAACATTTAAATGCAGCTCGGCAGTATCAGAAATACAATGCCCGTTTTTAGTATGAAGCAGCAGCCTGTAGCTGCCCGGATTCATGCCTTCGGGCAATTCGATTTCAGCGCGGACTGTTGCCGGGAGACTGTCGACAGCCGCGAAACCGTCAATATCAGGACTCCTTACAAAGAGATATAGCGGGGTATGGATGGCTTCAGACAGGGTAATCGGCAAACGGGTTTCTTCGGGGCAAACCCCCTCCGGTGCGGAAAAGAGCTGAACAGGTACAGGGTGAATGAATACTTTTACGGACTGGCGGTAACTCTCACAGGACCTGGTATCTTTTACGGAGTAATAATACACCTGAGAAATACTCAGTTCCGGGGTCTGGTAAACAGGGGAGTTGCGTTTAACGGCCGAAGCCAGGGTATCAGTATACCAGAAATAATTTTCTGTTCCGGAGATCAGGAAGCCGGCGGTGCCGCAACTTTCAAGAGAATCGAGCGGAGCCGGACGGGCGGGGCGCGGATGTACGGTATAGTTGGCCCGGGTGCTTTCAAGGTAACATAATGTGCTGTCATATCCGCCTGACAAATTCTGATCGAGAGCGGTGAATCCTACCTTTACCCTGTAGCTGTTTTCATGGGGCAGTATTCCGTTAACCTGCAGGTATTGTTCAGAGGTTCCCGTGAACCTTTTATTTTCCTCCGGAATCGTATAAGAGGTTTGCCCGGCTTTTCGTAATGACCATTGAAAGGAAACGGAAGAGCCGGTAACGGAGGCAGGAAAGAACCGGGCGGTATCGCCTTCACAGAAAGTAGTGGCGGTAGTAGGTGAAACGGCGGTGCTTAGCTGGTTAACCGAAAGCCTCACGGGGTCACTGACTGCTTCACACCGGTAGGCATCTTTCACCCTGCAGCGGAATACCCGGCCGTGATGACTGTTGAGAATGCCCGTAACTTTCAGATTCGGGGTTTGTACGTCCTTAAATTTAGTGGTGACGGACAGCGGGCTGAAATTCAGCCCGTCTGTGCTGCTTTCCCATTGATAGGACTGTGCTCCGGCAGCAGATGCCCTGAATGTCACCTCTCCGCCGTTGCATTGGGTCAGATCTTTCGGATGAATATCAAAAGCAGGCTGATGCACCCGGATATCCAGGGCTCCTCCTGTCACTTCCGAACGGGAATTTCCCAGGAGAATACGTACTGTCAGGGAAGAATTCACCGAATAAAAGAGGTGTTCAATGACAGACCGGCTGGTGTCTGTATTTCCTGAAGACAGGCGGATCCATTCGCCGGATTCCGGTTCCAGGAACTGGAATTCATAATAGGCGGTCCGGGCCACACTTGCAGAAAGCAGCACCTGCTCACCCCGGCATACATCATTTTTATCGGCATGTATACCCTGCACAAAATAGGGGTCCTGCGCAGCAAGGCGGCTGAAAAATATACAGCCTGCCAGAAGAAGTGTAAATTTCAATGGTTTCATATACGTGTGGTGTGTGAAAGTAAAATTGAGCAGCGTCTCTCTTTTTTGCAAGCGTGATCCTGTTTTTCAGAGAATTTATTATCTGTAGATAAAAAATAGAAGAATTTTCATTCCCTTGTATGTAAGATTGATCATTCTTCTGTTAACAGGGAATAAAAAAAGACCGGAACTTCTTCCGGCCTTTTTTTATGGAGCAGCTCTGTTTCAGAGCTTGATAATCTTTTTGGAAACCTTTTCCTGTCCGTCGGAGAGGGTCAGGTTATAAGCACCGGGTGCCAGGGAGCGGATAGCCACGCTGGTCGTGCTTTCCTGTCCGAAGCGGATCTCCTTATCCACTACCAGGTGATTATTGTTGTCGAAAATCCGCAGGCGGTAAGAGGAAGCGGTATTTACGCCCTCGGCTTTAATGTTCAGGGTTTCAGAAACCGGGTTCGGATATACCGTGGCGTCGAAAACAAAACCTGAGGTGGCAGCCGGAATCTCTATTTTAGCCGGTTTGGAGTAAGGAGAAAACTCAAATGCAGGGTTCCATGCCCTTACCCGGTAGAAGAAGGTTTTCCCGGCTGAAATATTTTCATCACGGAATGCTTCGGCGTCTCTTCCCAGTTCAGCTATTTTAACATAATTCTGGCCGTTATCGGTAGATTTTTCCACCATATATTTTTCTTCCTTGATGGTGTCATCCACCCAGCTCAGGTTCACTGCGTTCCCGTCTCTTTTGGCCACCAGCCCGTAAGGAGCGTTAGGCGCTGAGGTATAATCAATGGTGAACGAAATTACCCTTGACCAGTTGGAGTCACCCGCCCAGTTTCCGGATTTGATCCGGTAAAAATACCTTACACCTTCTTCTACCTCGGTGTCTGTTACCCGGGTGATATCCTGCTTCAGGAAGGTAAATGGTCTGAAGTTAGATCCGTCAGTTGATTTCTCTATAAAGTAGTGACCTTCATCTTTGGTATCGGTCCATGAAAGGTACATGGCCTGGTTGCCGAAGTTGTCTTTGTTCAGCACCCCGATAAAATCCTGAGGTGTTTCTGAAGGGCCATAAGTGGTATCGGTAATGGTTACCCAATCGGAGATATGCCCTTTGTCGCTATAGCTTCTCAGGGAAATCTGCACCACCGCTTTCGGGGTCAGGTTCTCGATGCGGTATTGTTGTATATAGTTCGGGAAATCGGCTTTCTTTTCCCATGGACCCCCATTAACTGAAATCCGCAGCTCTGTATTGGCAAGGATATTGGTTTTACAGGCGTTATCCTGGTCACCGTGATCCCAGGCTACGGTAAGGAAGGTGGTATATTTGTTGTTGCCATCCTGTAAGGAACGAACATTTTTCGGCGGGTTGGAAGCAACATAGGGCCGGGTGAACAGCTGGAAAGGTCCCGACAGCGTTTCGCCGGTACTGTTCTGGGTAATGATCCGGTAGAAATAGTTTACCCCTGGTTCAGCACCGGTATAGTAGAAGAATTTCTCATTGGCCGGAACGGATCCGATATTGTCAAAATTCCATCCGTCAAATGACGCCTGAACTACTACGTAGGTAATGTCTTCCTGGCGCTCTGCGTAATTCCATGAGAAAGCAATACCATAGGGACAGTCGGCTTCCATTTTGAAATTCTGAGCGGCGGGAGGAGCGGCCACTTTGGTGGTTTCGTATTTTTCGTCAGACAGAGGGCTCAGCTTCTTGGTCTCATTGGTTGCTTCCCGGATAGCTCTGGCAGTGATCTTGTATTGGGTCTTGGGCTTAAGGTTCTGCGCCGTTATCACGGCTTCCCCGTTGATCTTGCCGTAAGTAAGCGGGATGGTTTGTCCACCGCCTTCCAGCGTGATTTCAAAGCCGGTCTCATACAGGTTGGTATCTACCAGGCGGAAAGTAATCTTGGTAGGAGTGGTATTGGCCGGTTCCACGTGAACCACAGGCTTCACCAGCGGCAGTTTGGCAATGACCAGGTTTAGAGGGGTGGTATAGGCAGAATAAGTGGTATCTGCCGGAGCCGCTACTTTGAAAGCCCGTACCCTGATCACGTACACTGTATCCCGGGTAAGGTTAGGCAGGGCAGCGATCAGACCGGTGGTCTTTAAAGAATCTATTTTAGCTGCACCTTTTACGTTATAGTACACCTTGTAACCGGCTACAGCGCCTCCTGTGGGGGCCGTCCATTCAACCAGAGCTTTATTGTCATCACCATCCTGTCGGGCCTTCACCGCGGTAGGAGCATTAACCTGGGCATAACTTAGAACGGATGACACAACCAAAGAAACGAGAAGTATTATTTTTTTCATGGAGGGTTTGTTTATTCCATTGATATTATTAATACCGCAAAAGTACACAGGATTTCATATTTAAGGAAATAAGTTTTATAAATTTATCAGGATTCCGTATTAAAATATTGATGAATTTTAAGCAGCCGGCTTTTCCCGAATGCGCAGGTTATTGCTTATTTTTGCAAAAACGGCTAAAAAAGTGAATAATGGAAAGTTATGCCAAAATCCTGCTGGTGGCAGCACCGGTTTTTCTGCTGCTGGTGTTATCGGAAAAGTTATACGGGTACCTGAAATTCAGGCACGAGTTCAGAACTATGGATACCATTTCCAGCCTGAGCTCCGGCTATACCAATGTACTGAAAGATGTGCTGGGGCTGAGTGTGACCATCCTGGGATATGAATGGTTTTACCGGCATGTGGCGGTTTTTGAGATCAAATCCAC
This sequence comes from Leadbetterella byssophila, assembly GCA_040394735.1. GTDB lineage: Bacteria > Bacteroidota > Bacteroidia > Cytophagales > Spirosomataceae > Leadbetterella > Leadbetterella byssophila_A. Next base: position 50,006 of record JBEBRR010000014.1, read on the forward strand.
TTTCTGGGTATATGTAACTGCTTTTATAGCACTTGATTTTGCCGGTTACTGGGTGCACCGGTTGTCGCACGGCATCAACTTTCTCTGGAACAGGCACGTGATCCACCACAGCAGCGAGGAGTTTAACCTGGCCTGTGCCCTGCGGCAGAGCATTTCCGTATTTATCAATATTTTTTCATTTTTTCTTATACCGGCGGCTCTCCTGGGGGTGAAGCCTGAGGTGATCGCCGTGGTGGCTCCCCTGCACCTCTTTGCCCAGTTCTGGTACCACACCATCTATATCGGTAAGATGGGGTTCCTGGAGAAGATCATTGTCACGCCCTCCCACCACCGGGTTCATCATGCCATTAATAAGGAATATATCGATAAAAATCACGGCCAGATCTTTATTTTCTGGGATAAGTTGTTCGGTACGTTCCAGGAGGAGCTTCCGGAGGCTCCGCCCGTTTACGGTGTAACCCGGCCCATGAGCACGTGGAACCCCGTGAAGATCAATTTCAAGCACCTGGTGTTGTTGATCCGCGACGCCTGGCGGGCAGAAAGCTGGAAAGACAAACTGCGGATATGGTTCATGCCTACGGGCTGGCGGCCGGAGGGCTTTGAGGAGAGATATCCTGTGAGCAAGATCGAAGATCCCTATGATTTTGAAAAGTACCGGACGGTTTTTTCAGTGCCGGGGCGGACTTTCATCTGGTTTCAGTTCCTGTTTACCCTCTTTATGCTGATCTGGTTTTTCGGGCATGTGGCCGCACTGGATATTTACGGACTGATGACTTTCGGGCTGGTGGTGTTTATGAATGTGTATGCCTATACGGATTTTATGGATAAAAACCGCTCGTTTCTCTTCTTTGAACTTTTGAAAAATGCATCCGGGCTGTACATCCTGTACGGAACAGGCTTCTGGGAGCCGTTGTTTACAGCCTATCCGGTGGGTAAAACAGTGCTGACAGCATACTTTATCTTTTCAGCACTGCTTTCGGTTGTATTTTTCAGGAATGAGCTGGGGGCGCCTCAGTCTTCCAGGTAATTCAGGTCCTTGTTATGGGTCTCTTTGATGGTGAGGGTAGAGTAAAAACCTATTCCGTAACAGATGGCGGCTACCAATGCTCCTGCCATGATAGTTCCGGCAGAAGGTTTGAATAAGGTAAAGAGGGTGGTCATCAGCACCACTGCGCCCCGCACCATATTCGGAACGGTAGTAGCGGCTGTAGCTCTCAGGTTGGTACCGAACTGCTCTGCGCCTACCGTTACAAACATGGCCCAGTAGCCCGTCCAGAAGCCCAGCCATACACATACGATATACAGGGTGGTCGCTGACTTTATTCCGCCGAAAAGGTAGTAAATTACCCCCAGAAGCGACATTCCCATCATAAAGGCAATGGCCTTTTTCCGGGATTCCATCCAGTGGCTGATAAAGCCGCTGAGGAGGTCACCGGCGGAGATGCCTACATAAGCCCACATGATGGCCATGCCGGGAATCACCTTTTCGGGGATTCCCATGGCCTCGCCGAACTGGTTGCTGAGGTATACCAGTATGCCGATGCAGAACCAGGTAGGAAGGCCGATACCGATGCATTTGAGGTATTTGAAGAAGCGTTCACGGCTGGTAAAGAATGCAAAGAAGTTCCCTTTGATGACATCTTCTTTTTGCTGCATGGATTTGAACATGCCCGACTCAAGCACGCCTACGCGGAGCAGCAGGAGGAATACGCCCATGGCGCCGCCTACAAAATAGGCAATGGTCCACTCGCCGGACAGCTGCACAGTGTAATTGGCTACCACGGCACCGAATAAGCCCACGCCGGCCACCAGTGAGGTGCCTTTGGCCCGCAGGCGGGGCGGCAATACTTCAGAAACCAGGGTGATGCCGGCACCCAGCTCTCCTGCCAGGCCTACGCCTGCAATAAAGCGGAGCCACTTGTAGGCTTCCACTTTATCCATAAAATGGATCTGGGGGATAAAGCCGCAGGCGATATTGGCCAGGGAATACGTAATAATGGAGCCAAAAAGCACAGAGAGGCGCCCTTTCTTGTCGCCCAGGGAGCCCCAGAGGATGCCGCCCAGAAGCAGGCCGATCATCTGAAAGTTAATAATGGTCACCCCCACGGTATCTACTTCCGTGGCATTCAGGCCAAGGCTTTCCAGGCTGGGGATACGCACAATGCCGAAAAGCTGAAGGTCATAGATATCAACAAAGTAGCCCAGTGCGGCAATGATCACGGGCATGCTGAACAGGTATTGGAGGTCTGTTTTTTCGGATTTCATAGGGCTTTATTAGTTCCGAGTGGAGAGTTCCGAGGCTGGAACCCCGATACTTAAGGCGTGCGTGAGTTATTTTCTCACTACCCTGAACTCACCAGTCAATACTCATTTAAAGTTTACAGCCAAAGGCCAGGTCACCGGCATCGCCAAGCCCCGGAACAATGTAAAATTTGTCATTTAATTCCCGGTCTACATCGCCTACCCAGAGACGGCATTCGGGCAGGTGGGTCCGGATGTAGTTCATGCCCTGTACACTGGCAATGACGCAAACAATGTGCGTAATCCGGGGTTTCCCGTAACGCGTCAGGCTTCTGTAGGCTTTTTCAAGCGATTTCCCCGTAGCAAGGATAGGATCACAGAGGATAAGGGTCTTGTTCTCTACCGAAGGGCTGGTGATGTAGTCCAGCTCCACTTCAAAATCTTCTTTTTCGGCATGTGCCCCGCGATAGGCCCCGATAAAGGCGCTTTCGGCCTGGTCGAAGTAGTTGATCACACCCTGGAAAAGGGGAAGGGAAGCCCGGAGCACCGTGGCCACTACCGGCTCATCGGTGGTTCTTTCGGTTGATTTTACGCCGAGAACGGTTTCGGTTTCAACAGGCATAAAATCCATGGTTTTGGAAATTTCATAGGCAAAGATTTCACCCATCCGTTCCAGGTTACGCCGGAAGCGCATGGAATCTTTCTGGATCCTTTTATCGCGGATCTCTGCCAGGAAATTTTTGGCGATCGAGTTTTTTTCTGAGAGTATCAAAGGTGTTCGGGAAGATAAAATTGAACAAATGTAGTAAACAGTAAGATTATTTTCTAAAAAGATAACAAATAAATGATATGGGTTCCTTGATGTGCTATTTCTTTTGCTATATTCGCTTTTTTCAGAATATAATTCTACGGGGAGGTTGCGGTAGACCCTCCCGGAAGAGCTACAATATCACAGACCGATATGTTGTCGAGAGTTGCAAATTCCGTGTACTGGATGGGACGTTACATTGAACGGGTGGAGAATTATGCCCGGTTTATGAGCGTGAATATTAACCTTTCATACGATCTGCCCGGTGTGATAACGGATCACTGGAAGGTTCTCCTCGAAGCCACGCATGACAAACAGGCGTACGATACCATGTACGGCGATGATTCGGAAGAGAAGATCATTGATTTTATTACGTTTGATCCGCTGAACCCGAACTCCATCTACAGCATGCTGGGAAATGCCCGGGAGAACGTACGCACCGTGAAGGAAGTAGTGCCCAAGGAATTCTGGGAATCCATTAATAAGTTTTACCTGCGCTTTAAGAATTATACCATTAACTCTCATCATGACATGGAAAGTATGATGGAGTTTTATGACGGGATCAAGCAACAATGCCAGTTTCTTACAGGCATGCTGGATGCCTGCCTGACGCGGAACGAAGCTTACTATTTTTTCATTATGGGGAAATTTATTGAACGCGCCGACAAAACCTCCCGTTTTCTGGATATAGGATATTTTAATTTTAAGACGGTCTCTGATCCGAAAAATGTAAACTCTCAGGATCTCATCATCTGGGCGGCCGTGCTGAAGTCGGCAAGTGCTTTCAATATGTACCGTCAGCAGTATAAGAGCCTGAAGCAGAATACAATCATTGAATTCCTGATCAAGGACCGGTACTTTCCGCGGGCCATCTGTCATTCTGTCAAGAAGGCGGAATACGCCCTGTACCGGATTTCGGGGTCGCGGCCTCAGAACGGTTACCGGAACGCCGCGGAGAAAAAAATATCAGAGCTGGATCACCTGATCGACTTTACCGAAACGTCAGAGATCATCAGGATCGGCCTGCATCCGTTCCTGAATGATTTCCAGATCAAAAATAACGAGGTGGATTCGGAAATCTTTAAGGTGTATTTTGATTTGAGCGCTATCGGACAGCAATCACAGAGTTAAAATCGTTTACTTTTGCACTTGAAAACATAACATATATTAAATGACTTTTTGTCTCGGGGTAAAGACAGCCGACGGGCTGATAGGGTTAGCTGACAGAAGAATTACATCAGGAAGTGAGGTCTCCAGCGAGAAGAAGCTATCGATTCACCAGGTACAGAACCATTCCATGTTTATTATGACCGCCGGCCTGAGGTCGGTTAGGGACAAGGCCCTGACCTACTTTGAAGAGGTGCTGGAAAATGAAGACGCCGGTTTTGATAAGCTTTACCAGGCAGTGAATTCTTTCGGCAATAAGCTGAAGAAAGTAAGGGAGGAGGACGAGGCCATCCTGCAGAAAGCCGGCCTGTCATTTAATCTTTCTGCCATTGTGGGCGGGCAGCTGGAGAAAGATAAGGAACACAAGCTGTTCCTGCTTTACCCGGAAGGCAACTGGATTGAGGTTTCCGAAGGCTCGCCTTTTATCATTATCGGTAATTCAGGCTACGGAAAGCCTATCCTGTACCGGAATATCAAATACAATACGCCCCTGGACGAAGTGCTGAAGCTGGGGTTTCTGGCTTTTGATTCCACACGTGTGAGTGCCAATGACGTGGATTTTCCGATTGATGTGCTGCTTTATGAAAAAGACAGCTTCAATATTGTGGATCATACGTATGAAAAGCAGGACCTGGAGCATATTTCCTACCAGTGGAATGCCCTGCTGAAGAATTCGGTGCAAAAGCTGCCGGTAGACTGGATAGATCCTTTATTAAGAAAAAGACAGGTATGATTCTGGAAGTGGAACACAGGCTAAGCTACCGGTACGGCGGATTCGTTCATCTGAACCCGCATTATTTTTATCTGACGCCTAACCTGACTCCCTACCAGCGTCTTATTTCGTATGAAATGACCGTCTTACCGCAGCCGGGCAGGCTGATCCGCAACATTGACCAGGAAGGCAATATTCAGCATGTGTGTTTTGTAAATATCGATACCCGGATGTTCGAGATCAAAACGGCATTTACTATTGAGAGCAGCGACTTCAATACCTACGATTTTATTTTTTTTCCGTTTGAAACCGCAAAATTACCGTTCAGGTATCCGGAGAAGCTGGCCCGCTATACCGATATTTATTTTGCAGTAAATCCGATGAGCCGGGAGGTCAGCGCCCTGAGCGAACAACTGGCGGAAGAAGCGGGATACAGTACAATAGACTTTCTGTCGGGAGTGACAACATATATCAGTAAGAATTTTCGTTATATATCCCGGGAACGCGGAGAGGCTCTTGCCCCTGAGGAAACGCTCCGCCTGGGAAGCGGCTCCTGCCGTGATTTTTCAGTGCTTATGATGGCGCTTTGTACGGCGCAGGGACTGGTGGCCCGCTTTGTCAGCGGGTATCTTTTCGGCAGTGACCGTCATGAGCATGACCTCCATGCCTGGGTAGAGGTTTTCCTGCCGGGCGGCGGATGGAGGGGGTTTGACCCTACGGAAGGGCAGGCAGTTGACCGGAACTATATTACGCTGGCCAACTCACTGGAGCCTTCAGGGGTTAACCCGGTGAGGGGCAGTTTCCGGGGTGTGCCCGGAGTAGAGTCGGAGCTGGAAACCTATGTTTCCATCCGGGAAATATGACGAACGAAACAGATTTTTAATTAATTTTGAACCCTTAATTTAACATTCGTGACATTAATTAAGTCGATATCCGGTATCAGAGGTACCATAGGCGGGAAATGTGGAGAGGCACTGACTCCATTGGACGTGGTGAAGTTCACAGCGGCATTTGCAGGAATGATCAGGTCAGAGGGGAACCGGAAAGTGGTGGTGGGGCGTGATGCCCGGCCGTCGGGCAAAATGGTTTCTGACCTGGTGTGCGCTACTTTGAACGGAATGGGCATTGATGTACTGGACCTGGGGCTGTCTACAACACCTACGGTGGAAATAGCCGTGCCATCAGAGAATGCAGCCGGAGGGATCATTATTACGGCCAGCCATAACCCCGTGCAGTGGAATGCGCTTAAGCTACTGAATGAAAAAGGAGAATTCATCTCCGCCGCAGAAGGCGAACAGCTGCTGGCACGGGCCGATGCGGAAGATTTTCACTTTGTGGAGGTGAAGCAACTGGGAAAATACGAACAGGATGATACTTATGTTGACAAGCATATCGAAGCTATTCTGGCGCTGCCTTCGGTGAATGCCGAGGCCATAGCAAAGGCCGGCTTTAAGGTAGTGGTAGATGCGGTCAACTCTTCAGGCGGGATTGCCGTTCCGAAGCTATTACGCGCCTTGGGGGTAGAGGTGATCAAGGAACTGAACTGTGAGCCTACCGGGCATTTTGCGCATAACCCTGAACCGCTTCCCGAGAACCTGAGAGCCATTTCTTCTGAAATGCAGAAAGGAGATTATGACCTGGGCATTGTGGTGGACCCGGATGTAGACCGTCTGGCGCTGATCTGTGAAGACGGCGAGCCGTTCGGGGAAGAATATACGCTGGTAGCGGTGGCTGATTATATTTTAAGCATCAATAAGAAACAAAAAAATACCACTGTTTCCAATCTTTCTTCGTCCCTGGCCCTGAAAGATGTCACCGTTCACCACGGAGGAGAATACTTTTCGGCCGCTGTAGGAGAAGTGAATGTGGTGGAAAAGATGAAAGAAGTGAAGGCCATTATCGGCGGGGAAGGGAACGGCGGGATTATTTTTCCCGAACTTCACTACGGACGCGATGCGTTGGTAGGAATAGCCCTCTTCCTGTCGCACCTGGCTAAATTTGATAAACCCGTAGGTTTCCTTCGTAAGAAATATCCTTCCTATTTTATAGCGAAGAAGAAGATAGAGCTGGAGAACGGGATTGACGTAGACCTGATCCTGGAAAAGGTTCGCGGCAAGTATGCGAAGTATGAAATTGATACCCGTGACGGGGTGAAGATTTATTTCGACAAGGAATGGGTTCATCTACGGAAATCGAACACGGAACCCATCATCCGGATCTATGCTGAAAGTGAGTTTGAAACCACGGCAGGAAACCTGGCAGATAAGATTATCAAGGATATTAAGGAATTAATGCAGGGCTGAGGCCGGGTACGAATATGACCGATCCGCTGGTAAGTGTACATTTACTGACGTACAATCACGTTAAATTTATACGACAGTCGGTAGAAAGTGTGATTGCCCAAAAGACCACTTTCCCGTTTGAGATCATTATCGGTGATGATTGCTCTACTGATGGTACATCGGCTATCGCAGATGAGTATGCGGCGCGCTACCCGGAACTGGTGCGGGTGGTGCGCGGGGAAAAGAACGGCGGTCCTCAACCCAATTCCATCCGGATCCTGGAGAACTGCCGGGGCAAATATATGGCTGCCCTGGAAGGCGATGATTACTGGATTGATCCGTACAAACTGCAAAAGCAGGCCGATTTTATGGAAGCCAATCCTGACTTTTCCATTTGCTTTACCAATACCCGGGTTGAATTTTTTGACGGGGGGGGAGAGCCTTACCTGCTCAATGAGAACCTGGAAAAGGATGTTTTTGAACTGAAAGACCTGATCGGGGAAAAGGAAATCTGGTTTATGGGGACGGCCACACTCTTTTACACCATGAGTTCCATCTTCCCGGTGCAACCCTGGTTTCATAAAACCAAGAGCGGAGATATTCCCATGATCATGCTGGCAGCCCGTTACGGGAAGATCAAATATCTGCCGGATGTTACCGCTGCCTATCGCCGGCATGCCGCCGGCGCCAGCAATACAGACCATAAAGACGACGCCGTGTTCCTGGAAAACAGGATCATGATGTATTCTAACCTGAACCGGGATACCGGCTACCAGTTCAACGCCCTTTTCAAACGCAACCTGGGCGGCTGGTACTATCTTCTCTTAAATTCGAAGCAGCTGAAAGCCAAATATTTCCGAAGACTCCGCATCGCTTTCCGCTATATGGCACTTATGTACCCTGATATCCCCCATCTGAAAGAGGTGATACGGGATCACCTGATGCCGGAATGGGTTATGAACCTTTCAAGGTGGGTGAGGTGGAAGATGGGGTGGATAAAATAGCCTCGCGCTTTCTGAGCGCATTCATTGATAGCTTCCCCTGCACCAAATAAAAATGACGTGCGATTCTGTCAGGGATATACCCCGCCAGTATAGCCGCTTTTTAGGGGCAAACGCTTATATTTATGGTAATCACATTGCTGGGGTTACCTGAATCCCTTGCCCAAAACTGTTGGGTAGAGGGCGCAGCATAAAGAGAAAACAATACCTGATTGTTTCCGATGTTGGCATCTACCCAGGTACTCCCGTTATCTATGGAGAACTGGGCAATGCTACCCATTGCCACACCATCCACCATTATATCATACAGACAAACTTTTGGAGGGCCGGAGCTCAGGGTAATGGTTCTGTAAGGACCCCAGTCGAAAAACATTACAGAAGCAGCGGAAATATCTTTGTAGGGGGCGATTGTATCTCCCTTAGTAAGGTTGGCCAATGAGAAATGGTATGATACAGGTTCTATTCGTACCCGGTTTTCCTGCTGACTATAGGCCGACAGGCTCAGCAATAAGAAGAAAAATAACAGGTTTCTTTTCATGACACAGAAAGTTAATAATAAATTGTACTCATATATCTTTTAGCCTGTATTGCAAAAGAACGGATCAGGTGTATCTCCTGCATAATTGTTTGTAACAAAAAGCGGCAATATTCAGACCTTTACAAAGGTCTGCTATTCTGTTTACTTATAAAATACTCCCATGACAGTATTTTTGATACTGTCAGAACAGTAGAATAATCTGTTTAAACCTTAGCAAAATTGCCTGAATCTCCGGATATCTGAGCCGTGAAATGAAGAACATCCCCCTGTTTGTACGGTGATCAGAACATTCTCCTGAATTGTTTCCTTTTGATTTCTGCGGATTCCTTGTTTAATTTTAAGCAATAAATGAAAAACAATGAAAAAAATCTATGGATTGCTGCTATTACTGATTTTATCGGTGCCATTGCGGGCACAGCTGAAGATCGATTATGAAACCTTTAAACTGGATAACGGACTGACCGTTATTTTTCATGTAGACCGGTCGGATCCCGTGGTATCGGTTAACCTGACGGCTCATGTCGGGTCAGCCCGTGAAAAGGAGGGCCGTACAGGCTTTGCCCACCTCTTTGAACACCTGCTGTTCCTGGAATCGGAGAACCTGGGAAAAGGCGGACTGGACAAGCTTTCTGCCCGGATAGGAGGTTCCGGAGCCAACGGCTCTACTTCCCGTGACCGGACCAACTACCTGCAGACGGTTCCGTCAGATGCGCTGGAAAAGATGCTTTGGGCGGAAGCCGATAAGCTGGGCTGGTTTATCAATACCGTGACAGACCCCGTGCTGGCCAAAGAGAAGCAGGTGGTTAAAAATGAAAAACGCCAGGGAGTGGATAATGCACCTTACGGGCATACCCAGTATGTGATCGATAAGGCCCTTTACCCGGCGGGTCACCCCTACAGCTGGCAGGTGATCGGTTCGCTGGAGGATCTCGACCGGGCCACTCTTGAGGATGTGAAGGAGTTTTTCAGACGCTGGTATGTGCCCAATAATGTGACGCTTGTGGTGGCCGGTGATTTTGATACAAAACAGGCCCGGCAATGGGTACACCGGTATTTTGACGAGATCAGGCCGGGTTCAGAGATTCCGAGTCAGGCCAGGCAGCCCGGTGTAGTGAAGGAAACGGTTAAATTTTATCACGAGGATAATTTTGCCCGGTTGCCTGAGCTTACCTATGTGTGGCCTACCGTTGAAGAATACCATCCCGACTCGTATGCCCTGGAGGTGCTGTCTACTTACCTGACTGAAGGGAAGAAAGCGCCTTTTTACCGGGTGCTGGTAGAAAACCATAAGCTGACCTCCAACGTGGATGCCTATAGTTATAACAGCGAGCTGGCGGGGCAGTTTTACCTGTCGGTGCGGGCATTTGCAGGGAAAGACCTGGATGAAGTGGCCGGAGCCATCGGGGAGGCGTTCTCCCTTTTTGAGAAAGAAGGAATTGCCGAGCAGGATCTGAACCGGATCAAGGTAGGACAGGAGCGGCGGTTTTATAATTCTCTTTCCAGTGTGCTGGGCAAAGGCGCCACGCTGGCACAGTACAGTATCTTTGCGGGTGATCCGGGATATGTGGAGAAAGACATCCGGAATATGCTGGCCGTAACTACCGCAGATGTAAAAAGAGTGTACGAAAAATACATCAGAGGAAGAAACTATGTAGCCACCAGTTTTGTACCTAAAGGTTCGCCCCAGCTGGCCCTGGAGGGGTCTGTCATAGCGGATGTGGTGGAAGAGAAGATTGTAGAGGGGGCAGAGGAGACATTCGATGCATCTGTACAGGCTGCCTATGAAAAAACACCTTCGGTGATTGACCGGAGCCGGGAGCCGGCTTACGGCAGGGCCCCGGACGTAAAGGTGCCGCAGGTTTGGGAGCAGGTGCTGGAAAAAGGAGCCAAGGTGTACGGAATACAAAACAATGAAGTGCCGCTGATCCAGATGAATATCCGTATAGAAGGCGGACAGTTGCTGGAGGATAAGCCGGGTGCAGCCAACCTGACCGCCCGTATGCTGATGATGGGAACGAAGAATAAGACGCCGGAGCAGCTGGAAGAAGCGATTCAGCAACTGGGCTCGCAGGTAAACGTGGCTCCCTCGAAAGAGGCTGTGGTGGTAACAGTGAGCACTTTAGCCAGGAATTACGAGGCTACACTGGAGCTGGTGAAGGAAATTCTCCTGGAACCCCGCTGGGATGAAAAGGAGCTGGAGCTGCTGAAAAATGCGGTGGTGAGCCAGATCCGCCAGCAGGAAGCCAGTCCGGGCAGCATAGCCATCAACCGGTTTGCAGAGCTGCTGTATGGGAAAGAGCACATCTATGCCCGCAACCTGTTAGGGGACGCCGCATCTGTCAGCGCCCTCTCCATGGAGGATCTGAAAGGATTTTACGGGAAAGCCCTTGCGCCTTCTGTAGCCCGGATCCATGTGGTGGGAGCGCTGGATAAAAATAAAGTGGTGGCCCCCATTCAGAAACTGGTTTCCGCCTGGCCGGCCAAAACGGTAAAAATTCCGGCATTTACTCCTCCGGCTGACCCATCTTCTTCTCAGGTCTGGTTCTATGATATACCGGATGCAAAACAGTCGGTTCTGAAGATCGGTAACCTGGCGCTGAAAGCTACCGATAAAGATTTTTACCCGGCTACCGTAGCCAATTATATCCTCGGTGGCGGAGGGTTTGCTTCCCGGCTTACCCAGGAGCTGAGAGAAACAAAAGGATATACCTACGGGATCAATTCGGGTTTTAACGGATCAGGCTATACGGGAACATTTGAAATTTCGAGCGGTGTGCGTTCGAATGTCACGTTAGAGTCGCTGCAATCTATTCTGGCCATACTCCGGAATTACGGCCCTGACTTTACACCGCAGGACCTGGAAACCACGAAGGGCTTCCTGATCAAAAGCCAGGCCCGGGCCTTTGAAACTGCTTTTGCCAAGTTGTCTATGCTGGAAAATATCAGCCGGTACGGGTGGAAACCCACCTATGTTAAAGACCGCGAGCAGATTGTTAAAAATATGACCGTGGGAGAGATCCGTCGGCTGGCCGCACAATACCTGAACCCGGGTAAGATGATCTGGATGGTGGCCGGCGATGCCCATACCCAACTGAGCCGGCTGAAGGAGCTGGGATTGGGAGAGGTGAAGCTGATCAACGGAAAGTAAGCCTGAGATGTATAGCCGGGGTAGAATTTGACCTCTTCCAATAACTTCACTTTCTTCATGTTGAAATAATGAAACATGAAGAAAGTGAAGAATTATAAGTTTTCTGTGTTTGCGTATTTTATGCGTAACGGAGCTGTTAACGCAGGCTATTCCCGGCAAGCTTTGTAACTATTAAGCCTCAATCCCCAGGTTTTTATGGGTTTCGGAAATTGCTCTTTCGTTCTTCTCATCCATCCAGGCTTTTCCTTTGGTCTTCCGCATGAAATTGTCAAAGTAGCGCTGGATAAAGACATTATAAGCAGCCAGCGCCAGGTATTTAGGCTTTTTAGGAAGCGCTCTCAGGCTCATGGAAAAGCCGGGGGTAACATATTTCATGTAATGCCAGTATCCTTCGGGCATATAAAGCATTTCACCGTGATTCAGCTCGCAGATATGCCCTTTGGCATATTTCAGTGCAGGGAATTTTTCAAAATCAGGATTATCAAAATCAATGGCCTGATGGGAGATCAGGGCATGCGGAATTTTGTACAGATATTTGGTCTGTTCGGGATCGAAAAGAATGCATTGTTTTTTGCCATGGAAATGGAAATGCAGGATATCCGAATAGTCGATATCGAAATGCATGAATACCTTGGAGTCCTCCCCTCCGAAGAAAAGCATGGGCAGCTGCTTTACCAGGCTCAGGCCGATGTCAGGCCAGCGGAAATCTTCTTTCAGCTGGGGTACCTCCTTCATGATGTTGTACAGGAATATCCTGTAAGGCGAGGGGCCCTTTTCCATGATATCGAGATATTCCGACATTTTCATGTGGAGGTTGGGTTCATTGACTTTTTGTTCGTGCGTGATGGGCCGGCCGTCATAAATAGGCACTATTTTGTCGCCGGCAATTTCACGGATGTAGTTCAGGTGCCATCTCTCCCGGGCAGGCCATGTGCCGGTGAGGTTCTCCACCACTACCGGCTTTTGCGGGATAAAATAATTTTTTACAAAATCTTCCTTCGTTATTTCCGAGACCCTTTCAATGGGTTGTAGATCCAGATTGTTCATGACAAAATTATTTGAAAATTTCAGTATCTGCAGGTCTTTTTAATGGAATGGTTCTTAGAGCATGTTTAAAATTTATCCTTTGGTTCTATTTTGAAAATTTTTGCCTGCAATTTCGTTTAATTTTTCGGGGTAGCAACCTGCTACCTCTGCAAAATTCACCTCATTGAAGACAAAAATTCTAGCAAAATATCCCTCAAAAACAAAATTCAAACATGTGAATATTGCTGCAAATGTAATTTCTTATTTCGTAACTTCATAGCCTTTGTATTTTCTTGTCCAGTCAAGTGCACCGTACGCAGCAATAAAGCAGAATACCAGGTATAACAGGGAGTAGAGCCGGATGTCTTTGCTGAAATACAGTACGGTGCTGATGATATCGATCAGGAGCCACATCCACCAGGTTTCCACTTTCTTTTTCATCATCAGGAAGGTGGTGCCGATGCTGGCTACCAGTATGAAAGAGTCGATATAAGGGAATGCGCTGGGCAGGTGGAAAAGCCGGGGGAATATTTCATGCAGGTTTTCTGCGAAATAGCCGAAGAGCAGGCTGACCACCGCTACTGCCGCAATGAACAGCAGGTAGCTTTTTCCGGAAAGCCGGGTGATGCGGAGCTCCCGGTTCTGGTTGGCATTTTCTGCTTTCGGAAATTTCCAGAGCCAGAAGCCGATGATGTTCGTTACAAAAAAGAAGATCTGGAGGAACATATCGGGGTAAAGCTGGGCCTGGAAAAACATGATAAAGGCCAGGCTGACATTAAAAAGGCCGACAACCCACGACCAGACATTTTCCTTTGCCGAGAGCCATACGGCCAGCCCGCCGGTAAGCGTTGCCCAGAACTCCAGATGGCTCATTTCATAACCGAAAACGGTGAAGAAAATACTTTTGAGACTAAAGAAATCAGCCACGGCTCAGCGTTTTTTGTTTATAAAGGGGAACCGTACTGCAGGGTTCTCCAAACATAAGGCTTTTTACCAGCGGTCTCAGCCTGCGGGTAAGTTCCACGTATACATAAGGAGGAATCTGCTTATCGCTGCATCCTTTTACCACCACACGGGCATCGCGGTATTGTTCCCAGTTGAAGGTATCAAGCATTTCATCGAAAAGCTTCTTTTCCAGGTCCTCCGGGCTGCCAAAAACTACCATACGGGCATAAGGTTCCAGGTGGATGGCCAGCAGCATATAGGCCCACATCGGGACAATGGCTTCCTCACTGCAGGTGATCGCCACGTTTTTCCCGGTGTATTGTTCCCAGTGGTGTTCTTTCAGAAAGGCCCTGAAGTCTTTTTCCTTCAGAATAAGCCCCATGAAAAGGTTATTCCTGATATCGTATACTACCCGCTCTCCGGAAGGATAGTGCTCTTCCAGGTCCAGGGTTATGAGTCCGCTCAACGCTACTTTATTAATGATCTGATCTTCCACAGCCTGTCTTTTGAGGGTATAACAAAAAGGGGGGGAGACGGGTTCTGTTTTAGCCGCAAGCTATTAGAAATTGACTGCCAGGATATTGCCGTTTTTCTAAGCAGGCAGCGGTTCACCAGCCCGCTGACTTCTGATAGCTAAGCGCCTAACTTGGGATTCTGCCGGTGCCTCTGGGCATCGCGGATACTCTTCTTTTCCAGGTTTTTAAGAAAGGCCTCAGTGAGGTTGATGCCGGTCTGGTTGGCCAGGCAGATAAGCACAAAAAGCACATCGGTCAGCTCTTCCCCCAGGTCTTTGCCTTTGTCTGATTCTTTTTCAGACTGTTCTCCATACCTTCTGGCCATTATACGGGCCACTTCTCCTACCTCTTCCATGAGAATGGCGGTGTTGGTAAGCTCACTGAAGTAGCGTACTCCGATGGTCTTCACCCATTCATCCACTATTTTCTGCGCTTTTTGAATTTCCATAGAATTAATTTTGAGTTTCGAGTAGTGAGTTTTGAGCATTAATTTATCTGCTCTTCCATGATTAATTCAGGTAGCCTGACCAGCAGGTAAATTTATCCTGTAAATGTTTCAGGTCTGCCTCGGTCTCCCATATACCGTAAACGGTAGAACCGCTGCCCGTCATGGATGCATACAGGGCTCCGTGGGCGTACAGGGTTTCCCTGATGTGCCCGATCAGCGGGTATTTGCTGATAAGAGGAGCTTCAAAGTCATTTACCAATACCCCTTTCCACGCGGCTACCGGCAGCCGGATAATGTCTCTGACGGAAGTTTCCGGTTTGCGCGGGGTAATTCCGGCATAGGCTTCGGCTGTGGAGATATGGATGCCGGGGTTGATCATGACCAGGTACTTTCCCTTCAGACTCAGATCTGTACTTTCAAACTCCGTTCCTTTGCCATAGCAGAAGGCCGGCCGGTTTTCAATGAAAAAGGGACAGTCGCTGCCCAGCCTTTCCGCCAGTGCCCTGAGCTTCTCAGGATCATAGCCCAGGTTCAGAACGCGGTTGATTAGCTTCAGCGCCAGGGCGCCATTGGAAGACCCACCGCCGATGCCTGCACCCATGGGGAGTATCTTATGCAGGTGAATTTTCACTTTCTTTTCCTGGGGAGAAAGCATATTCCAGGCTTTAACCACCAGATTTTGGGCAGTTTCTCCCGGGATGGACAACCCGGAAGAGGTGAAAGTAAAGGCTTCTGCCGGCAGCACTTCCAGTACATCGGACCATTCCACCGGGTAGAATACGGATTCAATATTATGATAGCCGTCCGGCCGTTTTTCAATGATATTCAGCCCCAGGTTAATTTTGGCATTTGAAAAACCGAGCATTCAGAAAGTTTTCTTCAAAAATCAGTAAAGTTTTTACATTAAGCAAAATAATCTCTAATTTTGTGGCCCCGTACGGAGTGAATGGTTCTTTCGTGCGGTATTATTCACTTAAAATATCTGAACCGAATGTCACAAAAAATCAGAATCAAGCTGAAGTCATTTGACCACAGCCTGGTAGACAACTCAGCAGAGAAGATCGTTAAGGCGGTTAAATCTACAGGTGCTACAGTGAGCGGTCCTATTCCGCTTCCTACCCGTATCGAGAAATTTACTGTGTTACGTTCTCCCCACGTTTCCAAGAAGTCAAGAGAGCAGTTTCAGTTAAGTACTTACAAAAGACTTATTGATATTTTCTCGG
>JBEBRR010000015.1:0-66027 GCA_040394735.1 Leadbetterella byssophila
ACAATTTACAATTTACAATTTACAATTTACTTAAACCCGTTCCGCAATAATGTAATCATCTTTGCGGGCACTATTACGCGCCAGAAGCTCGCCCAGGAATCCCGCCAGGAACATCTGGGAACCGATAATAGCAGCGGTAAGACCCAGGAAAAACAGGGGATTGTCCGTAACGTTCCGGTAAGGCTGGTGCGCATAGATGCTGTACAGCTTTTCACCGATCAGGAAGGCTGCCATGGCCAGGCCGCCCACAAAGGCCAGCACTCCGAAAAGACCGAAAAAATGCATAGGGCTTTTTCCGAACTTATTAACGAAAGTAATGGAGAGGAGGTCCAGGAAGCCATTCAGGAAACGTTCAATACCAAATTTGGTATGCCCGTACTTCCGGGCCTGGTGCTGCACCACTTTTTCACCGATCTTTTCAAATCCGTTCCATTTGGCCACAACAGGGATATACCGGTGCATCTCACCGTAGATAATAATGCTCTTGGTTACTTTGCTGTTATAGGCTTTTAACCCGCAGTTCATATCATGCAGGTGAATGTCATGGATAAACCGGGTGGTAGCGTTAAACAGCTTGGTGGGCAGGGTTTTGGTAATAGGATCATAACGTTTCTGCTTCCACCCCGATACCAGGTCATAGCCGTCCCGGGTGATCATCCGGTAAAGCTCCGGAATCTCATCCGGGCTGTCCTGGAGATCAGCGTCCATGGTGATGACCACTTTGCCTGAAGTTTCATTAAAGCCGGTCTGCAGGGCTGCTGTCTTGCCGTAATTTTTAGAAAAGCGGAAGCCCTTTACTTCGGGATTTTCCTTTGCCAGCTTCCGGATGATATCCCATGAGCCGTCATTGCTTCCGTCATCCACAAAAATCACTTCGTAGGTGAAAGCGTGATCGTTCATAACGCGCCTGATCCAGGAATGAAGCTCCTGCAACGACTCAGCCTCATTGTACAGCGGTATTACAACGGATATGTCCATAAACTAAAAGATGAGATAATAGTCTCCCAGCAATGCCGCAAAGATACTACTATATTTATCGTTTTCATAAATTATAATTTCAACCGGTACAGGGTTTTGGGCGGGCTGGCGGGAAAATGAAGCTACTTCCCGGAAAACCGGCTTGCCGGACGCATGCCGGATGGTATAGCGTTCGTTCACGTTCAGGAAGCTGGCTGCCGCTTCAGCGGTGAAGCGGGTCATTTCGAATGGCGGAAGCAGTATCCACAACGTTCCGGAGGGGCTCAGCAGGCGGGCGGAAACGGAGGCCAGCTCCCGGAAAGAGAGCTCGGCAGCATGGTGTGCCACATTTTTATGAGAATGGGGCGACTTTAGCCGGTTTTCATAAAAGGGCGGATTGCTGAAGATCAGGTCATAAACAGATGTAGTGGTTTCCGCAAAATGCTGGATAGAGCATTGATATAACTTTATACGCTCACCGAAAGGACTATTGCCAAAATTACGCCGGGCATCGGTGGCCGCTCCCGGTTCTATTTCCACGGCATCAATGGCCAGTTCGGGATACCTTTGGGCCAGCATCAGGCTCAGGAGTCCGGTTCCCGTACCAATATCCAGGGCGCTAACGGGCTTATCCGGGCGGATCAGTGCTCCGAACAGGCAGGAATCCGTACAGACTTTCATGGCTGAGTTTTCCTGGTGAACCGTAAACTGTTTAAACCTGAACATTATTTTCTTCCGAAGTCAGCCGGGTTCTCGCCCCACCATCCGGTTTCCCACTTGAGCACCGGGTTAAGCCAGGTATGGGTTTTTAACCAGGTTTCTGCCCTCTCCAGCAACTCAAACAGTTCACCGTTTCGGGGGGTATGCTCCAGCTTGGTATTGGCTTTTTTTTTCTTTACCCAGGAAATGGCTGTTCTCGAATCCGAGAAAACAGGGGCGTCTGATCCGTGCTTGTGCAGCAGGGCCAGCGCATGTACAATGGCCAGAAATTCGCCTATGTTATTCGTGCCGTCATAAAACGGTCCCCGGTGGAATACACTCTTACCTGTCTGTAAATCCACCCCCTGGTATTCCATATCCCCGGTTTTGGTATTCCAGGCGGCATCTACTGCCCAGGCAGGGTAATCCGGACGGGGAATCCTGCCGGTTTTGGACTCTTTCGGTTTTATAGACTGATAGAAACCCTTTTTTAGTGCGCTTTCCGCCTCTTTTAAGGTTTTGAATGATTTGTATTGAGCCCCGTCAAAACCTTCTATACTTTTCTTGCAGGTGTCCCAGTCTTCCAGTATACCGGTAGTTCTGCCTTTCCAGACCACGTAAAACTTTGCCATTAAAGGGTGGTGAGCTCGTTGTTTTTACAGATGAAAAGGTTTCTGAAGGTATTGGTGAAGTCTGTATCGGAGATTTTACGTACGGAAAAATCTACTTTCCCTACATAAAATTCGCGCAGCTGTTTCGTCCTTTCAATATTTTTAACAATAAAGGGGTGCTTGGGTGTACCGATAGACGTACCGAATTCATTGATATCCGGCTTGAACATCAGGTTCAGCGGGATAAGGTATTTTGAGCCGTTAAGTGCCGCACAGACGGGAATGGGCTCGTATTCTTCACTGCCGCAGTACTGGCTGTATTTTTTGCGGGCCAGGGCGTACTCCTCGTCATTTTCGCCGAAAAGTATGGCCAGCTTTTTACGGGGGGCAGAGGCGCTGATATTGTTCGACAGGTTATTCAGCAGGTTGCTGAGCTCGTAACGGTTTTTACCGCTGCGTATTCTTTCAATGAGTGACTGCCGTATAAAATAAGTGATGGCATCCGTGATGTTGAAGCCTACCTCAGCCATTTGTTTGAAAATGAAGGAGCTGGGTGACATGCCCGGTAAGGTGTTGGGATCATGCAGCAGCACCTCTCCGGATTCGGAAATGAAGCCGTCTATCCGGCAAACCACGCTCATTCCTGTCGCTTCAAATGCCTTCAGGACATCCGCATGTATTTTTTCCAGGTTTTCATCGCTGGTTTTTACCGGGATACGCTTTTTGCTGACGGTAGATTTGTATTTGGCTTTAAAATCAAAGGTAGTGGTATCGCCGTATACTTCGGCAGGAGGCAGGGCAATGGGAGTTCCGTTATCGTCCTGGATCACGCCGCAGGAAAACTCCTGTCCGGAAATAAACTCTTCGATCAGAACATAATCTTCCGCATTTACGCTGGTTAACAGGGCAGCATCATTCCGGGTCAGGTGCTCATTCAGCTTTTTCAGCAGAATAGCGGGGTGATAAATCACTTCGTCATTAAAAACCACCGGAAACCCGATCCCCTCGTCGAGGTTGCTCATTTTCTCCATGAAGTTTTTCTTCCGGCGGGTAGAGAGCCTGTCCCAGTCTTTCCGGGTAATAGTGGTCTCGAAAAAGCACTGTGACATTGCACGGCTGAACTCTTCCAGGCTTCTTTTCTTTACAATTGCCACCCCGATGGAAGAGCCCTGGTGCGGAGCTTTCACCACCAGGGGGAAGCCCAGCTGCCCGATCAGCCGTGAAAAGAGCTTGGAGCGGTCGGTTTCTACCCACTCCTTTTTGCTGACAGTGGTATATTTCTTTTCCTGGCCGGTGGCGTAAGCCATAAGACGGTTCTGAAAAGGTTTGTTTATACCGATACCCGAACCCAGGATTCCCGGCCCCATATAGGGAATATTCAGCCATTCGAAAAGTCCCTGCACACTGCCGTCTTCGGCATACGGGCCGTGCATAACCACAAATGCAAAATCGATGATTCCTTTCAGGTCTTCAGGTTTGATCTGTGACCCGATCTTATAGATAAGTTTGTAAAGCTGGGAGTCTTTTAGCGGTCCCAGAGACTCGATATAGACTTTATAACCGTTATTCTGATTTTTTGAGGGATAAAAACTCCGGATGTCCGGTTCATTCAGGATAGATTCGTCTACCCGTATGAAATTTCCCAGGCTGTCCGTGAAAATAAGTACGGGATCGAAATAGCGTTTGTCAAGGTGTTCGTAAGCAGTCCTTCCGCCAAGAAAAGAAATCTCTCTTTCTCTCGATTGTCCTCCGAAAAAAATCCCGACTTTAAGTTTTTTGTTCATGTTTATTTTGAGGTTTGGCTTTAGAGCGTGTGTGTGAATGCAAAAAGTTGCCCGTGAATAGAATCAAAGGCAACCTGACAGTGATAATTTACTATTTTTAGTAGGTATCCACCGCCACATTTACAGCTTCCACACTTTTAATTTCAGGAACATTCTTCAAGATGGCTTCTTCAAGCCCTGCTTTGAAGGTCATGGATGACATGGGACAACTGCCACAGGAGCCGATAAATTCCAGTTTCACCACTTTGTCCTCAGTGATTTCCAGAACCTTTACATTTCCCCCGTCTGCAATCAGGTAAGGTCTGATATTATCTAAAGCCTGCTCTACTTTTAATGTTAAATCTTCCATCTGAAAACCATTAGTACTACAATATTACAAATATATTCCTTATTTAGTTTGCCTGCTGCCAAATAATTGTGTGTAATATCCTTTATAAATTCCCACTCCCATTTCACGGACAGTGTTGTTCATTAGATTTTTACAATGGCCCGGGCTGTTTTTCCAGGCATTAACCACTTCACGTATGGCGGGGGTATAACCTTCAGCGGCAAAAAGGTTTTCTGCAAAGCTGCTGTACCGGTAACCCTGTGCCTTCAGGCGGTCAGCCGGTGATTTTCCCCTTTTGGAAAAATGAGAAAAATAGCCGCGGTTCTGCATATCTTTGCTGTGCAGGAAGCCGGTCTTTTCCAGTGTTTCATTCCAGACCACGGGGTGCGTAGGTCCGAAATAATCTTTCCCGCACTGGCATCCCTGTATGCGGATGGCATTTACTTCGGCGAGGAATTCTTTCTGCACATCGGGGGAGGTCTGAAAAGCAAGCAGAACGATTAAAAAAACAGGAGGCATAGAATGATGTTTTACGGGTTATATAACGCCTTTTGATCTGTATATATTCTCTTCTGCCCGGTTTTCGGGTAGTAACTTATATGAACTCATAGACCTAATGCGGTTTCAGTATCCGGGTGGTGAAGGCGACAAAAAATGGAAACCCCAAAAGAGTTTCCATTTCAATGTTTCTCACAATATTTATAGAGTTTTTCCCGACGTGTTTATTAGTTATCTCTGATTAAAGTTACTTGCTGATAACCTTAATTTTTGTAAAATCTTCACCAATGCCCCCCGATACCGCATCAATCCTGACGGATTCTATGCCTTTACCGGTGAGTATTCTTTTAACGAAAAATGCACGCTTATTATTGAATGCTTTTTCACCGGAACCTGAAAAAGCCGTGATTTTTATCTGGAGTCTCGGGTTGTCTTTCATTAAGCCTCCAATGCTGTCTACCACCGCAAAAGAAGTGGTCTGCAGGGAAACGGAGTCTGTTACAAATTTAACAGATTTCAGATCAAATTCCTTCCCGGCCGGCTCACTTTTATTTAAAATATACGCTTTAAATGTGCCGAAGTCATTTGTGGTGGCAGTAGTAGCTGCAGCGGGCTGTGCTACAGGGTTCACGGCGGAAGTGTCTGCCGGGCTGCCCTCTTCAGACAGCGAATCCACGCTTTCTACCGGAACTTCTTTCTTGGCAAAGAAGTTTAGGTTCCCGTTCTGGGTGTAATAGTAATATAATCCGCCTCCTATTACCAGAAGGCCCAGGATCAGGCCGATCAGCCAGCCGTTGGACGAGGATTTCTCCCCGGTGGTATCCGGGTAGTCCACCGGGGCTACCGTTTCTTCGCGGGTTTTTGCACCGGTTTCCTTTTTTACCACATAAGGCCGGACCGTCATCAGGTCGTGAAGGCCCAGTGACGGGATCATTTTTTCAAGCAAAGGCTCGGGGATAGCATTAAGAAGAGGCTCATGATGCTGTCTTAAAAGACTTACCATCTGATCTTTATCCCATTTTCCACTCTCAATGTCCTTTTTGAACATGGAGATGATTACATTGGCAACAATATCCGATGCCGTGGTGGTAGTAGCCTTGCTGACTCCCGAGTAAGTGCTGATCATGCTCAGAAGGGGGCTTTTGTAAGCCGGAAATACCTGAGAGATGATTTTTGAACCGTCGGTCTCTATTTTTTTCAGTACGGATTCCTGGCTGAAAATACTGGCCAGGTTGGAAGGCAGGTTTATCTTTTTTGCATTCTCCTCGATCTGGTTAAAAAGCATGCCGGCGCTCATGTCGCTGTTGGTTTTCCGGATCATGCCGGCCAGCAGCGTGTAAAAGACTCCTTTAACGGTGACGTTGAGGTCGCCGTGTGTTGTTGATGTGTAAGATTTGAACTTTTCGATAAATTCATCATTGACGATTTCATCAAAACTCTCAAATAGATTCATATGGAAGCGTATTTTTAGTTTTTCAAGGTGCAAAATTATAAATATTTCCCCGTGTAAAGTACTTTTACTTTATTTATTTAATAATAAAGGATTTTGTTCCCTGCTTGGGGGAGCTGAATAAAAGCAGAAAGATGAGATTAAGAACTGTGCTGGATGTGCCTGCCTTTGATTTTAACCTGGATTACGGTTCCGGCATTATCACCCTGGGGTCCTGCTTTTCGGAGGTGATCGGAAATTACCTGCAGCACCGCAAATTTTCAGTGAAAAACAATCCCTTCGGCACGGTGTATAATCTGAAATCCCTGTGTGATGTGACCGGAAATGCCGTTGACGATATCTCACCGGGAGAACAGCGCATGGTCAGCCGTGACGGCCTGTTCTTTCATCTGGATTATCACTCGGAGTTTTACAGTGAAAGCCGGGAGGGACTGCTGGAAAGGATCAGATTCGCCGGAGAAGATTTCAGGATGTTTTTAACGCAGGCAGAGCTGCTGATCATAACCTTAGGAACCAGCTGGGTATATAAACTGGAAGATGAAACGGTGTCAAACTGTCATAAGTTACCCGCTTCCCGCTTTGAAAAGCATCTTCTGACGCTGGAGGAGCAGAAAAAGCTGCTGAACCTCCTGGTGACCCGGGTGCGCAGCGTTAACCCGGCGCTGAAGCTGATGCTCACTGTCAGTCCTGTGCGGCATATCAAAGACGGGATACCGGAAAACAGTTTGTCGAAGGCCATCCTCCGCCTGGTATGTGAGGAGGCTGTCCGGGATTATCCGGCTACCTGCTACTTTCCGTCATTTGAAGTAATGATGGATGACCTCCGCGATTACCGCTTTTACAAGCCTGACCTGATTCACCCGGACGAAGTGGCGGAAAATCACATATGCGAACTCTTTATGAAAAGTGTGATGACGGAAGAGGCGCGCAGCATCAGTGAAGAATGGAGCAGGGTTCGGACGGCTATGAATCACCGGTCCCTGAACCCTGTGAGCAACGCCCACCGCACATTTTTAAATAACCTGATGGTGAAAGTGAAAACCTTTCAGCCGCTTTTTGATGTAAGCGAAGAATACCGGGAACTGGAAAAACGGTGGGAGGTATTCAGGTAAGAAAGGGAAAGCCCGTGGTATTCCGGAAAAAAAAGAACTTCCTTTGCACGGAGGCTGTTCTACCATTAACCCGGTACGGGAATCAGATAAGCAAGTGAAAGAATTTTATATAAACAGATGGGTGAGTTTTCAATAACGAAAGAAAAAATACTGGCATCGCTAAGTACGGTGGAGGAACCTGACCTCAAGAAAGATCTGGTCTCCTTAAATATGATCCGTGAGGTGGAAGTGGGAGTAAACCAGGTCAGGTTTACGGTGATACTGACCACTCCGGCCTGCCCTTTAAAGGAGCTGATAAAGCAGCGGTGTATAGAAGCCATTCAAAGAGACCTGGGAACAGGCTTTGAGATCATCATTAATATGACCTCCAATGTAACGGCAAATGCCAATAAAAGCATTATGCTACCCGGAGTAAAGAATATTATTGCCATTTCATCCGGTAAAGGCGGGGTAGGAAAATCTACCGTTACCGCTAACCTGGCTATGGCTCTGAAAAAGGCCGGTGCTAAAGTCGGGATCCTGGATGCCGATATTTCCGGGCCTTCTATTCCGATTATGTTCGGGGCGGAAGATATGCAGCCCCTGGTAGCGCCAAGAGACGGTAAGAACTATATCGCTCCTATTATGCAGTACGGGATCAAAATGATCTCTATCGGATTTCTTACCCCGCCTGACAGCGCAGTGGTATGGCGCGGGCCTATGGCCAGCCAGGCCTTACGCCAGTTCTTCGGGGATGTCGACTGGGGCGAGCTGGATTACCTGTTGCTGGATATGCCTCCGGGCACCAGCGATATCCACCTGACCCTGGTGCAGACCGTACCCGTTTCAGGAGCGGTGGTCGTGACCACCCCTCAGAAAGTGGCGGTGGCCGATGCCACCAAGGGAGGGTCTATGTTTAGCCAGGGCAACATCAATGTGCCGGTGCTGGGAGTAATTGAAAATATGTCCTATTTCACACCGGCAGAGCTTCCGGAAAACAAATATTATATCTTTGGCCGGGGAGGCGGTCAGCAACTGGCCGATAAGCTGGGAACAGAGCTGCTGGGACAGCTTCCTATTGTTCAGAAAATCAGGGAGGGAGGTGATGAGGGCCGGCCTGTCACCATGGATGACCACGAACTGGTGACCACCGCATTCATGGATGTGGCGGAGAAACTGGCTCAGAAGATCGCCATCCGGAATGCTACGATGCCGGTTACCGAGCCGGTGATGGTGAATTGAGATAAAAGTGAAAAGTGAAGGTAAATTCCGGTATTTATATACAGAACTGTTCCTTCACTTTTAGTTTTTACTATTATCTTTTCACTTCCTCCCTTACACTGCAAAAAACGCCTCCAGCTCTTTCAGCGTTTCCTCGGAAGTGGCAATGTCTTTCACAATTTCCCCCTTATGCAGCGCCACGATCCGGTTGGAGACTTCCACCGTATGAAGCAGATCATGGCTTGATACCAGGATGGTCACGTTCGGATCGTCAGCCAGCTCTTTGATGATCCTTTTCAGGCGGATCTGCGTGGTGGGGTCCAGGTTGGCAAACGGTTCATCCAGGATGATTACCTCCGGATTTCCGATCAGGGTGGCAATGATCCCTACCTTTTTCTGGTTGCCTTTGGAGAGGTCGCGGAGATATTTTTTACCGTTCAGGATTTCATCGTTAAAGAAATCGCGGTGCTTTTCCAGGAGCGTGTCTACGTCTGCTTTGTTTTGCCCGCGCAGATCACCTATGAAATAGAAGTATTCTTCCGGTGTAAGGTAGCCTATCAGGAAGCTCTCATCAATAAATGCAGAGGTAAAGGGCTTCCAGTCCTCACTGGCGCTGACCTGTACTCCCTGGCTAACAATATGGCCGGTGGTGGGCTGGATCAGGTCGAGCAGCAGGCTGAAAAACGTGGTTTTACCCGCGCCGTTATTGCCTACCAGGCCGAAACTTTCCCCTTTCGGAATAATAAGGTCCTGTATATTCAGAACGGTAACTTCACCGTATTTTTTCGATAAGTTGATTGCTTCTATCATGCTTCCTGCTGTTTAAAACCATTTATTGCTTCGTATTTTCTTTCCTGATATGCCCGGGTGATAAAATCCAGTACAGGACTGTTAAAAAGTATTCCTATGATGCCTGCTCCGCCCAGCACCAGGTTAGCTGTGGCCGGGTTTGAAACTTTGTAAACCAGGTACCAGATCAGGATAGGTACCAGCATGACGGGGATGGCCACCAGCCACTGAGCCGCTCCCGTGCCCTGGTAGTTCAGGAATACACTTTTCTCCAGGTCAATTCTTTTCTTGTTGAAAGAACCTGAGAAAAGAAGCACCGGGATGTTGATGCCGGCATTATATACTGCTGCCGCCAGATGGGCAAAAATAATTTCTATTCCGAAATAAGCATAGGGAAGCGTGCCGAGAAACAACACAAAAACCGACAGGTACATCAGCGCGGCTTTTGATCGTAGGTATTCTTTTAAGGGGATATTCTGAGCCATCATCAGCGGATAATAGGTGCTGTCCCATGCCGGTATAAACTGCCCGAAATTAATCATGAAGATACCTGTCATGAAAATGCCCAGGAAAATGCGCCAGGCCGGCATCCCGGCGTATACCTCATTAGTGTAAAAGATCAGTCCGTAAGCCAGCATCATAACGGCCAGGTATAAGGTACTTTTGGGGCGTTTGTTCCGCCACAGTAGCTTGATGTCCAGCTTTATAAAAGGAGCCAGCGAACCAAACCTGTCCAGCCAGCTCAGATTCAGGGCTTTGGCTTCGGTTACTTTTGATTTCAGTGAAGCATCCAGGTAAAATTTATCTTTCAGGGTAATGTAATTCCACGCGTACAAGGCTCCGCCAGCAAGCAAAGGAATCAGTGCCAGAGCCGGGTAATCCAGTACACGGTCTATTCCTCTTCCTGCCCAGCGGGTGATGCTGAAAACGCCGAGGTATTCCAGCAACGCCAGAATCACCACCACCAGCAGGTAGGGGATAAATTGCTGAATATTATCGGCAAACTTCTTTTTTACCAGGAAATTGCTGAAATTTACAGACATCAGCAGCCCGGTAATGGCCACCAGCCATGCGGTGGCCTGAAGTGGTGTAAGCTGCCCGTTTTTTACGCAGGTGACTGCAAAAGGGATAAAAACCAGCAATCCCAGGAGGTTATAAAAAGAAAATATGCTTTTGATCAGGACATAATGAATAACGGTATTCCGCCTGACCGGCTGTACCATCAGCGGCTTTATGTTCAGGGTAGGCAGGGTTTGAAGGAAGAAACGCATAAATAGCTCGAGGATCACCCAGATCAGCAATGCGCTGTTTACCGCATGAACGGGGCTCATATCCGCCACATTTTCAGAAAGAATGTGGAAAAGCGCAAAGCCCAGCACCAGGCAGGAGGCCAGCATGTAGAAGCCAAGAAAGCCGAGTAAAATCTTTACGGCGATCTCCTGCCCCATGCTTGATGAACGGGTAAATGCCTTCCATTCCAGTTGAAGGAATTTTATAAACATAGGCGTTTTGGGTTAATGGGTTACAATATAGAAGGAAGCAGTTATAAAATGTATATTTTATTGATAAATGGTGTGAAAGTAATTTGGAAAGTTAAATTTGAACGGAGTTTGTAACCCGGAATTCCCTGCCCGGAACTAAAAGGATATGAAATCTCCACGAGTAATATACCAGCGCCGAAGAACAGATTCGCCAATGATCAACCGTAAATGGATACTTATGCAATGCCCGTTTGCAATTGGAAGCGGTCGTCGCGGCTAAATTTTATACAGATGAAAAGAATAGTTTTACTGCTGCTGGTTTCCGTTGCGGCTTTTGCCCAGCAGCTTCCCCGGACCACCCCGGAGTCGCAGGGAGTTTCCTCCCGGCAGATCGGCGAATTTATACAGGCCTGGGAGGACGCCCCGGCACAAGAGCCGCACAGCCTGATGGTGCTCCGGAACGGGAAGGTAATTGCAGAAGGCTGGTGGAAGCCGTTTGAACCGGATTTGCGGCATACCATGTATTCAGTCAGTAAAAGCTTTACTGCTACGGCCATTGGCTTTGCGGTCAATGAAGGGAAAGTTCGCCTCGATGATCCCGTTATCTCCTTCTTCCCTGAAGATGCACCGGTCAACCCGTCGGAGAATTTAAAGCAGCTTAAGGTCAGGAATCTGCTGACCATGAGTGCGGGAAATGAGAGGGAGCCGTTGTATATGCTCAATGAAGAGAATTGGGTAAATGCTTTCCTGAGGTCTGCCTATGCCTATGCACCGGGCTCCCGTTTTATGTATAATTCGCCGGCTACCTATATGCTTTCAGCCATTCTGCAGAAAGTAACCGGTGAGAAGGTGGTCGACTACCTGATGCCCCGGCTGTTTCTCCCGCTGGGTATTACGGGTGTGGACTGGGAAGTGGATCCCCGTGGAATAAATACAGGTGGATGGGGCCTGCGCCTGAAAACCGGAGACATGGCCAGGTTTGGCCAGCTGTTTCTGCAAAAAGGCAAATGGAACGGCAGGCAGGTGCTGCCGGCAGAATGGGTGGCGCAGGCAAGCGCGGCACAGATCTTTCAACCCGAAGGAGCGTCACAGGAATTACTGAATAACAGCGACTGGTACCAGGGCTACGGCTTCCAGATGTGGCGGGGCAGGCACAGGACTTACCGGGCTGACGGTGCTTATGGTCAGAATATTATTGTTCTGCCTGAGAAAAATGCAGTTATCATCACTACCGGCGAGAGCACTGACCTGCAGGGGCTGCTGAACCTGGTGTGGGACAAGCTTTTACCGGCATTTAAAGACGAAAAGCTTAAAAGCGACCCGGCAGGGTACCGGTCTTTGCAGGAGAAATTAAGCGGACTTGCGCTGGAGCCTTTAAAAAGTGTGACCGGAGGAGATCTTTCGCCGCGAAACCTGGTTTTCCTGCAGAAACCCTACCATTCCCTGAAAGGACTCCGGCTGGAATGGAAGAACGGGGATTTGCAGGCTACCTTCGTGACCGATTCCCTACCTCATACCCTACCTTTTTCAGATGGAAAATGGAACCTGTCGGAAACCACAATGAAAGGCCCCTACCTGGTGGCGGGGGCAAAGGCTAACCGCAGCCTTATTCCACGGCATAAAGTGGCGGGCTCTTACGGGTGGAAAGACCGTAATACCCTGGTACTGGCTCTGAAGTATATCGAAAATATGCATACGGAAACCATTACCGTGCGGTTGGAAGGCGAAAACGCTGAAGTCACTTTTGATAATATCGTTATCCGGGGCACAAAGCCCCAAACGTATCAGGCCGTACAGGACCGCAGCCAGGGTTATTCGCCTAAGCTCATTATGCGGGGGGATGATATGGGTTATTCGCATTCGGGTAACCTTGCTCTGTTAAAATCTTCATTGGAAGGCGTACAGACTTCGATAGAGGTGATTGTACCCGCACCGTGGTTTCCTGAAGCGGTAAAAATGCTGAATGAGAACACGGGCATCGACGTGGGACTTCATTTCGCCATTACCAGCGAGTGGGATAATGTGAAGTGGCGACCGCTGACAGAAGCTAAAAGCCTGCGGGATGCCGACGGGTATTTTTATCCGATGATCTTTAAAAACAACCATTATCGCGGACGGGCCATCCTGGAGCATGATTTCCGGCTTGCAGACATTGAAACGGAGCTGAGAGCCCAGATCGACATGCTGAAGCGGCACGTGCCGCGCGTAAGTCATATTTCCGGACACATGGGCTGTACGATGTTTACTCCCGAAGTAAAGGCCATGGTGAGAAAGGTGGCGGCAGAATACGGTCTGCCCGTAGTAGACTCGGACGCGGCAAAAGATTTCGGAATAGAATACATCTGGATCGACTCCCGGAACAAGACTACGGAAGAGCGTATTGACGCTTTTATCCGCAAGCTGGACAAGCTGGAAAACAATAAAACCTATGTTTTCCTGGAGCATCCCGGTCTTGACAA
Organism: Leadbetterella byssophila; assembly: GCA_040394735.1. Classification (GTDB taxonomy): domain Bacteria; phylum Bacteroidota; class Bacteroidia; order Cytophagales; family Spirosomataceae; genus Leadbetterella; species Leadbetterella byssophila_A. Next base: position 13,369 of record JBEBRR010000015.1, read on the forward strand.
CGCCGAATTGCGGGCCATACATCATATCGGGTATGAAAATGTGGCAGAAGACCGGCAGGGAGTAACAGATCTGTTTACGAGTGAAAAGGTGAAAAGAGCCATTTACGGGAAAGGGATCCGGCTGGTGAGCTACCGGGAGGTTCTGGGCCGGTGACCGGGAAATTTTCCCGATGGCCACTTCAAAATAACGGGATGATAACTTTTGAGGCGATCATAGAAAGAACTTCGCAGGAAGGTGAGAAGTACGGCTGGACCTACGTACTCCTTCCTGCTCCGCTGGCTCAGCTGATCAACCCCGGTGTGAAGACCATATACCGGGTGAAAGGCAGGATAGGGGCGCATAACTGCCGGCAGGTGGCGGTATTGCCTTGCGGAGAAGGCAACTATATGGTGCCGCTGAATGCCGCTATGCGGAAAGAAATCGGGTGCGCAGTGGGGGAAACGGTGCAAATCTCGCTGGAGACCGATACGGAGGAGCCACCGGTGTCAGCAGAGCTCCTGGAGGCCCTGTCCTATGATACCGCAGCCGAAAGTTTTTTTCTTTCCCTAAGCAAAAGTCATCAGCGCTATTATTCCAGCTGGATCGATTCCGCCAAAACTTTTGAAACAAAATCCAGGCGCCTGGCTATGGCTGTAGAAGGCTGTGCCCGGGGAATGGATTTCGGAAAGATGATGCGGCATTTTAGAAATAATTCTTTACAAGAAGCTGTCTGAAATGTGCGCGGGTTTGCATTTTCCACTTTTCAGACGGCTTCACCGGCTATAAATTACCGGCCTCTTCCGGCAGAGTTTCGCTTATTCGATTCGGGCATAAGGAGTGAATCTGTGCTTCGGCTCATAGTAATTCCAGATGATGCCGGCAATTCTGCGGGTCAGCGCTTCCGCTTCGTTTTCGTACGTCCAGCTTTGATCCTTGTTATTTTTGGTGAGGATACAAAAGACGATGTCACCACCGGGAGCATTCACCAATACCACTTCACCGCGGGCCTCGTTTACCGAGCCTGTTTTGGAGATCGTACTGAATTGTGGCGGAAGCTGTGACAGGGAACGTTCATTATAAAACTGATTTTTCAGGAAACGGTACATTTTGTCGGAATGGCGGGCATCAATGATTTTGCCCTCACGGATCATTGTAAAGAGCTTAGCCATTTCACGCGGGGTGGTTTGCCCCCAGCCGTATTTTTCCCAGATCTGCCTGCGGCCTTCGGTTCTGGAATTCACGCGGGTAGACGGTAAGCCGTATCGGTCCATCAGCTGATTAATGGCAAGGCCGCCCCCTGACAGCTCCTGGAGCCAGATAGAAGTGACGTTGTCGCTGTAGGTCAGCATCAGGGAAATCATGGTAGCAAGGTCGGTTTTTGCACTGTCTTTATAAAACTGCATCAGTCCTGAGCCTCCGTAAACCCGCTTGGCGTCATAAACGAACTCATCGGAAAGTTTTAGCTCCTTATCCGCTATTTTCTGAAAAATACCCGCCAGGATAGGGACCTTGACAATACTGGCAGTAGGGAAAACCGTATCGGCCAGGATAGCCACTTCCTTATTTTTCCCCAGGTGATGGACATAGACGCCTATGTCGCCCCGGAAGTTTCCGGTTTCCTGCTCGATCAGCGCTTTCAGCTTTTTGTCTTCCTTTTGGGCAAAGGTGAGAAGGGGGAGTAAAATCAGAAGTAGTATTCTCATCGGGATAAGAAGTTTAAATATAGAGACGTGAAAACCTCAGCCTGTGCGCAGTTCCGGCGCTAAAGGCCGCATTATTCTTTCGGATAGCTTGCCGGACTGACAGCAGCGGGAGACCAGTCTTTAAAGAAGTCCAGCACTTTTCTGGAGCTGTGCCCTTTTCCTTCCTCGAGGTAAGCACTGTTCTGGGTATGGATGCGTTTTCCCTTGCTGTCGAGGATGATAAAGACAGGGAAGCCGAAACGTTGCGGATAGTCCAGGCGGGCCAGCACTTCTTCGTTTTTGTTTTCCGGGCTGTAATTCAGATGTATTACTTCGTAATTCTGATGCAGATAGGTTTTAAGGGTATCATTCGCATTGACCAGGTCGTGAAAGCGGATACACCAGCCGCACCAGTTGCCTCCTGCCTGGATAAAAACGTGTTTTCCCTCTGCTCCGGCTTTCTTTATAGCGGCATCAAGTTCTGCTGCAGCATCTGCTTCGGGATGATAAATGGTGCGTTTTTCTTTGGTTTGGGCAGAGCAATGCGCACCTGCCAGCAAAAGGAGAGTAAGGAATAAGTATTTCATAGATCGGGAGGCGTAATTTTTCCTAAAAGTAAGTACAAAACCTGATCCGGTCAAACGTAAGGAGTTTCTTTTGCTTCTTTCATATCCGATTATTTTATGATTTACAGCGATGACAAACACGTGGGTGTTTTCGGAACAGATCACCCCGTTTTTTTATCAGGCGGCTCCCCGTCAGGAAATTATCCTGAAAAATTATCCAGCATATCCAGCGAAGGTACAAAAAACAAGGTCCCGGTTTTTGCCGTGCTGAAATCCAGGATACGGTCATAGTTGCCGGGAGGATTGCCGATGAACATGTTAGTGAGCATTTTTTCGACGGTGGTGAAGGTAGCAGCATAACAGATAAAATAGGTGCCCATTTCATTGGTTGACACGCTGCCGAAGGGCATGTTATCGCGTACTACCTTAAAATCATCACCCACATTGGCCAGGGCAATATGCGAATTTTTCGGCTTCACGTCATCTGCCATCTCAATGTCATTATCTTTTGATCGGCCCATCACTCTTTCCTGCTCTTCCACCGGCAGTGATTTCCAGGCTGCCAGGTTATGAATATATTTCTGTACAAAAAGGTAGCTTCCGCCTGCGTATGCCGGATCCTGGTCACGGATCACAGCGAAATACTCACGGTCAGCGCCGTGCGGGTTTTCCGTGCCGTCTACAAAGCCCAGGATGGAACGGCTGTCCCGGTACCGGAAGCCCTGAACTTCCACCACGCAGTCGGCCACGGGTTGCATAAAGTCGGAGATCACAGAGGCCATATCGTAGGCATAGCTCTTATTGTCTGCGCGGATATGAAAATGCAGATCACCGGGGGTGGCCACGGCTGTATGCCGGGTGCCCCGGATGGCCTCAAAGCTTTTCAGCTCTTTGGGTAGTGGTTTGGGAAGATCGAGCTTCAGCCAGGCCTCATAGCTGATGCCCATGACGCAGCTGGCTTTGGAATCCGGGAAGCGGTCAAGTGCTGAATTGTTGAGATTGATCACCAGGGCGCATATCCTTTGAAATACGGGTTTAAAATCAGCATGGTTCCTGAAGCTCCACACCAGGAAATACGTGTTGTTATTCGGGTAATCGGTTACGTTTTGAGGGTTGTTCGTGGTTGGAATGTTGCTTGTCATCTCCCAAGATTATTTTTGCCCAAATGTAATAAATGATAGGGGAAAGGCGGGAACAAAAGACAGGAATATCACGTTCTTAATGAGCGAATTACCTTATACTAAAAAAACCTGCCTCTATGAAAAGTAAAATTTTAAACATCCTGTCAGTATTGTTCGGCCTTTTGCTCATGAATGGCGGGCTGGATAAATTCTTTCATTACATGCCTGTTCCGGAGAGCTTACCGGAAGCCGTGACCAGGGATAACGCTGCTTTTGCAGAAATTTCCTGGCTGATGCCCCTGGTGGGATGTGCCGAAGTGTTGGGCGGTCTGCTCATACTCTTTCCCAAGACCCGGGCGCTGGGCGCGCTGGTAGTATTCCCGGTCATGACAGGCGTATTGCTTACCCACATTTTTACAGCACCGGACGGACTCCCCATAGCGCTTGTGATCTGGGCCGTTCTGCTCTGGATCATTTATGCTAATCGTGAAAAATATCTGCCTCTTATCCGATAATTCCGGTTAAACCTGTATCAGCTTATGGCTTACGATGCTCAACTGGCGGATCGGGTCAGGGAATACCTGGCCGCCATACCGGATATTGAAGTGGAAGAGAGAACCATGTTTGGAGGACTGGCATTCCTGGTGAACGGGAAAATGTGTATTAACATCGGGGATGACCGCCTGATGTGCCGCTTTGATCCGGAAATGACCGCTGAGTTGTCCGACAGAGCGGGCTTCTTACCGATGATCATGAAGGGGAAAGAGCTGAAGGGCTATTGCTATGTGGATTCTGCCGGTTTCAGGAGCCGGAAAGACTTTGAATTCTGGATGAAGCTGTGCCTGGATTTTAATGACAGGGCCCAACGAAGTTAATTGCAGGTAAATGAAAAAAGCATTTGATCTCCCGTATTCCACCCATAATAACAGCTTTTGTGCCTTTCTGCGGGGTGTAAATGTAAAAGGAACTGCTATGAAAATGGCAGAAGTGTGTGCCGTTTTTGAAAAAGCCGGTGTAGGAAATGTGTCTTCGCTGCTGGCTTCCGGGAATATTATCTTCTCTTCAGACAAAAAGGCGGAAGAGTTAAAGAAGGTACTGGAGAAAGCCATGTCAGAATATTTCAGCTATGAAGCTTTCCTCTTTGTGAAAGACCGGGCTGAAGTGGAAGCGGTTTTCAGGAATAATCCCTTTGAAGCTCATCCGGAATTTCATATTTATGGTTTTGTGGGGGCAGAGGGTATGGAGAAAACGCTCATGGAAGAATTTAAAAAGGGAGCTAAGGCAGCAGGAGAGGAGGCGGTCCTCGTTCAGAATCATTTCTATTGGCGCATACCTAAAGGTATTACTCTTGAGTCGGAATTCGGAAAAATACTGGGGAGAAAGAACCTGAAAGACTCTTTTACTTCCCGTAACCTGAATACGTTTGAGAAAGTTTTGAAGAAAATGCAATGACGGGAGGATTATTCATCTTTTAATGAAGAGACCCCGTTCATAAGTGAATAAACTTTAATTCCCGGCAGACAATTTTCCGCAGCTTTTGCTGCCCGTGTACTTTTATTTCCCGAAGTACAGTAGAAAATTACCTCTTCATAAGGCTCCAGCTCGGCCGAACGGGGACCGAGCTGATCAATGGGAATATTTTTCCCGCCGATATTAAAGTGCTGATGCTTTTCTTCGGTGCGCACATCTACAAGCGTTACCTTCGGGTGTTTTAACTTTTCCTGAACCTCCTGCCAGCTCAGCTGCTGTACAGAGGAGAGGTTGGTTAAAGGCGCAGGAGTGCGTGTTTTAGCTTTCGGATCATTACCCGGTTGCCCGCTTTTTTCAGGAGAATCTGACATAGTCTAACGAAAGATTATTTTGTGTTTTCATTCCAATAATAGCTGTCAGGAGTTGTTCTTTGACCGAAGATCGCCGTTCCTACCCGTACAATAGTTGCACCTTCTGCGATAGCCGTTTCGAGGTCGCCGCTCATTCCCATAGACAGTTCCTTCATTTCTGCACCGGGAATATTCAGGGCCTGTATTTCCTGGTGAATTTCCCTGAGTATCCGGAAACACCGGCGTACCTTTTCCGTATCAGTGCTGAATATTCCAATGGTCATGAGTCCTTTTATGTTAAGGTTTTTCAGCTGTGCAACCTGCCGGGTCAGCTGAACCGCCTGATCGGGTGTAATCCCGAATTTACTTTCTTCTCCGGAAGTATTCACCTGGATTAATACATCAATGGATTTGTTTTGTGCCTCAAGGCGCTGCTGTATTTTTTCGGCCAGGTCGGCCCGGTCAACCGAATGAATACAGGAAACATCGCATTTAAGCAGGTCTTTGATCTTATTGGTTTGCAGGTGCCCGATAAAATGGTTGGTATGCGGAATTTCTTTCAGGGCATCGTATTTCTCTTTCAGCTCCTGTACCCTGTTTTCCGCAATCAGCGTATGGCCAGCTTTCAAAGCTATACGAATGCGCTCTGCCGGAACGGTTTTCGTAGCCAGAAGCAGTTTTACTTCGCCGGGGTCTCTGCCGTTTTCCAGGCAGGCCCGGGCTATTCTTTCCTGTATGCGGGCGATGTTATTTAAAATCATAATTGTAGAATTTCAGCTTTTATTTATCAGTGGCCGGTGTGGTCCTCCTTACAGCTATTTCAATTGGTGCTCAGGACAGTCCACCCGTAGATTCCGAACATGCAGGGGCTGATTAAGCAGGGTACAAAAGTGCTTCTCCCCCTTATCAGATGATCTGTAATACATGCAGTTCATGCACATACGCTGAAGGGTTATGACTTCGGAGCGGTTCAGATGCCGGATAATATTCAGCAGGCTCAGAAGCAGGTTCTCCTTGTCATCAGGGTACAGTTGGTTCACAGGCGTTCGTATCTCCCGGGTAAAAAGCGATGTTCTGGAAGCGACGTCTTCTCCCTTCGCGGTCAGGTGAATGACATAGCTTCTCGTATCCTGGGGTTCATATACTTTTGTGATCAGCTTTTTTTGTTCCAGGGTTTTGACAGTATCACTTATTGTGGCTTTGGTCATATTAAACTCGGCCGCCAGGTAGCTTATCTTCCTTTTTTCCTCACTGTGATAGAGAAGGAATATCAGCACCTGCACCTGTATGGGGCTCAGGGAAAACTCTTTGCTTTCCTGCCATAACAGGACACGGAAAGCCTGGGATATCCTTTCCAGGGAAGCTACTATTTTGCTTTCCACACTTTGGTTAGAGAGGTCAAAGTCTGATTTATCCATCTGTGCAAGAGGTAAAAATGCCTCATAAAGTTAGTGATCCTAACCATATGAGGCAAATTTTTTAACCTTTTACATCGGCTATAGAAGCACCGAAATTGATGTGAAGCACATTGCCGTTCGGGGTTACCAGAGCGGGAACCGACTTCACACCAGCATTTTCTGCTTCGCCAATACGGCTGCGGTCCAGGCCGAGATGCACTACTTCCACCTGGTCAGCACCGGCCAATGTAATAATGTCGTGTTCTGCACTGACACAAACCGGGCAACCGGCATGATAAAAGACTGATTTTGCCATGATTTTACAGTTAAAAGATGATTGGCGATATTACCATTGCAAATATAGTTAGGATAACTAACTATATCAAATATTAAATAATCTAAATTTGAATGTTTAACCTTATCCTGGTTTATGAACTATGAAACCTTTGTGCCTTGTGAAGAACTGAAGGCGTTTATTAAATGCTACTGGACACTGGAAGATGGCATAGGGGGATCTCCGCGGAAACAAACCATTGTGCCGGACGGCTGCATGGAAATGATTTTTCATTACGGTGACCTGTACCGGCAATATACGGAGACCGGCAGTTATATAATTCAGCCCCGGTGCTTTGTCATAGGACAGCTGACCCGCATACTGGAAATAGAGCCTGCCGGTGAAACCGGTATCTTCGCTGTCCGTTTTCATCCAGACGGCTTTTTGCCTTTTGCGACCCTGCCGGTAAAGCAAATGGAGAATACGGCTGTTGCACTCGGGAAGCTGTTTGGCAAGGAGGGGGAAGAAACTGAGCAAAAGATTTTGAGTGCTTCCCTGACTTCTGACAGGATCAGGTTTGCCGAAATATTTTTATTGAACCGGCTGACAGCTACTGAAACCATTGACCGTATGGTGAGATCGGCGGTGGAGACGCTTATAACGGCTAACGGGCAACTTTCCGTGGAGGAGCTTTCCCGACAAACTGATATTAACCGCAGGCAGCTGGAGAGGAAGTTTTCTTCTGTGATAGGGTTAAGTCCGAAACAGCTGTCAAAAGCCATCCGGCTGCAGGCTGCACTCAAAATGCTGCTGGACAGGAAATTCACCAGGCTCACTGCCCTGGCTTATGAAGGCGAATATTACGATCAGGCCCACTTTATTAAAGATTTCAGGGAGTTTACCGGGCTCACTCCCAAAGAATTTTACGGAGACCGGTTAAAAATGTCGCGTTTCTTTATGTGAGCGGCACTACCAGGTGCTGCCGCTGCTTCTCCCGTTGCTTATTCTGTTTTACCGTAAATCGAATTCCTGTAAGCTACACCCCACCTGGCTATTTCGTCAATAATAGGGGACAGGGTTTTCCCATACTCTGTTATCTCATACTCTACCGTAACGGGCTTGGTATTTAAAACAGTACGGCTGACCAGGCGGTTCATCTCCATATCCTGCAGTTCTTTTGATAGCATCTTGGCGGCAATGCCGTCCACTTCCCGGACCAGCTCCATAAAACGCATCTTTCCCCCTTCCATCAATGTACCCAGGATATGAAATTTCCATTTTCCCGATAAGATTTCCATGGCGTCTTTTATAGCGGTGATGCGTATTTTACAACCTGCTGTATTATTGATATTCATTCCTTTTCTTTTAATCGTATAAAATTACTGAAATTGAGGGTGATTTCCTAAGGGTAACCGGTTTCAAAAAGGAAACCGGTGGTATTTGTAAACTATTTCGGTGATAGTTTTGCAGCAGATTTAAAACAAGTCAATGACAGACGAAACATCAAAGATCAATCCGCTTTTCTGTGACCCGGTAGAGGGTATTTGCGGTATACCTGGCAGCACCGGTCAGCAACAGATTTCAGCTCAGAGTATGGAAAAGCCGGTGAAAATAACTTACTTCACCGATCCGATCTGCTCTTCCTGCTGGGGAATTGAGCCCCAGCTCAGGAAGCTGAAACTGGAATATGGCAACAGCATAGAAACAGAGTACCGTATGGGCGGCCTGCTGCCTGACTGGAGCTACAACAGCGGAGGCATCAGCCGGCCGTCTGATGTGGCCTACCACTGGGATGAGGTTAGTGTGCATTACGACATGCCGATAGACGGGGATATCTGGCTGGAGGATCCGCTGAATTCTTCTTATCCGCCTTCAATTGCATTTAAAGCTGCCCAGATGCAGGATGAAGAAATGGCATTTTTGTTTTTAAGAGAGATAAGGGAAATGGTTTTCCTGCGAAAAAAGAACATTGCGAAGTGGGAAAATATAGCGAAAGCTGCTGAAAGGACAGGACTGGACCCGGAACAACTGAAGGTAGATTTTGAAGGTCAAGCCGTGAGGCTTTTTGAAGAAGACCTGAAACTGGCAGGAGAATATGGTGTCAGAGGTTTTCCCACCCTCTTTTTTACCGATCGTTCAGGCAATAAAGAGATCGTGTACGGAACGAGGCCATACCCTTTTTATGAGATGGCAATCCTGAAACTGTATCCCTCTATCCTCAAAAGTGAGTACAGCAAAAATATTGAAACCCTTTTTTTAAAGTATTCTTCACTGACTGCAAAAGAATATTCCGAACTTTCCGGTACCCCCGGGGCAGAGAGCGAAAAAGTATTGAATGAAGGTGTGACAAAAGGAAACCTGGAAAGGCTGACTACGAAGAACGGGTCTCTCTGGACGTTGAAAAAAAGCGGGGCCTGAAAGTCCTTGTCGCATTTTTACAATTTTGAGTTTAAACCCCGGGGCAATTTTGTTGCCTGAACATAAAATTAGCAGACAATGAAAAATTTAACTCATGTAAAAGGTAAAAAGGTGTTGTTTCTGGTGATTATAGGTCTGGTGATTTTCTCCGGCTGGACTTCACGGCATACAAATGAGCTCAAAAATGCAGAATGGCTTATCGGAACCTGGGAGAATAAAACAGCACGGGGAAGTATTTATGAAACATGGGATAAAACAAGCGCCTCCGAATTTGCAGGAAAGAGCTATATCGTAAAGGAAAAAGATACGGTCGTTTTTGAAACCCTTCGCCTGGTGCAAGAGAAAGACAAGCTGTTCTATATCCCCACGGTTAAAGATCAGAATGACGGACTCCCCGTTCGCTTCACGGCAAAAACGGTGTCCGGGACGGAATTGGTTTTTGAGAACCCGCAGCATGATTTTCCCCAGGTCATTGCTTATACAAAGGCAGGAACGGATTCATTGGTAGCCCAAATTTCAGGAACCAGGAACGGGCAGGAGCGGAGGCAGGTTTTTCACATGAAACGGGTGCGGTAAAAATACCTTTAATACCCTTCCATTTTGATAACGTTTACCGGGCAGGCCTGCATAGCCCTCTCATTTTCTTCCACTTCATCGGGACGGATGGCAACCTGGTAAACTCCTTTTTTTTCAATTCCGCCCAGGAGTACGGCTTTACCGTCTTTCTTCGACATGCGCCAACGCTCGTAGGCAATTTCCACACAGGCATTGCAGCCGATGCAGCGCTGCCGGTAATGAAAAAGCTTAGGCATGCGCCTCCACTATTTTATAGAGCTTATCCGAAGGGCGGATCTTTTCACTGATCTTCAGCGATATGGTATTGCCCTTACCGGCTTTCTCTACGGCATCTCCTGAGCCCAGCCGGATCTCATCGGCCACGGCTTCTACCAGGCCTGTAGTAGGACCCGTAACGATGAGCCGGTCACCCAAGTTGATATCATGGCTCTCCAGCAGGAATTCACCCACTCCGATTTTATCGAAATATTTAACTCCCTTACCGATATAGATTTTTTTGGTAGTGGCCAACGAACCGTGCACATTGCTCCATTCTCCCATTTTCCGGCCCAGGTAATAGCCGTCCCAAAAACCGCGGTTATAGACTTCGCTAAGCTTTTCTTTCCAGGTTTCCACTTTTTCGGGTGTATAGGTGCCTTCTTCGAAGGCATCTACAGCTTCACGGTAGCACCGGGTAGTGGTGTATACGTAGTCGGCAGCCCTGCCCCTGCCTTCAATTTTCAGAACGCGAACCCCCGCTTCCAGGATTTTGTCAAGGAAGTCAATGGTACACAGGTCTTTGGCTGACATGATGTATTCATTGTCGATCTGCAGCTCTATTCCTTCTTCATCCGTTACCGTATATTCTCTGCGGCAGTTCTGGATGCAGGCGCCGCGGTTAGCTGATGCATTGTGGGAATGGAGGCTGAGATAGCATTTCCCGGACACCGCCATGCAGAGCGCACCGTGTGCAAAGATCTCGACCTGTACCAGCTCCCCTTTCGGTCCGCGGATATCATTTCTTTCAATGGTCTTTACAATATCCCCCACCTGTTTAAGTGTAAGCTCACGGGCCATCACCATCACATCGGCGTAGTCGGAAAAAAGCTCTACGGTTTCTATATTGGTAATATTGGATTGGGTGCTTACATGGAGCTCCATGCCCACCTTGCGGCAATAGTTCATCACCGCCAGGTCAGAGGCAATTACTGCCGTGATTCCCGCTTCTTTCGCTTTATCAATGATCCGGCGCATCAGGGAGATGTCGTGATCATAAATGATAGTATTTAAGGTAATGTAGCTTTTAACGTTATTTTCGTTGCACAACCGGGCCACTTCGGGCAGGTCCTCTACCAGGAAGTTATTCGTCTGCCGGGCACGCATGTTCAGTTGCTCCACTCCGAAATATACGGAATCTGCTCCTGCCCTGATGGCCGCCATCATGGCTTCTTTTGATCCGGCCGGTGCCATCACCTCAAACTTGGTGCTTCTCTTCATTACTTAACGGGATGCGTATTTTCTGCAAAATTACGATAAATTACAGAGATAGTAACAGATAAACGACCGGAATGGTGCCTGAAGGAGAGAAAATCATTAAATTTGAAACTATAAAACCCTTTCCGGTATGAACAGAGAGTCTTTAAACAGGATTGCAGCTATTGTGGCTATTGTTTGCGGCATACTCACCGTAAGCTTACTGATATTAACCGCTCCGGACCTCCGGCTCAGTACTGTGATCTCCGGGAAATTTATTTTAGGCTTTGTAATGATAGCCATAGGCATCTTTGCTCTACGTGTGAAGCGGAAGTGAATATTTACGGAAGGTAACCCAAAGGCCTCAGCTCCTCCGGATCATCAAAAGGCTTAAGCACACCGTTCCGCATAATATACTTTTGAGTGGCTATTTCCAGTACATTGCGGTAATCATGATCGGTGAGAATGATCCCTTTTCCCGAGCGGGCAGCAGAAAGGATAATCCCTTTTACTTCCTCTTTCAGCAGGGGAGAAAGCCCGTTGAACGGTTCATCCAGTATGATATACGGCACAGGGCGGTTCAGGATGAAGAGGATTTCGAGGTACCTGACCTCCCCGCCTGAAATTTCTCCCACGGCACTGTTCAGGATAGGTTTAACCACGGGGTGTGAGGCAAGATGATTTATGGTCATCAGCCGGAGAATGGTATTGATTTTCAGATGGACAGGCAGAAAACTGTCCTGATACAGGTAGGCAATTTCGGAAGGCCTTTTTTCCCGGTTCAGAATAACTTTTCCGTCTATTTTTACATAGGCATGCTCAGCGGACATACTGCCGAATATAATTTTCAGCAGGGTGGATTTTCCCGAACCGTTCCGTCCTAAAATCCCGGTAATCTCTCCCGGCTGGCAGCTTAGGTAGATATCGGAAAGGACCTTGGTGGTGTTGAAATATTTGACCACACTGTCTACATGGAGCCCTTTCATAAGAGGAGGGAGATAAAAGTGATCATAATTAGGGTGATACCTGTGGTAATAAGCCGGAGCCGCAGTTTGAGAAGACCAAGGTTAGCATAGAAATAATACTCCTCCGGCCGGTTCACTTCGTAAAAGAAAAGATGTACGAACGGAGAAACAAAGGCATAGATAAATGCGAGGAAAGCAGGTACTGAAGAACCTTCCAGGCTTAGGGCCAGCGGTGTGGCGAGACCCGTCAGGAGCAGGCTGTAAAGAAAAATTTTCTTATAAAAAATCCACCAGATCTTGATCACATAAGTAATTTTTTGTCAAGATAAGAAAAAAAGCCTGTAGGCAGGTTGAATGGTAAAAGTTGCGTGAACTTAGCTTTTCTTGGGCAGTTTTCTAATTAAGCGAAAACAGTGGCGTTAGTCGGTGGATGACACCCGGAAGCAGGGGCATCGGAACCCCGCTCTTTTTATGGCACATTCCAGTGCATTTATATTCTGGTAGCTGGGACAAACCACAGCGATTTCTTTCGTCTCAAAGTCTACGTCAAAACTACCGATTCCTACATTTTTCAGCTCGCTCCGCAGCTTCTCCAGGTGCGTCAGGGCTGTATTTTCAGCAGTAAAAACGATCGTTTTCATAGAATAAAACAGTTTGGAACAGGAATACAAATCTTGCACCCCTGCTCAGTTGAGGTTGGTCAGGCATTCCTGAATCAGGTTTTTTATGCTGGCCGACTCGATCATTTCTATAAAATTTTCCAGTTCATAAGGAGTCAGGATCATCAGTGAAGCAGAATCCCCCAGGCTTACCCGGATCCTTTTTTCGTGCAGCCCGTAGGCATCGCCTTTCACCCTCAAATGGTATAAATAATTAGCAAAGACTTCAAATTCCTTCATGCTCATGCCGAAAAGAGAAGTGCCGAAAGCAATCTGAACTTTAGAGCAGCTTTCACACCGGGCTACGTAACCGTGGAAATTTGAAATCAGAACCTTGTGTCTGCACATTTTATTTAGACTGTGTATAAATAATGAGACAAAGGTAGAAGGTAAGTTTTTACGAAGCAAATATTATTTAGAATTATTTTAAATAATATACGGTAAACCGGATTTTAATCTGCGGTTGAGTTTTTTTAGACGGATCCACTGTTTTGATAAGCATCGGAATTAATCCTTATCCCGGACAAAGAACGAAAACAGGCCGTCAAAACGGGACAGAATGTCCCAGATTATACGGTTAGGGTCTGTGCCTGCTTCAGCACAGTCGTATGCTTTAAGGGATTTGTCCAGTATAGCGGTAATTCTACGCAGGAAGAAAATCTGCAGGAGAAACCGGAAGGGAAGGTACAGTTTTTCGAAATAATAATGCCCCCGGATTTCAGTGACCAGTGACTTTTCGGTAATTCTCAAAGGCCTCTCTTTTGTCTCTTCAAAATGTTTTTTTAGCTCTTCGGCCAGCTGACGTACTCCTTTCACCGGGTAATCCCGCATTAACTGATGCAGCCCGGCATCACTGATCAGGTGTACGCCCGTAAGGGTCAGTGAATAGGTAATGGTGCAATTGAAAATGGTAAGCGTAAACAATCCGTGAGTATGGGTTTTCTTTATTACAACGGGAAAATGTGCAATTTATAACCCCTGATGCTAAGGTGCAACCTTTTTTATCAGGGCTTTATCAAATGGTTTTCAATCCCGGCCGGGTATGTACAGCCGGGATTGAAAATCATATCAGCAGGTAATCTGTCCTGAAAGCAGTGCACCTGTGGTGGTAAGCTTAGCCGTTTCCGCCGCCTGCCCGTTTTTTCGCGTCTTCCGAGGCGCCACTCCGGTTGGAACTCTTTACATTCTGATTTCCGAAGTTGTAGGTGAAGGTCAGCGCTATCCGCCGGGCATTCCAGCGGTTGGAGATCTTCAGGTTAACGTCCCCGTTTTCTACGTAGCCCTGGAAGAAAGAGGTCAGGAACAGGTCATTGATATTCAGTTTGAGCTTGGCTTTTTTGTCGAGGAAGGTCTTCTGGATTCCGGGATTGAAGGCATGCTGTGCCTTGGTCTGCCGGAATACCCCGTAAACCCCCGGTGAATAGTACCAATAGTTAACTTCCGCTGACCAGTCTTTCGGTAGGGTCAGGGTATGCGTGGTGTTTACTCCCACCATAAATCCACTGTTATTCAGTGGGTTTCCTGAAAGATTATTGTCGGTGTAATGGTTATGGAACAGGTTGAAATTATTCTGACTGCTCCACCATTTAGTGATTTTTACAGGTACTGAAAATGTAGCCGAATAACTTTTGAGGCGGGCAATATTCTGATTTTGTGAAATATTGACACCGGTGGCCGCATCCTGCATAATTACTTCATTGATCATCTGACGCGTGTCAGCGTAGGCCAGGGTACCGGAGTATTCGCCTTTGAAGGTGTAAGTCATTTCATTGGAATTGGTGAACTGCGGCTTCAGCTCAGGATTTCCCATAACATAGAAGTAAGGATCCAGGTAGAAGATAAAGGGATTCAGGTTACCGTAGTTGGGGCGGTCAATCCGTCTGCTGTAAGAATATTTCAGGGAATGATTCTCTGACAGGTTATAATTGAGGAATCCTGTAGGGAAAATATTCAGGTAGCTTCTTTTATTCCGGAGGTCGAGGGTAACTGAGTTGCCGTCTGAAATGGTATGTTCAGCACGTACACCAGCCTGGAACGACCATTTGCCTTTCTGGTAGCCGGCACTGGTGTAGAGGGCGTTGACATTCTCTTTGTACCGGAAATGATTGGAACGGTTAATGTTGTTTTGCCAGCTTCCTTCCAGGAAGTCCTTATAGGTGAAATTATTATCGGCATTCACAAATGTGGTTTTGGCACCGAAATCCAGCTTCATTTTGTTTTCAAATGGCAGGGTAAAGTCGAGTTTGGCCGAATAAATATTAATGTTTGTAGGTTGTATCACCCACTGCCGGGTAACCGAGTCGGGAACGGAAGACACGCTGTAATAGTTATTTGTAAAGACCTGGTCGGAGGTATTCCGGTAACCGCTGTAATCCAGGTCAAAGGAGATTTCCTTTTCTTCTACCTTATGTCTTATGCTGAAGTTGGTAGAAAAATTCCGGTTCCCCATTGTTCTGTCGCTTCCGGGGACCAGCGTGGTAGCGACGGTTTCTCCGTCCGCTATCCGGTTTATGCCGGTATTTCCCATGCTGATCATGGAACCGTTCCACAGGTTATAGTCGGCCTGAAGCCCGATGGTGGTATTTTCCGTAAGGAAATAATCGGCTCCGGCTTTGGCATAATAGAATGTCCCGCCACCGATTCGCTGGGTATACTGATCGAAATCCGTACGGGTATTCTCAAAATGTACGGTTCGCCAGAAGTGGTTGTCGTTGTACCAGCGATTCCGCCCTGTTCCGGCATTGCCGAAAAGATTCCATTGGGCATTCCGGTGGTTCAGGGTAAGGTTGGCATTGCCACGGTAAAGATCTTTGGTAGAGTTTTCCAGTATTCCCGTTCCTGCAGAGGCGCTGACGGTACCGTTAGTGCCGTAAATCTGGTTTTTCTTGAGCCGTATATTGATAATTCCGGAGTTTCCTGCGGCATCGTATTTCGAAGAAGGATTGGTGATGATCTCAATGGAGGCGATCTGGTCGGAAGGCAGGTTGCTGAGGTATTGCGCCAGCGCTTCGGAAGACATATAATTGATCTTCCCGTCAATCATAACAATCACCCCGGATTTATTCCGTATCCTGATCTGGTCATTCTGGCGGTCTACTATTACGCCGGGCGCCTTTTCCAGGATTTCAAGGGCAGTACTGCCGCTGGCAGAAATACTGTTCTCCACGTTCAATACCATTTTGTCGAGGTGTTGCTCGATAAAAGGTTTTTTGGCCGTCACCTGAACTCCCTGGAGTAATGTGGCAGATTCTTTCAGTCCGATATTGTCAAAGTTGACCAGGGGATTGTCTTTATTAATGACAAAGGGCGGAGTCAGGAAATCTTCGTATCCTACCGAGGAAACTTTCAGGTAGTAGCTGCTGCTTTCCACATCGGTTATTAAAAACTTGCCTTCTGCATCACTGGCGGCGGCCTTGTAAAAAGTACTGTCAGCTGATTTGTAAAGGAATACATTGGCAAACGAAAGGGCTTCTCCTTTGGAGTCTTTCACATTTCCGGATACCTGAAATGTGTTGCGGGCCATTGCCAGGCCGGATACCAGCCACAGCGTGGTAAGAATAATTGATCTGATCATTTTTTATAAGTAATAGTTTTTTCTGAACTGCCTTTCTTAAAGTGTGGAAAGTGCCGGCTTACGTTGCATAACGTAGGCCGGCCCTGCTTTTTCATGTTTTGTCCTCAAAATTACGCCCGTAAAATTCTGCTTCTTCTTAAAATAAGTTAATACGTTCTTCATTTAAGAATTTTTAACCGGGCAGCGGCGGTACGGGTTGTAAATCTGCCCTCTGCTTAGAACTACCGGAAAATGTTTAAAAAGTTACAGACTGACCTGCTTTTTTAAAGTGCACCGGGCTTAACCGGCTTCTTTTCCTTGGCTCTGGAAATTTATAACCTTTTCAGACGCTGTCAGTTACCTGGCTTTGCGGATATAGATACTTCCGTTAACCGTTTTCATCATCACTTCGGGCCCGCCGCCGTTCAGGGTTCCTGTCACCCAGCGGGTGGCTTCAATTTTGGAAAACCCTTTTTCACTGGTACGTACCACTTTGGGCTCATCTTTCAGGAAACCGATCTCAAAGTCGCTGTAAACATCACCCTGGTCGGTCTTGGCCCGGATATTAGCCTTAAACGACGCGGGGAAACTCAGGTCAATTTTTCCGTTCAGGGTAGAGAAAGCCATGGGAGTATCCGGGCTTACCTGGCTGAAGGTAGCAGTGATGGCTCCGTTGGTGGTATTGGCTATAGCTGAACCTGAAACCTTATTGAGAATGATCCCGCCGTTGACATTGGATAGTTCAAATTCACCGCTCACGTTGTCTATCCTGAGATCTCCGTTATTGACCGTTCTAAGCTTAAAGCTTCCGTTATCCGGTACATGAAGTGTGATATTCAGGGAATTTATGGGCAGGCCGGCGCTGATCGTTACTTTATTTGAAACCTCTTTTACCGAGATATCATACCCGCCACCGGAAGATATTTTCCGCATACCGTCTTTTGATGCGGAGGCAGGGGCCGTCCTGTTACTGCCTGATCCTGCTTCAATGATCAGCTCCCTGCCGGCATTCTTCACCACGTGAATGGAGCCGTGCACCAGGCTGAGTTCCACAGTATAAGGTTTTCCGGGTTGGGAGAGCTCTACTGTTATTTTTTCATTCTGTGCCTGCCCGCGGGTCAGGACTGCCCCGAAAAGCAGGGCGAAAATTATTCTGGTTTTCATATGAGTACGTTGTTTACGATCTTTTTTTGATATAAATGCTGCCATTCAGCGTTTCGAAATTCATTTTGTTTTCTCCTCTCCCGATTTTCAGGTGGGTGTCTTTGTTAAGCTTATAGGTGGTGCCTGAATCTGACGCATTCTTTTTAACCACTGTCTGGGGCGCCACTTCGGCATTGGGGAAGTCGGTATAAAAGCTTCCGTTCATGCTTTTCAGTTTAATGTCGGCTGAAAGATCTTCGGGGTAAGTAGCATTGATGGTGCCGTTCAGCGTATGACAGGAGGAACCACTGGCCGGTGATCCTGCATAGGTGACATCAATGTCTCCGTTTATGGTCCGGAGCTCGGTATATTCCTTTGCGTTACTTACATTAATGCTCCCGTTAATGTTATTGACCTTCAGTTTGCCTGTAACATCTGTCACTTCAATTTTACCGTTGTTGATGGTAGACAGGCGCAGGTGCACATTCCGGGGAACTTTGATAACGTAATCCAGTTTTATGCTGTAGTTGATCCGGTTATCGTTATCCTGCTTATTCCGGGAAGGGCGCGTATCATACGGCGCTTTGGTGTAGATGACAATCGTGTCCTGCCGCGTATCGATGCCTAATTCAAATTCCTTTTCTCCTAGCTCAACGTCTGATTGTTTTTTGGCAGAGATGGTCTTGTCGACCTCCAGGAGAACCTTGTCGCCGGAATAACCTTCCACTTTCACCGAGCCGAGAAGGTTGTAGACCTCTACCACCGTCTGAGCCGGGGCAGACGATAAAGCAATTTCTTTACTGATATGCTCGCGGGAAGATTGAGCATTGGTTTGGGCACAGGAAATCATTACTCCTGCAAAGAGGAGTGTTATCAGCTTCTTCATAATTGTATAATTTTAAATGAGTATTTTTTGAATAGTTTCTTCCAGCTTATCTTTGACGGTACTGTTCAGGTCGTCACGGTTAAGCATTTTCTTCAGGGGTTTTACAGAGCTTTTTTCCTGAAGTTTCAGCATTACATCGGCCATGGCCGACTGCATAATAGGGGAGGTCTGGGAGACAATAGACTGTACCAGTCCTTCTCTGACCTTCGGGTTGTCCGCTATTTCGGTCAGGGCCTCCAGGGTCATGAGCCTTACGTTATCGTTCGGGTCATGGTTAAGGGTAGACAGCAGGGCTTCAATCACCTTATCATCCACGTTCCGGATCTCGTTGGTCAGGCTTACCGCCCGGATGCGTTCGGTTGCGGAAGGATTCTCAATAAGGGAAAGAACCATCATCTGTTTCATTTCACTGATTTCAGAAGACATCCGGGCAATCTCCCCGGGATTCTTCTTGTTGATGTAGAGCCCCGTTCCGAGCCCCGTACACAGCAGCACCAGGGCATAGGCCATCTTCAGCTGCGGCTGAAAATTCCAGATGACTTTCAGCTTTGACAGCAGACCCGGGCGCGGTGCTGCCGCCTCTTTATAAACCTGCAGGGTGTCGAGAAAACGGCTTTTTATTTTCTCATCCGCTATCGGAGCATCTATCTTGCCCATCAGGTTCCACAACGCCTTTTCTTCTTCGTAAGCTGCCCGGAACTCAGTATCCAGTGCCAGCCTTTCTTCAAAGGCCTGCTTTTCTTTTTCGGGTAACTCTCCGTTGATATAGTCAATGATCTTTTCCATGTTTCAATCTGCAAGTTTTAAATAAACGGATTTCAGTTGGGCCATGGCCCGGTGTATCCTTACTCTTACGTTAGCCTCTGAAATATTCAGAATCCCGGCAATTTCACTGTAGGCCAGCTCCTGGTACCGGCTTAAAACCAGTATTTCCCTGTTTTCTTCGCTTAACCGTGCCAGAACGCGGTTAAGAAGATTTACCTGTTCTTCTTTATCCATGGAGCCCTCCGCGGAGTCATCTGCCACTTCGCTGAACTGATCTTCGAGGGGGGCTGCCTGCCGTTTATCCCGTTTATGGGAATCATTCAGCACATTGCGGGCCAGGTGGTACATCCAGGTTCTGAACTCGCCGTCGCCCTTGAAAGTGTGACGGTATTTCAGCATCCGCAGAAAAACATTCTGAACCATATCTTCACTGTTTTGCTTGTCGGCTGTCATCCGGTAAAGGAAACCGAACAGGGGCCTGTAGTGCCTTTCAAACAGTAAGCCCATCCGGTCGAGATCTCCGGCTTTTACTTTCAGCATCAAGGCATTGTCAGTTAATGAGTTCAATAGCTTTTCTTACAGGTTTTGTAGAGTAAACTACGCTACATTGATTTTGTTACAGATATTTTTGATTTTTTTATCCTTATATGGTATAAGTTGCAAAAGAGGGCAAATTATACGAAGTAAAAAGCCTCCGTCAGGAGGCTTCATTAAGTGGAATCACATAAAATAAATCACTAAGAGAATTACTCTTCGATCACTTCGGCCCGGTATCCTATTTTTTTCAGGGAATGGATGAGGTCTTCCGCGTCGATATTTTCACCCTCTACCGTTAAGATTTTATCCGGGTTTTCAGTGTCTACTTTCCAGTTTGTTACCTGCTCATCTGCCTCTAAGACAGGGGTTACTTTGGCCACGCAGGCGCTGCAATTGATGTTGGTCCTGAATTTCATTTTTATTGTATTAAATAATTAAATGCTGAGTTGTTAATGCTGAATGTTAAATGATTAATTGTGAATGCTGAATGCAGTATTCATTCAGTATTAACCATTATTTCCTCAGTTTCAGCCGAAGACTGTTGAGGACCACGCTCACCGAGCTGAAGGCCATAGCGGCGCCGGCCCACATGGGATCCAGCAGGAAGCCGTTCAGAGGGTAGAGTACCCCGGCTGCTATTGGAATACCGATCACGTTATAGATAAACGCCCAGAAAAGGTTCTGACGGATAGCCTGAGCAGTATATTTTGACAAATGGATGGCATCCGGGATCTTCGTGAGATCAGAGGAGATGATGGTCATTTTGGCCACATCCATGGCAATATCACTTCCTTTCCCCATAGCAATACTTACATCGGCCTGTGCGAGCGCATTGGAGTCGTTAATGCCGTCACCCACCATGGCCACCACTTTACCCTGTGCCTGAAGCTGCTGTACAAAAGCGGCTTTTTCAGCCGGCAGAACGTTGGCCTTATACTCGTCTATTCCCAGTTCTGCGGCTACTGCTTTGGCCGTTTGTTCATTATCTCCCGTCAGCATATATACACGAATGCCGTCTTTATGCAGGGTTTCAATGGCTGTTTCCGAAGCAGGTTTTATCCGGTCTGCAATGGCAATGGCGGCCAGCAGCCGGGTTTCATCTGCATAGAGCACTACGGTACGGGCGTTATCCAGGTGGCGGTTGATCCATATTTCTGCCTCCGGTGGGAGGAGTATGTTCCGTTGATCCGTTAGGATGTGATTACCGATGGTAAAGGCTTTTCCGCCATAGCGTCCTTCTATTCCCTGTCCCGAAAGATTTTCAATTTCCAGCCCGCTCAGAAATTTTGATTCTCCTTTCAGATGTTCCGTTATGGCATCGGCCAGGGGGTGTTCAGATGACTTTTCAATGCTGTAAAGGATATTATTCAGCTCTGCGGTTTTTTCAGCAAACCACTGGATATCCGTAACCGCAGGTTTTCCCTCGGTAATGGTGCCGGTTTTATCCAGGATAACGGCATTGACCTTTCGGGCTGTTTCCAGGCTTTCCGCATCCTTGATCAGGATCCCCTTTTCCGCACCTTTACCAATCCCTACCATGATGGCGGTAGGCGTAGCCAGGCCCAGGGCGCACGGACAGGCAATGACGAGAACCGTTACGAAGGCAATCAGCCCGTGGGTGAAAGCATGATCTCCGCCAAAGATCAGCCAGGCAATGAAGCTGAGAACAGCAATTCCCATTACCACAGGGACGAAAATGGCAGCGATTTTATCTACCAGCTTCTGCACGGGAGCCTTACTCCCCTGAGCCTGCTCTACCATTTTGATGATCTGGGCCAGTACGGTGTCTCCGCCTACTTTTTCCGCCCGGAACTGAAAGCTACCTTTCTGGTTGATGGTGCCTGCAAACACCTGTTCATCCGCTGATTTGGCTACCGCCACAGGCTCACCGCTGATCATGCTTTCATCTACGTAGGAGGAGCCTGAAGTGACCCTGCCGTCTACTGCTATTCTTTCTCCCGGTTTTACCAGCAGGATAGCGCCGGCTTTGACCGACTGAACAGGCATTTCCATCTGGTGACCTCCCTCATGAACCACTGTCACGGTTTTAGGTTGAAAGCCCATGAGCTTTTTGATAGCCGAAGAGGTATTTCCCTTGGCTTTTTCTTCCAGTAATTTCCCCAGCAGGATAAAGGCAATCACGATACCGGCCGCCTCAAAATAAACATGGGCATGGATACCTTTGGAATGCAGGTAGCCCGGGAATAAGGTGATCAGTACGCTGAAAAGATAAGCGGTACCTGTACTGACGGCCACCAGGGTGTCCATATTGGCGCTCCGGTGCTTCAGCTGCTTCCAGGCCCCGGTGAAAAACTGCCTGCCGTAATAGAAAAGCATGGGGGTAGCAAGTGCCCACAGGATATAATTGGCATAGGGCATATCCATAAAGAACATACCGATGATAAACAGCGGAACAGCCAGGATCAGTGCCCCTGTTACCCTTTTCTTCAGGGCCTGGTAGTTGCTTTCACGCACTTCTTCCAGGGTTTCCGACTCTTTCTCATCCACCAGCAGGTCATAGCCGGCGGCCTGCAGCGCCGATTTCATTTCTCCGGGACTGATGAGCCCCGGAATATACTCTACCTGAGCAGAATTATTGGCGTAGTTGACTTCGGCCTTTATTACACCTGCCTGGTTATTGAGCGTAGCTTCAGAGCTTCCGGCACAGGATGCACAGGACATGCCGGTTACCGGCCAGGTCTTTTTTACGGAAGGTACATCATAGCCCAGGCCACGGATTTCCTTTACCGCTTCCTGGATGGCTTCTTCCGGATATTTGCCGGCCGTGATCACTGCCCGGTGGTTATTCAGCTCTACTTTATGCGACTGGATACCTTTCACCTTTTCCAGCCCTTTATCTACAATAAGAGCACAGTGTTCACTGTCTACATTCAGAAGGGGAATATGAATGGGTTGGCTCATGATTTTTTATTTATGCTGCAAAATTACAACAGCCGCACCACGGGTCTCTTACATTTTTAGGAAAGAGGCTTGTAGGATTTTCGGAAACGTGTTTTACATTATGGATTTTTTACCTGACGTTTGTAATGCGAAAGGTTATGATGAACAAGTACAAAAAACAGGGAATGGGGAAGTATCCTGGAAGCTTCCTTGTGAAATTCAGGACATGCCCGAAGGAAGCTCAGGATGCTGAACAATTCAATGGATGTTCTCTGATTTGAGAATTTTCCCTGCAAACAGGCCGGAAAATCTGCTTTATTGAAACAAATTCATCCTCTCAGGCTTGAAAGTACTTAATATTAGCTTTACCTTGTAATATTCTTATAAGTAAGCCTTCATGCTAACAATACAAAACTTTACCAAAAGCTATTCCGGTCAGAAGATTATTGAGGTAGATGAGCTGGTTATTCCCGACGGGATTCACTGGGTCAGGGGAGTGAACGGTTCCGGTAAATCTACCTTCTTCCGTTCAGTGGCAGGAATTGTACCGTATGCCGGACAGATATCCTGGAACGGGATTGACCAGAAAGCACAGCCTGTGGCCTACCGGCTGAAGGTAAATATGAGCGAGGCCGAACCCCTTTATCCCGAGTTTTTAAGCGGATACGATATTCTCAGCTTTATTAACAAGGCCAAACAGGGCACCGGGGAAGAGCTTTACAGCCTGGCAGAACGATTTGATGCACCGGCTTACTGGAAGAATCCGTGCGGGACCTATTCCAGCGGAATGCTCAAAAAGATTGCCATCATTTCGGCTTTTTTGGGAAGCCCGGAACTGATCATCCTGGATGAGCCGCTGATCACCATAGACGTTAAAAGTGTAGGTATTGTATATGAGCTGGTGCGGGAATATCACGAAGAGAACGGCGTAAATTTCCTGCTTTCCTCGCACCAGGATTTTATTTTTGAGAGCCTGCCCATCCGGCATTCCTACCAGGTAGAGAACCAAACCATCTTTCGGGTATGAACAAAATTTTATACCTGACCATTGTAAAGGAATATTACCGGCAGAATGCTGTTTTCATTTTCGCCGTGCTGATGTTTGCCATCGGATTCCTGAGAGGGAATGAGCACCTGGCCATTATTAATGAGGCATTGCGAAGCCCGTTTGTTCTTTCCTGCATTTTCCTGATCTGGATACTGTATGCAGTAAAAGTTACTCTTTTTACCCTGCGTTTTTTGTCGCAGAGAAGCAGTGAGTTTCTGTATCATCTTCGTCTGTTTCCTACTTCAAAGCGTATCCTGGCGTTCATGAACCTGCAATTTTCCCTGGTCCAGCTGGTATTTACCTATGCGGTGCTGATGACAGGCAAAGGGATACTGGAAAAAACCTGGTGGGCTGTTATGGCTATTGTGCTGGTGAATCTGGGAATGGTGGTGGCCGGGGCCCTGGTATATGAATACCGGATCAAAAGACCGAACAGCCACCAGGATACGACCCGGCAATATGTCAGCCTGGCTTTTACTACGCCGCAGTTCCTCTTCTTTCCGCGTTACCTTCTGACACGGCAAACGGTGCTGCTGCTGATCACCAAGAGCTTTACCGCTTTTGTGCTTATGGGAATATGCTACCTTTACCCGACCGATGATTACGATATCCGGCTGATCTCCCTGGGCTGCCTCCTGGCTGCTTTTTCGCAAAGTGTGATCCTGCAGAGCCTGCATTTTTTTGAAAGAATGCATTTCTCAATATACAGAAATATGCCGGTATCCGGTCTGCGGTGGTTCCTGAATTACCTGCTGACCCTGGCGGTTATCCTGCTTCCGGAGGCCGTAGTGCTGGTCCGGAATTTCCCTGCAGGCCTGGATATGACCGATGGACTGATCCAGTTTCTTTTCCTGCTTTCCGTTACCGTGATGCTTTGGCATTACCAGGTTTTCATAGCAGGAAATAATGAAAGCGGCTTCCAGGTTGTGTTTTTCTCCGGGGTAACCCTGGCCATTCTTGTGATGTTTAAAATTCCTGTCTGGGCATTTTCAGTGGTGGGGCTGGTACTGGCTTACCTGGTGCTGAAGAGAAGATTTTACGAAGTGGAATAGGGGGGCGTGCGGGCATGGAAATCCGGAATACACCTCATAGTTATAAATATGAAAATCAGATTGCTGGAAATAGAACTGGGTTCAGACGATATAGCTCAAAGCAAAGGGTTTTACAGCACCCTGTTGGGCCTTCAAACGATTATTGATCAAAAAGAGTTGAATGTGTTTAGCTCCGGCGTGGCCGGGCTGGATTTTAATGTTTCAAAGCATCTTGTAGCGGGCAGCGTATGGATCAGTTTTCTGACAGATAACCTGCAAATGGTTATGGACAGCCTTTCAGCTGCCCATATTGAATTCTCAGGCCCTGAAGCATCCCATTTAGGAATGAGCGCTATTGATTTTTCTGATCCTGACGGACACAGAATCAGAGTTCACCAGCCGGGAGAAGAGTCTCCGGACTGGCTGCAGTTTAAAGCCTGAACTTTGCCCTTCTGCCGTTACACGATTTCAATAATATGATTCTTCTTGCCTTTCCCGATCAGGATATACCGGTTGAGCAATAGTTCAATGTCCGTTACCGGAAGCTTGTCATTTTGTGTTTTTTCCTTGTTCACACTCACGGCATTGGCCTGAATAGCTTTGCGGGCTTCGCCTTTTGACGGGTAGATCTCCCCGTTTGAAAGTACAGCGATCAGCTCCAGGAGATTTGTTTCAGCAGCCAGCTCTGATTTTTTGACCACCGTTTGCGGAACTCCTGCAAATACCTGCCGGAAGGTTTTTTCATCTAGGCTTTTCAGGGTTTCCAAAGTAGCTTTTCCGAAGAGCACTTCCGATGCCTTTACAGCGGTTTCGTAGGCTTCCTCTCCGTGAACCATAACGGTCACCTCCCGGGCAAGCACTTTCTGTGCTACTCTCAGGTGAGGGGCCTGTGCGTGCTCGGCTTCTATGGTTTCTATCTCCTCTTTGCTGAGATAACAACAGTAAACCCGCATTAAACGGGGGAGGTCGGCGTCGTTCTGGTTGATCCAGAACTGGTAAAATTCGTAGGGACTGGTCAGATTGGCATCCAGCCACACGTTTCCGCCTTCCGATTTACCGAATTTAGTGCCGTCAGCCTTGGTCAGCAGGGGAGTGGTAAGAGCAAATGCGGAGTAAGATGCATTTTCATCATTTTCATTCTCCTTCCGGCGGATCAGCTCGGTGCCTGTAGTGATGTTGCCCCACTGATCCGACCCTCCCATCTGCAGTTTCACTCCACGGGTTTTGTAGAGGTGATAATAGTCGTATCCCTGGATCAGCTGATAAGAAAATTCGGTAAAGGAAATCCCGGTCTCGATCCGTCTTTTAACCGAATCTTTCGAGCTCATATAGTTGATGGTCAGGTATTTGCCTGCTTCTCTCAGGAATTGCAGAAAGCTGATCTCCTTGAACCAGTCGTAATTATTGACAATCTCCGCGGAATTTTCCCCGCAGTCAAAATCGAGGAATTTCTCCAACTGCTTTTTAATGGCTGCCTGGTTTTCCAGCAGAATTTCTTCGGAAAGGAAATTTCTTTCCGCACTTTTGCCGGAGGGGTCGCCGACCATCCCTGTGGCACCCCCTACCAGTGCCAGGGGCTTATGTCCGGCCAGCTGGAATTGCTTCAGCACCATGATAGTGGCCAGGTTCCCGATATGCAGTGAACGGGCCGTAGGATCAAACCCGATATAGGCGGTGGTAATTTCTTTATTGAGTTGTTCTTCCGTGCCGGGCATCATGTCCTGAATCATGCCCCGCCATTTTAGTTCATCTATAAATCCCATTCTTTATTTCTTCTTTTTCGGTCCGAATTTTTTGTTCCAGAGGTATTGTTCGGAAAAAGTATAGCTGGCGCTTATCTGGAAACTCCGGTTACTGAATTCCATCGGAAGATTATTGGTTTTAAGCTCGGAAACATTCCGGAGCCCATGCACATACCGGAGATTTATGCTGAAAAGAGAGAACATGTCCAGCAGATTGATCCGGGCTCCCACAATGATGCTTTCGTCGTGCGACTTTCCCGGGCCGTAGGGCTTGTTGAGGGTGGGAATTTCCTTCATGCGGTTCAGTGCCCAGCTTCTTTCGTAGCCAGCTTCGATATACAGATGCTTGACAGGAGAGTAACCCAAAAGCACAGGTGTGGAAAAATACCGGTACGTATGTTTTGACGATATCGGTTTTTTCATATTCACCCCTTTGGCCTGGTAGATAAATTCAGGCTGGATGCTGAATTTTCCCAGGTTCAGACGGGTGAAAACTCCTCCCTGTAAACCGAAAGCGGGTTTGTTATTGTACGTAATGGTATCAGAGGGGGAAATGGTAGAAAGGTTAAGCCCTGCCTTGGGGCCAAACTCAAACAAACGGGGTTCTATCTGTGCCATGGCAGGAAGGGTGAACAGGAAAAGTACCAATACTCGTAAAGATTGCATTCGAAATATTTTTTGTTTTGAAACGGAGGGTTTCACCTAAAAAGTCTGCAAAGCTACAAAAAATAGAGGTTTATTTTCCGAAATTGTCAATATTCGCGTTTAGTTTTATATCGATGACGTATTTTATAGCTTTGATGAATATAATAGTAAAGAAGGGGAAAGGAAAAGTTGACCTGGATCCCGTATTTAAGCATGCCACCAACGGCGAAGATGCCGATTTTAACACCCGTGTTACCTTAGACGCCGACGACCGTTTCCTAAAAGTAGATTTTACGTGTGAACAGAATCTTTTTACAGAGGAGAACTCCATGAAAATACATAATGCTCCTCTTTATCACCAGGAGGTGTTCGAAGTTTTTATCGGCGCCGGGAAAGAAGATCCGGAAGATTATCTTGAAATAGAGATCAATCCGAACAATGCTGTATGGATCGGGGAGATTGCCAACCCGCAAAGGGGAGAAGGGCCGCAGCACATTGTCAGGCAAATGGAGCCGGAGATTGCGGGTATATCGTACGGAACGGAAACGGCTAAAGGAGTATGGAACGGATTCCTCCATATTCCATGGAAGCTGATCGGGGAGGAGAAAAACGGGGAGTACAGGGTTAACTTTTACAGGATTCGCTCAAGGGTCTCCCATACAGGCCCGGATTGGGAATGCAACGCGGATACCTGTGATTTCGTGTGCTGGAGCAGCACGCTTTCCGGCACTGAACCGGCTTTTCACCGACCGAGAAGATTTGGCCGTTTAAAGGTGCTGAAGTGAGCGCCTTAATGCCTTGGCTTCCAGGTAATTTCAGGGGCATGTTGTTCCTGTGTGATTTTCCGGGATAAGATAAAGAGATAATCAGAAAGACGGTTGAGGTATTTGATGATCAGCGGATTGACAGGCTCTGACCGTGAAAGCCTTATGGCCTGCCGCTCGGATCTGCGGGCTACCGTGCGGGCTACATGAGCGAAAGAAACCAGGGAGTGTCCTCCGGGCAACACAAAAGCTCTCAAGGGGGGGATCGTTTCGGTATACCGGTCTATTTCTTTTTCCAGCAGCTCAATATCCGATTCGAAAAGCTCCGGGAGCTTCTTCCTGTTTTGCTCAGGCTCAGAGGCCAGCTCAGCCCCCAGGGTGAAGAGGCGGTCCTGGATTTCCCGGAGAAAGGCCTTACGATCTTCATTTTCCGGGGCATCGGATAAGACCCCGATCCAGGCATTCAGTTCATCTACGGTTCCGTAGGCTTCAATTTTGTCATGGTCTTTGGAAATGCGGGTGCCGCCCACCAGCGAGGTTTCGCCTTTATCTCCTCCTTTTGTGTAAATTTTTGGCATTTATTCTTCTTTAATATTCCTTAAGTCCGGCAAAACCGGAGTACCTTTGTATTCCCGTTCCGGGGTAATTTTAATAAAGATAAAGACAGGGCAGCTAATGGCAAATATTTTTTTTAAGTTTTGGCGTATAGGTTCCATCCTTCTCCTTACCGTAGTATTACTTTTTTGTTACACCAGTCTTCCTGACAGCATAGCAGCAGGCTTCAATGAGGCCGGTGATCCCGTTAATTTCGTCAGCAAGCAACAGTTCTTTTATTGGTCAGCCGGGGTGATTCTCGGGGTGAATTTTTTGTTGGGGATCCTGGAGAACACATTGCAGAAGCTGGATTACAGCCGTCTGCTGGCCGGTAGCTCATGGGGCAAAAATCCGGGTTCTTTCCGGCGTTTTCTGAAAGGGTGGTTTTCCGCCCTGCTTGCCTTCATCAATACGTACCTGGTTTTTGTGCTGCTGGGGTTGTATAATATCAATTCGCACAAAGAGCAGCGGCTGGATTTTAATTACAACTACCTGCTGGTTACGGGGGTATTGATCCTGCTGATTATTCTTATTTATCTGCCTTACAAACTTCTGGCTACACAGGCTCCTGATGAAGATTAATATTTCTGATTACCGGTACCCGCTGGAAGATAAGCAGATTGCCCGGTTTCCGGAAAGTCCCCGCGATGAATCCCGGCTCCTGGTGTACAGAGAATCGGGAATCGAGCACTCTAAGTTTAAAAGGATAGCAGATTATCTGCCGGAGAATGCACATTTGGTGCTCAATAATACCCGGGTAATTCCGGCCCGCCTCTTTTTTAAGCGGAAAACAGGAGCCAACATTGAGATTTTCCTGCTGAACCCGGTGAAACCCAGCGAGGTGCTCCCGCTTGTTATGGAAGAGACACAGGCGGTTACCTGGCATTGTGTGATCGGGAATAAGCGCCGGTGGAAGCGGGGAGAAACTTTAGAGGGTCACTTCCGGCACGGGGGGGAAGATCTGCTGCTGAAAGCCCGGCTGTCTGACAGCGATGAGAACCACGTTCATTTGACCTGGGAGGGAGAGATTCCTTTTTCACAGGTGGTGGTGGCCTATGGCAATATTCCTCTTCCGCCTTATCTGAACCGGGAAGCGGAAGAGTCGGATAAGCAGGATTACCAGACCATTTATTCCGAGAAAGAGGGGGCCGTGGCGGCCCCTACCGCAGGCCTTCATTTTACCCCTGCTGTTTTTGAAGAGCTGGAGCAGAAGGGGATCGGCAAAAGCTTTGTGACACTGCACGTGGGTGCAGGCACATTTATGCCGGTGAAGGAAGAAAATGCACTGAATCATCCGATGCATTCCGAGCAGATGGTGATTCATCGCGGCTTTATCAAAAATCTTTTGAAGAACGACGGGTTTATCATACCGGTGGGTACCACTTCCATGCGGAGCCTGGAAAGCCTTTACTGGTTTGGTGTAAAAATACTGGAAGGCTATGAGTATCCGTTTTTTATAGAGAAGCTTTACCCGTACCAATCACATGAGGAGATCAGTATGAGGGCTTCATTCAAGGCTATCCTGGCTCTTCTGGAGCAGGAAAACCAGGAACAGCTTATCGGAAATACGGAAATTATGATCTTCCCGGGATATACATTTAAGGTTTGCAGGGGGCTGATAACCAACTTTCATCAGCCGGCGTCCACGCTGCTGCTGCTGGTAGCTGCGCTGATCGGCGAGCAAAGCTGGAAAGAGGTTTACCGGCAGGCCAGGGAAAATAATTACCGTTTCCTGAGTTTCGGAGATTCCAGCCTGCTGTTACCTGGAGTCGGAAATTGACAATTTCAGGACTGGTAGTACCGGACATTGCCTACAAACTTCACTACCCGGAACTCTGAACTAATATCTATACCTATGAAAACACTCTGTCTCTTTTTTTGCATTTGCTTTATTTCCTGCGGGAAAGTTAAGCAAATCGATACTTCCGATATCAGGGAAGTGATGCGGAACTCGAAGGTAAAGCGGGTGACTGAAAAGCAGCTGCTGGAGAAGGTAAGTGAGACCGGCGAGGCAATGCGCGACCGGCTTAACGGAGATTACCGGGTGGAATGTCAGCAGGTATATGAAATGGAAGGACACCGGATAGAGCTCTATAATGCGGGCCTGCAGGGAGCAGAACCCGGTAATGATGTTAAAAGACAGCTGCTGGAAGCCTATAAATATGGCATTGAAAACGGGCAGCATGTAGGGGTCAATATCCAGAAATTAAATGACACTCTTTATGCTTACAGCTTTCCGCTGGGAAAGGACGCCTACCTGAAAACTGTTTGCGGCAATGATTTCGCTTTGGTGATGATATCGAAACCGGAACTTGTGAAACAGTTGTAAATAATTTACAAGACGGCCTTTAATCATAACGGAACCTGCATTTGGCGATTAGAATAGGGTCTTCTTCGTATTTATAAATCAGTCTGTGATCATCACCAATTCTATGCGACCAGAAACCGGAATATTTATGTTTTAAAGATTCGGGCTTTCCAATTCTATCCAACGGGCGCATTTCATTTGCAGGCAAAAGGCCGTCATTTGAAGTATTGTTCGAAATAAGCAGGATCAGAATGCCCTGAAATTAGGTCTCACGTTCATCGGAGAGAATTCTGAAGGTACGGCCACCAGGATCAATAACAGCGCTATGGTGAACCAGATGGCAATGGTCTTGTATTTTGCGGTATCATTCGGCTGCCTTTTGGATTTGGCCGAGCCAATGGTAACGAATACTACTGCCAGAAGCATCATCACCGCGTGTTCCATTCCGAAAAAACGGAGATCTTTGTTTTTCATGGAGCCACCCACATCGCCCAGGAATTCCGCCACCAGAGGACTTACAAAATACAGGATCAGTCCAATGATCAACTGTAAGTGAATGGTGCTTACCGTGAGCGTTTTAAAGGTATTTGCGGCTTTGGTGTACGGTTTGTTACCAAACCAGCCGCTGTAGGACTGAATCAGGGAAATAAGAATAAACACTAAAAATACCCACCGCAGCAGGTTATGTGTTGCTAATAAATGAGGATACATATCGTTTACCCGGGTTTAATTACAAGGACAAATATCGTTTGTATTTCTGAATTACCTGCCTCCCGCCGGTAAATTGTTCTTATTCTAAATTAGGGGGGCTGCCCGGCAAGGTAAGAGATAAAATGATTTTTGTATATTTGAGCTTATTGATCAATTTTAAGTGATTTTATGAAGATTTTACCGGTTTTACTTATGACAATGACTGTTTCCGCACAGGAAAATCCCTTTCTGAAAGTATACGATACCCCTTACCAGGTGCCGCCTTTTGAGCAGATCCGCAATGAACATTTTAAACCTGCTTTCCTGGAAGGCATACGGATCCGGAAGGAGGAAATAGAAGCAGTTGCCAACTCATCTGCACGGCCTTCTTTTGACAATACCATTCTGGCAATGGAAAATTCGGGTGAGCTGCTGAACAGGGTGTCTGCCGTGTTTTTTAACCTCAGCTCTGCCCACACCAATAAAGAAATACAGGCAGTGGCACAGGAGATGGCACCCGTGCTTGCCCGGCATTCCGATGATATTTACCTGAATGAAAAGCTGTTCAAAAGAGTAAAGACCTTGTGGGATCAGCAAAAGGAGCTCCGGTTGAATGATGAGCAGGAACGCCTTCTGGAGTTAACCTACAGGGCTTTTGTCAGGAGTGGAGCGAATCTTTCAGTGGCAGAGAAGGAGAAGCTCCGGGCCCTTAACGGGGAGCTTTCCGTACTTGCTGTAAAATTCGGGAACAATATTCTTTCGGAGACCAATGCTTTTGAGCTGGTGATAGAGAATAAGGAAGACCTGGCCGGTTTGCCGGATAACCTTATAGAAACTGCGGCGAATACGGCAAAGAGCCGGGGGAAAGAGGGGAAATGGGTCTTTACCCTTCAGAATGCCAGCATTATGCCTTTTCTTCAGTACTCTGCGAAACGCGATCTGCGCTTTAAGATATGGAATGCCTACCAGCTCCGGGGAAATAGCGATAACGAAGCCGATAACAAGGCCATTGCTATCCGCTTGTCTAACCTGAGGAATGAAAAAGCCCGGCTTCTGGGTTACCCTAACCACGCAGCGTTTGTGCTGGAGCAGTCTATGGCTAAAACACCTGGAAAAGTGTATGAGCTGCTGAATCAGTTGTGGACTCCTGCCCTGGCCAATGCCAGGATCGAGGAGGCTGACATTAAAAAACGGATGATTTCAGAAGGTGTAACCGGTGAGGTTCAACCACATGACTGGCGGTATTATACCGAAAAAATCCGGAAGCAGAGGTTTGAGCTGGATGAGCAGGAGCTGAAACCGTATTTTGCGCTCGAAAAAGTGAGGGAGGGCATTTTTACCGTTACCCGCAAGCTCTACGGCCTTCAGTTTGAGCAGCTGACGGATGTGCCTAAATATCACGAAGATGTAACGGTATGGAAAGTAGCTGAAGCCGATGGTAAAGAAGTTGGGCTGCTCTATATGGACATGCATCCGCGTGCTTCGAAAAGAGGCGGAGCCTGGATGACTTCTTACCGGCCCCAAACCCGGAAGGAAGGGAAAAGGGTGCCTCCCGTAATTTCTATTGTTTGTAATTTCACTCCTCCTGTTTCCGGTGCTCCGGCCTTACTGACCTTTGATGAGGTGACCACCTTCTTCCATGAGTTCGGACATGCATTGCACGGGTTGCTCTCGGATGTCAGTTACAGGAGCATGGCAGGAACGGCCGTAGCAAGAGATTTTGTGGAACTGCCATCACAGATCATGGAAAACTGGGCAGCAGATCCGGAAGTATTGAAAATGTATGCCAAACATTATCAAACAGGGGAAATAATTCCGGATGAGCTGATTCAGAAGCTGGAACAGAGCGCCACCTTTGACCAGGGCTTTGCTACTACAGAATACCTGGCGGCTTCCCTCCTGGACCTGGATTATCATACCCAAAGCGCAGAAATATCACTGGATGCCAACGAGTTTGAGAAGCGGTCCATGGAGAAGATCGGCCTGGTCAGTTCGATAATTCCACGCTACAGAACCACTTATTTTCAGCATATTTTTGCCGGTGGTTATTCAGCAGGATATTACAGCTACATCTGGTCAGGTGTTCTCGACACCGATGCATTCTCGGTGTTTAAAAACTCAGAGCTGTTCAGTCCGGAGAAGGCGGCCTCATTCCGTAAAAATATCCTGGAAAAAGGAAATACAGGAGAGCCGATGGAGCTGTACAAGCGGTTCAGGGGGGAAGAACCTTCTATTGCGCCATTGCTGAAAAAGCGGGGACTGCAGCCGAAATCATGATTATCCGGCACGGGTGTTGCATGCAACGCCCGTGCCGCAATACACAACGGCTATCCGGCAATACACCCCCCACAAAATTATACCACTCCAATATACGTCTCCAGCTGATCCGATACCTCTTTCAGGAACAGTCCGCCTAACGAGCCGTCTACCACGCGGTGGTCATATGAATGCGAAATGACCATTTTCTGCCGTATTCCGATCACATCGCCTTCTGGTGTTTCTATCACCGAAGCCATTTTACGGATCACCCCAAAGGCCATAATGGCTACCTGGGGCTGTAAGATAATAGGGGTGCCGGCCAGGTTTCCGAAACCGCCGATATTAGACATGGAATAGGTTCCTCCTGCCAGCTCGTCCGGTTTAAGCTGGTTGTTCCGGGCGCGGTTGGCCAGGTCATTGACTTTCGCCGTCAGCTGCACCAGGCTGTACTGGTCGGCCCGGTGAATCACCGGAACGATCAGGTTGCCGTTAGGCAGAGCTACAGCCATGCCGATATTGATATCTTTTTTATAAATGATTTTATCGCCGTCTACCTGTGCGTTGATGGCCGGAAATTTCTGAATAGCCGCTACAATGGCCTGGATCAGGATAGGTGTGAAGGTAATATTTTCATTATACTTTTTCCTGAAATCATCTTTTATCGAACTCCGCCAATGGGAGACCCGTGTCATGTCGGTTTCTATAAAGGAGGTGACATGCGGTGAAATACGCTTGGAGTCTACCATCCGTTGGGCGATCATCTTCCGCATGCGGTCCATTTCTATGACCTGGTCCTCACCCGCTGAAGGGGAAACCTGCGGCAGGGCAGGGGTAGAAGTCCTGCTTTTTACATAATCCAGGATATCGTCTTTGGTAACCCGGTTATTTTGTCCTGTACCCGGAATTTTGTCCAGCTCTTCCCGGGAAATATTCTCCTGACGGGCAATGTTCAATACCAACGGAGAGTAAAACCGGCCTTCGGCGCTGCTCACCGGCGCTGCTGTTTCTACAGCTTTTTTGATCTCTGTTTCCAGTTCGCGGACCATCCTGGGTTCAGGGACCTCTGTTTTGGAGGTTGCTCCCTCTACTTCAATTTCACAGATCGGTTTGCCTATTCCGGCAATTTCTCCTTCCTGTACCAGAAACCGTGTAATAACGCCGCTATGGGAAGATCCGATCTCCGTGTCGATCTTATCGGTGGCTACTTCAATGATCATGTCGTCTACATCCACACGATCGCCCTCTTTCACCAGCCATTTCAGTACAGTACATTCGAAGATACTTTCTCCCATATTGGGCATTAAAATCTCTATTTTTGCCATTTCCCAGTTAATTGAAGTCGTAATAAATTCAATGCCGCCTTGGTGGTATAGATAATGTTGGTTAACCGGTCTTTGCCCAGGTTCAGCTTCCGGGTTACCGTTTCCCGGCCATTGGTGGCCGCCATCCAGATGGTCCCCACAGGTTTTTCGGGAGTACCCCCCCCCGGACCCGCTATCCCCGAGGTGGAAACGGCAAAGGCGGAGCCGGTCAAACGCTGAACCCCTTCGGCCATTTCTATTACGGTTGGTTCACTTACAGCTCCAAAATTACTTAAAGTTTCTGATTTAACCTTTAAAATATCCAATTTTGCTGAATTGGCATAGCTTACCACGCTGCCCAGGAAGTATTCAGAGCTGCCGGCGATCTTCGTGATCTGGTGGGCAATATTCCCTCCCGTACAGCTTTCAGCAGTGGAAAGTGTGGCATTTTGCTCCAAAAGTAACTTCCCGATAGCTTCTTCCAGTGAAATGTCTTCTGTAGCATATACGTATTCTCCTATGACCGGTAACACTTCACTCACTTTCTGATCCAGTTCCGGGCCGGTATTTTCACCGAAAGCCGTCAGCCGCAGCTTTACTTCTCCTACGGAAGGCAGGTAGGCCAGCCTGATATGTAAGGGAAGAGCGTCTTCCCATTGTGCAATTTTCTCCGCCAGGAAAGATTCCCCGATCCCTATGGTTTTAATGTAGCGGTGAGTAATGGGTGGTGTTTTGAAACGCTCCCTGATCCGGGGAAGCACTTCATTTGTCATCAGATATTTCATTTCTGACGGAACGCCGGCCATAGAGATAATTACCTTTTCCCGGAAGCTGAACCACATGCCCGGAGCTGTGCCTGCTGCGTTATGAAGGTATTCGCAGCAGGAAGGAATAGCGGCCTGTTGTCGGTTCATTTCAGTAAAAGGCAGGCCGCGGCTTTCAAAAAGATGACGGATGTGCTCTTCCGCCCGGGTATTGACCTCCAGCCGGTCACCGGTATAATCACAAAGTGTTTTTTTAGTGACATCATCATTGGTGGGGCCGAGCCCGCCTGTAAATAAAATGATGTCAGAGCGGATCAGTGATTCATTCAGGATAGCAGTGATTTCTGTGGCGGTATCGGCCACGGAGGTGCTGCGGGTGATTTTTATTCCCAGTGCCGAAAGCGCATCGGCTATCCATTGGGAATTGGTATCGGTGATCTGTCCGTAAAGGATCTCATCACCTATGGTTACTATTTCAGCGGTTATAATTTTGTTCATCTGTTTTTATATTGGTTCCGGGTAATGAGTTCCGAGTGGGCTCTGGGAACATCGGATAGGATTACCCTACTCAACTATGTGTTCACTAATCACTACTTATTTCTGCCTGCTTTCTACTTGTTATTTGTTACTCTCTATTTACTCCCGGAACTCATCACTCAGCTTCCCCACAACCCGGTTTTGTCGACTTTTGAAAATCATTTACCTGTTCACGTTACAAAAGTCTCTATTTTTGCGTCTAATATAAGAAACAGTTAAATCATGTTAAAGAAAATTATCATTATTCCCTTTTTAGCAATGACTTTGGTGTCATGTGCCCAGAATGTGAATCTGGGGAGTGTTTTGGGCGGTGTCCTGAACAATGCACCGCTTACGGAAGGAGAGGTGGCCAACGGTTTGAAAGAAGCACTGGTAGTAGGTATAACGAACGGAGCTACCCAGGCTTCGGCGCTCGACGGATACCTGGGAAATTCACTGATTCGTATTCCTTTCCCTCCGGAAGTGCAAAAAGTGGAAAATACCCTGAGAAATATCGGTTTGGGAAATGAGGTGGATAAGTTCGTTACGGCGCTTAACAGGGGGGCGGAAAGGGCGGCTAAAGAAGCTGCGCCCATTTTTGTTTCAGCTATTAAGCAGTTGACCATCACTGATGCGTTTAATATCCTGAGAGGTGAAAAAGATGCGGCTACCCAGTTTTTGAAACGGGTGACCACTGCTCAGCTGACCCAGGCGTTTGCTCCTCATGTGCAAAAAGCCCTGGACGCCACCCAGGCTACTAAATATTACGGCGATCTGGCCAATACGTACAACAAAGTACCTTTTGTGACAAAAATTAACCCGGATTTACAAGGGTATGCAACTCAAAAGGCAATTGACGGGTTATTTATACTGGTAGCACAGGAAGAGGCGAAGATCAGGGAAAATCCGCTGGCCCGCACTACCGACCTGTTAAAAAGAGTATTTGGCAGTATTAATAATTAAACATGAAGTCAGAAATCAGTTTTGAAATTGAGTTAGATAAGGACAGGATTCCGGAGAAAATCTTTTGGGACGCCACAGAGAATCCGAATGAAGGGATTAATGAGACCAAGGCCATCTCTATCAGCGTATGGGACCATTATCACCGCGGACTATTGGGGATCAATCTCTGGACCAAGGATATGCCGGTAGATGAGATGAACCATTTCGCGGTAGACATGATCGGTAACCTGGTGCAGATGATCCGCGATTCCACGCAGGATGAAAAGATGATCGGTATCCTGGAAGATGCCGGGCGGCAGATGACCCAGCACCTGAATGAGCTGGCCAAGCAGGAGCAGGATAATGCTCCGGCTCCGGAAGACAGCCTGGCCTCCCTGCTGGAACAAACCCGGGAAAAAATGAAGCGCGGTTAAGCCGGCATGAAGAGGCCAGGCAGATATAAAACCCTTCGGGATTATCTCAGGATCAGAAGTTTATCGGAATACACCTTTCCTGAATAAAGTACGGAAATATGATACAGCCCGTCATGAAGCTCTCCGAGGTTCAGGCGGGCTTTTTCAATGTCGTGGTAGAGCACTTTCCCTTGCCGGTCAGAAACGGTGATTTTGTGGTCGTCCGGTAGTGTCCGGTCTCCGATCCTGAGAGAAAGGGTCTGACGGGAAGACAAAGGATTGGGGTAAGTCAGGATCCGCAGGTTTTCCGGTTCTTTTCCCAGGACGGCATAATCGCGATAGGCAATATCCCGTGCTCTTGTGTAGCTGGGGATGCCGTAGCCGTATTCATTGTCAGGAGTAGGATAGCGGTCAGCTGACCGGATAAGAATATCGCGAAGCTGCAGGGCGGTAAGGGTAGGAAACTGCTGCCGAAGCCCGGCCATAAAACCGGTTATCAAAGGGGCTGAATAAGAAGTTCCGTTACCTTTGGATACGGATGAACCGTTGTTACTGTAGGCAGTAGATGCCCCCATGGCACTCACATCCGGTTTTATACGCCCGTCAGCAGAAGGCCCGAAAGAGCTGAAGTCGGCTTTTTGCCGGGCGGCATTTACGGCACCTACAGCTATGACATATTCGGCATCGGCAGGGGTAGAGATGTGTTTCCATGCGCTGCGGCCTTCATTTCCGGCTGAATTTACCACTATCATTCCGGTGCGGCTGGCATAATCTGCCCCGCGCGCTATAATGGTGGTTTTGCCGTCCATCTGTTCGTACGCATAATTCTGGGCAGGATCGGTAAACTTATAGTATCCGAGTGAAGTATTAAGCACATCAGCACCGAGGCTGTCTGCATGTTCTGCTGCCAGCACCCAATATACTTCTTCTATTTTTGATTCGTTTTCATCGGGATCATCTTCTGTAACGTACAAGGCCACTTCTGTTTCCGGAGCTGTGCCGGAGAGCTTGCCCGGGAGAAGGCCTGCAATGATGCTCAGCACATTGGTGCCGTGGGGGCTGTCGCGGTAAACATCCGGGGTTTCATGGACATAATTATAAGTGTGCCTGATCTTATTTCCGTTCCGCAGGTGGGCGAAAGCGTCAGCGGTATTAACCTGCGGGAAACCGGCATCCATTACAGCAATCAGTACCCCGGCCCCCCGGTAGCCCTGAGCATGCATGGTGTCAGCTCCCAGCATTCTGATCTGGGGAGAGGTGTCACCA
This sequence comes from Leadbetterella byssophila, assembly GCA_040394735.1. Taxonomy (GTDB): domain Bacteria; phylum Bacteroidota; class Bacteroidia; order Cytophagales; family Spirosomataceae; genus Leadbetterella; species Leadbetterella byssophila_A. The sequence continues at coordinate 52,347 of JBEBRR010000015.1, forward strand.
TACTCGAAGGGGGTAACCGGTGAGTCAGACTCTGCCCATATACGAGCATACTTTCCAAGGGAAATGTCCCCTCGTATGTCTGCATCATCTTCAATATGACGTACACAGGATAAAGATTTCAGGATATTCATCCGGGAAGAATCTCCCTCTGCCAACACGGCATTCAGCCACTTCGACTTCCCGATGATCCGGAAGCCCGCTTGCCGGATATCGTTCAGGTAGGTGTCAGAAACCGGCAGGTCCTCATCGGTCAGTGCAATATTCTGCCTGGCCCGTCTTTCAAGGGAACGTTCCGACAGGTACGTTTGCGGATCAAGACCGGTTGAGCCGGCTTTATCTTTCAGATAAACAAAATATTTAACCTGTCCCTGCACCAAGAGGGGGAACAGAAACAGGAAGACAAAAACTTTACGCATGATATAGAATAACCTATATCAAATATAAGTAAAGTCAGGAAGAACGCAATACAGCTTTTCGTAAATCTTCAGGGAATACGCTTAAAAAGTAAGGTTAAAAATTCCGATCAGGACCAAAGCTGAAAGCACGATAACATTTAAGACTCTGAACCAGCGGTACTCCACGATAGAGGTGCTGGCTTTCGCCTTGTGATAGTTTAATTGCACATTTTTCATTTTTTAATACAGGGTTAAGTAAAGGAAATACCGGGGCACTTTCGGTTATGATTTTTTTGATATGAACTTGCAGTTCCTTTAGAAAAAGCACCAGAAATTTCAATTCGGCAATAATATTAAAGAATCTACAATTTATTTACAAGAGTTAAGGCTAATTTTGTGCCAATTTGCGAGAATTAATGAATAAAACAGTAAAAATAGCTATCCAGAAGTCGGGAAGGCTCAGTGAGGATTCGCTGAATCTTTTCAGAGAATGCGGGATCAAGGTAGAAATAGGAAAAGGCCGTTTACGGTCAATATCTTCAAACTTTCCTGCAGAATTTCTTTTTTTAAGAGACGATGATATTCCGGGTTATGTGGAAGACGGGGTGGCTGATCTGGGGATAGTAGGAGAGAATGTTCTGGTAGAGTCCGGTAAGAAGGTAGATGTGGTGAAACCGCTGGGCTTTTCCCGCTGCAGGCTTTCTATTGCGGTTTCAAGGGAACGTGATTTCGTGCTGCCTGAAGATCTGAGCGGAAAAAGTATTGCCACTTCGTATCCCCGCATTCTGGGAGATTACCTCCGGAAAAATAATATTACTGCGCATATTCATGAGATCAGCGGTTCGGTGGAAATCGCCCCCTCTATCGGGCTGGCTGATGCCATCTGCGATATCGTAAGTTCAGGCAGTACCCTGCTGAGTAACGGGCTGAAGGAACTGGAGAGTATTTTCAGGTCGGAAGCCGTGCTGATTGCCAATCCCGCTCTTGCCCCTGAGCAGCAGGCTATCCTCGATAAGCTTCTGTTCCGGATAGCTTCCGTACAAACGGCTAAAGATCATAAATATGTGTTGCTGAATGCACCTAATGATAAGCTGGAAGCCATAACGGCTATTCTTTCCAGCATGAAAAGCCCTACCGTTATGCCCCTGGCCATAGAGGGGTGGAGCTCAGTGCATTCGGTGCTGAAGGAAAACGATTTCTGGGAGAAGATCGAGTCGCTGAAAGACGCCGGAGCCCAGGGCATTCTGGTTATTCCCATCGAAAAAATGGTATTGTAATGCAGGTGATCAAATATCCGTCTGAAGCTGAGATCAGCAATCTTATCCGGCGGCCGGTATTGGGCCGGGAGGAAATAGAAAGCCGTGTTTCCCCTGTACTGGAAGAGGTCAGGACGAGGGGCGATTATGCTTTAAAAAAGTTTGCACTGGAATTCGATAATATCCTGATGGATGATTTTGCAGTTTCTGTGAAGGAAATGGAGGAGTCTGCCGCTAAACTGGATAACGGACTCCGCACGGCTATTGACCAGGCCTTTGAAAATATCTATCGTTTCCACCAGTCGCAGGTGAAGGGGGAAGAGCCGGTGGAGACTATGCCCGGTGTGCTGTGCTGGAGAAAATCAAAGGGGATAGAAAAGGTAGGGATTTATATTCCGGGAGGAACCGCTCCGCTTTTTTCCACAGTGCTGATGCTGGGTATACCTGCCATGATTGCAGGCTGCACAGAAGTGATCTTATGTTCGCCTTCCAACCACCCCGCTATTTATTATTGTGCGCTGAAGTGCGGTATTACTTCGGTTTTCCGGACAGGAGGCGCTCAGGCCATAGCTGCTATGGCTTACGGAACTGAAACTATCCCCCAGGTGTATAAGATCTTCGGCCCGGGAAATCAATATGTGACGGCTGCCAAGCAGCTGGTTTCCCGGTCGGGTGTGGCTATCGATATGCCGGCCGGCCCTTCGGAGGTGGCCGTACTGGCCGACCACACAGCTCATGCTGATTTTGTGGCTTCCGATCTGCTTTCCCAGGCAGAACACGGGGCAGACAGCCAGGTGATCCTGGTGTCAACTTCAGAGGCGCTTATTGATGGGGTGATGAATGAGCTGGAAAGCCAGCTGCCGGCCTTGCCGAGAAAAGAGCTGGCCGGAGAAGCCCTGAAAAATTCAAAGGCCGTACTGGTTAACAGTCCGGAAGAGGCAATGGCCATACTTAACCGTTATGCACCCGAACACCTGATACTGGCGGTGGAAAACCCCGGAGAACTTGCCGGGAAAGTGGTGAATGCCGGTTCCGTATTCCTGGGTCACTATACGCCGGAATCCTGCGGAGATTATGCATCGGGAACCAACCATACCCTTCCTACCAACGGCTTTGCCCGTACCTACAGCGGAGTTTCGGTAGACAGCTTTGTAAAGAAAATTACCTACCAGCAGATATCGGCGGAAGGTCTGCAGAATATCGGGAGTACAGTAATGAAAATGGCTGAAGCTGAACAGCTTCAGGCACACAGTAGTGCCGTTAAAGTGAGACTGAAGTAGATCAGACCCTTTCTATAATAATGGCGCTGGCACCGCCGCCGCCGTTACAGATGGCAGCCATGCCTGTGCGGCCCTGACGGGTATGGAGAACATTCAGCAGAGTGACAATGATCCGTGCTCCGGAAGCGCCCAGCGGGTGTCCGAGGGCTACCGCACCTCCGCAGACATTCATTTTGGCGAACGGAATATCCAATTGGGCAGCAAAAGCCATGGGGACGGCCGCAAAGGCTTCGTTTACTTCAAAATAATCGATATCGCCGGTTTGAAGGCCGGCCTTTCTTAATGCTTTTTCCGCAGCCAGCACGGGAGCCGTGGTAAACCATTCAGGCTCCTGAGCGGCATCGGCGTAGCTGACTATTCTTGCCAGCGGGGCCATGTTTCCGGCTTTTATCACTTCCTGTGAGACCAGCAAAAGGGCCGCTGCGCCGTCATTGATAGTAGAGGCATTGGCTGCCGTTACGGTTCCGTCTTTGGTGAAAACGGGTTTTAAGGCCGGGATTTTCTCAAAGTTGACCCGTTTATATTCCTCGTCTTCCGTGATCTGCGTGATGTTTCCTTTTTTGTCTTTTACCTCTATGGGTACGATTTCCTGTTGAAAGAAGCCGTTAGCGGTATTTTCAGCGGCAAGCTTATAGGAATTGATGGCAAAGGCATCCTGGGCTTCCCGGGTCAAACCGAATTTTTCAGCAGTGGCATCGGCAAAACAACCCATGGCTTTTTGCTGGTATACATCGGTAAGGCCGTCTTTGGCCAGGCCGTCTATCAGCGTACCATTTCCGTAGCCGTAACCGTAGCGTGCTTTTTCCAGATAGAAGGGAATCTGTGACATGTTTTCCATGCCTCCGGCTATCACGGCTCCGTTTTCGCCGGTTGCGATGCTGGTGGCGGCCAGCATCACCGATTTCATACCCGAAGCACAGACCTTGTTGATAAGCGTGGCAGGTACTGAAGCAGGCAGGCCCGCGCGCAATACAACCTGTGTGGCCGGAGCCTGGCCCAGGTTGGCCTGAACCACAGAGCCGAAATAAAGCTCATCGATAGCAGAAGGGTCAAAATGAACACTGTCCAGTGTACCTCTGACAACGGCTGCACCCAGCTCGGGAGCAGATACACCGGCCAATACTCCTCCGAAGCTTCCGACGGGAGTTCTTTTCGCGGCTACGATAAATACGTCTTTCATGTAGTTTTAAGGTTGATGAAGGGGAAATTATTACAAATTTGCCCTGGATATGGCCTGCTCGGCCAGCTGAAGTAATTGTTCCGGACTTTTGAAGCCTATGGCGTGGTTAACCACCCGCTCATTCCGGGGGTCAATAAACAGGAGGGTGGGGTAAACCTGGATCGCATATTTTCTGCTCAGGCTTATTCCTTCTCCTTTCTCCATATCAAATTTGACATTGATGAAATTCCTGTTGTAGTATTCTCCCAGTACCTTATCCGGGAAGACCTGGTTCTGCAGCTTTATACACGGACTGCACCAGGTGGTGTAAGCATCAAAAAAAATGAGCTTATTCTCCTCTTTCGCCTTCTTTACAATCTCTTTCCATCGGGACGACTCAAAATCTATCCCCCCGGACTGTGCAAGTGTTACCTGACAACCCAGTAACAGGATTAAAAAACCAAGTCTTTTCATTCGAAATATTTAAGCGGGTTCTCCTCCCGGTTTGTGATTATAACGTTAAATCGGGATTAATCGTATTCCTCATCGTCATCATTGCGTTTACCTCCCCCTATCTGCATGGTATCCAGGTCAGTGTAACCCCCTGAGGAATCTTCTTCCTCCTCGTCATCTGAAACAGGACCATCGGTATCCAGAACATTCTTTTTGGCTTTCATCTGGGGCATGCGCAGGAGATAAAATTTGTCTTCCGTTTCATAAGGCAGCGCCTGTGCGTATTTCCCGTCCCTGTCAGTAAATAAGATCAGGCTGTCTTCGTATCCGTTAGGATATTGTTCCAGAATTTGCTCCTGAAGGTCTTCTTCTAATTTCAGGAAATCCTTTATGACTTTTGGCTTACTCATTTCTTAATACAATAGTATTATGTGTAGTGAAAACTATAATGTTTAAAGCGATCCGTTTATATATCGTGCTAACAGTAAAAATATTTTTTTAGTTTTACTTTTTATTTATTTTCTTTCCGAAACATTATTAAAATTTACGTACTAAAAAATACGAATGAAACCAGTCTATAAAGCACATCCCTGGCACGGGATATCGATAGGATCAGAGGCCCCGGAAAAAGTGACCACTTTTATTGAAATCGTTCCTTCTGATACCATAAAATACGAAATTGATAAAGATTCGGGATACCTCAAGATTGACAGGCCCCAGAAGTATTCCAATATTATTCCCGCACTTTACGGATTTATTCCCCAGACTTACTGTGGCGACCGCGTAGCCGAGATTGCCCGCGGAAACGGAGCGGCGGTAGTGGAGGGTGACGGAGACCCGCTGGACATCTGTGTGCTTTCGAGCCATAATATTACCAGTGGCAATATCATTTTGCAGTCACGTCCTATCGGCGGCTTTTGCCTGCTGGATAAGGGAGAAGCCGATGACAAGATCATATCTGTGCTGGTAGGTGACCAGATCTACGGACAGTATAATGATCTTTCGGAGCTTCCCAAGGGAGTGATAGAGCGGCTGAAGCACTATTTCCTTACCTATAAGAACCTTCCGGATGAGCCTCAGACCTGTTCCATTGCTTTTGAATATGGAAAAGAGCACGCGCACCGGGTGATCCGCAACTCGATGGAGGATTACCGCGACCTGATATTTAAGCCTTTTTAATATCGGCTTTCAGAATTTAAACCGGTGGTCAAAGCTCATTTTCTGAGTAGAGACCACCTTTATTTTTTTTGCGTCAGGATGATACGGATTGATCAGGTAATTCGATTCGGGAGGTACAATGCTGCTGGGTACTTTCATAACTGCAGCTTTGCCCCCCAGTACAAAATCATCCCCCAGCCGCTGGGTAGCGGCAACCGGCGGTTTGGCATTCCAGTTTTCGGGAAGATCCCTGTGCAATAGTTCAATAATGGTTATATCATCCGGAATCTCAATCTCCACATAATACCGGTCGTCCGGCAGGTCTTCGCTGAGATCCAGATGCACGGAAACTTCGAGAGTGGCCAGGGCCCGTGATTCTGCCGTATACGCGAGGTATGTGTTTTTGCTGTTCCAACGAAAACCGCCGCTCCGGGCCGCCCCGATACCTTTCAGGGGAGCATCAAGATACTTTTCCCGCTCTATTCTGTATACCCTCATTATGCCATACTGCCATATTCCAGGCGATTAAGAGCGTTCCTGACCTCCTGGATGCCGGTAACGGAATCGAGAAGGCTCTCCGGGGTTAAGCCGCCCAAAGAGAGGTTCGGTTTTTTAAGCCAGCGTGAAAACTTATCCTTTTCACCATTAAAGACCTCCTGGCCGAAATCAGTTAATTCGGAAAGGAGGAGAATAAACTCACTATCCCGGCCGCTAAGTAGTGAATTCTCTCTTCTTTTTTTATTATAGGTGGTTTGGGGAATATTCAAAAGTACCAGCATATCTTTTACCGGCGTATTCATTTTTTTGCTGATGGCCTCAATAGCATGGTAAGAGACCCCCTGGCGCACCAGGTTCACTCTATCCATCCGGCTGTTCCAGTAATACACTTCCGTGTCACTGACCATCAGCTTTGAGGTGTCTTCATCTTCTTTCCCGCTGTAGCTATTATGCTTCTTATGATATTTTACCGGATCTTCTGACATGATGCAGCTATTTTGCTTCTAAATTATAGCATATATGTTTGTCTTACAACGATTCTCTCTTTCTTTTGAGAAAAAGTTATCTCCTTTTCAGAATTTCATTCTCTGTATACGCACGGCATTGAGGATCGCCAGCAATGCCACGCCCACATCAGCAAAAACCGCTTCCCACATCGTGGCGAGTCCGCCGGCACCCAGGATGAGAACAATCGCTTTTACACCGAAAGCCAGCCCGATATTTTGCCATACGATTTTCCGGGTAGCTTTACCTATATGAATGGCTACCGGGATTTTGGCCGGATTATCATCCTGGATGACCACATCTGCGGTTTCAATGGTAGCATCACTGCCGAGACCGCCCATGGCCATACCTACATCACTCAGGGCTACCACGGGAGCATCATTTACACCATCGCCTGCAAAAGCTACTGTTTCGTTGCGGGCTCTGATCTCTTTTACCCGGTTGACTTTGTCTTCGGGCAGAAGATTGCCGAATGCATTGTCAATTCCCAGTTCTCGGGCTACATATTGCACTACCGTATCTTTGTCGCCGCTGAGAAGGGTGGTCTTTACATTGGCCTGATGCAGGCGCCGGATGGCCGGTTCCGCATAGGGTTTAATGCTGTCGGCTATGGTGAGATAACCCGCAAATTTTCCATCATAAGCTATTGCGATCACGGTATAGACAATACCGGAGGGGTCGATGTCATAAGAAATACCTTCTTTATCCAGCAACTTAAAATTTCCTACCAGCAGTTCCTTGCCTTCAGCCGTGGCTTTCAGACCATGACCGGCAATTTCTTCGATGTTTTCCAATCTAACGGACCGGTCTACCGGGCCTGCATATTCATGAATGGCCGTAGCCACGGGATGTGTGCTGTGGCTTTCCAGAACGTTGACCAGCCTCAGAATTTCATTTTTATCCCGGCCCGGCGGGAACACGGCTTCCTGTACCCGGAACACCCCCTCTGTGAGGGTTCCGGTTTTGTCCATCACCACATGCCGGATCTGAGCCAGAACATCGAGGAAATTACTGCCTTTAACAAGGATTCCGTTCCGGCTGGCTGCCCCGATTCCACCAAAATATCCCAGGGGAATGGAGATGACCAGGGCGCATGGACAGGAGATGACCAGGAAGATCAGTGCGCGGTAGAGCCAGTCTCTGAACACATAATCACTTATAAAAAGGGAGGGAAGGAAACAGATGGCCAGTGCCAGAAATACGACGACCGGCGTATAAATTTTGGCGAATTTACGGATGAACAGCTCGGTAGGAGCTTTCTGTGCAGTGGCGTTCTGCACCAGCTCCAGTATTTTACTCAGTTTACTGTCTTTATAGGCCGTAGTAACTTTTACCTGGCTGACGGTATTGAGGTTGATCATCCCGGCTAAAACAGATTCCCCCTTTCTTTTGGTATCCGGCTTACTTTCTCCTGTAAGGGCAGAGGTGTTAAAGGAGGCGGCTTCGGAAAGAAGCTCTCCGTCGAGACCCAGCTTTTCGCCCGGCCTGAGATGAATGATATCGCCAATGCCTGCGGCTTCGGCTCTGACGGTCACTATTTCGTTTCCACGCAGAACAGAAACCTGGTCAGGGCGCTGATCCAGTAGTGCTTTGATGTTGCCTTTGGCTTTGCTGACGGCCATGGATTGAAATGCCTCACCTATGCTGTAAAAAAGCATAACGGCCACGGCTTCGGGATATTCGGCAATGGCAAATGCCCCCAAAGTGGCAATGCTCATCAGGAAGAATTCTGAAAAAAAGTCTCCATTTCGGATACTTTTGACCGCATCGGTAAGTACGGGCAGGCCCACGGGGAGATAGGCGGCTACATACCAGACGGCCCTGATCCCGTTTTTAAACCAGATCTGCGGTATCCAGTTATCTAACGCAATTCCAGCCAGTAAAAGGACAAAGGAAATAATTGAAGGCAGGAATAATTTCAGGGTGCCGCTTTGATCATGTATATGTTCATCGTCGTGATTATGCTCATGTGCTGGGGTGCAACACGTATCTTTGTGATCATGTACCATTAAACTCTGATTTTTGTTCAAAGGTACGGGGTAGGCGAATGCAATGCTATTGCAAAGTTCAGGCCGGTAGAATTTTAAGGCCGTTTCAAAGGTATTCAGACATCGGCTTCCTGTATGCAGTGTTCACAAATTCCTTTGGCGAACAGCCGGATCTCATCTATTCTGAAATCGGGGGATGGGCCGGAAGGAAAAGTGAAATTTTCCCTGCAGGTAGTCTGTTTGCAGATTTTGCAGTAAAAATGAAGGTGCCAGTCTTTATGGGTATGCTCATTACAGCCATCATCACAAAGCATGTAACGGGTAGTGTGATTTTCCTGAATGCTGTGCACAATTCCCTTTTCTTCGAAAGTCTTCAAGGTGCGGTATAGAGTAGTTCTGTCGGCGTGTTCAAATGACTGTTCAATTTCAGAAAGCGACAAGGCCGATTCCTGTTCATCCAGGAAATCATACACCAGAATACGCATGCTGGTAGGTCTGGTATTTTTATTGAGGAGCTTATTTTCTGTACTCATGTTAAAGTCCGGCCGGAGAAATTTACCCGGCTAAAGTTTTCAATGAATGAAGATAGAAGCTAAACCGGTTAAAATCAAAGTTGCACCGGTAATAATTCCGGCATTGTGCTCCAGCTTGTGGGAATCAAATTTCAGCAGGCCTTTGTAGGCCACGCGTACCAACAGCAGCATACCTACGATGGTCACGAAGGCATAAACGAGTGAAATGGTAGCCAGCAAGGCCATTGACTGTATCCCGGCCATCAGAAAAAGGGCTTCTATTTCCATACAGGGCGACATAAACATGGCTACTGAAAGTGAAATGATGATGCTTCGTTTGGTCGTAGCCTTTATAGGACCGCCCTGTAAATGAAAGTGCCTGTGCCTGTAATGACGATAAATATAAATTATCCCCATTACTATCAGAATGACGGGAGCTGCGATGTGGGTAATATGCTCAATGTTATGGGCCAGCTGATGACCGGTCAACCCCAGTGCCCAGCCGATAAGCAACGTACTCAGCACATGCGCAAGAGCCGTGAGAAAAGTAACCCGTGTTACCTCGCCGGTACTCCATTTGTATTGGCGCCCGATAGCAATGACGGGCAACCAATGGTTGGGAATAAGGGCATGTAATAAGCTGATAATGATGGCTCCTGTTAATATTTCCATTCTGGTGCTATGTCGATCCTGTCACTGGTTTAAAAACGCAGACCGGCGAAATTCGTTCGCAAAATTAGCTGATTTCTGCAACATTATTGCAATTTGTTTTCAATCTATTGCTTTTCCGTCAGGTATTTCCAGTACCTTTTGGGAACATGGCGTAGATGGAGCTTCATGTTTTTGCGGGCCTTAATATTCGTGCTTTGAAAGTATTGCTTCCAGAGATGCTGAAAATGCGCGTCTTTTTCGTCCAGGGTCAGTGTTATACCGGTAGTTAAGGCCGTCTTTTCTTCAGGCGATAATTGCACGGGCGACACCGTGATCTGATCGTAGAGAAGACCATATTTTCTTTTGTTATCCCAGATCAGCCAGGACTGGTCGGCATAACGATTCCTGAAAAAGCCGGCAATGAGGGGGAGAACGTCAAAGTCGGGTTCCACCACTGAAAAGAAGAGCCCGTCGCTGCTTTTCTGAAACCGGATAAATGCTTTCATGCGGTGACGCTCACGGTTCACTTTTTTCAGGGTGAGGGAAAAACAGGTGACATCGTCATCGCCGAAGTTCTGAAGAATGTCCGGATGCCCGCTAAAGACCTGGCGGATGACCCGGAAGGCAGCTGCCCATGCTTTCCGGTCTTCCGATAAAAATACTTTGTAAAAATCCTGTGCCGCTAAAGCACCTAAATGCTTTTCCAGACCTTTTTGTACCCGCTCTGCGTTATCGGGGTCTGTAATGACGGTGTGCTGGGCTTGAAACAGCTCGGCCGGCTGATCTCCCGGAAGCAGGGGTATGACGCAGGGCTCTTTCCGGGCAAAGCTGTCAAAAACGCAGCAGAGGAAACCGGCATAGGTTCCGTCAAAAATATAGTACATTTCAGAAAAGGCTTAGCTGGTGAATATCCGCTTTTTCCGAAGAAACCGGTTTTTGCAGGATAGCGGCTTTTACACTTCCCACGGAGGGTGCGCCCAGGATCACGGGGCTGTCGGCACAGACCATAAAGTGTCGGGCGCGGTTCCAGGCAATGCCCATCTTACGCAGTTGGTATTCACGCAGCCGGCCGAATTTCCGGGCCTGAACAATCTTCAGAGCCGACTGCCTGCCTATGCCGGGGATCCGGAGGATGGCCCGGTAACCGGCCGTATTGACATCTACCGGGAAGTAATGCGGGTTACGCAGCGCCCAGCTGAGCTTGGGGTCTATGTCCAGGTCCAGCCGGCTATGTTCCGGGTTCAGGATCTCCTCCAGCTCAAAACCGTAAAAGCGAAGGAGCCAGTCGGTTTGGTACAAACGGTTTTCACGAACCAGGGGCGGGGTTGTACCGATTTGCGGCAGTAAGGGATTTTCATTGGTGACCGGCACGTAAGCGCTGTAATACACCCGTTTCAGGTTATAATCCCGGTAGAATGTTTTGGCCACATTCATGATTTCGAGGTCTGTTTCGGGGGTGGCTCCGATGACCATCTGGGTGCTCTGGCCGGCCGGTACAAACAGCGGTCTATGCTTGATGAGCTTTGATTCCGATTGGTACTCCCGGATCTGGCTTTCGACATACGCCAGCGGCTTCCGCACTGATTCATGGTCTTTTTCAGGGGCCACCATCTTCAGACCGGCCTCCGTGGGCAGCTCCAGGTTAATGCTCATCCGGTCGGCATACAGGCCTGCCTCCCGGATCAGCTCTTCGCTGGCGCCGGGTATGGTTTTCAGATGGATATAGCCGTTATAGCGCTCTTCGGTACGTAGTTTTTTTACAATACGCAGCAGGCGCTCCATGGTGTAGTCGGCATTTTTAAAAATTCCTGAGCTAAGAAAGAGGCCCTCTATATAATTTCTGCGGTAGAAGTTCATGGTCAGGTCTACTACCTCTTCTACGGTAAAAGCGGCCCGTTTGACATCATTGCTTCTCCTGCTGACACAAAAGGCGCAGTCGTAAATGCAGTGGTTGGTCAGCAGGATCTTCAGGAGGGAGACACAGCGGCCGTCTTCCGTGTAGGTGTGGCAGATGCCCGAGGCGGAGGCGTCACCTATACCGCCGGTATTTTTTCTTTGGCTGCCGCTGGAGCTGCAGCTTACGTCGTATTTGGCCGCGTCGGCCAGTATTTTCAGTTTTTCCTCTATCCTCTCCACACTAAGTTTTATGTAAGATTCTCTGTTCGGATTTCAATATTAATGAAAATACGACAGGTTTTGCGGCCGGACTGAAATTCGCTAAGATTTATAGCAAATGCATGTCAGGGATATTTTGTAACTTTACTTCGATCCGGGAGGCGGACACGGGTTTACAGCAAGGTTTATGCCTATGAAAAAGAGTTTTTTCAAGTTTCTCAACAAGATCAATAAGGCAGTACTACCGAAGTACAGCAAGAAAGATCCGATGAAGCTCAAGAAGTTTGAGCAGGCGGTGGTGGCGTATAAGTATTATGTATTGATCCACTCGTTGGATTGATTTTGAGAAGGTGTTAAAACGCCCTGCCACACGCTCGGCCGGCAGGGGTGAGAGTGGTGATGTCAGAGTGACAGTTGTGGCGTAAACTGTCACTCTGACCAGGCATATTCGGGCTTATGGAAGGGCCTTGCGAAATCCGGATATAATATTTTTAGCGCCCTGTTCCGCCCAGATATGCTCCCAGGTCAAATTCTTTTGGCGGGGTAAGTCCCTTCAGATGCCGTACAAAATAATCCCACCGCAGCCGCATCATGTAATTGGAATAGGCTCCAAAACCGTGGGTAGCCGAAGGGAAGATTACCAGGTCAAAGTCTTTGTTTGCCTTCTGTAAGGCTTCCACCACCAGCAGGGTGTTATATGGAGGGACGTTATTATCCATCATTCCGTGCGCCAGCATGAGTTTTCCTTTCAGATTTTTGGCATGGGTCTGGTTGGCCTGAGCCTCATAATCAGCATTTTCAAGGAGGCCATTGTATCTTTCGCCCCAGTCATCTTCGTAGTTCCGGTTATCGTGGTTGCCAGACTCAGAGATGCCTACCTTATAAAAATCAGGATATTTGAACATGGCTGCTGCTGTAGCAAATCCGCCTCCGGAGTGCCCCCAGATGCCTACTTTGGCAAGGTCGATGGGAAATTGCTGCGCCAGCTGCTTAATGCCGGTGATCTGGTCGGGCAGGGTGTTTTCGCCCATGTTCCCGTAGTTCATGTCGTGGTAGCTCTTGGACCGGTAAGGATTGCTGGTGCCTTCAATAGCCACTACGATAAAGCCCAGCTCGGCCAGTGCGCGATGATCACCCGAAACCGGGCTGAAGCTCCATGACCTTACACTTCCCCCCTGCGGTCCCGGGTAGATGTAGTTAATCACCGGGTATTTTTTGCCGGGTTCAAATTGTTTTGGGGTGTATACCAGTCCGTATATATCGGTTTTTCCGTCAGCCGCTTTCAGCTTAACCGGGGTGGCCGGTGTCCAGGCTGTTTCCGATTCCAGCCGGGAAATATCGGCCTTTCCCAAAGCCAGGAGTCCGTTACCGTTAGCGTCCCGCAGTTCGAATGTCTGGGGAACGTTAGGCTCAGAGTATGTATCAATGAGGTATTTACGGGATGGTGACCAGCTGACCTGGTGAGTCCCGGTGGCGGGCGTGAGGTCGGTAAAGTTTTTCCCGTCGAAATCTACCCGGCAATGGCGCTGGTAATACGGGTTTTTAGGGTCCATGCCAGCGGTAGTAAACCATATCTGGCGGCTCTTTTCGTCCATATCGGTAACACGAGCTACTAAAAAATCCCCTTTAGTTACCTGGTTTTTTAGCTTTCCGGTACGGGAGTCATAGAGGTACAGGTGACCCCGGTTATCTCTTTCAGAGTACCACAGGAT
>JBEBRR010000016.1:0-65911 GCA_040394735.1 Leadbetterella byssophila
AAAGAATTATGAAGATCAGAATATTTTTATCAACACTGGTTTTGATAGGCCTGATGACTTCCTGTGAAAAAGATTTCCTGGAGACCAAGCCCACTGACCAAACCTCTACTGCTGATGCATTCAGCACTACCAAGAATGCCTGGGCTGCAGTGAACGGAATTCACCGGTATATGTTTTCCCAGATATTCGGACAACAGTCCCAGGGAGGGCAGTCCGGGAATATGCTTTATATGGATATTTTCGGAGATGATGTAGTTTTTCCAAATGTATCTAACTCATGGCTTCGAGATGAGTACCAATGGCTTTCTTTTTCGAATCCATCCCGGTATTCTAACCTGTACAATTATGGGTTCTACTATGCTATCATTGGAAATGCCAATATGATTATTGCTAATGTTGACGGGGCTGCAGGAGAGCAGAAAGACAAAGATGCAATTAAAGCCCAAGCCCTTACCTATCGTGCATGGTCCTATTTCAATTTAGTACAAATGTTTGGGAAACGTTATGTTGCAGGACAAGCCAACAGCGATTTAGGTGTTCCTCTTATCCTTGAGCCAACTACTGAAGCTGCTCCAAGAAGTTCTGTAGCTGAAGTATATGCGCAAATTGATAAAGATATTAATGAAGCCATTAACCTTTTCAGCTCTGCGAGCTACAAAAGACCTACAAAATCAGATTTTGACGCTAATGTAGCCAAAGGTATTAAAGCACGTATTGCTTTAACCAAGCAAGACTGGGCTACAGCTGCTCAGGTAGCAAAAGAAGCCAGAAGCGGCTATCCGTTAATGTCCAGAGCTGACTATGTGAAAGGGTTCAATAACTATGATAACCAAGAGTGGTTATGGGGTTCCAGAATTATTCAGGCGGAAACTAATTATTTCTATTCGTTCTTTGCCTATATGTCTATGAATTACAATTCCACGGCTATCCGTTCTACGCCAAAAACAATTTTTTCTGTACTTTATGATAAAATTTCAGAGACAGATATACGGAAAACTTTGTTTGATCCTACCGGAAAAAATACAGTGGACTTCCCACTGCCAGCTTCTTCTTATGCCAGAGTTCCTTATCAACATAAGAAATTCCTGGTGAATGATCCGTCAAGCAGTATCGGTGATGTTCCTTATATGAGGGCTGCCGAACTCTACCTGATTGAAGCTGAAGCGCTGGCTGCACAAGGCAAAGACAGCGAGGCAGCTACTGTTTTACATGAAATGGTAGTTACCCGTGACCCGTCTTATGTGAAGTCATCCAATACAGGGGCTGCTCTGCTGGAGGAAATCCGGGTTCAACGAAGAATAGAGCTTTGGGGAGAAGGCTTCAGGTTCTATGACCTGAAAAGAACAGACAGTAAATTGGACAGAAGAGGTGGAAACCATAATGCCTCTTATACATCTGGTCTAATGCAAGTTGAACCTGGGGATAAAAGATGGCAACTACCTATTCCTCAAAATGAAATTGAAAGAACAAACGGATTGGTGGTGCAGAATCCGCTGTAATATCATTTGTCTTTTCAGAAAAAGGCTGCCTGGATCAGGCAGCCTTTTTTTGTGCCTGTGTGCTTTTCTTATCCGGGCGGAAGAAGATTCCGGTTTGGCCGCAATATCTTTGTGGAATAAATACTGTATTATGGAATCTGAAAACACAGCTAAAGAGCCCTTTGTGGCCTATCTTCCTGAAATCACTTCTTTAAATCAACTCGATCTGTCAAAGCGTTATTCCTATGCTGATTATTTCCGTTGGAAGTTTAAAGAAAGAGTAGAGCTCATCAAGGGCTTTATCAGTAAAATGAGCCCCGCACCCAGTCCTACTCATCAGTCGGTATCCTTTAAGACGGCGTTTCAGTTCGGGATTTTTTTTAAAGGGAAACCGTGTGCTGTCTTTACGGCCCCTTTTGATGTAAGACTTCCCGACGCACAAAAACAAACCCGGGATGAACAGGTATTTACCGTACTTCAGCCGGATCTGTGTGTGATCTGTGATCTCGATAAAATAGACGGCCGGGGCTGTATCGGTGCTCCGGACCTGGTTGTAGAAATCCTCTCCCCCGGAAATTCCCGGAAAGAAATGGGAGTAAAATTCCGCTTATACGAGGAAAACGGGGTGAAGGAATACTGGATAATGGACCCTTCCACAAAAGTCATTCTGACCTATGTTCTGCATAACGGCCGGTATGAGGGTCGTCCTCCTTTCACCGAAGACCATGAAATATATTCTGCTTTGTTTTCCGGGCTGAAATTCCCGGTGAATGAGGTATTTGAAAATATAATCCCGTTAGCTAAAGGGGCCGTCGATGAACCTGCTGTGACTTACTGTACGGAAATCTCTTCCTTAGATCAGCTGGATTTCTCCAAAAGGTATTCTTACGCTGACTATTTCCATTGGAAATTCGAAGAAAGAGTAGAGCTCATCGGAGGGAATATTTATGAAATGACCCCTACCCCCACCCCATCCCATCAGAGAATACTCGGGGAATTGCTTTTCCGGTTTGGAAACTTGCCTGAACAAAACTCCTGGCAGCTTTTCGCAGCTCCGCTTGATGTACGCCTGCCCGATTCGAAAGACGAAACTCCTGACGAACTGATTTATACGGTAGTTCAGCCTGACATATGTATCATCTGCGATCTGGAGAAAATAGACAGCCGGGGCTGCCTTGGTGCTCCTGACCTGGTAATTGAGATTCTATCACGGGAAAGTTCCGAAAAAGATACCGGGGTCAAATTTGACCTCTACCAGGATAATGGCGTGAAAGAGTATTGGATAGTGGATCCCTTTGAAAAAATGATCCGTGTATTTATACTGGAAAATGAGAAGTATACAAGCCCCTCTATCTATACAGAAAATGATGTTATCAGCCCGGCTTTGCTCCCAGAACTGCAATTCGGAGTACGGGAGGTATTTGAATTCTCATCCTGTTAGCGACCTTATGGTCTGTCTTCATAGTGTATAAACGGTCGCTGAGCCTTAAAACAACTGTACCGCTAAATTACTAGTAAACTGACCGTATAGCCTCCAGGAGACACATCTTACACAAAAGCGCTGAAGCCCGTAATAGACCGGCCTACGATCAACGTATTGATCTCTTTGGTACCTTCATATGAATAGATGGCTTCGGCATCTGCCACAAAACGGGCCACATTGTAATCCAGCAGGATTCCGTTCCCTCCCATCACTTCCCGGGCCCCCCGCACAATATCACGGGTTCTGAGGGTACAGAAAACCTTGGCCAGTGAGGCGTGCTCATCTTTCAGTTGCCCCAGGTCCTGGATTTCAGACAAACGAAAAACCAGGGTTTGCATGGCGGTCAGATTAGAGATCATTTCCACGAGATGATTCTGGATCAGCTGGAAAGACGCAATGGGCTTACCAAATTGCTTACGATTCTGAGTATAGGCCAACGCGTTCTCATAGGCCCCGCGGGCGCATCCCACGGCCATCCAGGCTACCCCTGCGCGGGTCATCCTTAGTACATTCGCCGTATCTTTAAACGAATTGGCACCGGGCAGACGGTCTTTTTCTTCCACTACACAATTGGTAAGCGTAATGAGTCCGTTCTGCACAATTCTCAATGCCATTTTTCCACGGATCTTCTCGACTTTAAAGCCGGGGGCATTCTTACGTACCAAAAAGCCTTTCACTTCACCATCCGCCTCATCACGCGCCCATATCACTACCACATCTGCAAAAGTGGCATTCCCGATCCATTTCTTCTGGCCGTTCAGCACCCAACCGTCAGCTGTCTTTTTGCAGGTAGTGGTCAGTCCGCCTGCTGCCCCAGAACCCACCTCAGGTTCGGTCAGGCCGAACGCACCTATCTTTTGCATCCGGTTCATGGCCGGCAGCCATTCCTGTTTTTGCTCTTCGGAACCGCACAGATAAATAGAGCCCATGGTCAGTCCGCTCTGAACACCGAAGAAAGTAGCAATAGAAGAATCTACCCGTGCCATTTCCATAGCCAGAACTCCTTCCATCAGAAACGGGAGGTTCGGACAATCGTAACCTTCAAAAGTTATACCGGCCAACCTCAGCTCTCCCATTTTCGGAATAAGGTCATACGGAAATTCATCGCGCAGCCAGAAATCATTGACAATGGGAGCTACTTCCGTTTCCATGAAATTACGCACCTTAAGCTGCAGGGCTCTTTGTTCCGGACTCAGTTTATCGCTTAACTCATAAAAGTCAGGATTAATCTCCGGCAGCTCTTTCTTCCTTCCTGAAGAATTCAACATTTTCATCAGGCCCTGAAGCTGCTTTTCGTCCATCCGGGAGAGCTGCTTCATGGCTGCACCCAGATCTACTTTACGGCTTAAAGCACTTAATTGCTTAAAATCCACGTGTCTGAGGATTTCCACTGCGCCGCGGATATCTTTGAAAATACTCATAAATTCTTGTTTTTCAGGGCCAATATGCTACTATTCTCCCTGTTTTCCAAGAAAACAGCAGGATCAGTTTTCCAGCAAACGACGGTTTTTATTAAAGATGTCTTCAATCCCCGAACGGGACGCCTTCTGAATTTCAAGTATCTGTTCATCCGGAAGCGCGGTTTGCTCCTGGTGATGATGCTCATGCTCATCGCCTTCAAGGTGAATATGCGGATAACCGGGCACTTCCAGAAGATCATGCTTCCAGTCTGCGTACTCCGACTTATGAATACTCACTGCCGAATCCAGTCCGGGATAGTTGCCCGGACTATTCTTTAATGAGTCCAGCCTTACCCATTGGTTTATCACACTCTTCTGGATTTCGCGCAGCTCCTTATGAATCTCAAAAGCTTCATCCAATACAGGGTTGTTTTTCTTTCCGCCGCAAGACAAGGCTAACAGCCCCGCCAGGGTAATCATTTTAAACTTCATTACTTTATAGTTATTTGATGTTATTTAAAACCCGCTCCAGGTACTGCTGTTTTAATATTTCTTCTTCCGATTTAAAGAGATTGCTATGTGTAAAGAAGTAAGTTCCCAAAGTTGCAGCAGTGAAAATCCAGAAAACAGCCTTCTGCCATTTCTGCTTCTGTTTTCTCCGGTAAAGCAAGGTGAGCACCCCCAAAACGCTGAGCAAATGAAAGCCCAAAAACCAGCCGGAATAAGCCCTGAAAGATAAATATAAGCCGATACTTCCCCCTAATGCCATAATAAGGGGAAAGCCACAACACACCAGGTGAAGCAATACCATCGAAACTACATTTAATACGATTCCTGCTTTTCTCATATGTTTAAAAGTTATCAGCATGAAGTAACCTGCATTTTGCCGGCAGATTCCTTCCTTCTGACCTGTCTGAATATAAGTTCACAGGGCAAATATAACAGATAGAAATCACAAATGCAACAATGTTGCATATAATAGATTTTATTACAGGCCGGAAACCTTTTATGAAGAAGAAAAGATCTTCTCAGTGTTGTTTCCCGAATTGAAATTTAGTCTGAAGCAAGTTTTTGAATAGTTTCACAACAAAGACAGGGTCAGGCCGTTAACCTCTAAATGCGCAGAACCGAACCCTCCAAGCTTTTTATGCCTTTAAAAATCATTCTCCCCGCACTGCTTTTTGCATTCTCCGGCCTGTACGGTCAAAAAACAATCACGGTTAACGGCTATATTATGGATGCCCTGTCCGGCGAAAAACTGATCAATGCCAATATTTACAGCCGAGAGCTGATGGCCGGAACCACTACCAACGTCTATGGTTTTTACTCCATCACTATTCCTGCCAACCGGAAGATCCTGCTTTCTTTTACCTATGTGGGGTATGAAAACCAGGAAGCCGAGATCCTCTCTGACAGCAGTTTCACTCTGGATATCTCTCTCACCCCTTCAAAATTATTGCAGGAAGTGGTTATTTCCTCTTCAAAAGAACGTCCCTTACAGGATAATGTCCAGATGAGCAGGGTGTCTATCCCCATCAGCCAGATCAGGGCTATGCCTGCCCTGCTGGGAGAAGTAGATGTGTTGAAAGCCCTCCAGCTTTTACCCGGGGTGCAGGGGGGTACGGAAGGCAGTGCCGGCCTGTATGTGAGGGGGGGCGGGCCGGATCAGAATCTTTATTTACTGGATGGTGTGCCGGTTTACAATGTAAATCACCTGGCCGGGTTTTTCAGCACTTTCAATGCTGACGCCATCAGCAATGTGGATCTCTATAAAGGAGGATTTCCAGCACGTTTCGGAGGACGTTTGTCCAGTGTAGTTGACATACGCATGAAAGAAGGTAATAAAACAAAATTTTCAGGAGAAGGCGGAATAGGGCTCCTGAGCGCCAAACTGCTTCTTGAGGGTCCGTTTAAAAAAGGGAAAGGCAGCTATATTGTCAGCGGGAGAAGAACCTATCTCGATGTCCTGATGGCCCCGTTGATCAAGTCAGCTTCCGGCGGGGAAGAGAAAGGCGGTTACTTCTTCTATGACCTCAATGCAAAAGCCAATTACAAAATATCAGCACAGGATCATATATACCTGAGCGGGTATTTCGGAAAAGACAAACTTCACTCCCGCTCTTCCAATAAATCGGAAGGAAATTCCTTTTCCAACGACCTGTTTTGGGGGAATTTAACAGGAGTTTTTCGCTGGAACCGGATATTTACCCCCAAGATTTTCGGAAATCTCAGTGCCAGCTACAGTTCATATGATTTCAATACGGAACTGATCAGTACAGACGAAAAGCAGGACTATACCAACACCTCTTCCTTAAAGCTTTTCAGCGGCATCCGCGATCTGTCTGTCCGATATGACCTGGACTACCTGCCTAACTCGAGGCATACGGTCCGTTCAGGGATAAGCATCACCCACCAGACGTTCCGGCCTACCACCAATTCATTTCAAGCCAAATCCGGTCCGGAAGAGGAAGCTACTTCCGTTACCGTAGGAGAAGACATCATCAAGGGACTGACCCTGGATGCCTATGCCGAAGACGAAGTAGCCATCAGTTCGCGGTTTAAAGTAAATACAGGTCTCCGCCTGAGCGCTTTCAGTGTACAGAATAGTTTTTATACCGGCTTGCAGCCCCGGCTTTCGGCCCGTTACATGCTGGGACAGAACTATAGCCTCAAAGCCAGCTACGTCAATATGCAGCAGTTTATCAACCTGCTTAGCTTTGACGGCATCGGGCTCCCTACAGATCTGTGGGTTCCGGTAACCGACCGGCTTAAACCCCAGCGAAGTCACCAGTTGGCCGTGGGATTAAGCGGCACGCTAAAAACCGGATACGAGCTTTCTTTCGAAACTTACTACAAAGACATGCGCAACGTGATCGACTACAAAGACGGAAGCAGCTATATGTTCAGTTCCGGCGGCTACGAAGATAACGTGGAAATGGGCAGAGGCCTGGCCTATGGCGGGGAGGCCATGCTGCAGAAAAAAGAAGGCCGTTTACAGGGTATGGTGTCTTACACACTCTCCTGGAGCAAACGAAAATATGAAACGATCAACCACGGAGAGTGGTTTTTCAACCGGTTTGACCGACGGCACGACCTGAAGATCGCAGCTGTTTACCGCCTGTCGCCGCGGGTGGAGCTGAGCGGTGCATGGCTCTACAATACCGGTGCATGGGCTACCCTGCCCGTCACCCAGTACCCTGGCCTTCCACCGGCCAATTACCCCGGAAATACCTACCGGGATGCCTGGCATTACTATTATTTCGGATACAATGATTATATTCCCAAACGTAATAATTACCGAATGGATGATTACCACAGGCTGGACCTGGGCCTGAAGGTGACCAGGCAAAAGAAAAGACACGAACGTTCATGGGCCTTCGGAGCCTACAACCTTTACGGCAGGAAAAATCCCTTCTTCTTTTTTCCGGAACAAAACGGTCCGACAGAAAGCGAAACCCAAACGCTCCGGCAATTCAGCCTCTTCGGATTTCCTGTTCCTTACGTAACGTATACCTTTAAATTCTGATCGTACTGATGAAAAAACATACGCTCATTTTCCTGATGCTTCTGCCTGCTCTCGTAGCCTGCGAAGGCACTTTCGACCAGATAAAAACCATCAAAATCGATTCCGGACCAACTAAGCTGGTTCTGCTGTCCAATTTCGAGAATATCTATTCGCCCAGGGTACGGCTGAGCCTGAGCGGCGAAAAGCCTTATTATCCCCTGGGATCTGCCGTCCCTGTTCCTGAAGACCCTTATCCCAAAGCTCCACCCGCTACCATTGAAGTTTTTGAAGACGGCAAAAGCCTGGGATTGATGGTCAGAGACAGCGGCTCGCTCTTCAGCTTTCCCAATCTATACCTTCCCCTTCCTCTGAAAACCTACCGGCTGGAAGTAAAGGCAGAAGGGTTTGAAACCGTTTATGCCGAAGGAATGATTCCGGAGCCTGCCCTTTTTAAAGCCGAATTCACCGGTAACTATAAACGTTTTGAAAGCAGGGGACAAGAGCTGGAAACGGCAGAAATCAAACTGACCCTTCAGGACGGCCCCGGCCAACCTGACTTTTACGGTCTGATCATCCATTCCCACCTGGAAGATATTACCGGTGAAAGCACCGCCAATTACGGGCATTATGTATACAGCAACGATATTCTTTTTGAAAGCGAAAGTTCATTCAGCTTTGGCTCAGAATCCAGAGGCTATACACAGATCAGCTACGGGAAAAACCTCTTTACTGATAAAACTTTTGATGGAAAAGCAAAAGAAATTCTGCTTTATATAGACATAGAACATGCCAAAAACGCAGGCCTGAACCCTATATACTTCATACTGCAACATATCTCGGAAGACAGCTATAAATACCAGTATACCCGCGAAAAAGCCCGCCAAAACAGTGAAAATCCTTTTGTTCAGCCTATACTTATCCACAGCAATGTAAAGGGCGGCGGGCTGGGCATTTTCAGTACATTCAGTGTAAGTACAGACTCCCTGAAGATCAATCACTGACCACATTTTCCTTCCACCCAGGGGTCTTTCAGCTTTCCGCCTGTTTCATAGTATTTACAGGCCTCACTGTGCCTGCCCAGCCCCTCAAGAGCCTGCCCGAGGTAATAATAAATGTGATCTGTTTCCGGGTAAGCAGCCTCCACATTTTTCAGCAGGGTCAGGGCCTCGTCTGTTTTGCCTTCCCTAAGGAGAAGAACTGCCCGGTTACGCCGGGTGTATTCATTGCCCTCGTCCAGCTTTTCACCCCGCAGCACTTTCTCCCTGCCTTCTGCCATTCTACCGCTTTCCAGGTAAAACAGGGCCAGGTTATTCACCACAATCAGGTTATTGGGCTCCGCCTGCTCTCCCTTCTTCAGCAGGGAAACAGCTTTGTCCCACTGGCGTTGAAGCCCGTAAAGTACCGCCCGGTTATTTAAGGCAAAAACAAAATCCGGCGACAACTCCAATGCCTTTTCCAGCAGTTCCCCGGCCTCTCTGTACCGGTGGCTGACGGTTTTAACATAGGCCAGGTTGGTCAGCGCTTCCACGTTATCCGGGTTGATTTCAAGTGCCCGGTTAAACTGCTGCTCCCCTTCCGGGTAGCGGTTACGCACCACAAAATTCTGGCCGTAAGCATTGTGAAAAGCACTGGAGGTATCCATCCGTCCCTCCAGATCTTTAAACAGTTGTTCCCCGGCATCGGCACGCCCTGTTTCCGTGTAAAATTTGGCCAGGTTATAACGGGCGTCGCTGAAGGTTTTATCCAGTCTTACGGCCTCTTCAAAGTCTTTTTCCGCCTTATCCCACTCCCCCCTGTGCAGATAAATGAGCCCCCGGTTATTATAGGCATCTGCCAGCCCGGGATTTTTGCGGATCGCTTCAGAAAAGAAATGCTCCGCACGGTCGTATTCCTTCTTTTTAAAATGAAAATTTCCCCTCGTAAAAAACTCCGCAGATTCTTTTTTACTTTTGCAGGATAAGCTGGTCAGACATATACCAATAACAATTAAAATTATTCTCATGAGATTAGTGAAAAACATTGAAAACGATTTTTGCGCCGCTAACCTTTACTCCTTCAATAACAAATACATTATCAAATTCGAAGCGGGAAACCTGGAACAAATTTATAAAGTATCTGAATTGGATGTATCCGGAGAGGAAGACATAGAGGAAATGCTGGGTGATACTTTCATGAAGAAAGTAATGCAGCGCTTTAAAGAAATGAGCGAGGATTTCGAGGAAATATTAGATTCTATTGATTAAAATGTATACTTTTTTGAATAATTTATAGGAAGTAATTGTGAAGTTAATACAATCTTCATATTTCAATTTCTTTCTTAAGTATTTTTACTCACATTTTAATTAAACCGTGATAACAGACCCGAAAAAGTATTTTCTTATTGATTTTGACAGCACTCTTACCCGTGTGGAAGGGCTGGACGAGTTAGCTGCCATAGCCCTGAAGGCCGACCCCGCCGGCGATCAGAAAGTAGCGCAGATCAGAGAACTGACCGATAAGGGAATGGCCGGGGAGCTGACCTTTTCCGAGTCGCTGACCCGGCGCCTGGCCCTTTTGAATGCCAACCGGAGTCACGTGGATATCCTGGTAGATTTTCTGAAAGATAACATTACCGATTCTTTTCTCAGAAACCGTGCTTTTCTTTCAGAGTACGCTGAAAATATCCTGATCATATCCAGTGGCTTTAAAGATTTTATCCTGCCCGTGGCTGAATATCTCGGACTGAAGCCTGAAAACGTCTATGCCAATACGTTTGTGTACAATGAGCAGGGAGATATCACAGGAATAGATACGGAAAACCCGCTGTCCCGGACAGGAGGGAAAATCGAAGTGGTAAAATTCCTTAACCTCGATGGCCATGTTTCGGTTATCGGCGACGGCTTTACCGATTATGAGATCAAACAAAGCGGACTGGCACAGCGCTTTTACGCTTTCGTGGAAAATGTGGAACGGCCTTCGGTGACGGAAGTGGCCGACTT
This sequence comes from Leadbetterella byssophila, assembly GCA_040394735.1. Taxonomy (GTDB): domain Bacteria; phylum Bacteroidota; class Bacteroidia; order Cytophagales; family Spirosomataceae; genus Leadbetterella; species Leadbetterella byssophila_A. The sequence goes on from JBEBRR010000016.1 coordinate 10,845, forward strand.
TGTCATCAAAAGTCTTGACGAGTTCCTGTTCTATAACCAGCTTCCCCGGGGATATTCTTATCCGAAAAGCATGATCAAGGTGTTGCTGCTGGAAAATGTTCACCCTGCAGCCATTGCCGCATTTGAAGAGCAGGGATTCAATGTTGAGTTCCATAAGGGGGCTATGGACGAAGACGAGCTTTGCGAAAAAATAAAAGACGTTTCGATTATCGGTATTCGCTCCAAAACCCATATTACCGAACGAGTTCTGGCTCATGCCGATAAACTGCTGGCCATTGGTGCGTTTTGCATCGGAACAAACCAGATAGCCCTGAAAGAAGCAGAGAAAAGAGGAATTTCCGTCTTTAACGCCCCTTACAGCAACACCCGGTCAGTGGTAGAGCTGGTGATCGGCGAAATGATCATGCTGATCCGGAAGGTTTTTGTAAAAAGTGCAGGCATGCACAAAGGCATCTGGGACAAATCAGCAGTGAACAGCTTTGAGGTACGGGGCAAAAAGCTGGGGATGATCGGATACGGCCATATTGGAACCCAGCTTTCGGTGATTGGTGAAGCCCTTGGCATGGAGATCTATTTTTATGATATTACCGATAAAATGCCTATCGGTAACGCCAGGAAATGCAGAACCATGGAAGATGTTTTCAAGGTAGCTGACATTGTCAGCCTGCATATTGACGGCCGTCCGGAAAACACCAACCTCATCGGAACCCGCCAGTTCGAACAGATGAAAGACGGGGTGATCTTCATGAACCTGGCCCGCGGGCATGTGGTGGATATCCCGGCCCTGGTAGAAGCACTTAAATCCGGAAAAGTGGCTGGCGCAGGTGTTGACGTCTTTCCCCAGGAACCCAAGACCAACAAAGATCCTTTTACTTCCGAGCTGATGGGACTGGAAAATGTGATTCTTACCCCCCATATAGGCGGCAGTACGGAAGAAGCGCAGCAAAGCATCGGCGCCTATGTACCGGAAAGGCTGCTGGAATATATCAATAACGGAAGCACTACCGGTACGGTCAATTTCCCGGAATTAAGCCTGCCCCTGCTTCATGATTCGCACCGGTTGCTGCATATTCACCGGAATGTTCCCGGTATCCTGGCAAAACTGAACAATATCTTTGCGAAGCATAACATCAATATCCGGGGACAGTACCTGAAAACCAATCCTGAAATCGGATATGTGATCGTAGACATTGAAAAATCCTACTCCCGTGAGTTTGTACAGGAGATCAGGGGCATAGAGGAAACGATTAAGTTCAGAATGCTGTTTTAGAGTAAGTGAAAAGATAAAAGTGAAAAGTTACGGTCTGTCAATTCTTATATAAATGAATGTTCTGTAACTTTTCACTTTTATCTTTTATCTTTTATCTTATTTCCCGTTTGGTTATATTTGTCTTCATAAAACAACAAACATATGAAAACCTTCATCATCGTAGCCGCTGTTCTGGGAGCAGCCCTGCTGATTTCCTGCAATTTCGGGTTACTTAAGAATATTTTTTCCAATAAGAACAGCATTGCCATGATCAATACCACTCAGGAGCACAAAGGCTCTCTCTATGATTTTACGGTAGAAGACCTCCAGAGAAACCCGGTAAAACTCTCTGATTACAAGGGCAAACCTGTGGTCATCATCAACGTGGCCTCCAAATGCGGTTTTACACCGCAATATGCCGACTGGCAAAAGTTTCATGAACAGTATGGCGACAAAGTAACTGTCCTGGGCTTTCCGGCCAATAACTTCATGAGCCAGGAGCCGGGCAGCAACGAGGAAATCGCTGAGTTTTGCCAGAAAAACTACGGGGTTACATTTAAGATGTTCGCCAAACTGGATGTAAAAGGCGATGACAAGGCCCCCCTTTACCGGTGGCTTTCGGAAAAAGAGCTGAACGGCTGGAATGACAAAGAACCTACCTGGAACTTCTGTAAATACGTAGTAGATAAAAACGGGAATCTCACCCATTTCTTTGAATCCAAAATTACCCCGGATAACGAAGAGTTCCGGAAAGCGGTAGGTGTATAAATGAGAAAATGGATTTCTGCAGCCCGGCTCCGGACGCTGCCCCTGGCTTTATCAAGCATACTGATGGGTGCGCTTCTGGCCCAGAGTGTTTTTATGTTCCGGTGGAACGTTTTCGGCTGGGCGGTGCTTACTACCGTTCTCCTCCAGGTGCTGTCGAACTTTGCCAATGATTACGGCGACACGAAGAACGGGGCTGATACTGCAGAGCGTATCGGCCCGGCAAGGGCCGTACAAAGCGGTAAGATCACGCCAAAGCAAATGCTCAATGCCATTCTGCTTACCGGGACAGCCGCATTCCTTTCCGGAGTATATCTTCTTTATATCGCTTTTGGAGGCTTCTCCTCGGTTTACTTCCGGATTTTTCTGGGACTGGGACTGCTGGCTATTGGGGCCGCTTACACCTATACTGCCGGAAAACGACCGTATGGCTATATCGGATTAGGCGATATATCGGTATTTCTGTTTTTCGGACTGGCAGGAGTGGTAGCGGGCTATTTTCTATACACCCTGCACTTTGAGTGGGCATTGCTGCTTCCCGCAGCCGCCTGTGGCGCCCTGGCCGCAGGTGTACTGAATATCAATAATATCCGGGATATGGAATCGGATAAAAAAGCCGGGAAGATCACCATCCCGGTGCGTTTGGGGAGAAAAAACGCCCTGGTCTACCATTGGTTCCTGCTGACAGCGGCCATGCTGGCCGGAGCGGCCTACATTTACCTGAAAAGCGGCAGCTGGTATTACCTCTTAAGCTTTCCGCTGATCTTTTTAAATGGCATCCAGGTCAGCAAAAGCATTAATCCGGACCCTTACCTGAAAACATTGGCCCTTACCTCAGTAGTATTTGTGATCACCTTCGGTCTCAGCCTGATATTCAGATAAGAGATCTGAAGCCGGTCCATGTACTGCCTATACCGGGCTACGCGGAACTTAGAACTCGGTACTCAAAACTAATATTTATACCTCATGAAAATAACGGATCTCCCTTTCCTTCCCCTGTTCTTTGACCGGTACATTGCGCAGATTCCGGAACATCTGGATTTAAGGGATGCGTTTGAGCAATTTTCTTCTGAAAGAATCTTTGGTGCAGATATAGATCATCTGACAGGGCTCGGAGACCAGGTTTATGCCCCGGGAAAATGGACAGCAAAAGATATCCTGCAACATTGCATTGATACAGAACGGATTATGACCTACCGGGCTTTGTGTATATCCAGGGGAGAAACGCTCAGCTTACCGGGTTTTGAAGAAAACCTGTATGCCGGAAATACAGCAGCGGCATCACGCACAGTTGGAGATCTGCTGGAGGAATACCAGGTGGTGCGGTCAGCTACGCGGATGCTTTTTCAGCACATGAGCCGGGATATGATTCTGCGGGAAGGCAACGCCAATAATATCCGGATTACTCCTCTGGCACTGGCTTTTATGGTATTGGGGCACGCCGCTCATCATAAGAATGTATTGGTGGAACGGTATTATCCGCTTTTAGACTAAACGGGTTTTCCGGACCCGCCGAATCAGTCGGTCAGACCCAGTATCTTCTGCAATGAAACCGCCGGTTTGCGTACGGTCAATTCCTTTTCCAGAGCCACGGCCGGCCTGTGATGATCTGCAAGATTCGAAAAGCTGACCAGGGCATTCCGGCCGTCAAGCGTAAACCATACCACATTACTGAACCCGCAGGTAGAACCGGTGTGAAAAAGCTCATCACCGGTATTGAACCAGCCCAGTCCATAGGAAAGCTCTCGGGAAATGGCGTGATTAACCAGCCCTAATTCTTTTTTCAGATCAAAGAGTCTGTTCTGCGTAACAGCCGAGATCCATTTTTTATAATCGGCCAGCGAAGTATAGAGGCAGCCGTCACCCTTGGTAGCCGAAGTGATGCTCTGATCTGACTCCCTAATTTTACCATCCCTGTACACATACCCGAGAGCTCTGGCCGGCATGGGCATGCCCGCTTCATACACAAAAGAATTATCCATCTCCAGCGGCGCCAGGATGAATTCTTTCACAAATCGGGTATAGGGCACGCCGGAAACCTTTTCTACCACCTGAGAAAGGATACAGAAACCTGAATTACTGTAACGGTAGCGGGTTCCCGGCGGAAAATAGGTACTGTCTGTATCTGACAGCCATTGTAAAACATCCGCATCAGAGACCTGCTCTGTGCGGTCAGAGGGGATAAGCGTCTCGTAATCACGCAAACCGGAAGTATGGGTAAGAAGGTGTTTCAGCTGTATGTCCGCGCCTATACTGAAATCCGGGAAAAACCTGCTCAACCGATCATCATATGACAATTTCCCCTGGTTTTTCAGAAGGATAATACAGGCTGCGGTAAACTGCTTGGAGACAGAGGCCATCCGGAAATTGGTGTGTATGCTCACTGCCGGGCTTTCACCCAGAATCTCCGGTCCATGCACCCGGATTTCCTCCTGTCCGTCCTGCCTGATCAGAACGGCTGTTCCCATCGTTTCTTGTGCTGAGGTCATATGGGCTGTTAAGATAAAGATTAATATATATCTCATTTGATAAAGTGAGTAGTAGGTTTTGAGTAGTGAGGCTACTGCTTGCTGCTCATTACTCGTAACTCCCTTCATTTAAATATAAGAAATAACGCAGATACCACCACCAGCGCCATGATGACCTGCCGGAATCTTTTCTCCGGCATGATCTTCAGAATCCTGATTCCCAGAAATCCGCCCAGAAGAATAAACGGCAGGGCCATGATGTTCAGGATCAGTCCCTGCCAGGTCAGGTTATGCCAGACCAAAAGCTGCAGGGGGATTTTCGTAAAGTTCAGGACCATAATGAACCACGCCGCTGTAGCCGTGAAGGTGATCTTATCCAGCTTTTTAGATAACATGTATACGGACAGCGCCGGACCGGCAGCGTTGCCGATCATCGTGGAAAACCCCATAATAAATCCGAAAACGGGCGAATACCAACGGTTGTTTACCAGCTTACTGAACTTAGAGCTGCTCTCTGTCAGGATCATAATGCCCATGCCCAGCAGAATACAAAAGCTGATCAACACTTTGAACGTCCGGTCATCTACGTACTGCCCCAGCAGCAAACCGGCCAGCAGCCCTGCGAGAGCCATAGGCAGCAGCTTTTTCACTTCACTCCAGAGAAAGGCCTTCCGGTAATATATGACAGCTACCAGGTCGGCAAAGCAAAGCAAAATCAGGACAATACCCGTAGAATACCTTGCCCCGAAAAGCATGGCAAAAAAGGGAATAGCCAGTGTACCGATATTCAGGATACCGGTTTTTGACATACCGATAAACATGGCACAAATAAAATAGAGCGCCCATGCAGACGGTGAAGGAATGAGAGAGAGTGCTTCTTCTATCATACCTCCTTCATGCTGAGTGCTACTCTTTTCCTTACCTCATCTACTTCCAGTACTTTAACAGTCACTTTCTGGTGTACTTTAACCACTTCATTCGGATCTTTCACAAAACGGTTGGCCAGGTGAGAAAGATGCACGAGGCCGTCCTGGTGTACGCCGATGTCAACGAAACATCCGAAGGCGGTGATATTGGTCACTACCCCGGGAAGCACCATCCCCGTCCGCAGATCACTGATAGAATTTACATCAGCAAACTCCACACTTTCGTATTGTTCCCTGGGATCTCTCCCCGGCTTCCTGATCTCCTGTAAAATATCCTGGAGGGTAGGCATCCCAACCTCTCCTGACACATAGCGTTTAACGTCTACCTGCTTCTGCAACTCTTCTGTAGCCAGGAAGGTCTTCAGGTCCGTCTTCAGATCTTTTGCCATTTTTTCCACCACGTGATAGGATTCCGGGTGAACTGCCGAATTATCGAGCGGGTTTTGCGCACCGTGTATCCGCAGGAAACCGGCGGCCTGCTCAAATACCTTTTCTCCCAGGCGCGGCACTTTCTTCAATTCTTTCCGGCTGCCAAACTTGCCGTTGGCTGCCCGGTAATCTACAATATTCTGGGCTATGGAAGGCCCTATTCCTGAAACATAGCTCAGCAAATGCTTGCTGGCGGTATTCAGCTCCACTCCTACCAGGTTCACACAGGATTCTACCACGGCATCCAGCGACTCCCTGAGCTCTTTTTGATTCACATCGTGCTGGTATTGTCCTACTCCTATCGATTTAGGATCAATCTTCACCAGTTCTGCCAGCGGGTCCATCAGCCGGCGGGCAATCGAAACAGCGCCGCGCACGGTAATGTCCTTGTGCGGAAATTCTTCCCGGGCCACATCTGAGGCGGAATATACCGAAGCGCCCTGTTCTGAAACCATCACCACTTTGATCTCCTTAAATTCCGGTTTCCGGCGGATCACCTCCCTGACAAACTGCTCTGTCTCCCGCCCGGCCGTTCCGTTCCCGATAGCCACCACTTCCGACCGGTATTTCTTCCAAAGGTAGAGCAGCTTGGCTTCGGCTTCCTGGCTTTTCCCCTGCGGGTAAATCACCTCATCTTCTCTCAGGTTACCCTGTTCATCCAGCACGACCACCTTGCAGCCCGTACGAAAGCCGGGATCGATCCCCATCAGGCGTCTCTGTCCCATAGGCGGAGATAGCAGAAGCTGACGGAGATTGGTGGTAAATATAACGATAGCGGCTTTATCGGCTTTCTCCTTCAGGGTGTTATCATATTCTTTTTCGAGGCCCGGCAGCATCAGCCTTTTCAGCGAGTCAGCCATGGCCAGCTCTACCTGCTCTTTAGGCTCGGGCATCCCTCTCAGCAGCCCCCTCCCCAGCTTATCAAGAGCTTCTTCGGTGTCTATACTGATGCCTGCTTTCAGGAACCCTTCCTCTTCCCCCCTCCTTATGGCCAGGTAACGGTGCGAAGGAATATTCCTGGCCGTTTCCGAATAGTCAAAGTAATCTTTAAACTTCTGTCCTTCCGCCTCTTTCCCCTTCTTAACCTTTGCTTCCAGCAGGCCGCTTTTTTCAAACAGGGTTCTGACTTTCCTCCGGCAGTCGGCATCTTCAGCGATCCATTCCGCCATAATATCACGTGCCCCGGCCAGCGCCTCCTCCACCGTACCGATCTTATCATTCAGAAACCGGGCGGCCAGGGGTTCCACAAAACGCTCTTTCTGCTCAAAAAGAAGCCTGGCAAGAGGTTCAAGCCCTGCTTCCACTGCCACTGAGGCACGGGTCTTCTTTTTGGGCCGGTAAGGCAGGTAAATCTCTTCCAGCTCCTGAACAAACAGGGCATTCTCCAGCTTTTTCCGTAACTCAGGGGTCAGCTTTCCCTGGCTGTCAATCGACTCCAGGATAGCTGCCCGCCGCTTATCAGCTTCCTTCAGCTTTTCATACAGTTTACGGATTTCCTGGAGAACCACCTCATCCAGACTGCCCGTGGCTTCCTTACGGTAGCGGGCAATAAAGGGTATGGTAGCGCCGGAGTCCAGCAACTGTGTGGTTTTGACCACCTGCGAAACAGAAATATTCAGCGTTTCCGCTATAAAATTTAATTGCGTCATTCCAACCTTTTAGCTGTAAATAGTGTCTAATAGCATAAACCCGCCGGGTTGTAATGCCCCGGCCTGCTCAAAGCACAAAAATAACTATGAAAAAGCTATTCATTACCTTTTCCGCCATAATTATGATGGCCTTCTCCTGCGAAGAAAAAACTTCGGTCCAACCTATCAACGATAGCATTATCCGCGTGAAATCGGGACAGTCTTTCGGAATGTGCATAGGCAAATGTTACAATGAGCTGATCGTGGAAAATAATTCTGTGATCCTCAAGCAGATTGAGAGGAAGGAACGGGGTGCTGATCCTCAGACCATCGAATATCCGGACAATACCTACTGGAACCGGATCAAAGCAGATCTGGCTGATTTTCCCAAAAACAAATTTCTTCAGCTGAATAAACGGTACGGCTGCCCTGACTGTGCTGACGGGGGAGCCGAGTGGCTCGAAGTTCAGTTTGCAGACGGCACGGTCAAACACGTGGAGTTCGACTACGGCTCATCAGTGGAGGGTTTTGAAGAAATCATTTCTTCCCTTCGGGCTCACCGCCTATCTTTGATGGAAAAATACAGATAAGCATATGTTTGACTTCCTAGTAATAGGAGGAGGAGCCGCCGGCTTTTTTGCTGCCGTCAACGTAAAAAGTAAAGCCGCCGGGTTGAAGGTGGGAATCCTGGAAAAACAGGGAAAAGTACTTCAGAAAGTGAAGGTTTCCGGGGGAGGGAGGTGCAATGTCACCAACACGGTTTCCAACCCCGATGAACTTTCCCGGAATTACCCCCGTGGCGGGAGTTTCCTGAAAAATGCCTTTTCGAAATTCAGTTCTGCCGATACGGCAAAGTGGTTTGAAAATAGAGGTGTTGCACTTAAAACAGAAAAAGACGGGCGGGTTTTTCCCGTCTCCGATTCTTCTCAAACCATCATTGATTGCCTTCTGAAGGAGGCCGCCCGCATCGATCTTTTTCTGCACAGCCGGGTGGAATCCATTGCTCGGGCAGAGAAAGGATGGGAAATCACAGCTGCCGGAGGCAGAACTTATCTTACCCGCAACCTGATGATCGCTACCGGGAGTGACAGCAGGATATGGACGGAAATGGAAAAACTGGGTCTGACCATTTCAGAACCTGCGCCTTCGCTTTTTACGTTCAATATTCCTGATGGGCAACTGACTGCCCTGCAGGGAATCAGCTTTAATGATGCCGAGGTATGGGTCAGGAAAACGTCGCTCAGGCAACGGGGCCCGCTGCTGATTACCCACTGGGGACTGTCAGGACCCGCCGTTCTGAAGCTTTCCGCATGGGGGGCCTACATCCTCAAAGAAACGGATTATACTTTTGAAATAGCGGTCAACTGGCTTTCAAACCGGAATAAAAAAGAGCTGGAACAGGAGATTAAACAGAATTTCAGCGAAAATCCTAAAAAAAATATAAGAATGCTGCCGGTTTCGGGACTTTCCCAACGATTCTGGAATTATATTTGTAGTCAATCAGGTATATCCGAATTTCAGAAAGGGGCAGAAGGTGGAAAGAAGCAGATTGCAGCCCTGTTGGAAAATCTTACTTCGGCTAAATTCAGCGTAAACGGAAAAAGCACATTTAAAGAAGAGTTTGTTACTGCAGGCGGGATTAACCTGTCTGAGATAGATCATGACAACTTCGTAACGCACAGGTTTCCTGACCTTTACCTGGGCGGAGAAGTTCTTGATATTGACGCTGTAACCGGAGGCTTCAATTTTCAGGCAGCCTGGACCGCAGGATGGTTGATTTCGGAGCATATTTTCCACAAATACCGTGGAAAAAGTAGTTAAAGTTGCTATTTTTTAGCGAAAAGCCTAACTTTGATTCAAGACTTATAACCATAATAGAAAACTGTGACCCATTTAATTGAACGATTTACCGAACTATTAAAAAAAGGTAAGTACAACTCTGCAACCATAGCCGCCTACCGTAATGCCATTTTTGTTTTTTACAACAATTTCCGTGACTACCCCCAAAATAAGTTTACGGAAGAGCTGATTTCAGAATACATTCTGGGCCTGAGTAAAAGAACCTCACCACAGGTAGCTGCGCAAACCGGGAAAGCCATCATTCTCTTCTTTGACAAAATCTATAACCGGAAGCTCAATATCAAAGCTACCGGCAAGATCAAGGATGAGCAGTCAGTGGAAATACTGTCGAGAAGTGAACTTCAGAACCTTTTTGCCGGGATCAAAAATCTCAAACATAAGCTCCTGCTGACCATTATCTATAATAACGGTTTAAAGGTTAACGAAGCCATCAACCTGAAAGTAGAGGATATTGACACAGAGAATCATACGATCCGTATAGATTCTGATCAACCCAAAAAAGCCCGGCTTCTCCGGCTCAGCCCGGAACTGAACCCGCTCATTGAAGAGTACAGGAGTAAGTATAAACCCAGTGACGTGTTTTTCCCGGGTTCAGGCGGAATAGGGCATTATTCGGCAAGAAACATCCAGCTGGTATTCCAGAAAGCATTAAAGGAATCAAAAATCACCAAAACCGCCAAACTGACCACCCTTAGGCATAGCTTTGCGGTGCATTCGCTCGAAAACGGCATAGCCATTAATCACCTGCAGAAAATCCTGGGGCACAGTAATATTCAGACCACGTCTTTCTATGCCCCCTTTGCCAAAACAGAGCTGAGCAATATCAGATCTCCGTACGAAGACCTGATCAGCTGAAAAGATCAGGCGGAGTTCCGGGTCTTTCCGGTATGTGCAGATCTGTGCCCAGCTCCCGGTTCAGGTTTTGAATAAAACGGGCCGCCAGCAGGGGAGATTCCAGCTCTACATTCTGGTGAATGAAAAAGTACAGCTTCTGCAGCCCCGCTTCTTTCCATTTTTTCAGGGTAACAATCCACTCGTCAAGCCGTGTATAATCAGATGAATGGTTAGCGCCTACGTAACGGACGAAAGCAACGGGGGTGGTGAGCCGCATATGCATCATATCCCGCCGGCCGGCCGTATCTACCAGCACATTGGTCACACCGGTTTCTTCAAGAAGCCGGTAGAGGTCTTTACTGACTAAGGGATCGGAAAACCACTCCTGGTTCCTGACCTCCACTGCCAGCGGATAGCCCTTGGGAAAACCATGAAGGAAGTTTTCCAGCCGTTTAAAATCTTTCGGCTTATAATTATCATGCATCTGGAGGAAGGCCATTCCCAGCTTTTCCTCAAAGAGCACGGTGGCATCCACAAAATCCCTTACCTTTTCTTCCGTATTCAGCAGGCGGCCGAAATGGCTGATGGTCTGCGGAATCTTGGGAAAAAACCTGAACCCTGCAGGGGTTTTTTCCTTCCAGGTTTCCACCTGCTGCGGTGTAGGTGAATTGTAAAATGTAGCGTTCAGCTCAATGGAATTAAACTGGCCTGAATAGTAAACCAACTCGTCCTTAACGCCTTTCGGATAAAACCCTTTCAGATCTGTCTTGTTCCATTTTGCGCAGCCCACATACACTTCCAGGGGCTCATTGTTCTTATAATGGTTCAGCAGATCAAGTGTAAATTCCGGGGTTTCCGGAATGCTGAAGTCGATCCCCGAGGGATCAGGTACCTGGCCGAATTTCATAATTTATTTCAGTTTAGGTTAAGAAGGCAGGGGAACAAATCCTGTTTCACCGGGAACTTCCGGAAAACGCCCGTTCCTCCAGTCATCTTTTGCCTTTTCAATTTTCTCCCGCGAGGAGCTCACAAAGTTCCAGTAAATATACCGCTCTTCCGGAAAGGGGTCTCCCCCGAAAATATATACCGTAGTGTGCTCTCCGGTTTCAAATTTACATAAGGTTGCGTCATTGGCAATAAGAATATGCTTCGGCGCGTAAGTATGGCCGTCACTTTTTACTTCTCCTTCCAGGATATACAGGGCGCTTTCCCCGAACAGCTCGCTGCCAATAGAAATAACAGCAGCCTTTTCAGTATAAATTTCGATAAAATAAAGCGGACTGTGCACGGGTACCGGTGATTTCCGGCCCAGCACTTCACCTGCTATGAGCTTGTATTTCACGCCGTCTTCTTCCCACGCCGGCAGATCTCCGGCCTCAATATGATGAAAAGAAGGCTCACTCTCTTCCAGCTCAAGAGGCAACGCCACCCAGATCTGAAGTCCGTGCAACACCTTGTCAGTTACCCGCAGGTATTCCGGGGTCCTTTCCGAATGCACCACGCCTTTTCCCGCGGTCATCCAGTTGACCGCTCCGGGCCGGATTTCCAGCTCAACCCCCAGGCTGTCTCTGTGCATAATGGCCCCTTCAAAAAGATAGGTGAGTGTGGAGAGACCGATATGAGGATGCGGCGGAACATCCAGGTTCTGGTAATCTTTCAGACAGGCCGGTCCCATGTGATCAATAAATGCAAAGGGGCCGACTGTCCGCTTCTGCCGGAAAGGCAGCAGGCGGCCCACCTTAAAATTACCGATATCGGCAGCCCGTTCCTCAATAATCAGGTTAACATTTGACATGGATGATCATTTTATTCAATATCAAAGCTAAGCAAAATTATTCAAATCTGGTTTCGTTCGTATTTGATTCCCTCTATCGGGAGCGTGTATGGGTATGGATAATGCCCGAACCGCTTCAAAGCGAATCGTCCAGCATCATCGTTCCCTTATTTTTCAGGTTTACATGCCAGCTGAAGGCCTCTTCCAGGAGGTGAGGCGTATGTCCGCCCCTTTCTTTGGCCCTGTCAAAATAAGACTGAAGCTGTTCTCGGTAATCGGGGTGTACGCAATTGTCAATAATGGCCTGGGCCCTCTCTCTGGGCGCCAGTCCGCGGAGATCGGCCAATCCCACATCGGTAACAATGATATCCACATCGTGTTCGGTATGGTCTACGTGTGAAACCATAGGCAGCACATGCGAGATGGTGTTGTTTTTGGAAGCGGCCTGGGTAACAAAAATGCTCAGGTAGGCATTGCGGGCAAAGTCGCCCGAGCCGCCAATACCGTTCATGATATTGGTTCCCGAAATATGTGTGGAATTCACGTTTCCATAAATATCAAATTCAATGGCCGTATTGATGGCAATGATCCCCAGCCGGCGGATCAGTCCCGGCGTATTGGATATATTCTGCGGACGCAGCACGATCTTGTCGCGATAGTTCTGCAGATTCTCAAAAACCCGGTTATAGCAGCTTTCCGAAACCGTAATGGAAGAGGCTGAGGCTACTGACAGCTTGCCGGCATCAATGAGATCAAAAGTGCTGTCCTGCAACACTTCCGAAAACATGGTCAGGTCATAAAAGGAGCTGTCTTTAAAGCCGGTCAGCACGGCATTGGCCACTTTCCCGATCCCCGCCTGTATCGGCAGAAGCCTTTCCGTTAAATGGCCCAGTCGTACCTCGTTTTCAAAGAACCGGAGAATGTGGTGGGCGATAGCCGTGGTTTTGGCATCCGGTTCAGCTACCTCCGCCGGGCTGTCTTTGATGTCTGTAATCACAATGCCTACTATCTTCTGAGGATCCAGCGGGATGGTCCGCCGTCCGATCTTATTTTCTGCCGCCACAATCGGGATCACGTTACGGTGCGGATAGTCTTCTGCCTGGTAAATATCATGAATGCCGAAAATGCTGGTAGGAACCGCCGTATTGATCTCCACGATCACCTTCTTGGCGAGGGCCGCAAAGGTAGCCGAGTTGCCTACAGAAGTGGTAGGGATCAGGCTTCCGTCACGTTCAATGCCGGCAGCCTCAATAATAGCGATGTCTACATCCGGCAGGTTTTTATTATGAAGCAGCTCAGCGCTTTCGCTGAGGTGCTGGTCTATGAACAGCACTTCTCCGCCATTGATCTTTTGTCGTAACACCCGGTCTACCTGGAAAGGCATCCGCTTTTTGAGTGCTCCTGCCGCTGCCAGCTTACCGTCGGTATCGTGCCCCAGGGAAGCACCGGTCATGAGGGTGATTTTTATCTTTTCTTCTTTGGCCCGTTCAGCAAAAGCAGGGAGTACTACTTTACTGTCTCCTGCTTTGGTAAAACCGCTGGCACCTACCACCATATTATCTTCAATAAAGGCAGCTGCAGTTTTGCCGTCCATTATCTTGGAAAGCAGTTCGGGAATCTTGATTCTTTCGTTTGACATATTTCGGATTTTGACGCTGCAAATTTCGGGTTATTTTGGAATTTTCAGGAATGAGGGCGCTCAGGTTTTAAACGCAGGACGGCTGACTGTTATCATATTTTCTCAGGGAACTCTCACAGAATTCAGTTAGTTTCCTACGGATCACAGAGGTCTTTATCCCTGAAAATTTCATCTAACTAAGCAGAATTTAACATAAACACCTCTGTTGATTAAACCCCTGACAGGGTATAAGTGGGCATCGTAGGGGTACCTTTTCCTGTGGCCCGCAGGGACTAAATGCGTATCCCCCACTCCGGTTAACAAGCATACGACACTTCATCCGGGTCAGCAAATGTATTTTACTTTTGAATGTCATAAAATCCGGAGCATCCGTGAGCAAATCAGTACCTGCGAAAAAAATCACGCGCAGCCGCAGTCTGAACCGCAGCCGGGCTTGGTAGGTTTCCGGGGTCGGAACCATTTCCATCCCAGAAATGCTGCCGCTGCCACTACCGCTCCGTACATTAAAATATCCTGTATCATCATTTCAATAAATTATAAGCCAGCATCGATGAAACATAAGCCAACCCCGTCATAAAGAGAATCTGTATGAGAGTCCATTTCCAGGAATTGGTTTCCCGACGCATAATGGCCACGGTAGAGATACACTGCATGGCAAATGCATAAAATAGCAGCAGTGAAATACCCGTGGCCAGGTCAAACATTTTTGTGCCGTCAGGTCTCCTTTCCCGGGCCATCCGCTCCACAATCCGAACCTCCTCTTCTCCCTGGCTGCCTATATTATACAGGGTAGCCAGGTTGCCCACAAATACCTCGCGGGCGGCAAAAGAGGTAAGCACCGCAATACTCACCTTCCAGTCGTAACCCAGGGGCCGGAAAACAGGCTCAATACCGCTTCCCAGCAATCCGATATAAGAATTACGCAGCTTATACCCCGCTACCTCGTCCTGCAGCTCTTCCTCCGAAATATATTTTCCTGCAAAAGTAGCTGTCACTATTTCCTCTGCCTTCCCGAAGGTAGCAGCAGGCCCGTGCGAGCCCAGGAACCACAGGATCACCGACAACGCCAGGATGATCTTGCCTGCCCCTTCCACAAAAGAACGGGTTTTCTCTACCATGGTATTAAGCACGTTTCTGAACAGCGGTCTCCGGTAAGGCGGCATTTCAATGATAAGATAACTTTTGGCGGTGGTCATGATCACTTTTTTCAAAAGCCAGGCTCCTGTCAGCGCTGCCACGAAGCCCAGGCAATACATCAGGGTCATTACCAGCCCCCGGAGACCTATGAACCCAAAAACGGTTTGTTCAGGGATCACCAGCGATATGATGATCACATATACCGGAATACGGGCCGAACAGGTAGCAAAGGGAGTTACCAGCATAGTGATCAGCCGCTCCCGTGCATTTTCAATATTCCGGGCCGACATAATGGCGGGAATGGCACAGGCCACGCCGGAGATCAGCGGCACCACTGATTTTCCGTTCAGACCGAACGGTCGCATCACCTTGTCCATCAGGAAAACCACCCGGCTCATATAACCGCTTTCTTCCAGCAGGGCAATAAACATAAAAAGAATAGCGATCTGGGGAATAAAAATCACCACCCCACCGATACCCGGGATAACCCCCTCAGCGAGCAGTTCCGTGAATTTTCCTTCCGGGAGGGTAGCGGATACCCAGGAAGAAAGCCGGGCAAACTTTTCGTCAATCCAGTCCATCGGAATAGCTGACCACGAAAAAATGGCCTGGAACACGAGCAGCATGATCGCAAAAAAGATCAGGTATCCCCAGACACGATGGGTCAGTACCCTGTCAAACCTGGCCTGCCACCCGGTGGCTGCTGAAATATCTTTGGTATAAGCCAACTTCAGCACTTCACCTATCAGTTGGTAGCGCCTGATGGTCTCCTTTTGCTGAAGCCGTTTTATATCTGCCTCTGAATATCCGTCTTCACGGGCTCCTTCAGGGCTTCCTCCCTGTGAGCGCTTCAGCCAGGTCTTATAATCCATAGACCGGAAATAGCCGGCGTCTACTTCGGTAAGATCCAGTAAAGGTTTTGTGCCGGCATCTGTAAAGCGGGAGATAGCCTCTTTCAGTTCAGCGATGCCGTGGCCGGTACGGGTGGAAAGCAGCACCACTTCCGTGTCCAGTTTTTCCGAAAGGATTTCGCGGTCAATCCCGATCCCTTTGACCGGCAGCTGGTCGGCCATATTGATTGCCAGTACAGTAGGAAATCCCAGGTCTTTGACCTGGGTGAAAAGCAGCAGGTTTCTTTTCAGGTTTTCTACTTCGGCCACCACTACGATCACATCCGGAAAGTACCTGTTGCTGCTGTCAAAAAGAGTTTCCAGCACCACCTCTTCGTCTTTCGAGCCCGGCTGAAGAGAATAAATGCCGGGCAGGTCGATCAGGGTTGCTTTGAGCGTATCACTGATCTTCGAATGCCCCGTTTTCCGGTCTACCGTAATACCTGGATAATTTCCAACTTTCTGGTTAAGTCCGGTCAGGGTGTTAAAAACCGATGTCTTGCCCACATTGGGGTTCCCTACCAGGGCTACCTTAATTTCCATGCATTCCGTATGTTAATAGTTCCACATGTACCTGCATCGCCATATCCTTGCGGATACACAACGGCATACCGTCTATCCGGAGATAGTAGGGATCACCAAGAGGCGCTTTCAGGATCAGTTCTACTTCACTTCCGGGAAAACAACCCATTTCAACGAGCTTCATAGGAAGATGATCCATTTCCAGGTGCCGGATCACTGCTTTCTGACCGGGCTTTAATTCGTGTAATTTCATTTTATTATTAGACTAATTCTATTCGTTTAAAAGTAGTGAGTGATGCTGTCAACGTGTTACCGGCTACCCAGAACCCGGAACTATAAACTTTCCTTCCAAACGGATATCCTCTGACGAAGCTCCTACCATGACCCGGAATTCTCCCGGTTCCACTATTCTTCGCATTTCTTTATTAAGAATTTCCAGGTCAGCAGCAGTAAGTGAAAAAGATACCTGCTGCTCTTCTCCCGGCTTCAGCCTTATTTTCCGGAACTGTTTCAGCTGCTTCCGGGGCTGTACCACGGATGCCACTTCATCATGCAGGTAAATCTGAACCACTTCATCGCCTTCCCGTTCGCCCGTATTTTTCAGGCGGAAGCTTATCGTGAAGTCCGTCTTATCCTTTGCTTCTGTTTCCAGGTCCGAATATGCAAAAGTAGTATAGCTCTTTCCGTAGCCGAAAGCATACAACGGGGCAGCAGGCAGCTCTACATAATCGTGTCCCTGCGGATGTTTCCTGTTATAGTACACCGGCAGCTGACCCACCGAACGGGGAACCGATATAGGAAGCCTGCCCGAAGGGTCTGCATCACCCGAAAGCACATCGGCCAGGGCATTGCCTCCCTCCTGCCCCGGATACCACGCCGTCAGCAGCGCATCTGCGTTCTCTGCTGCCCAGTTCATTTCCAGCGGCCTTCCCTGGATATAAATCACCACCAGCGGTGTTCCTGTGGCCCGAACCGCCTCCAGCAGTTCCTGTTGCCTTCCGAGAAGCCCGAGAGTGGCCCGGTCAAAACCTTCCCCGTTTTCCATATCCTGTACCAACGCCCGGTCCTGTACCGCCGCCCCGGTTTCGATATATTTTGTCCTGAAATCACGTGCGCTGGAGCCTCCCACCACCATTATGGCCACTTCTGCCTCCCGGGCCGCCTTCACGGCTGCCGGTATATCGGCATGCATTGTGTCTCTGACCGCCACTCCTTTTACATAAGTCACCCGGGCTCCTTTAAAACGCCGTTGTATTCCCTCGTAAACCGTCACCACATGGCTTTCTTCCTGGGGCGCGGTATAGTCGCCTAACTGGTTATAGCGGTTATCCGCATTGGGCCCTATCACGGCTATGCGTTTAAGACCCGGTGCAAGCGGAAGAATACCGTTTTTATTTTCGAGCAGTACTACTGATTCCCGGGCCACTTCACGGGCCAGCGCGATATGTTCTGCCGTACGCACGCCCCGGGCCGCCTTTGCAGGATCTACATACGGGTTTTCAAATAAACCCATTTCAAACTTCAGCTTCAGGATACGCCCGGCAGCTTCATCCAGCTGCTGCGGCGTGATTTTTCCTTCTTCCACTGATTTTTTTATATCGGCGAAACCAGAGGCGCCCAGGTCCATATCCACTCCCGCCCCAAGCGAAAGCTCACCGGCTTCTTTCAGATTCTGCGCCACCCGGTGGCTTCCGGCCAGTCCGTTGATACTGAAAAGGTCTGAAACCACAAATCCACGGAAGCCCCACTGCGTTTTGAGCAACTCACGGTAGAGATAAGGGTTAGCGGTACAGGGCACGCCGTCTATGGAGTTATAGGCGGTCATAACTGACAATGCCCCGGCCTTTACTGCCGCTCTGAAAGGAGGAAAAAAATTCTCATGAAGCTCTCTTTCGCCAATCAGGGCGGTGTTGCCGTTATGGCCTCCTTCCGGAATTCCGTAGGCAATAAAGTGCTTCAGCGTAGTTACCACGCTGTAGGGCCGGGTAAGATCTCCGCCGCCGCTACCCTGAACTGCCGCCACACCCATGGCAGAAGTCAATACGGGATCTTCACCGAAGCTTTCCTCCACACGCGACCACCGCGGATCCCGCGACAGGTCCATCACCGGGCCGTAACTGATATGCGCGCCCTGAAGGCGTACTTCCCTGGCCATGGCCGCAGCAGCTTTACTGATCAGTCCGGGATTCCAGGTAGCAGCCTGTCCTATACCCGTAGGGAAAACCGTGGTACCTATGGCCATATGGCCGTGAGGCGACTCTTCCGCCAGAAACAAGGGAATGCCCAGCCGGGTATTTTCTTTTACATATTTCTGAAGTGTATTTCCGGCGCGGGCAGCCAGCTCCGGGGTAAGCCCGGTTTCCAGTGTTTTCCGGGTCCAGGGATCGGCCCGGTACACTCCCCAGAAAGCGCCGGCATGACGCGTGCCGGTCATCTCCCGGAACGCCGGAGAAATATTTACAGAATCTCCGTTCTTCTCATACATTTCCCAGCCCATAGGACACAGCAGCTGCCCCACTTTTTCATCGGCGGTCATACGGGCCAGCAGATCGCGTGTCCGTTCCTCAGGACTCAGGCGCGGATTTTTATACGCGGGCGCCTGCCCTGCAGCCGTAAACGATAAGATGCTAAATAAAAGAACGGATATTCTTCGAAACATATCGCCTGTATAAGACTTCAAAATTAGGCAAAATATCCTGAAAATCCCCTACTACAGGCATGAAAACCGGTAACGCCAGCTCAAAGCCTCCTGCTCTTCGGCAGGGTGAACAATACAGAATTCTGTCTTACCGGATAATTCAATGCAAAATATCCTCCTGTATAGCCGGATAGTTATCACTACAAAATTTTGATTTTTCCGAAAATACTTTAGAGTTTCACGCGAAAACAGAACAATAACAAGATAGAATTTAATTATTCCATTCGAAATAAAAATTTATCAAAATAATAAAAGCCTGAATAATATATCGCATTTATATTTGAACACAATATACAATATAGGAAAGTCTTGGATATACTTACAACTATCCGGGAGAGAAATCCCGGTGAACCCGAATTTTTACAGGCCGTACATGAAGTAGCCGAATACATTGTGCCATTTATTGAGCAAAACTCCCTCTACAGCACTTTCAAGGTATTTGAAAGGATGGCAGAACCGGAAAGAGTGATCATTTTCAGGGTTCCATGGGTAGATGACCAGGGAGAGATTCAGATCAACCGGGGCTACAGGGTTCAGATGAGTTCAGTGATAGGCCCCTACAAAGGCGGCCTCCGCTTCCACCCCTCGGTAACTCTCAGCGTACTGAAGTTCCTGGCTTTTGAGCAAACCTTCAAAAACAGCCTTACCGGGCTCCCTATGGGAGGCGGAAAGGGAGGTTCGGACTTTGACCCCAAAGGCAAGTCAGATGCCGAGGTAATGCGGTTCTGCCAGAGCTTCATGACCGAACTGTACCGTCATATCGGCCCTGACCTTGATGTGCCCGCCGGGGACATCGGTGTCGGGAAAAGGGAGATCGGGTATATGTTCGGACAATACAAGCGGATCAAGAATGAGTTTACCGGGGTGCTCACCGGTAAAGGATTCGAATGGGGGGGAAGCCGGATACGGCCGGAAGCCACCGGCTACGGACTTATCTATTTCGTTCAGGAAATTTTCAAGACCATCGGCGAAAGCTGGGAAGGCAAGCGGATCACCATCTCCGGTTCGGGAAATGTGGCCCAGTTTGCCGCTGAAAAATCCATCCAATGTGGTGCAAAAGTGCTTACGATGTCGGATTCCGGCGGATATATTTATGACGAAAGCGGCATCACTCCTGAAAAGCTGGCATTTATCACTGAACTGAAAGAAGTGAAAAGAGGCCGGATCAGGGAATACGTGGACCGTTACCCGGAAGCCCGCTTTTTTGAAAATGAAAAACCCTGGAATGTGAAGTGTGACATCGCTCTTCCCTGTGCCACGCAGAATGAACTGGACGGAGAAGATGCCCGGAAGCTTGTCCGCAACGGGTGCCGTTTTGTGGCCGAGGGAGCCAATATGCCCAGCACTACGGAGGCAATTGCCCTGTTCAATAAGGAGAAAATCTACTATGTGCCGGGAAAAGCGGCCAATGCCGGCGGAGTAGCGGTATCCGGGCTGGAAATGACCCAGAATTCACTGCGTTATGCCTGGTTCAAAGAGAAGGTAGATGACCGCCTGCGGATCATCATGCGGGGTATCCATGACACCTGTGTTAAGTACGGCCGGGAAAAAGACGGCCATATTAATTACGAAAAAGGTGCCAATATCGGCGGTTTCGTAAAGGTGGCCGATGCGATGATCGACCAGGGCATTGTTTAGCCTTCCTTTATAAAGCGGATATTTCTTTTCAGGCCTTCCAGCTTCGTACGTTTTACCGGGGAGTTTTTAAATAAAACATTAAAAACTTCCTGTGTGATTTCTTCCCAGTCTTTGAATTCTTTCAGGCTTTCCCCGGGGGAAAACTCAGGTGTGCGGTGTGGCCGGGCAAAGGAATTCCAGGGGCATACATCCTGGCAGATATCGCATCCGAACGCCCAGTTTTCCATTTTCCCCCTGAATTCTTCGGGAATCTGGTCTTTCAGCTCAATGGTCAGGTAGCTGATACACTTGCTGCCGTCTACCTGGTAGGGTTCTGCAATGGCCCCGGTTGGGCACGCATCTATACAGGCCGTACAGGTACCGCAGTAATCTTTTATCGGGCCGTCGGGTTCCAGTTCCAGGTCAGTGATCAGCTCACCGATAAAAAAGAAGCTTCCGATATTCCGGTTAATAATATTACTGTTTTTGCCTGCCCAGCCGAGCCCCGACCGCCTGGCCCAGGCTTTATCCATTACGGGAGCCGAGTCTACAAATGCCCGGCCGTTGATTTCCCCTATTTCTTCACGGATGCGCGCTGTCAGTGTTTTGAGCTTGTCTTTAATAACATAATGATAGTCGGTTCCGTAGGCATACTTGGATATCCTGTACTCCGTTCCGGTCAATTCCTCTTCCGGAAAATAATTCAGTATCACCGTGATCACCGAGCGGGCATCTTCCACCAGCAGCCTCGGATCCAGCCGTTTGTCGAAGTAATTGGCCATATAAGCCATCTTCCCGTGGTAATTTTTATTCAGCCAGCTCTCCAGTCTGCGGGCTTCCTCTTCCAGGAATTCCGCCTTTGAGATGCCACAGAAATCAAACCCGGCCTCCGCGGCCAGCCGTTTAATAATCGCTGAATTTCTCCTGACAAACTCCATAGTACCGGCAAAATTACGACGTCCAACCCGCTTTGTTTTAAATTATTAGCTTTTTTTAAGAATCAGGATACAGATTTTTACTAAATTTACCGGCCTTGCTCCGGCAATGGACTAACCAACAAACCCTAATGAAGAAATTACCTCTGCTGATGACAGCCTCTGTGGATACACACGGTATGTCTCAGGCACGCTTCAACCCGCAGCAACGGGAAGAAATGTACATCAATGTGCTTCGTTTTTACGGCAAAAAACTTCTGGATAAAAGCAACTATTCCCTTGTATTCGCCGAAAATTCCGGCTGGGACCTGAACCGGATCAAATCCGCATTACCTGAAAAATACCTTCAGAAAACAGAATTTCTGGCGCTGGATCCGAAGGATTTCGATATTTCCAGGGGAAAGGGATACAACGAGGTGCTGCTTATCAAAACAGCCATAGAACAGTCTGCTACCCTGCAGAAGCACCGGGCCTTTTTAAAGGTCACCGGCCGCTATCCGGTATTTAACATCCGGTATTTTCTTGATTACGGCAGCCGCGAAATTCTTGAGAAAGGAAAAGATCTTTATATTGATATGAAAGACCACAGCCTGTACGGAAAACTGGGACTGAACTGGTGCAGCCGGTTTGCTGATGTGCGGCTTTTCGGGATCACCAATACATTCTTTCTCAATTATGTGGCAACGGAAAAGCATCATCTCAATGACAGCGAGGGGAAAATGTTCGAGGGATTGATGTACAATCTTATCAAGCCCCGGATGGACGACCGGCAGCTGGTTTACCGCTTTAACCGCGAACCCCGCTATGGGGGAGTGGAAGGAACTCTCATTCCGGCTTTTTCTTTTGCCGAAAATCAGAATTCCTTTAAAAGCAGGATAAAGCGCCTCACCGGCAATATGCTCCGGCTGGTGGCGCCTGATTTCCTGTTTTAGGGCCGGGTACCCGGTCCGGGATACCCGGAACGGCAGTTATTTCTTTTTCAATGCCGCATTGTAATTTTTCTCCGCCTGATCCCAGTTCACCAGGTTCCAGAAAGCATTTACATAGTCGGCCCGCTTATTCTGGTATTTTAGGTAATAAGCGTGCTCCCAAACATCAATTCCGATAATGGGGCAACCCTTCACTTCCGCCACATCCATATAAGGGTTATCCTGGTTAGGCGTGGAAACCACTTTCAGCGTACCGTCTTTCTGGAGGATAAGCCAGGCCCATCCCGATCCGAAGCGTGCCGCTGCTGCCTTATTGAATTCTTCCTTCATTTGGTCTGTGCTGCCAAAGGTGTCGTTGATCTTCTTAAGAAGCTTTCCGGAAGGAGTGGTTTTTGACGGGCTCAGAATTTCCCAGAAGAAGGAATGATTCCAGTGTCCGCCCCCGTTATTCCGCACGGCAGCACTGTATTTTGAAATATTCCGAATGATATCTTCGAGGCTCAGCTTCGATACATCCGTATCTGCCAGTGCCTTATTGAGGTTATCTACATAGGCCTTATGGTGGCGGGTATGGTGGATCTCCATGGTTTGGGCATCCACATGGGGTTCCAGGGCATTGTATGCGTAAGGCAATTGAGGCAGCGTAAATTTACCCTCAGCAGTCAGCGGCGAAAGCCCCGCCCATGAGGTGCGTGTGGCCGCCAGGCCCAGGGCCAGCGTAGCCAGAAAATTTTTTCTTTTCATTATGTATAAATATTTAGTTCCGAGTAATGAGTGGTGAGTTCCGGGTAGTGAGTTTTTAAGCAAATTATCTTTAATTTTCAGCTTTTAACTTAAAAATCTATCCTGCTCAGAATACTTCTTCCCAACGTGATCTCATCGGTATATTCCAGGTCTCCACCTACCGGGATGCCCCGGGCTATAGTACTTACCTTCAGATCAAACTCCGACAGTTTCTTTTTGATATAAAACGCTGTGGTGTCGCCTTCCATTGTAGGGCTCAGCGCCAGGATCACTTCGGCTATCCCCGCATTGGCCGCTATACGGCTGACAAGAGATTCAATATTCAGCTGATTGGGGCCTATTCCCTGTACCGGGGAGATCACTCCGCCCAATACATGATATTTCCCGGTAAACTGACCTGTATTTTCAATGGCCAGTACATCTTTAGTGTCCTGCACCACCGCCAGAACAGCCGAATCACGCCGGTGCGAGCCGCATATCTGGCAAAGATCACTATCGGAAATATTGAAGCATTCCCGGCAATAGGTGGTTTTCTCAATAAGGTTCACCAATGAGCGGCTGAGACCGTATGCCAGCGATTTATCCGCTTTTAACAGGTGCAGGGCCATCCGCAGCGCCGATTTCTTTCCGATGCCGGGGAGCTTAGCTATTTCCTGTACAGCCTCTTCTATAGTTCTCGACGGATAGTTCAAGGTCTTATCTCAGTAATATTTCTGCAGAGATACCCCGGCCGGTGATGGCCTCACGGATCGGTGCCAGTTCTTCAAAATCCCCGTTTTTCACAGCGCATTTCCCTTTAAAATGAATGATCAGCGTACATTGTTCCGCCTGTTCAAAGGTATGACCGCAATATTCAATCAGGGTATCGATCACGTGGTCAAATGTATTTACATCATCGTTAAAAACGACCAAAGAGTATAATTTAACATCGTCCAGGATTACCTCTTCTTCCACATATACCTCCGGTGCCGGCGCTTGTCTCATAGGTTTACTTCTCTAACACTACTCAAAAATAGAAAAATATCTTCTTTATTTTAACCAAATCCTTATCAAAATAGTTTCGGGGACCCTCTTTGGGGCTAAGGTGTTTAAAAAATAGGGAAACTGCAGGCGAGGTATGATTTATTTTCAGATATTTGTTTCCCGTAATCACCTTTTCAACCCTCATCTATGAGTCCTTATTTAGCCCTGGGTATACTCTTCGTTTACTTTGCCATACTCATTATTATTTCTATACGAACTTCCAGAAACGCCGACTCCGGCTCTTTCTTCCTGGCCAATAAGGCGGCTCCCTGGTACCTGGTAGCCTTTGGAATGATCGGAACCAGTATATCCGGCGTTACCTTCGTATCGGTGCCCGGAAAAGTAGGCCTTGAAGGCTTCGGCTACTTCCAGATGGTTCTGGGCTTTGTGCTGGGCTACCTGTTTATCGGAACCGTGCTTATGCCGCTTTATTACCGGCTGAACCTGATTTCCATTTACCAGTTCTTTAATACACGATTCGGTTACTGGTCTTATAAAACAGGTTCTGCCATCTTCCTCATTTCCAGAACTATCGGGTCGGCGGTGCGGCTGTATGTGGCCGTAAGCGTATTGCAGATGGCTATCTTTACGCCTATCGGGATTCCCTTTGAATTATCGGTGATCTTTACCATTCTGCTGATCTGGGTATATACTTTCAAAGGCGGTGTAAAAACCATCCTTATTACAGATACCCTGCAGACTTTTTTCCTGATTGCCGCCCTCGTAACCACTATTTTCCTGATCAAAGGCCAGATGAACTGGGGACTGGGCGAAATGGTCCGCCAGATTTCTGATTCAGACTATTCCCGGATATTTCATTTTGACCAGGGCTGGGGCGATAAACAGAATTTCTTCAAGCTGTTTATCAGCGGTATGTTCATCACCATTGTCATGACCGGTATGGACCAGGATCTGATGCAGAAGAACCTTTCCTGCAAAAACATAGGTGAAGCCCAGAAAAACATGATGTGGTTTACTGTTACGCTGGTGGTGGTCAACCTCCTTTTCCTGAGCCTGGGTGCCATGCTCTTTATGTATGCCCATAAGGCCGGCATACAGGTTCCGGCCAACAGCGATGACTTCTACCCTATGATGGCCCTGGATATTTTTAACAGCCCTGACTTCGGGCTGGCGGGAACCCTGGTAGGCATTACATTCCTGGTAGGTATCACTGCCGCCACGTATGCCAGCTCCGACTCCGCATTAACGGCGCTGACCACCGCATTCTCAGTAGACTTCATGAATGTGCAAAGCAAGACCGAAGAAGAGACTATCCGGATCAAAAACCGGGTGCATATCGGCTTTTCGGCCGTATTTGTAGTAGTGATCCTGGTTTTTCATGCCCTGAACAGCACAGACCTGATTACGGCTATCTACAAGATTGCAAGCTACACCTATGGTCCGCTGCTGGGCCTCTTTGCCTACGGTATATTCACGAAAAGGGCGGTGATAGATAAGGCTGTGCCTTATATCTGTCTGGCCGCCCCGGTGATCACGTATATCCTCGAGCAGGTGATCCAGAACACCACCGGCTATAAATTCGGGTTTGAGAATCTCCTGCTGAACGGACTGGTCACGATCATTGGCCTCGCCCTGTTCCACAAGAAGAGCTGAGTTTTTTTGTTATTTCGTTTTTTTGTTATTTTGCTGACTATGTTACTTTCAAAATTCCGGTTTTATCTTTTTTTACTTGTCACGTTTCAGGTTTCTGCCCAGCAGGATTTCAAAGCCTACAGGCAAAAGATAGAAGGTACCTCTCTTGCTTTTGATATGGCGGCGGTGCCCGGTGGCGGGTTTATCATGGGAAATAATAACGGCCATGAGGATGAAAAACCGGAACACAAGGTAGAGGTGAGCCCTTTCTGGATGAGTACCCACGAAGTTACCTGGGATCTTTTTGAGCTGTTCGTTTACAAGGACCTGGAAATCACACAGAGCACGGATAAAAGCGTACCTGCCCCGGTAGATGCTGTCACCCGGCCCAGCAAGCCTTATCTTGATATGACTTTCAGCATGGGCAAACAAGACTACCCTGCCCTGGCCATGACCCAGTACAACGCCATCCAGTTCTGCAAATGGCTTTATGCCCGCACAGGTGTTTTTTACCGCCTGCCTACCGAAGCCGAATGGGAGTTTGCTGCGAAACAGGGGCAGCTAAAAGGTGAGCTGAATGACTATTCCTGGAATACCGGTAACAGCGGTAATACCACGCAGAAAGTGGGCACCAGGCTGCCCAACCAGTTCGGCATTTATGATCTTCTGGGCAATGCAGCTGAATGGACCTACGACCAGTACAGTGCTGATTTCTATGCCGGCCTTGCGGGAAAAACGGCCAAAGATCCCGTGAATGTACCGGATAAGCTCTATCCGCACGTGGTACGGGGCGGTTCTTACCAGAGCGACCTCCGGTATCTGAGTCCCACTGCCCGTGATTACTCTGACCCGTCGTGGAAGCAGATCGACCCACAGATACCCAAAAGCAACTGGTGGCTGCCTGACGCACCGTTTGTGGGAATCCGGCTGGTAAGGCCTGTAAAAACACCTTCAAAAGAAGAAATTTCATTATATTACGATAAAGCACCTATAAAAGACTATTGAACTATGAATGGACGCAGAGAATTTCTAAAGGCCTCCGCCATGCTATCCGGGGCCGCACTGGTGAACAGCCTGCCTTTTCAGAGTGTATATGCGGGCGGCAATGACGTTATCCGCGTAGCCGTGGTGGGTTGCGGCGGAAGGGGTACCGGTGCCGCTTTTGATGCACTGAGATCGGGCTTCAACCTCAAAATTACCGCCTTGTGCGACGCTTTCAAGGATAATCTGGACAGGGCTCATGCCTCCCTGAAAGAAGCATTTAAGGAGAAGATTGATGTGCCCGACAGCCGTAAGTATGTAGGCTTCGAAGGCTATAAAAGTGCTATTGCAGATGCTGACGTGGTCATCCTGGCCACCTCTCCGGGTTTCCGGCCTATTCATTTTGAAGAAGCCGTACGCCAGGGCAAGCACATCTTTATGGAAAAGCCCGTAGCGGTAGATATTCCCGGTATAAGAAAGGTGCTGGCCGCCGCAGAAATTGCGAAGCAAAAGAAACTGAATGTGGTGGTAGGGCTGCAGCGGCGATACCAGACCAACTACCGCGAAGCGATCAGGCGCATCCAGGACGGTGCTATTGGTGACGTGGTGGCTGGCCAGGTATACTGGAACTCCGGCGGTGTATGGGTAAGACCCCGCCAGCCCCAGCAAACCGAGATGGAATACCAGATGCGTAACTGGTATTATTTCAACTGGCTGTGCGGAGATCATATCGTGGAACAGCACGTGCACCAGCTGGATGTGGCCAACTGGGTGAAAGGTGCCTACCCGGTTTCTATCCAGGGTACAGGCAGCCGGGCACACCGTACCGGTAAAGAATACGGTGAGATTTATGACAATTTCTCTATTGAGATGACCTATGCCGACGGCTCGGTGATCTCCAGCCAGTGCGCTCACTTCGAAGGGGCGGCTTCGCGGGTGGATGAAACTTTCCAGGCTACCAAAGGCCGGACCTATCTTTCAGCCAACGGCCAGGCCGTATTGTACGACTGGAAAGGAAACGTCATTTACCGGCATGATCCGAAAGGAAACCCGAACCCGTACCAGCAGGAGCATAAGGAGCTGTTTGCCGCCATTTCAAAAGGTGAGTATAAGTTTGACAATGCCGAGTACGGAGCGTACAGTACACTTACCGGGATTATCGGCCGGCTGGTCTGCTATACCGGAAAAGTGATCAAATGGGACAAGGCGCTGCAATCGCAGATCAGCCTCATGCCGGATCGTTACGCATGGGACGCCCTGCCTAAAGTACTGCCTGGTGCTGACGGCTTCTATCCTGTGGCTGTTCCCGGAGTAAATACTACCCAATACATTGAAGCATAGACTGTTCCAGGCGATATTTCTCCTGATGGGAGGAATATCGCCTGTTTTTTCTCAAAAAATCCTGCAGGGATTTGCCCAGGGCACTTCTTACCGGATCCTGCTATATCCTGAAAACGCCACGATACAAAAATACCGGATCGACAGCGTTCTGAACGCCCTCGACTCCTCTCTCTCCCTCTATAAACCGTATTCCCTGATCAGCCGGTTCAATGCCCCGGAAACCCGGGAGATTATTATGGATGAGCATCTTCAAAAAGTAGTGCAGGCCTCTTTCCGCCATTGGAAAATCTCAAAAGGCCGGTTTGATATCACCGTGGGGCCATTGACCGAAATATACCGGTCGGCCCGGTCCAAAGGGCTTTCTTCTCCGCCGGAAGAGCAGATAACGGCTGCCCTGAAATATGTGGGAATGAGGAAGCTCAGGGTACGCGGAAAGCGACTGTCCAAAAAGCAGCCTGGTGTTAAAATAGATGTAGACGGCATAGCACAGGGTTACTCGGTAGATGTGCTGGCCGGGTTTCTTGAAGCCTGCAATATCCGGAATTACCTGGTGGAACTGGGCGGAGAAATAAAAACACGCGGTACTCATCCTGATGGCAGAAAATTCAGGATTGCCGTGGAAAAGCCGGTTACCGTACATGACTCCCTGACCCTGGAATATGAAACGCTGGAAATCTTCAATACGGCGGTGACTACTTCCGGGCTGATCCGGAAACATCATTTGCACCCTGCTACCGGCCGTCCCTTCAGCACCTCCGTACTTTCTGCCACGGTTTTTGCTGCCACAGCCATGGATGCCGATGCCATAGATAATTACATTATTGCCTTTCCTGAAGGCAGGGCCCCGAAACGGGCCAGAAAGGGGAAGGTGATTCTTGTAAGTGAAAAACGAAAAGCTAACAGTAAAAAGTGATGGGATATAAATAGCCAATGCCAAATGTTCCTTCACTTTTATCTTTCCACTCACTAAAAATACTGTCCAGACAGTATTTTATTTCTGCCCTTAAAAATCCAAATTTGAAATTTAAACCGGAAATACTTTTCCCTCTTACTGACGGATATTTTGACCCCTATGAAAGCTACACATATTCTGATAGCAGATGATCACCAGCTGGTGGCGGAAAGCCTGGGTTTGATGCTGCAAAATGAACCTCTTTTCCATATTCTCGGAATTGTAAATAACGGCTGGCAGGCGCTGGATTATGCCGGGAAAAATAAAGTGGATATTGTCATTGCCGATCTCCACATGCCTCTCCTGAACGGCCTGGAAATGGCCCAGAAAATGAAAGATATATCGCCGGAAACCAAAGTGATCATACTGACCATGAGTGAAGACTCCCGGCATATCCGCGAAGCATTATCAATGGATATTCACGGGTATGTAATGAAAAGCGCCAAAAAGGCAGAACTTTTGTTATCGTTAAACACAGTAGCCCGCGGTCAAAAATATTTCAGTGACAACATAGCCAAAAAGCTGGCTGAGATTCCGTTTGATGGCAGTCCGGACGGTAAACTGGCCGTAAAGGATGTGCTGCCCGTTACCCGGCGGGAGCGGGAGATCATCCGCCTGATCGCTGAAGACCTGAGCAACGCGGAGATCGGAGAGCGTCTCCGGATTGCCCCTACCACCGTAGAAACCCACCGCAGAAATATGATGAAAAAGCTGGGTGTGAGCTCGGCGGTAGCCCTGGTACGGTGGGGAATGAAATACGGAATCATAAAAGAGGAAGAATAACCTTATAACCTTACCCGATATGGAAACAACAGAGACACAAGCCCTGCGCGACCGGAATGAAGAAATCAAAATCCATTTTTTTAAATCTGAGGAAGATCCTTCCAAAAAAAGAATCCGGTTTTATCAGAACTTTCAGACGGACCGGGAAGCCTGTTATTTTGATCTGGCCGACGATGTCCCCCACCGCATTGTAAAAGATGATCCCGGCGCTACTGCCGGTAATCCGCTTACCCTGGTTCTCCGCATGACGGATCATGGCTATGCCGGGAGATTCCAGGTGATGGCGTTTGTTTCCGAAGATACCACCTATGCGCATCCGCCAACCACCATGATCAGGATACATTACGGTAATTCCGGCAAAGAGCTGGTAGGAAGAATTTTTGATAACAGCATTTTTTCCAGGCTCGATTTACCCTGAACTAAACCTTAATAATGAAAGAGTTATACTCCTTCCCGTTTATTATCGTTTTTTCCAGGCTTATTTTCCCCCTGATCAGCAACACCCGCTCTTCTATGTTTTTCATTCCCTTACCCCAACGGCTTTCTGTATAGGGGCTGCCCGGGGTATCGTCATGGTATCGGATCAGAACTTCCGAAGGGCCGGTTGACTCTGCTACCAGCAGAACCTCCTCTCCCCGGGAGTGTTTTAAGGTATTGGTGGTCAGCTCCATCAGAATATGGTAGATTTCAAATTCTTTTTTTCTTTCCAGGCCGGTATAGGAAGAAAAATCAGAAGCGAATTTTATTTTCCCCGAACCGTTTACATTTAGGAATAAACGGGTAACGGCACCCGTAAGACCGTTTTTTTCAAATTCTTCCGGCAGCATATTGTGTGAAATATCCCTTACGGTCTTATAGGTTTCATCCAGAAGATCACGGATCTGCTCGTATTTCTTCGTGAACTCCGGCTCACTGGTTTCATGTTCCAGGTTACTGTACAGCCATTTGACAGCCACCAGCTGGCTCCCCAGGTTATCATGCAACTCTGCCGCCACCCGCTTTCTCTCTATGGTCTGCCCTTTCACAATAGACTCCACCAGTTCATTGTTCAGCCGCACAAGATTTTTATTTGCCTCATCCAGCTTTCCGGTTTTTTCAATTACCCGCTGCTCCAGCCTGCGGTTGAAACCGGCCAGCTCCTCGTTCTGCTGCTGGATCATTTTTCGCTGGCGGGTAATTTTTCTCCTGCTGCCGAACAATAAAATCAGCAGCCCAAAAAGAATCAGGACAAAAGTCATCATCATGTACTGAAGCCGCTCCTGCAGTTTAATTCTTTCGGACTGCCTCAGATTCTGTTCCCTGACAATGGAGTTCTCATATTCCATTCTAACCGCGAGTTCGGCCTTGTCCTGCTCCAGGGCATAATTCTTGTCTTTTACTTCCATGAAAACCTCGTGAAAGTATAAGGCGCTGTCAGGCTTCCCTTCTTCTTTATACATTTTATACAACAGTTCAGAGACCGGTAACAGCACATTATCGTAATTTCCGCTTTTTGAGGTCATGAATGCTTCTCTACCCAGCCGCTTTGCTTCCGGTATCTTCTCTTTCCACAGGAAATAAAGTCTGGACAGTGAATAATAGATATCAATCCGCAGCCTCACATCCCCCGGAACTTCCTCTGACAGCTGAAGTGATTCCAAAAGATTTTTTTCCGCTTCCGGGTATTGTCCGAGGTAGGTATAGCAGACGCCTATTCCCTCATGAGCGCTGGCGGCCAGTGCCCTGATTTCCTTCAGCCGGGGCATATTACGCTTATATATTTCCAGCGCTTCCACGTACCGGCCCGCCTTCCTCAGGGTGTTCGCCTTATTATTCTGAACTATTGCATACTCCTTCCTCCCGTCGGGAATATTCTTCAGATACCTGATGGACCTGTCGTAGCAAATGAGAGCGGTATCCGTTTTATTCATATTGGCATACGTGTCGGCAACTCCCCGGTAAGCACCTCCTACCCGTAATGAATCTCCCATGGTCTCTGCCAGCTTCAGCGCCTGTAAATAGTAATTGAGCGCCAGAACATAAGTACCTTTCATCATATGACATACGCCCAGGTAACTCAGGGTTCCCCATTTCTCCTTTTCACTTACTTTATCCAGTTTCAGGCATTTTTCAAAGTATATGATGGCGGAGTCCGGCATGCCCATCCTGTAATATTTCCGGCCTGTTTCATTCAGAATACGCATCTTTACCGTATCTTGAACAGCTGAACGATACAGGACTTTCAGTGAATCGTCTACAGATGCAAACGAACCCGTACTAATCACCAGAAAAAATGATACAAGAACCGGTCTTAACCAAAGAAAACATTGGTTTCTACCTTTTTCTGAAGGACTTTCTGAACATAAGCGAGTTTTCAAAAGAATGCTACGCGGTTAAGGTTTTAGTTGCCAGAAATCTTAGCTTTCAACTGTTTCATAAAAATGGCAAAAAGTTCTTTATAAAACAACTCTGTCATGACGGTGAGCACGACAAAGCCGCTTTTGCCTTTGAAATGGCATTTTATCAAGCATGCGCTTCCCATCCTGACTTCACTCCCCTTGCCCCGCTTGTACCCCGTTTATACAGGTATGACCCGCTCTACCGGATTGCCGTATCAGAGTTCCTGGAAGGTTTCCGGCCGGCCCTTCCCCTGGCAGACCACTGGGAGCCGGTGCTGGCTGCACTGTTACAGATAGCCGCAATTCCCGTTCGCAATACCGTCAATGACCAGCGGCCCTCCCTGATGTATCTTCAGGCATGGAAAGAGCATGAATTCCTGCGACCGTTCCTCCTTAACTCCCGGTTGGAACCAACCCTCCTACAGCTGAATACGGCGTGGCATCCCTGTAATATTATCCATAACGATCTCAAACCAGGAAATATCCTGATCAATGACCGGCAGGAAGTGAAGATCATCGACTGGGAAAAGATGTCTACCGGCGATGCACTTTGGGACCTATCAGCCCTGATCTTTTATACTCTGCCGTACGATTCTCCCGTTTACCAGGCGCCGGTGGCATCTGAAGCTTACCTGGTCGCTCAATCTCCTCTTCTCAGGCAGATCACCCGGAGCTACAGGGAGAGATGGAGCGAAGACGACGCCCTGAGACTGATCCGGTATTTGGGCCTGCAGGTACTGACGGTAATCACCGGATCGGGGCAGCCCCCTTCTGCAAGGGTTCTGCAGCTGGCCGCTGACCTGCTGCTCAACCCGCAGCTCTTTCTGAACCCGGTGTTTAAAAATTATGGTTGAGGTTCTGAAACATATCGTGAATTCACTGGAAATTTCTCCTTCGGGCCAGATCATTTTCCGTAACCGGCCCCTGCTCAATTTTATGGAGTTAACGCACCGGAGCGGGGCGGAAGATCTGGCCCTGCTGCAGAAGCAACTCAGCGAGCTCCTCTACGAGCAGTTTTACTGTGCCGGCGGTTTATCGGAACCGGAAAACAGGAATTTCCTTGAAGAACTTAAGAAAAATAACCTGTCGCGCAGCCGCATCCGCAAAGGCTATACCCTGGAAATTGCCCAGGAGCTGCCCTACCTGGCTTGTAAAGGAGACCACCGCTTAAAGCTTTTTCCGGGTAGCTACCTGCTGCCCGGAGGGCACGAAACCGGTGATGAGGCCTGGGTTTATTTCCCGAAGGAAAATGTAAAAGGGATATTCTACTATGCTTTCAGCCATGTGCCGGCGACATTCTTCCATGAATCTACCCTGAGGTTTTATTTTAATACAGATGCTCAAGGAAGTATCCTGCTCATGAATTACTTTACGGGGAGCCTCAATAAGGCCCGGGTACCTTTCATGCTGAAATGCATCTGTGAACCGCAGCATATGCACCGGTCAGACAGCTTCATTCTCTACACCGATTACCGGTTTGTCAACGCTGCCTATGCATTTATCCGGGAGATCCCGGAAACTCTCAGCCGGCACTTCTATCCTGATCCTCCTCTTTTTACCCTGGCCCTCGGGCCGGGAACGGGTTTTGCGGAAAGTCCCCCTGATCCCCAAAAAAGCTTTGGTATGGCCCGTTGTGAATTACTGGCGGAAGCCCTGACGGAAACCCGCGAAAATCAGGAAGGCCGCCTGGAAACGGTAATGACGTATATTGAGAGAAAAGGTTATGCGCTCCGACGGTTCTTCCTGAACCCCGGCTCCAGGCTGGTCTATCCTTTTTTTTAAAGCTTTTATACTGTCAAGACAGTATATGTTTTTCTGAAAAATACCATGAAAAGGGTATTTTGCAGCTTCTCAAGTGCATTTAACTTTGCATTGAGCAAATTAATCAGCCCCCTGAACCTGCCATGGCAAAGATTCCCATTCCTCTGAACGAGATTATTTTCCTGAAGGCGGACTCAAATTACACTGAGTTTCATTTGCTGGGCGGGAAAAAGACGTTATCTCCACGCACTCTGAAACATCATGAGAACAGCCTGTCTATGAGGCACTTTTTGCGTGTTAACAACTCTTTCCTGCTGAATCCTTCGTATATCGACAGCATCAGCAGGGCAAGAAGTACCGCGGTGGTCCGTCTTACAGACGGAACGGAAGTGCTTATCTCCCGCAGGAGACAAAACGATATTCTCAGGGTGTTAAAAAAAACAGGTTCCCTGTTTTAGGTCTGCCACTATTAAATTCAGATAACCGGAGCTCCGGAATCTCCCCCTTACAGAGGGCTGTCTGAAAATTACGGGCAGCCCTTTTGGGGGGCGATAAGTGTAATAAACCTTGGAACTTTTACTCCTATGAAACGTATCATTACATTTACTTTTGGTTGGGATATCGGGGGAAAATCGGGTTACCTTACCCTCCTGGACGAAGACGGGGGGCGCCATGCCTTTCGGGACCTGGGAGTAGCTGAGCTGCAGATACTGGCCGGAAACCTGGAGCGGTACCCGGCATTTATTGATCAGAATCAATGGATACTCTGGGGGACATTCGCCTCTGAAAAACACGACTAATATAAAAACCCCGCATCCTGTAACCCCGTCGTCAATTAAAATACGGCATCTCATAACAAGATTTTGCATCTCTCCGGTAAAACGGCATTGTCTATTGAATATCCCTGCCTATTTTTGGCAAATTAATTTTTCCCCAATAATGAAAAGAGCATTAACGGGTTTCCTTGTCCTCTCTTTTTTAGGGAGTTGCAACAATACCCAGAATACAGACACCACTATAGACGACCTCGCCGTGCGGAATGACAGCACGGCTGTTGCAGAAGACGGCGGCGGCACGGATTCGGATTTTACTCCCTACGGAAAGGCCAAAGCAGAAGAGCTTTCGGCCAGCCGGAAAAACGAACTGGAAGCCATCCTTAAAGCCCGGGGCGTCAACCCTGCCGAAGTACCGGTGCTGGTTACAGCGCTCCGCAGGGCCATCAGCTTTAATGAATGGGACGTGGTAGAGGAGGGTGAAAACGTTCAGACTTCAGGCACCGATAAAGAGCCGCTGACCCTTACCTCGCTGATCTTCGGTCCGTTTGACGGTAACGGCAGAGGCTACCGCGTGCTGGCTATTGCCGGCAACCGGATTTACCTGTCAGAAGAGCACTGGCAATATGTTTCCGTCGATTCTGCCTACAATATCCAGATGGCCGGAGATAAAAAGATAGAAGTGAGCGATGAAGCTATCTCCATTACCTCACCTGCGAAAGGAAAAATGAGACTGATCAATATCCGGTAGTTCATGCAGTATGCACCCCTGAAAAAAGCAGTGATAGAACGGCTCCGTGAGGAGCTTCCCTCTCACCTGGCCTATCACAATGCGAAACACACGCATGACGTGATCCGTGCCGTTCAGGAGATTGCAAAGCAGGAAGGGGTCAGGGGTGAGGAGCTCATCCTGCTGAAAACCGCCGCGCTGTTCCATGATACGGGATTTCTGTTTTCAGCCGAAAGACACGAAGAGCATTCCTGTGAGCTGGCCTCGCAATACCTGCCGGTCTACGGTTACCCTGAAAGTGCCATTGCCCGGATCCGGAAAATGATTATGGCTACCCGCATGCCCCAGCGCCCGGAAGACCGGCTGGAGAAAATTCTGGCCGATGCAGATTTGGATTATTTGGGCAGAGATGATTTCTTTACAACGGGAAACCGCCTGTACCGGGAGCTTTACCACTCAGGAGTGGTAAAAAGTGAAAGAGAATGGAACACCCTTCAGGAAAAATTCCTGGAAAAGCATCACTATTTCACGGAAACATCCCGGAAAAACAGGGAGGAAAGAAAGAAAGAGAACCTGCAGGTAATCAGATCAAAATTAACCCGAACGTAGAACTATGTCTTTAAAGCACCAAGGCCGCTTATTTACCCTTTCTGATATTATTTTCCTGATTCTCGGGGTATTATCCGCCAGTTTTGCCCTGAAAAGTTTCCTGGTGCCCAATCACTTCCTGGACGGTGGTGTCACCGGTATATCAATCCTGCTTTACGAAATTTACGGCTGGGATCTGGGCCTGGTTCTTATCCTGCTGAATATTCCTTTTATCGTCCTTTCGTTCTCCAAGGTAGGCCGGAACTTTGCCCTCAGAAGCACGCTGACCGTAGTGCTTATTGCGCTTACCATGCAGTTTGTGGAATTTCCCGAACTTACGCATGACAAGCTGCTGGTGGCTATGTTCGGTGGTTTTTTTATGGGCATCGCTGTAGGGCTGTGCATGCGGGGCGGCGGCACGTTTGACGGCATGGAGGTGCTGGTGCTGATGACCACTAAAAAGAGCAGCTTTTCCATCACGGAGGTCATCCTGGGCATGAACATCGTTATCTTTATCATTGCTGCCATCTTTATGAAGGTAGAGACCGCTCTTTATGCTATCCTTACCTACATTATTGCCGGGCAGACCACCAAATACGTGATCGAAGGAATTGAGGCTTATACGGGCGTTACCATTGTTTCCGGTAAAAGCGAAGAAATCAAGAAGGCCCTTGTGATGGAACTTGACCGCGGCATCACTGTTTACAAGGGAGAAAGGGGGTTTATGAAGGATTCTTTCGAAAAAAGCACGGAGGTAGACATTATCTTTACTGTAGTGACCCGCCTGGAAGTACGGCGCCTGAAAGATACCGTGTATGATATAGACCCCAAGGCCTTTATCTTTACCCAGACGGTCCGCGAGCCCCAGGGCGGTATTGTGAAGGAGATTGTGAAACATTGAGTTTGGTGAGTTTCAAATACTGAGTTCCGAGTAACGAGTGGTAAGTTACAGGAACTGTTTGGGAATAAATTTCCCTGATAAAAACGTGATAGAATGAATAAACCCGGAACTGCTCACCTCTCAGAACCCGGAACTTACTATTCTGAACTAATCTTATACCTATGAAAAAAATACTCCCCTTTTTCCTCCTTCTCTGCTTCTCTGTTTCGGCACAGACAGTAGAAAGTCTACGGACAGAATATTCCGAAAATCCCCTAGGAATGGATGTGAGCCATCCCCGCTTCTCCTGGGAACTGAACAGTAATGTGCGCAGCAGCCGGCAGACCGCCTACCAGGTGCTGGTGACGGACAAAGAAGAAAACCTGGCCCGTAATACCGGCAATATATGGAATTCAGGCATTGTTAAATCGGATCAGAGCACCTGGATAGAATACAAGGGTAAACCCCTGGAATCGCGCAAACGGTATTACTGGAAAGTGAGGGTCTGGAATGAAAAAAATAAGGTGGTCAGCCAGACGGCCTGGTTTGAGACCGGTCTTTTCCACAAAGAAGACTGGCAGGCACACTGGATAGGCATGAAGGGTACGGAAGGCAAGCCTCCCAAATCCGTAGAGCTTCAGAAAGAGTTCACCTTGCGAAAAAGAGTGGTCAAAGCCCGCATATATGTAACCGGGCTGGGGGCTTACCACCTCAGCTTTAACGGCTCAAAAGTAGGCCGTGATGTATTGGCTCCCGGCTGGACAAACTATCTCAGGACTCTCCATTACCAGACTTACGAAATTCCGGCAGAGGAGGTAACCTCCGGCACCAATTTTATTACGGCCACCCTTGGCAATGCCTGGTGGAGCAGCGGCCTGGGCTGGGGCGGGGGAAAGTTTTCGTACAGCCAGGGTCCCTGCCGGCTGCTCCTGCAGATGGAGCTAGAATTTTATGACGGAAGCCGCCAGACCCTTATTTCAGACGAAACCTGGCAGGCGCGGCTTTCCCCTATCGTTTCCAATACTCTCTATGACGGTGAAGTGTACGATGCCCGGCTCGAGAACAGCAATAACTGGGTAAAAGCCAATCTTCTCGATGACGAATCCAATTCTACCACGCTCTTCGGAGATAAACCGGGAGCCAATAAAGCGGAAGAAGCCGACACCTTTTCTACCCGCGGCCTCACGCTTAAAGCCTCTCCCTCCCCGCCTGTACGTATTACGCGTGAGCTGCAGCCGGTAGCCATTACCGAACCCAGGAAGGGGCGTTATGTACTGGACTTCGGACAAAACCTGGTGGGTTATGTGCGCCTGAAGGCCGAGGGAAAGACCGGGAAAGAAGTGACCATGAAGTTTGCTGAATTGCTGACCGACAAAGGACTCGCCGATCAGGCCAACCTCCGGAGTATCCGGCCCACCGACAAGTACATCTTTAAAGGTTACGGTACAGAAGAATGGGAACCCAGGTTCACCTATCACGGCTTCCGGTACGTGGAAGTGGAAGGTCTTTCCCAAAAACCGGACCTCAACACTTTTACCGCCAGGGTTATTCATTCCGATCTCCCGGAAGCCGGCGGGTTTTCCTGTTCGGATGATCTGTTGAACCGCATTTACGGAATCACCACCTGGAGCCTGAAAGGCAACCTGATGGATGTGCCTACCGATTGCCCGCAACGGGACGAACGTCTTGGCTGGATGGGCGATGCCCAAATTTTTGCCCCCACAGCCGCCTATATGATGAACATGAACGGTTTTTTTACCAAATGGCAGCGGGATATTGCTGACAGCCAGCATTCGTCAGGCTATGTCTATGATGTAAATCCGAAAATAGTGGTAGGGGGGCCTTCCAAACCTGCATGGGGTGACGCCGTAGTCATTGTTCCCTATCAAATGTATCGCTTTTACGGGGATAAGCGCATCCTGGAAGAAAATTATACCGCCATGCAGGCCTGGGTGGAGTACATGAATAATCATCCTTCCACTCAAAAGAACGGAATTTACCATTTCCAGACGGGCGAAGGCGAGAAAGCCTGGTACGGCTACGGCGACTGGGTGCCGGTAGAGGCCTCCCCTTCCAAACCCATTGGCGGAGCATACCAGTTTTATTCCAACCGGCTACTGTCGGAAATAGCGGGTATCCTGAAGAAAAAAACAGATGCGGAGAAATATGCTGAAGTGGCCCGTAGAACGGCAGAGCGCTATAATGAATTGTATTATGATAAAAATACGGGGAATTACCAGGGAGGCACCCAGGCAGCCAATCTCATTCCCCTGAGCCTGGGCATAGCCACTGAAAAAGCAAAAGTGGCTGACCAGGTATCGAAAAATGTTATTGAAAAAGGAAATCACCTGAGCACCGGGTTCATTGCCACCCAGATGCTGCTCCCGGCCCTGAGTGAAAGCGGGCAGCATGAGCTGGCCTATACCGTAGCCACCCAAAGGACCTATCCTTCGTGGGGGTATATGATCGACAATGGTGCCACCACGATGTGGGAACTCTGGAATTCCGACAAAGAAAAACCGGAAGGAATGAATTCGCGGAATCACTTTGCCTACGGTTCGCTGGGCGAATGGTTTTATGAGTACCTGGCCGGGATCCGGCGGGATCCGGACAGCGAAGGCTTTAAGCATTTCCTGCTGGCTCCGATGCCCGCCGGTAACCTTCAGTGGGCAGAAGCCTCTTATCGCTCTCCTTACGGGAAAATACACAGCCGCTGGGATAATACCCCTCAGAAATTCATCCTGAAATGCAGCGTTCCGGCCAACAGCCGGGCGCAGGTCCGCCTGCCGCTGGGAGGAAAATCCGCTCCCGTGATCAAGGAGTCAGGGAAGCCGGTCTTTGACGGGAAAACGGCGTCGAAAACCAGGGTAACAGGAGTCACCTTCGTAAAAAGAGAGGGGGATACAGCGGTACTGGAAGTACTGAGCGGAGAGTATATATTTACAGTAGAAAACTGACGGCTGCCTGACCCACATCCGGCATACCAGACATATGGGTTTTCCCTTATTTCCCGGATGTCTGGTATGCCGGATGTGAGTCAGGATTCCCGCCTTTTCTTATACGCCTTTACCAGCGCAAACAGTACGGCGCCGAAAATCACGATCCCCGCAAAGAGTTTCAGAAAATCCAGCAGGTCACGCATGACCGCCAGCAGCACAATAGCCACCAGAAAAAGGGTGGGCAGCTCATTCAGAAGGCGGTAATGGAAAGAGCTTTTCCGGTCTTTATCCTGCGCCTGTACAAGGATGATATGCCGGCAATAGAAGTGATAAGCGACCAGTAATACCAGCAGGGTCAGCTTCACGTGCATCCAGCCCTGCTGCAGCAGCGCGGGGTTAATGGTCAGCATGGAAAGACCGCAAATCCAGGTGATCACCAGGGCGGGGGTGGCGATCATCTTATATACCCGCCATTGCATGAGGGTAAACTGCTTTTTCCAGTCTGCCCGCAGCGCTTCAGGCTTACTGTCGGCCTCAGCATGGTAAACAAACATGCGTACCAGGTAAAACAGCCCGGCAAACCAGGAAACAAAACCTACAATGTGAAAAGCCTTAAAATATCCGTAATATTCCGCCATAATTTTCTTTCTGTACTGCTATATTTGATTCCCAAAAGTAATAAGGATTCAGGTGTCATAGGTGTATTTACCCTTCAAAATATACTTGACAGGACACCGGGACGTTTGTGATATAAAAACTTTTTATTCTTATGGCGCGACAGGTTTGGGTGTTTCTGTTTCTCTCCCTGACTTTTACCCCCGCTTTTACACAGGATAAAAGAGCCCTGTTCTATCTGGATCAGGGAGAAAAAGAATTCAAACTCCGGAAATACAACGAGGCGCTGGGTAATTTTGAAAAATATTTCCAGCGAGACAGCTCCCGGCAGCTGCCTTACTACCGTACCGCCCAGATCTATGAATCTTTCCGGAACACCACAAAAGCCGTGGAATTCTACCAGAAAACGATCCGTTTCGATACTGCCAAAGTAAATTATCCGGCTGCGTATATGTACCTCGGCTCCCGGGCTCTGGAAGATACCCGATACGAGGAGGCTAAAAAATACCTGATCACCGCCCTGGAGAATACCAATAAAAATGCCATGGCCTACCAGCAGATCCAGAAGCAGCTCCGCCGGGCCGATATGGGTATGAAAGCCATGGCCAACCCGCTGAATATCCGTCCGGAGAAGCTGACTGGTACGGTTAACGCCCGGCAAAAACAATACTTTCCGGTACTTACCGCCGATGGAAACACCCTCATCTTTACAGCCATTACGCCTGAGGAAGATGAAGACCTGTACGTGTCCCGAAAAATAAATGACCGTTGGGAAGCCCCGGTGCCTATAGCCGCCAACATCAATACTCCCAACAATGAGGGTACCTGCAGCATTTCTGCCGACGGCAAGATCATGGTATTTACTTCCTGCGAAGGCCGTAAGTCATACGGCAGCTGCGACCTTTTCATCACCCGCCGCGAAGGCAACAGCTGGACCGAGCCCGAGAACATGGGGCCTTTTGTCAATTCCCCGTACTGGGACTCCCAGCCTTCTCTTTCCCCCGACGGCTCCCGGCTGTTCTTTTCCTCTGACCGGCCCTACGGCATCGGGAAAAAAGACCTTTGGGTAAGCACCATGGATGAAGATGGCAAGTGGTCACGGGCCGTAAACCTCGGGGCCGGTATCAATACACCGGAAAACGAAGTATCCCCCTTTGTACATGCCAACGGCTCCTCCTTGTTTTATTCTTCCAACGGCCGGGAGGGACTGGGCAATCACGACATCTACATGACCAGCATACGGGATAATTTCGGTGCCGAGTCGGTTAACCTGGGTTACCCGATCAATACTCCCGGTGATGAGTCGGGGCTTTTCATTTCTGCCGACGGCAAATCAGCCTTTTATTCCAAGCAGGAAGGTGACCAGACCTTTATCTATGAATTCCAGGTTCCCCGCGAGCTGGCCTCACGGTTTGAGCGTATTTATTATATCAAAGGCTATATCAAAGATGTAAAAACCCAGAAACCCCTGTACTCTACCCTTGAGCTCGTCAACAGCCGTACGGGGGAGCGTGTGTCACGTTTCCTCTCTGACCCGGTCACCGGCGACTACATGTCGGTTCTGCCCGAAGAAGGAGAATATGTTCTGTATGTGGAAACTCCGGGATATTTCTTCAAAAGCCTGAAGTTTGATTTTAAGCAGGGCAATGAAAA
Source organism: Leadbetterella byssophila (assembly GCA_040394735.1). Taxonomy (GTDB): domain Bacteria; phylum Bacteroidota; class Bacteroidia; order Cytophagales; family Spirosomataceae; genus Leadbetterella; species Leadbetterella byssophila_A. Next base: position 52,879 of record JBEBRR010000016.1, read on the forward strand.
CCAGGAGCTGGATATCCACCTTTCAAAAATAGAAAAAGAAACCAGGGAGACCCTGGAAAACATCTTTTTTGACACGGGCTCGGCCGGGCTCCGCAGCGAATCGGATATTGAGTTGAAGAAACTGACCGAAATGCTGAAAAGAAATCCGAAGCTGATCGTGGAGATTTCTGGCCACACGGATGATGTGGGAAATGACAAGGCGAACCTCGATCTCTCCAATCGCCGTGCCGCGGCCGTAGTGGACTACCTTAAAAGCAAAGGGATTGCTCCTGACCGCCTGGTGGCAAAAGGTTATGGCGAAAGTCAGCCGAAAGTCAAAAACGACTCTGAAGCTAACCGCCAGCTGAACCGGAGAATAGAACTGAAAGTTCTTTAACCTACATTATCCGTTAGAAATTTTAACGGGGCGAAATACTACAAAATGGCGGCGACAGGCCGGTAAAAGTATAGTGAATGATAGTTTTAAGCTAAGCAAACAGTATTTTGGCGTAGTAAAGAATCTGATGTGTAATCCGGGCCGAACCTTTTTCTTCAGAATTTCCGAACTTTGCAGCTCAAAAAATCATTTTCTTTATAGAAGTAAATAACCAATGACACAAGAGCACGCAGAAGTTTTAATATTAGGATCCGGGCCTGCCGGATACACCGCGGCCATTTATGCAGCGAGAGCAGGACTTAAACCCGTTATGTACCAGGGTATGCAACCCGGCGGACAGCTGACCATCACCAACGACGTAGAGAATTTCCCCGGTTATCCTGACGGAATACAGGGACCGGCCATGATGGAAGACCTGAGAAAGCAGGCGGAAAGATTTGGCCTGGATAACCGCTTCGGACTGGCCACTGCCGTAGATTTTTCCACCCCGCTGGCCCATAAAGTAGTCATTGACGAAAGCAAAGAGATCATTGCCAAAACCGTGATCATTGCTACCGGCGCCTCCGCCAAATGGCTGGGAATCGAGTCGGAAACCCGTCTGAACGGCCTGGGGGTATCAGCCTGTGCCGTATGTGACGGTTTCTTTTACCGGGGCAAGCACGTGGCCATAGTAGGTGCCGGCGATACCGCCTGCGAAGAGGCCCATTACCTTTCCAAGCTTTGTAAAAAAGTAACCATGCTGGTGAGAAGAGATGAATTCAGGGCTTCACAGATCATGCAGGAAAGGGTTAAAAACACGCCCAATATTGAGATTCTCTTTAATACTGAAACCGTAGAAGTATTGGGAGATGACGGGGTAACAGGCGTTAAAGTTAAAAACAATAAAACCGGTGAGGAGTCGGTCATTGATATCCACGGCTTCTTTGTAGCCATCGGGCACCAGCCTAACACAGGGATTTTTGCCGGCTACCTGGATATGGACGAAACCGGCTATATACTGGTGGAAAAAGGAACTACTAAAACCAATATTTCCGGCGTATTTGCCTGCGGTGATGCGCAGGATAACGTTTACCGCCAGGCCATTACCGCTGCCGGAACCGGCTGCATGGCGGCCCTGGATGCCGAGCGTTATCTGGCCGCGTCCGGGGAGCATTGATGTATATTATATAATAACGTGCTCCCCGACAGGCTCAGGATGACAGCGGTAACACCATATGTTATAAAGTAACATTGGCGTTAATGCCTGCCTGCCACTGTCATCCTGAGCCTGTCGAAGGGTGCAAAGCTCAGTCCCACCCCATCATTGCTATTCACCTGCATGCCAGTACATACGCTACTTTTTTCTCCAAGGAAAGTTCAAAAGGGACCCAGTTAATCCCGATCCCTTTTTTTTCCATGCTCCTGAAAAAGGTCATCTGCCGTTTGGCGTAGCGGTGAATCTCCGTTTCCAGCCGGGTATACATTTCATCATAGCGCAGAAATCCCAGCAAAAAAGCCGCCACATATTTATACTCCAGTCCGTAATAGTCCAGCATCTCAGGGCTGACTCCAGAAGCGATCAGTTCTTCCACCTCTGCGATCATCCCCTGCTGCTGTATCCGTTCTTTCAGACGCCGGGAGATCCGGTGGCGTCTTGTTTCTACGGGAGGGTCCAGTCCGAACAGCCGGAAGTCATACCGCTCCCGCTCCGGGAAAACCGTACCGGGGTTTGCCGCTTTGAAAGCCGCTATTTCCAGCGCCCGGATCTTCCGTTTACGCGTAGAAGGACGTTCATCACCCAGCAGGCTGTCAAGCTCTGTTTCCGGCAGTGTATTCAGTGTATTTCTGAGAGCCGGATTTTCCGGGATAAATGTATCTGAAAAACCCTGTACCAGGCTTTGGATATAGAGGCCCGTTCCGCCACAGACCACCACCTGCCGGTCATTGGTCCGTATTTTTTGTACCGCCAGGCGAAAATCCTCCTGGAAAAGTGCCAGGTTATATTTCTCTCCCGCCTCACGGATATCGATCAGGTGATACGGAACGGTGCCGTATTCGTTCCGGTCTTTTCCCGTTCCCACGTCCATACCCCGGTACACCTGGCGTGAGTCGGCTGAAATGATCTCAGCATTCACCTGCCGGGCCAAAGCCACGGCCAGAGCGGTCTTTCCTGAGGCCGTAGGGCCCAGGATTACCCGAATTTCTTCTTCCATATCATTTTTAGGCTTCCCTTATTTATCACATCATATTCCGGGCCTTCCACAGGAAAACGCTTCCCGCCGGCATTTACCCTATAACGTATGGGCGGCAGCTCCCCTGCAGGCTCAAAACCCAATGCTTCATAGGTGCTGCCGGAATACCAGTCCCGGTCTACGTAGGTCATGATAGAATCCGGATTTTTTTCCCGTATAAAATGCTGCAGCAAGCGGGAAAACCCGCCCTGAATATGAAAATTGCACCGAACGGCAAAACGGATCAGCTCATACGATTTCGTACCGTCACGGAATGTTCTCGGTCCGGAAAAGGTCATTACCGCCATCAGGAGATCAGGTTCGGAGGGCCTCTCTTTCAATATCCTGAAATATCTTTCCGGGAGAAACATACCGTACTTTATTTTGGATGCGGCCGCTCCCTGGAGATGGTTTTCTTCCAGGAAAGCGTCGGCCGGAGGCCGCGGAATCCGGCGGATCTCACATAAACGGCCCGGTATTCTTTCCAGGAGGCCCAGCTTCGACAATACCCGGGAGCGCACGATCTCCGGCCGGTTTTCCCACTGATCCTCCCATATAACGATTTTTCCGGAAGGCGGAATATCCCCTTTCCTGCACCAGGCAAACCGGATATCGGTTTCAAATGAGGCGATCCATTCCTGAAAACTTACCAACGGTTACTTTTTAAATATTTCGCAAAATTTTTTTTAAAACTATACGTTATGAACCAAAAAACGAAGATAATTTGCGTATAAAAATACTTTCCTTTAAACGTAAAATCATGAGAACAGCCTTATTAGCCGTTTTATCATTCGTTTCAGTAACCACTTTCGCTCAATCTGACCACCTGAAATACAAGAAGATTGAGGCAGACGAATATTACCAGGCCGGCCGGTACTGGGATGCCTTCTTTTTATATCGTAACCTGGCAAAAACGCCTGATTTTCAGGGCGACTATACTATTGAGAACCAGATAAAGAACAGCTCCCGGGCAATGTTTCACTGGAAAAAGACCGAAGATTACCGGGCCTTTCAGCAATACGAGACCGCCAAGTCTCACATGAAGGAGCTGCTGGTGCTGAACCCCTACGATCCGAACCGCGGTCTGCTGCCTGTTCTTACCCTGGAAATGGCGAACCAGATGAAGCGCAGGGCGGTCTCCAGCCGGAGCGAAGAGGGGGCTGCCGATTACCTCAGTAAAGCGCTGAACTATTATAACCTGGCACTGGAGGAAGGATTGAAAGATGAAATGGTATTTTCATTTATCCGCCAGGTGGAAAGCGCGCTGGAAAAAAATCCTTATGCTTCCAAGATCCGCCAGCCTACCACCTACGATATCAATTACCAGAAGGATAAGGCCGAAAAGGCCCGCACCATTGAGATTCTCAATCAGCAGAATAACCAGTAAGGATTAATGCTAATGGGGTAATGAATAATTATTCATTACCAATTATTGATTAATCCTTATCTTTGCCGCTTTAATCAACCAAAATACATGCAAATTCTGGGAATCGGCTCTAGGGTAAAACACCAGGAATACGGTAACGGGGTAGTAATCAGTGTAAGATCAGAAAGTTATGAGATCACCTTTATGGAGAGCGGCACAAGACGGGTAAAACCTGATGCCGGCCTGGAGGTCATCGAATGTGTGCCCCTGAGCAATGACCTGGTCAGCCTTTCGGATGTGGAAAGAACACTGGGTAAAATTCTGCAGAAATGGATGGACGCCACCGAGATCATTCCCCTGGGTGAAAAATGGGCCGGCGGCAAAATGATCCTTGAACCGGGCAAGCCGGGCCTGGCCCCGAAAGAAATCCCTATAGAGACTTTCTTTCATAAAATCGTGATGATGCGCGACAAACTACGTGTGCTGGAGCAGAAAGTCAACGGCTCTGACCTCAGTGATGAAGCCAAAATGGACATTCAGCAATACATTTCAAGATGTTATGGCAGCATGACCACCTTCAATATTCTCTTCAAAAATACGGAACAACAGTTTAAAAGCTAAGCTGCCGGGAAGACCATGTCAGGCCGTTTTTTGTACCGGTGCAGGCTCTATGCCTAACAGCTCAGCTGCTGCCAGGTGCTCTTCACGGAAAAGCACAGTATCGTTCAGAAGGGATTTCCCGTAAGAAGGGATCATTTCTTCCAGGCGGGGTCTCCAGGCTTCCATTTTGCCGGGGAAGCATCTGCCCAGGAGCTCCAGCATAATCGCTACGGCCGTGGAGGCACCCGGAGAAGCACCGAGAAGAGCCGCTATGCTCCCGTCAGCGGCATTCACAATCTCCGTTCCGAATTCAAGCACTCCGCCTTCCTTTTTATCCTTTTTGATCACCTGCACCCGTTGGCCGGCCTTTTCCAGCTCCCAGTCTTCTGCCTGCGCATTGGGCAGGTACTCTTTTAACGCTTCCACCTTCTCATTCTGCGACTGGCTCACCTGGTGGATAAGGTATTTGGTCAGGTCCATATTGTCGAGACCCACCCGGATCATCGGCAGGATGTTATGGGTATTGATGGAGCCCGGCAGGTCAAGCAGGGAACCATTCTTCAGGAAACGGGTAGAAAAACCGGCATAAGGCCCGAAAAGAAGGGCACGTTCTCCGTCAATAAAGCGGGTATCCAGGTGAGGTACCGACATAGGCGGAGCGCCTACTGCCGCTTTGCCGTACACTTTGGCGTCGTGCCGTTTAATGACATCCTTACTGGTGCACCGCAGCCACTGGCCGCCCACCGGGAAGCCACCATAGGCCTTTCCTTCAGGAATATCTGACTTTTCCAGCAGCGGCAAGGAGCCGCCGCCCGCACCGATAAACACAAAGTCCGTATGAAACTCGGTCCTGGCATCAGTGGTCAGGTTCTTCGCCACAATCTTCCATTTTCCGTCCTGCAGGCGGGTCAGGTCTTTCACCTCATGAGCCAGCTTCAGCATTACCCCTTTTTCATACATCAGATATTTCAGCATTTTGCGGGTAAGCGTACCGAAATTCACATCCGTGCCCCACTCAGCGCGTGTAGCTGCCACGGGTTCCTGTACATCTCTACCTTCCATAATGAGAGGCGCCCATTTATTGATCCTTTCCGGATCATCCGTAAATTTCATTCCCTGAAAGAAATGATACTGACGAAGCGCTTCGTAACGTCTTTTCAGGAAATCCGTGTTTTTTTCACCGAACACAAAGCTCATGTGAGGAATGGTATGGATAAAATCTCCCGGACTGTCTACCAGTCCCTGCTTTACCAGGTAAGCCCAGTACTGCTTTGAAATTTCAAACTGTTCAAATATTTTAACCGCCTTGCTGCAATCCACGCTTCCGTCTTCCTTTTCAGGAGTATAATTAAGTTCACACAGCGCACTGTGTCCTGTTCCTGCATTATTCCATGCATCTGAACTCTCAGCCGCGGGGGCGTCAAGCCTTTCCAGGATAGAGATGGAAATGTCCGGATTCAGTTCCTTCAGAATGGACGCCAGAGTAGAACTCATAATTCCTGCACCGATCATCACCACATCTGAATGTATAACTTGTTTTGAGGCTGGCATTAGCGTTTTGAATTTTCTCAGGTAAAATTAATCATGCTTATTGAGAAACATTCCAATTAGCTTAATAATCATAAACTTCAATAGATAAAAGTCAACTATATTCCTTTTTAATACTATTTTACTTTTAGGCTTTACAATTCTGCTAATGGTCTACATCTTTTTGCTAAACCGCTCTTCTTTTTTTACCTTTTCACGATAATTAATTAGCAAACCGTTATCCTATGAAGATTTTTTTCCTGTCTTTATTTTTTCTCTGTTTACAGTTCAGCGGCTATGCCCAGGTCACGCTGCAATACTATCTGCCGCAGGGCCAGGCGTATGACAGCAAAGTTCCTACCCCGAAAGAATTCCTGGGGTATGAAGTGGGCGAGCAGCATGCTACGCCTTACGAGGTAAATGCGTATTTCCGTGAACTGGCCAGGCACTCTGACCGCATGAAAGTAGAATCCTACGGCCGTACCTATGAAAACCGGGAACTGCTGCTGGTCACCTTTACATCACCCGCTAACCTGTCGCGGCTTGAAAGCATCAAAACCGAGCACAGAAAACTGGCTAATCCTGATCTTTCCAACGGCCTTAAGGTGAAAGACATGCCTGTAGTGATCTGGATGGGCTATTCGGTACATGGCAATGAAGCCAGTGCCATTAACGCTTCCATCCTGGCCGGGTATCACCTGGCAGCCGCTCAGGGAGCCGAGATCGATGCCCTGCTGAAAGATGCCGTTATCCTGGTAGACCCCTGCCTGAACCCTGACGGCGCCACCCGTTTTTCTACCTGGGTGAACAGCAATAAAAGCCAGACCCTGGTTTCTGACGGAAACAGCCGGGAGTTCCGCGAAACCTGGCCCAATGGCCGTACCAACCACTACTGGTTTGACCTCAACCGCGACTGGCTCTATCAGCAGCTTCCGGAAAGTCGGGGAAGGCTGGTGCAATTCTACGACTGGCGGCCCAATATCCTGACCGACCATCACGAAATGGGAACCCATTCAACGTTCTTCTTCCAGCCCGGAATACCTGCCCGGACCCACCCTTTAACTCCTAAAAGCAACATTGATCTTACTTCGAAGATAGGCACCTACCATGCCAAAGCCCTTGATAAGATAGGTTCTGCCTATTATACCAAAGAGAATTACGATGATTTCTATTACGGAAAAGGTTCTACCCTGCCGGATATTAACGGCTCTATCGGTATCCTCTTTGAGCAGGCTTCCTCCAGGGGACACCTGCAGGAAAGTGCTAACGGACTTCTGAGCTTCCCTTTCACCATCCGCAACCAGTTTGCCACCACGCTGTCTACTCTTCAGGCGGGTAAAGAGCTGAGAGAAGACCTGTTGAACCACCAGAAAGATTTCTACAATCAAAAGGCTTCCGGTGATGTAAAAGCCTACGTTTTCGGAAGTGCAAATGACCCTGTCAGTACCTGGGAAATGGTTAACATGCTGAAAAGAAACCAGATCGAGGTTTTCAGGATAGACAAAACCGAAAAGATCAACGGACAGGATTTCCGTAAGGAAGATGCCTATGTGATTCCCATGGACCAGTCCCAGCACCGCCTGATCACCTCCATGTTTGAAAAAAGAACGACTTTCCACGACAGCGCCTTCTATGACATCTCGGCCTGGACCACCCCTCTGTGCATGAACGTACCGTATGCAGAAGTGAAAGGAGCGGTAAGCACCGGGCAAAAAGTGGAGGATAACCCCTTCCCGGCCGGTAAGGTGATCGGCAGCAGCCCGGTTGCCTATCTGTACGAGTGGGACAGCTATTTTGCTTCCAGGGCCACTTATGAGCTACTTTCGAAAGGATATACACTCAAATACGCTTCAGAACCTTTCACCGTGCTGATTGACGGGAAAGAAAAAGAATTTGGTTACGGTACCGTGCAGGTGATCGGCAAAGACGTACGCGGATTGCTGGAGACACTGGCTGCCCGTGACGGCATCACTTTCTACGCCCAGTCCACCGGTTTAACCGAAAAAGGCATCAACCTGGGAAGTGAGAAGTTCCGTGTAATGCAAAAACCCCAGGTGCTGATGATCACCGGTGACGGGGTAGATGCCAACGATGCAGGTGAAGTATGGCACCTGCTGGATACCCGGGTGAACCTTCCCCTCACATTTTCCGATATCAGCCAGGTGAACCGGATGGATTTAAGCAAGTACAGCCACATTGTACTGAACCACGGACGGTATTCCGAGCTATCGGCAGAAAAGATCAAGAATTACGTGGAAAGCGGCGGAACCCTGATTGCACTGGGCGACGGCGCTACCTGGGCGGGACGGAATAAAATCGGTTCAGCTGCTTTCAAAGCCGGAACATCGGCCGATACCAAAGGGAAGAAGCTGCCCTATGCCTCACAAACCAATGTAAACGGAGCCCTGTCTACGGCCGGTACCATTTTTGAAGCGAAAATAGACATCAGTCACCCGCTTTGCTATGGTTACAAGCAATTGTACCTGCCTGTTTTCAAAGTAAACAATACGGTTTTCGAAGACACCCAGAATGCCTTTAATACCCCCGTGATGTTTACGGAAAACCCATTGATGGCCGGATATGTACATCCTAAAAACCTGGAACGTATCCGCAAAAGTCCGGCAGTGGTAGCCCAGCGGGTAGGAGGCGGCCAGGTGGTCAGTTTTACTGACAACCCGAATTTCCGGGCCTTCTGGTACGGCACCAATAAGCTGTTTCTGAATGCTATTTTCTTCGGAAAGAGCATCGGAGGCGGAAGGTTCGGGGAAGAGGAAGAATAAGACATTGAACAACCAACAGTGAACAGTTAAGGTACATTAGTTTTCATGTATTAATGTTCCTTAACTTTTAGTTGTTCATTGTTCACTGTTGGTTGTTCACTATCTTATATTCCACCCTGCGGTTACGGCTTCTGTTCTCTTCCGTATCATTAGGAGAAACGGGCCGGCTGCTGCCATAACCTTTGAAGCGGATACGCTTCCCTTCCACTCCCTTTTCAATCAGGTACTGACGTACGTTAAAAGCCCGCTCAAGAGATAGTTTCTGGTTGGCGGCCGGATCTCCCTGGTTATCGGTATGCCCTTCGATCTGGATTTTCAGCTCCGGGTTTTCTTTCAGGTAAGCGGCCAGATCATCCAGCTGTTCATACGATTCCTTCAGGATTACCGCCTGTCCGAGATTGAAATACACTTTATCCAGCTTAAAAGCGGTAGCCTCCTCATCAAGCTGCTCTCCGATAGAAGAACCCGGGTTCGTTTCCGGAGCTGCAGGTGCCGCTTCTTCCTCGCTAACAGGCTCCACATAGATATCCTTTTCAAAACTTCCCGATTTAAGGAAAACCTTGAGGTTAACTGACTCTGTCAACGCTTCAAAGCCGGGAGCGGAAACCTCGAAGCTGATTTCATCTTCGTTCACGTAAAACTCATACTTTCCGGTCCGGGAAGTCTGGAGCGAGTCAATGGCCGCTCCGCTCTCCTTCCCTGCACAGATAACCCTGGCATGGATAGGCTCACCGGTAGCTGCATTGAGTATCCGCCCGTAAATTCTGAAATCTGTAGCCTTCAGCACCGGCTCTTCTACAGGAGAATCCTGCGCAGGTTGCCTGTCTTTCGGATTATTGATCCTGATCCCGTTAAAATTCCAGTACTGGAAGGTCCCTTCCGAATCGGCATCATACTCAATCAGGTCAATTTTCTCAAACCCCGCCGGGATCTTCTCGAAATATACCTTAAAGAAATATTTTTTCCCGGTCTCCACTTCCTGCCTCTCCGGAGAAACGGGAATATTCACTGCCCTGATGAATTTAAATTTCCGGCCGTCAGGCAGCACCACGCGTGAGCCCGGCTGAAAGCTGATGGTCTGCCCCATGCTCATTCTTTCCCGGAACATCTTCAGGGCCTGCTCCCGGTTGAGCCCCATATCTTTGAGCCTCCGGCCTACCTCCGGGTTCTCTTTCATAAAGCGGTCAAAGCTGTCCTCGTCAGACTTATCGTAAAACTGCATATGAAATACCGTATGCTCTGCAGTGATCTCTATTTTGTTGATGAATACATTTTTGGCCGACTTCCGTTCGACAGACGGATTGGGTGTCACCTGGCTCATAGCCGTAAAGCCCCACAAAGCAGCAAAAACAAACAGCAAAAAACCTCTCATATTCATAAAAATGGTGTTGACCTGAAATTTTAAACGACTAAATATAGAATTATGTTACCATAAAACGCGTTAAAAAATGTTAAAGCCAACAAAACCTTACAAACCAACGGCTTAATCCGCCGGTGCTGCATGCCGTGATTTTTTGGAGCATAAAGTTGCTTCCAAAGCAGAAAAAAAGTGCTACCTTTGTATCCCGTAATCAATCATTATCGAAATGCCATTGAGCGGAAAAAAAAGAAAGCCAAAGTACATTTTTGTGACGGGGGGAGTTGCTTCCTCACTCGGAAAAGGTATCATCGCTTCATCATTAGCCAAACTCTTACAATCACGCGGGTTTTCCGTAACCATTCAAAAACTGGATCCCTACCTGAACGTGGATCCGGGAACACTCAATCCTTATGAACACGGGGAATGCTATGTGACCGAAGACGGTGCCGAAACGGACCTGGATCTGGGTCACTACGAACGTTTTCTGAATATTCCCACTTCCCAGGCCAATAATGTCACCACCGGAAGGATTTACTACAATGTGCTGAACAAGGAGCGTAGGGGTGATTTTCTGGGTAAGACCGTACAGGTCATCCCTCACATCACCGATGAGATCAAAAGGCACATCCGCCTGCTGGGTGATTCCGGAGAATACGATATTATCCTTACCGAGATCGGGGGCTGTGTCGGCGATATTGAATCGCTGCCTTTCCTGGAGGCGGTTCGTCAGCTTAAATGGGAGCTCGGCGAGAATAATATGCTCACCATACACCTTACCCTGGTGCCTTACCTGAAGTCGGCCGGGGAACTGAAAACCAAACCTACCCAGCACTCGGTCAAGATGCTGCAGGAATCAGGAATTCAGCCGGACATCATTGTCTGCCGTACGGAACACCCGCTTCCGGCCGACATCCGGAAAAAGATCGCCCTGTTCTGTAACGTGGAGGTACCGTCTGTCATTGAGGCCATTGATGCCGATTCCATTTATGAGGTACCTGTGCTGATGGCCCAGGAAAAGCTGGATCAGCGGGCCCTGTACATGCTGGATATTTATAATGCCACCGATTCGGACATGCGGAAATGGAACAGCTTCCTGAAGGTGCTGAAAAATCCGGAACATGAGGTGAATATCGGGCTGGTAGGAAAATACATTGAACTGAAGGACGCCTACAAATCTATTGTGGAAGCTTTTATTCACGGCGGTGTAATGAACAGATGCAAAGTGAACCTGAAATGGATCCACTCGGAAAAAATAGATGCTGACAATGTCCATGAGCTTTTAGACGGACTGGATGGCGTGTTGGTGGCTCCGGGCTTCGGAGAGCGCGGAATTGAGGGAAAAATAGCTACGGTAAAGTATGTCAGGGAAAATAAAATTCCTTTCTTCGGAATATGCCTGGGCATGCAGATGGCGGTGATTGAATATGGCCGCAATGTAATTGGCTGGGAAGATGCGCATTCTACCGAAATGGAAGCCTGCACCGGGCACCCGGTGATTGACCTGATGCATGACCAGCAAATTGTAGAAAATAAAGGCGGCACCATGCGGCTGGGCGCTTACGCCTGTAAAATACAGGATAAAACCCTGGCCCGAAGCATCTACGGTAAGAGCCGGATCAGCGAAAGGCACCGTCACCGCTGGGAATTTAACAATGTTTTTAAAGAAGATTTTGAAAAGAACGGAATGGTATTAAGTGGTACCAACCCCGATACCGGCCTGGTGGAGATCATTGAGCTTCCCTCGCATCCGTTTTTTATAGGTGTGCAGTTTCACCCTGAGCTGAAAAGTACGGTAATGAACCCGCACCCGCTGTTTGTAAATTTTGTAAAAGCGGCTTTGCTCCATAAAAACGTATGAGCTCATTCAGAAGGTTATCGGTAGCTGTTTCAGATTCGGGTGAAGTAACCCGTAAAATTGAAATCGCAGATCTGGATGATTTTGACACCCGTGACCTCCTGGTAAAAGTAGCTTATTCAAGCCTGAATTATAAAGATGCCCTTTCTGCCTCCGGCAATAAGGGCATCTCGCGTTTTTACCCGCATACACCGGGTATTGACGCAGCGGGTGTGGTGGTCCGGTCCTCCCACCCTGATTTCAGAGAAGGAGATAATGTCATTGTCACCGGGTATGACCTGGGGATGAACACCAAAGGCGGCTTTTCGGAATACATCTCGGTTCCGGCGCATTGGGCGCTCCTGCTGCCGGATGCCATGACCGCGAAAGAAGCCATGATGCTGGGCACGGCGGGACTGACGGCTGCCATGAGCATTGACAGGGTCCTCCAGTCTGATCTTACGCAACTGCCCGTCATTATCAGCGGGGCTACCGGCGGAGTGGGCAGCATTGCCCTGCTTATTCTTAAAAAGCTGGGAATTGAAACGGTGGCCTTCTCCCGAAGACCGGAAACCAGCGCCTACCTGTACTCTTTGGGTGCAAGAGAGATCATTCATACCTGGGAGGAATCGCCCCGGCCGCTGCTGAAAGGTATGTTTTCTGCCGGCATAGATGTGGTGGGCGGAAGCGTGCTGGAAAACATGATCAAGCATATTCACCCTAACGGCGCCCTGGCCATCTGCGGCATGGCCCTCTCGCCTGATTTAAGTACCTCCGTATTCCCGTTCATTCTCCGCGGCTTAACCCTGTACGGAATAGAGTCGGCCGAGGCTCCCATAGCCTGGCGGAAAACGCTATGGAATAAACTGGCAGGCGAATGGAAGCCCGAAGGCCTGGAAGCCATCAGCCGTACGGTTTCACTGGAAGACCTGGAAAGCGAAATCCGGCAGATGCTGGCAGGCAAAGCGAAGGGCCGGGTG
>JBEBRR010000017.1:0-65226 GCA_040394735.1 Leadbetterella byssophila
CGGCTATTCTGATTCTTATGAAAAACTATTACTCCAAATTCAATTCAGGCATATTTTCGAAGACGTAGTCCCCCTGTTCATTAATATCCAGCAGGATCACCTTATCTTTATCAATAGTACCGCTTAAAATCATTTTCGACAATTCATTGAGGATACTGCGCTGGATCACCCGTTTAAGCGGCCGGGCACCGAACACCGGGTCATATCCCTGTTCGCCCAGCTTATCCAGGGCCGCATCCGTAGCCTCAATATAAATTCCCTGCTCCTGGAGCCGTGCCCGTATACCATCAAACTGGATGGAAACGATCTTCCGGATCTCGGTTCTTCCCAGCGGGTCAAACATGACTATCTCATCTATCCGGTTCAGGAATTCAGGACGGACACTGTTTTTCAACAGCTCCATCACCTGCTCCAGGGCTTCCGCCTTATAATACTGGGTCCAGGCATCTTCCGAGCTTCTGGTAGCTTCCAGGTATTTTTCCTGGATAAGATGGCTCCCAATGTTGGAAGTCATGATGATAATGGTATTTTTGAAATTGGCGACCCGTCCTTTATTATCGGTCAGCCGGCCATCATCCAGCACCTGCAGCAACACGTTCCACACATCCGGATGGGCCTTTTCAATTTCATCCAGCAGGATCACCGAATACGGTTTCCGCCGTACGGCTTCGGTCAGCTGTCCGCCTTCGTCATAGCCCACATAACCCGGAGGCGCACCTACCAGCCGGCTCACGGTATGTTTTTCCTGGTATTCGCTCATATCTATCCGTACCATGGCGTTCTCATCGTTAAACAGATAGTTCGCCAGGGTTTTGGCCAGCTCGGTTTTACCTACCCCTGTACTTCCGAGGAAAAGGAAGCTGCCGATAGGCTTTTTCGGATCCTGCATACCGGCCCTTGACCGTCTTACGGCATCAGAAACCACCTCGATTGCTTCTTTTTGTCCGGCTACGCGTTTTTCCAGCTCCTGCTCCAGGAAGAGCAGCTTTTCCCTGTCGCTCTGCAGCATCTTGGTCACCGGAATGCCCGTCCACTTGGCCACCACAGTGGCAATGTCTTCTGCCTTTACTTCCTCGTTGATCAGGTTGCCTTCAGCATCCGTATTCTTGTCTGCCAGGCTCTTCAGGCGCTCTTCTGCCTGGGGAATTTTACCGTAGCGAATTTCCGCCACCTTCCCGTAGTCTCCCGAGCGTTCGGCCTGCTCGGCCTCAAAACGCAGGTTATCCAGGCTTTCTTTCAGAGTACGGATCTCGTCTACTTTCCCTTTTTCGGTTTCCCAACGGGCCTTCAGGGAATTATAATGTTCATTCAGCTCGGCAATTTCTTTACTCAGCGTGCTTTCCTTTTCTTTGTCTTTCTCCCGCCGGATGGCCTCTCTTTCAATTTCCAGCTGCATGATCTTACGTCTCAGCTCATCCATCTCCTCCGGCATGGAATCCATTTCCAGTCGCAGCTTGGCCGCCGCCTCATCCATCAGGTCAATGGCCTTGTCAGGTAAAAAACGATCGGAAATGTACCGGTTGGAAAGCTCTACCGCAGCAATAACAGCGTCGTCCTGGATCCGCACGCCGTGGTGAACCTCATACTTCTCCTTGATTCCCCGCAGGATGGAGATAGCATCGGCCACGGTAGGCTCATCCACCATTACGGACTGAAACCTTCTTTCCAGCGCTTTATCTTTCTCAATATATTTCTGGTATTCCTTCAGGGTAGTAGCTCCTATGGCGTGCAGCTCTCCCCGGGCCAGCGCCGGTTTCAGCAGGTTAGCTGCATCCATAGCACCTTCACCGCCACCACCCGCACCGATCAGGGTGTGAATCTCATCAATGAAGAGAATAATCTCTCCGTCCGAGTCTGTCACCTCCTTGATGACGGCCTTCAGCCTTTCTTCAAATTCACCCTTGTATTTGGCGCCGGCTACCAGCAATCCCATATCCAGGGAAATTACCCGCTTGGATTTCAGGTTTTCAGGAACATCCCCCTGCACAATACGCTGGGCCAGTCCTTCCACAATGGCCGTTTTACCTACTCCCGGCTCACCCAGGAGGATAGGGTTATTTTTGGAGCGCCTCGACAGAATCTGCAGGACGCGCCGGATTTCTTCATCCCGGCCGATAACAGGATCTATCTTACCCTGCTCCGCCAGTTCATTCAGGTCCTTGCTGTAACGGGCCAGGGCCTGGTATTTGTTTTCTGCGTTTTGATCTTTCACCGGATTGTTTTTTCCTCTTAGTTCTTTAATTTTTTCTTTCAACACGGATTCTTTTACTCCTGAAGACTTCAAAAGATCAGCTGTTTTGTCGCTTCCCTTCAGTATCCCCAGTAGTAAAAGCTCCACACTTACAAATTCATCTCCAAATTCCTTTAACGAATTCTGGGCGTTGGTAAATGCCTTTGCCAGCTCGTTACCGATGTAGGGCTGGGTACCGCCCGAAACCCGGGGATAAGCCTCTACAACTGCCACCAACCTGTTCAACAGGGTTTCACGGTTAATGTTTTTCAACAGAAAGGAGCTGGTATCGGGCTCTTCCTCCAGAATAGCTTTCAGCAGGTGGCCGGTCTCTACCGCCTGCTGGGAATACCCCTGGGCTATTTGAACCGCCTGCTGGATCAGCTCCTGCGCTTTATGTGTGTACTGGTTAAAGTTCATAATTTACATTTCATTTATACAGAAATCAGCAAACCTCGTGCAGAAGCACGATTTAAGACAAAATGACGTACAATAGTTTAATTTCAGGGCACTTTAATGACAAATTGGCATTTAGGCAATTATAAAGCGGTCACTAACATAAAAAACGGCGGAGAAGCCCCCGCCGTTTCAAAAACTTCGCTATTAAATAAGAGCTACTTCAGGCTTGCAAGCAGCTTTTCATTCAGTGCCACGTAATCCTGGTTCCTGGCAGCCTTAGCCTGGTTAAGCGATTGGGTGGCTGTTTCCGTCGCTCCCTTCTTATCTCCCATTTTAGCCTGTATTTTAGCCTTGGTATGCGACACCCAGAAAGCATCCGGCTGCTGCTCTACTGCCTTATTAGCCCACTCCAACGCTTTTTTCAGGTCTTTCCCGTTATCCAGGTAATAACTTGCTGCGGCAAGATAAGGTTTACTGTCGCCAGACATGATCTTGTCAATTGTCGCCATTACCTTAGCGTCAATATCCGTAGTGATAGTAAAAGGCACCAATGTTTTCTCCCACATGATATTTACATCCAGGGAGTTATCGGTCTGTGTACCAAACATGATGGTAAAGGTCTCTATATCAAAAGGAAGGGTAACCGCTTTTGCGTCAATGGTAGCCACCACATTCTCTTCCTTGAAGTTGAATACGCTGGTTTCCGGTGTGCAGAAACGGATCTTCCAGTCCTCCTTACCGATTACCGTCAGAATGCTGTACTTCCCGGCTTTCAGGGGAGTACCGTTTACTTTAACGTCTTCACCGAAATTAATGGTCGTTTGGGCATTGGCCCCTGTTCTCCATAATTTGCCGTACGCTTCCAGATCTCCGAAGATTTTTCTTCCGCGGGCAGAAGGCCTGGAATACTCAATTTCTACCGATGACAGGGCAAATTCCTGCTTAACGGTTTGAAGCGGACTTTTGGTAGGAACTTTAAGGGTTTGAGCAGCAGCACTCCAGGTCAGTAAAGAGAAGGCCAGAACTTTAATAAGTTTCATATGATAAGATTTAAAAGTTTAAGGGACAAAAATACGACTCGGGATTTAAATACGCAATCGAATTAAATATTGGACTTTTCAGGTAGCCGATTGAACTTTTACCCTATAATCTGAAATTTAGTATCCTTATTATTTTAACTAAATCTAAATAAGAATAAATTTGTATCTTGTCTAACCAGATCATCAGCGCTATTAAATTGAGTATATCATCCGGGAGATTTTTTGTTTTTATTCTTTGTTTCGTTTCCCTTCAGGCATTTCCCCAGCTAAAGGAACTAAAGGGCAGGGTAACAGATACCCGAAAAGATCCCTTGGCCGGTGTTCTGATCCAGGTGAAAAATGCAGGCGTATCTGCAGTGACAAATGAAAACGGAGAGTTCTCTTTCCGCCTGGCAGCACACGAAGAAGTGGTTCTGCGCTTTTCTCTCGTAGGTTTTCAAACCCGGGAGCTGGCGGCCTCCCCTGCCCGCCCTTTGACAATAAGCCTGGAAGAACAGGTAAAAGAGTTAAATGAAACGGTGGTGTACGGTAAGACCGAAACCGCCGCAGCACGTGAGCTTTCTGTCAAAGCAGAGGTGCTTGACCTGAAGCAGGCGCATGCACTGCCCGTAAATATTTCCGAATTAATGAATCGTTCTGCCGGAATACGAATCCGTCAGACCGGGGGGCTTGGTTCGGCCACGGATATCAACCTGAACGGCTTCAGCGGGAAATCTATCCGCTATTTTAAAGACGGGATACCCATGGATTACCTGGGCGAAGGTTTTTCACTGTCGTCCGTACCGGTCAATATGCTGGAACGCGTGGAGATCTATAAAGGGGTTTTACCCGTTGGACTGGGAGCCGATGCCCTTGGTGGTGCCGTTAACCTGATTGGCAGAAAGCTGACGAAAAATTACGCTGATGTATCGTACGAGATCGGTTCATTTAATACCCACAGGGCGAACTTTAACAGCTACTTCTCAAAGAAAAAACTGTTTTACGGGTTGGACGGCTTTTTTAACCATTCTGATAATAATTACAGGGCGAACGTCAAAGTTACGGACCCCGAGACCCGGAATCAGAAGGATGCGAAAGTATCTTTATTCCATAACGCTTACACCGGCTATTTCGGACAGGCTTTCGCCGGCCTGAAAGACCTGGCCTGGGCAGATGAAATCCGCCTGGAACTCGCCGCTTTTAAGTTCAACCGTGAACAGCAGCACCCGGCGCTGATGACTGAACCTTATGGCGGAATCGTCTCCAGGCAGTGGTCAGTTATACCCGGAGTGAGGTATAAAAAACAGCTGCGCGCCCTGGAAATCGATCAGTTCCTGGTTTACAATACCTTAAACATTAGCAGGACAGATACAGCAAAGGGCACTTATGACTGGTTCGGTGTCTTTACTCCCAATCCCACACGAAACGGTGAAAGCAGCCGGCCATCATTATCCGAAATTAAAAACAATTATCTTACCTCCAGAACCAACCTGAAATACAGCCTTAACGCCTCAAATACCCTCGAGTTGAACCAGGTTATTACGCAGGCGGACAGAAAGGGAAAAGATCCGCTAGGCCCCAAATTCATGGATACCCAGGTGGATGTGCTATCACTCCCTTCCCGATACCTGAAGTTTGTGACATCAGCCGGCATAAATTCACTTTTTTTTGATAAAAAGCTGGATAATCTTTTGATTATTAAACTATTCAACTACAAAGCTTCAGGAGTGGAAACCTACCAGTCACGGGAGATAAGCAGTACAGAGGCGAAAACATCCAAAGGAAATACCTGGGGGATAGCGGAAGGGCTGAAGTACCAGCTCAGCCCGGATCACCTGGTCCGCTTTTCCGCAGAATACTCCAACCGTCTTCCGGATCATAACGAACTGTTTGGCGACGGAGTCTGGATCGTTCAGAATTTTGGTATCCGGCCGGAAAGAAGTCTGAATTTTAATTTAGGATGGAGAACAGCGGCACGGAACAGGTATACCATTGAACTTAACTCTTTCTACAGGAGAACCAAAGGGTTGATTCTGCTGGTTCCTATCCAGGCCCCCTATGCACGCTATGAAAATCAGCAGAACGTCAAAGGTGTCGGACTGGAGGCCGATGGCTCTTTCCAGCTGGGTTCCGGGTTTACTGTTTCAGCAAATGCTACCTGGCAGAATATGCGCTTATTCGGAATTACCGTACAGCAGGATGTATGGAAAAATGGAGCGCGCCTGAGAAATACCCCTTTTCTCTACGGAAATCTGGGTATCAATTACCAGTCAAAGCCGGTCTCAAAACAGGGAGCCACATTAAAAGCCTTTATGTTTTACAGTTATCTGCACGAGTATTATCTTGAGGCCATTCCTAAACGACTGGAGGGTACCGGTTTGTTCCCCAGAGCCCAGGTAAATACCTTGCTGGTTATACCCAATCAGCACCTCGTCAATTCAGGCATCCTGCTTAATCTTCCCGCCCGGAGAATCGCATTGGGCTGTGATATCAAAAATCTTCTGAACAAGGATATTTACGATAACTACAGAGTTCAGCGAGCGGGCAGGAGCATTCATTTGAAAATCAATTATTCAATAAAATAGTTATACCAATGTACAAAGTAACACTTAAGTCTTTGGCGCTTGCATCCCTTTTAACGATTCCTTTGGTGTCGTGTCAGGATGATGAGCCCGAAGCAGAAGTAAAAGAGGGAAAATATGTCCTGATGACTGCGAGTGAGCGTACGAATATTCCACCAGGCTGGATAACCGTCTTTGATGAGATTCCTTCAGGTAATGTTTCCAATATTACTACCAGCTCTCTTCAGGGCCAGGGCATGGGAGGCTGGAGACCTTACAATAACTGGTTGCTAAAAATGTTTAAGACCAGTGACGCTTCAAAAGGTATCGAACGTCTTAAACTGGAAAACGGCACAATCGTACAGGATAACTTCCTGGCGGGAGATAATGCCACCAACGGTACGGGGAACTTCGTTATAGTCAACGAAACCCAGGGTTTTTATTGGGATGGGGCCAGTCCGCTCAAAATCCAGAAATTTAACCCCACTACTCTGTCCAGAACCGGAGAAATAGATCTGACAGCCGCTGTAAATGAAAGAGGCGCCGGAGAAGCCGGCATTCTGTACCGCTCGGTAGGTCAGAAATTCCTGGCAGTGAAAAACGGAAAGCTGTTCGCCAATGTGACCTATGCTAAGACCAACACGGCCCAGAAAGGTTTTTTTGATGACTTCTTCCCGGATGTTTATATAGCGGTGATCGATATCGCCACTGAAAAGTATGAGAAAACCACAAAAATTAATGACACGGGAAGTATCTCTTACATCAATGAAAACCAGATGTACAGCTTTGACACCAATGGTGACCTGTATATTATAACACAGGGAAGAAGCGCTACGGGTGGCAAATCAAAAATTGCAAGGATCAAGGCAAATGATACAGAAGTGGATACTTCCTGGTCAATTGATATGGATGACATCACCACAGGAGGAAAATTTGTTACGATTTACGCTACGAACGGTAAACTGATCACCACGATTCCCAATACTCCTTTAACCCCGGGCGGCACCGGAAATATCAACACCGGAAATATCTGGGAATTTCACGTGATTGATGTTGCAACACAATCCTTTACCAAAATTGAAGGCGTTCCCGCCTGTACCAACACCGGAGCAGCTTATGGAACGGTAAAGATAGACGGTAAGCTTCTTTTACGGGTAAACGTTAACGAAGCAAATGGTTCTAACGGTTATTACGAACTGAGCAGCGATTTCAAAAGTGCCAAACAGCTGTTCCAGGTGACCGAAGGCGGAGCTGTTACCGGGTTCTATAAAGTGGAGCTTTAATCTATGTACAGGTACTTTCTGATATCTGTTCTTTTACTGACGGGCTGGGCTTCCAGGGCACAGCATACGGTACGTATTGTAGTTACCGGAATTCCCGCCGCGCATACCGGTGATGTATTGTATATCACCGGTGCCTTTAACCGCTGGAGTCCGAACCACCCCGGCAGCATCCTGCAAAAGACAGCTGCCGGCCTGGAGTATACCATAACGGACCTGAAGAGCGGGCTCCTGGAGTATAAGTTTACCCGCGGAAACTGGAAGACACTGGAAAGTACCCTGAACGGGCGCCTGGTAGCCCCGCGGCGGGCTGTTATTGACCGCGACACCACCCTCTATTGTAAAATTGAGAACTGGCGCGATGACTTCCCCGAATCTACAGCCTCAGCCCATGTGAAGCTGTGGAAAGACTCGCTTTACATCCCGGAGCTGGGCAATTATAAAAAAGTATGGGTCTACCTTCCGGAAGACTATAACCGCTCGGATAAACGCTATCCCGTGATCTATATGCATGACGGTCAGGACCTGTTTGATGAGGCCACTTCCCAGGGCCGGATCGGTCCGCTGGAGTGGGGCGTGGATGAAACCATCGATTCTTCCCGGAATGCCGCCATCGTGATAGCCATTGAGCATGATCATCAGAAAGAACGCCGGATCATGGAATATTATGTCCGGCCCAATTCTGATAACCCGGAGGTGTATGGCAAACCCTATCTTGATTTTATTGTAAACACACTTAAGCCCGCCGTTGATAAAGAATTCAGAACTCTTCCGGGTAAGGCGCACACAGCCATGGCCGGAAGCTCAATGGGCGGATTACTGACCTTTTATGCCGGTCTGCTTTACCCGCAAACCTTCGGGATCCTGGGAGTGCTGTCGCCGTCCATATGGTTAGACGAACAAAACATATACAAAGAAATAGCCGCTATAAAGCTGCCTGAAGAAATAAAGGGTCAGAAATATTTCTTCTACGGCGGCGGAAACGAAAACAGATTAAAACCCGATGGCAGTTTTGTAACAATGAATGAAGATGTGCTGCGGTCTTCCGCCGAGTTCCAGAAATACGGTGCGGAAATCCGGATCTCTGTTAACCCGGAAGGAAGACACGGCGCATGGTACTGGAGGTCCGCTTTTGCGGAATTTTATCAATGGATAAGTAAAAACTTTTAATTAATCATGAATACAAAACTCTTCCTCGCAGGAGCTCTGCTGATAGCCGGAGCAGCCAATGCCCAAAACGTATCCAACCAGAAGGTAGGAAACGGAATTTACGAACTGGTTTACAATGAAACGGACAATTCCGTTTACGTGGCCAGTGCAGGTTCACGTACCAAGCCAGGTGGCTTTCTGTATCAGCTCGACGGCAGCACGCTGCTGGTAAAAGACAGCATTGCCCTGACCGATACACCGCCTTTCGGTCTGACCCTGAATAAGAAAACACAGACGGTTTACAGCACCAATACCCGGACCAACTCGGTGAGCGCTGTAGATATCAAAAACAAAAAGGTACTGGCTACCATTAAACCTGAAGATGATAAATCGCATACCCGCGAAGCCGTAGCCGATGAAAAGAACAATAAAATCTATATTTCAGATGTAGGCCGCCCCAGCAGAATCTGGGTGATTGACGGCAAAACCCAGAAATTTGAAAAGATGATCAGCAATACGGGTGTTTCCACTACCGGCCTGGCCCTTGATGAAAGCGCACAAAAACTGTATGCCACCAATATGGGCACCAACAAGGTGATTGTGGTAGACCTGAAATCAGCGGCCGTAGTAGACTCTTTTGCTACCGGCGGTGATGCCTCCATTAACCTGGCCCTGGACAAAGCCAATAACCGGCTTTTTGTGGTCAGCCAGAAAAGTAACGATGTCAATATAATTGACCTGAAGACGAAATCAGTGGTAAAAACCTTACCGGCAGGAAAAGGCGCGCTGGGAATTGCCTTTGACGAAAAAAGAAACCGTCTTTATACCGCTAACCGTGGCGACGGCACCGTTACGGTCATTGATACCAAAGCCCTGACCGTTCTGGATAACATCAAGACCGGCGGATCTTTCCCCAATACCGTGGTGGTCAATAAAAAAGACGGCAGTATTTATGTAACCAACAAAGGACAGGGCAAGCGCGACGAGCCTTCCTACGTGGACCCGAACGGCGACGTGGTCACTCATATCAAATTCTAATAGATTCAAAGGCCCTCAATTACGGGGGCCTTTGATTTTCACCCACACCGTTCCA
Source organism: Leadbetterella byssophila (assembly GCA_040394735.1). Taxonomy (GTDB): domain Bacteria; phylum Bacteroidota; class Bacteroidia; order Cytophagales; family Spirosomataceae; genus Leadbetterella; species Leadbetterella byssophila_A. Next base: position 9,732 of record JBEBRR010000017.1, read on the forward strand.
TATTTTTCATAAAGCATTTCATAATGATAATCCCGGAAATCAGTGATCCTGCCCACGGAATACTCCCCTGCCACCGGCTCCCGTACAGGGTATGCCTGCTGCCGGTAAAAAGAAAAGCTGGGCAGGTAATGGTTTCTCATCACCATATCCGTATTGACAATACCCGCCAGCTCTTTTACCGGGCCCTGCTGAAGCAAGCCGTATGCTGCCAGCGCGCTGTTTACTGAGATCAGGAAAAAAATCACAAAAACTGCGCTCTTCTTTCTTAAAGCATATAAGGAGCCGGCCAGGCAGGTCAGCTGCACACCATAATATAATGGACCGAATACTGCAGGAAAACCGGCAATGAGCAGGCGGGCATAAGCATCAGGTATTTCCGGAGCAATACGGCCGGCCGCCAGGGGGGCAGCGATCAGAAGAGCAGTAAGGCCCGCCCCCAGACCACAGGAAACCTGCTGCCATTTTACTGAAAAGTAGCCCGAGCTCAGCAATACCAGCGGGAAAAAGCCCGGCATAAGATAATGAGGCAGCTTGGTGGCTGAAAAAGTAAAAAAGAGAAAGACGGCAGCAAATACGACCAGGCATACCGTCATGGTCAGGTCATTTCTGCTTTTCGCCGCGCGATAGAGTCCGTAGACATGAGAAAAGGAAAAGGGTAGAAATCCAACCAGGAAAACCACAAAATAGTAGAGCCTGGAGCCGCTGTGCCCCTCCATCGGTTCTGAAAAACGCCCGATATTGTGTTTAAAAAAGAAATCTTCTGTCAGCAGCCAACCTACTTTACCATAGCTTAATACAAACCATGGGACCACCAGGGTCAGGAAGACAAGTAACGGAAGCGGTCTCAGCACCTGCAGAATAAAGACGGCGCTTCGCCGCCGGGCCGCAATGGCAAGTACGGCTATTCCCGAGATAAACAGGGAGACCGGCCCTTTGGTCAGGAAAGCCAGGGCATTGCAGGCCATAAACAGGTACAGGTATTTGTTATCCCGCTCTTCTGCGAAACGGATCAGCGAAAGAATTCCTGCCGTCACAAAAAGATACAAAAGCGGATCGGCAATGGCAGACTTCGACATAAGTGAAAACTGTAAGGCCCCTGCCACGAAAAGTCCGGAGGTCACAGCCCGCTCTTCGCCGTATCTTTTACGGATAAAGATAAACAGGAGATACTGCAGCAACAGCGAGGCCAGGATTCCCGGAATGCGGGCAGCCACTTCATTGTTTCCGCCTATGGCCAACGAGCCTGCAATTACCCAGAAAGCCAGCGGAGGTTTATCATAGCGGGGTTCGAAATTGCTTTCCAGCAGAATAAACTCCTTCTTTTCCAGCATCTCCCGGGCTACTTCTGCGGTAAATCCTTCGTCTTCATCAAACAGCGGGACAGGGTAAAACCCAAAACCCGCATTGACCAGTACGGCCAGTATAAGAATTCCCCGTTTACTCCTGATAAAATCTTTAAATTTTGATAACATACAATCTGTCCGTCTTTTCGCTATCCCCTCCTAATTTTCAGCCGAAAAACAATGATTATGTTCCGGCACCTCCTTTTTCCCGCTAAGATATTACTGACCGTGCTATCGGCACTGGTATTGTTCATATTATCTTTTTATTGCCAAACCACACTTTACACTTTTCCGGACACGGAAAGGTTTGCAGGAACAGCCTTTTACAACCCCTATCAACAGGCAGCTGACGCTACACTCCACGCCAATTTCCATGCACACACCAGCGCCTACGGCGGAGCCACCAACGGCGATAACAGCCTGGAAGAAATGAAGGAATTTTATGAGCGGCGGGGCATTGATGTAGCCGGGATTTCCAATTATTTCCAGGCTACCCCCGGAGAAGAGCTCCGGGTGTATGAGCACGGGATCAACCTCAGCAAGACCCATAAACTGGCCATTAACCCCGGCGGTGAACTGTATTTCGACTATCCCGTATACCAGAATACTTCCCAGAAGCAGGACATCATATCGCGGCTGAGGGGAAAAGAGGCGATTGTGGTGGTAGCCCACCCCAACATGAGAAACGGACATACCATGGAAGACATGACCCGCCTGGTAGAATATCATTTCACCGAAATCCGGAGCTACTATGCCCATGCCGAAAAATACTGGGATGCCGCACTTCAAAGCGGAAAGCTCTCCTGGCTCATGGTCAATGATGATTCCCACGGAATCAGGAAGCAGTTGCCCGGCCGCTTTTACAATGTGGTATTTACCCCTTCAAAAGACAGCCTGCTGCCCGCCATGCTGGCAGGCCGGCACTATGGCATCGCACAAAAGGCAGGCACCACTGACCTGAACCTCCATTACCTGACCCTGCACAACGATACCCTTCATTTTGACCTGGGACGGAACGCTTTCCTCACCCGGCTGATTGCTGACGGCGTGGCCACAGACTCACTTCCGGGGGGGAAAGGACATTTTCTTTTTCCCCGCGGTGCCTCTTATGTACGCCTGGTGGCGGAGTCACCGCATTGCCATCTCTACACCAATCCGGTGATCCGTACACAGCAGGCAGACCGTTTTGATGCGGTGGCCTCTCTGACCCCGGTGATCCGTGTATGGCCCACGCTGGGTATCCGGCTTCTTTTCATTACCCTGTTTGCCCTGATCCTGACGGGCACTCTCCGCCTGTGGCTCAGGCTGAACCTTCCTACCCGCAACCGCTCCCTTCATGTACCTGATCCCCGCACCTACTTCGGCTTTTCAGGGGGAAGACGCCCGTAGCTCTATAGAATCTCTGCTTACGTCAACAAATCCTTTTATATCGCGGAGAATTTATATATTTTGGCAAAAACATTATAACCTTAGAGTCTATGAGAATAAAACTCCTCTTCTTGGGTATGTTTGCCATTATGACGCAAACGCTGGCACAGAGCGGCTACAGCTCGCACAGCCAGTTATCTACCCGGCTTAAAGCCCTGCCTGCTAAAAGCAAGCTGGCCTCCGTAAACTCCATCGGGAAAAGCAGCGGCGGCAAAGACATCTGGGCCGTCACCCTCTCAGGCGGTGATCACAGCAAAAACAAAGCCGTGCTGATTGTAGCCGGTGCAGACGGAAGGCACCCCGCAGGGACAGAGATGGCCGCTAAACTGGCAGAAAGGCTGGTGTCATTACCGGCCGATTCACTTACCGGCCTCCTGCAAAACAAAACCATTTACATTATTCCCGGTCTTAACCCTGATGCGCTTGAGCAGGTAAGCGCGCAACTGAAGTACGAAAGAAGCGGAAACGCCGCTGCCCGCGATGACGACCGCGACGGTAAAACCGACGAAGACCCCTTTGAGGACCTTAATGGCGACGGGCTGATTACCCGGCTGCGCATAGAAGACCCTACCGGTAATTACGTGATTAGTAAGGATGATGCCCGGGTGCTGGTGAAAGCCGATGCTGCGAAAGGTGAAAACGGCAGGTATCTTCTGATCACCGAAGGCACTGATAACGACAAAGACGGCCGGTTCAATGAAGATGGTGCGGGTGGGGTGAACATAGACAAAAACTTCACCTACAATTACCCTATGTTCGAAAAAGAAGCCGGAGAATACCAGGCCTCTGAACCGGAGACCCGCGCTTTCCTCGACTTCCTTTATAAAAACACCAATATTCATACGGTTTTTCACTTCGGACTGAGCAATAACCTTTCCGAGGCCACCAGGTTTGACCGGGCAAATGCCTCGAAACGGATCATCAGCGGCTTACAGGAAAAAGACGCAGAGGTAACCGACAGGGTTTCCAAAATGTACGGCAAGGCCGGCATTACCGACGCCCCTGTCCTGCCGCAGACACCGGGTAATCTTACCCAGACTGCCTATTATCATGCCGGGAGGTTCAGCTATTCCACTCCGGGCTGGTGGATTCCCAAAGCCAAAGATCAGAAAGGCGGAGCGCCGGCTAAAAAACCGGAGGCCGGAAACGCCGAGGCAGAATACCTGAAATGGGCTGACGCGAAAGGCGTGAACAGCTTTGTGCCGTGGACCAGGGTAGAACATACTGACTTCCCGGGTAAAAGTGTGGAAGTGGGCGGCCTGATGCCCTATGCCCTCAACAATCCGCCCGTACAGTTCCTGGATTCGGCGGTGATCCGTCACCAGGCGTTCTTTACAGATTACCTGAAGGCTATGCCTCGCACGGAAATTGTAAATACAAAAGTGGAATCGCTGGGGAATGGCGTCAGCCGGGTAAGCGTTACGGTAGTAAACAAAGGTCTTTTACCTACCTATCCTGAAATAGGAGAACGGGTTCGGTTCGTATACAAAGTAAGTTGTAAGATCAAACTTTCTGAAGGGCAGACCCTGATCTCCGGCAAGTTGAATAATTACCGGGGAGCGCTGGATGCCGGAGAGTCGGAAGAATACAGTTGGTTAATCAGCGGAAAAGGCAAAGTGACCGTAGAAGGCGGCAGCCCTACTTCCGGAATCTCAAATCTTGAACTGACGCTTAAATAAGAACCTGATGAAAAAGATATTAATACTTCTGATAAGCCTGACCGCCTTTCATGTGAAGGCACAAAAAACCGATATTGCCGCCGAAGACCTGAACGGTATCCGGGCTATCGGATCGCCCGCTAACCCGAAAGTAAAGGTGTACTGGAACAAATACAGCGACCATGCTGAAATCCACCGTATTTCCAGCGACCTGGCCAAGGCCTACCCTGACCTGGTCAAGCTGCAATCTATCGGGAAATCAGTGGAAGGCCGTGACATCTGGCTCATGAGCATCACCGATTTTAAAACCGGGGAGGCCGACAGGAAGCCGGGATTTTATATTGACGGAAATATCCATGCCAATGAGCTTCAGGGCACGGAGGTAGCGCTTTATACGGCCTGGTACCTGGCAGAGAACTTCCATACGGTAGATTTTATCCGAGAGCTGCTGAGAGACAAAGTCTTTTATATCGCTCCTACCATCAGCCCGGATTCGAGAGAGTATTTCATCAAACAGGCCAATAACCCGAATTCTTCACGGACCGGCAGAATGCCTATGGATGACGACGGTGACGGACTCATTGACGAAGACCTGCTGGATGACCTTGACGGTGACGGAAACATCGTAATGATGCGCCGGAAATCACCTACCGGAAGATACAAGGTAGACTGCGACAACCCCCAGCGGATGGTGCTGGCTAAGGCAGATGAGCCGGGAGAATATGAAATGCTGGGTTATGAAGGCATAGATAACGACGGCGACGGCCGCGTAAACGAAGATGCTGTGGGTACATACGACCCTAACCGCGACTGGGGATGGAACTGGCAGCCTGACTACATCCAGCGGGGTGCCCTGTACTACCCGGGTATGCTGCCGGAAACCAAGGCTGTCAAGAAATTCATCCTGGAGCATCCCAACATTGCCGGGGCACAGAGCTATCATAATTACGGCGGTATGTTTCTCAGGGGACCGGGCGCGGCTGACGATGAAAAATATTACAGCCGTGCTGATGTACAGGTATATGATTATATCGGTAAGCTGGGCGAAAAGATGGTTCCCGGATACAATTACTTCGTGATTCACAAAGACCTGTATACGGTTTTCGGTGGGGAGATCGACTGGCTGGCGCTGGGCAAAGGGATCTTTACCTTCAGCAATGAGCTGATGACCTCCTATAAATTGTTTAACCAAAAGAGCAGCGAAGGACGTTTCCAGAATACAGAATTTGAAGATTTTGATAAATTGCTCCTGTTCGGTGACGGATATGTCAAATGGAAGCCTTTCAAGCACCCGCAATTCGGCGATATAGAGATCGGCGGTCCCAAAAAGAACTACATACGTAACCACCCGGGTTTCCTCCTGATGGAAGACTCACACCGGAACATGGCATTCACTATCCTGCATGCGCATCAGATGCCTAAGCTGGAAGTGGTGGAAACCCGCAAAAAGGACCTGGGAGGCGGACTGACCGAAATAACAGCTACAGTAATGAACCGCAGGATCATTCCTACCCATTCGGCCCATGATGTCAGATATAAAATAGAAAGACCGGATTATATCAGCCTGAAAGGCGCATCGGTTCTGGCAGGGATGATCGTGGAAAATGAAGACTTCGGCGTTACCAAAGAACAAAAAATGCAGCCGGAAAAGATAGCGGTGGAAAATATCCCCGGAATGGGCTTTGTAAAGGTCAGATGGATTGTAAAAGGAAAAACGGATACGGCTTCCGTTGAAGTAGACAGTGCCAAGGGAGGCCTTGTATCCCAAAAACTACAATAATCTCTAAAAACGGGAACACACTTCCTCCTGCGGGGGGAAGTGTTTCTTTTTTCACGGTTTTGACCGTAAATTGCATCCATGAAAATCGGATTTGACAGCAAGAGATTTTTCCACAATGCTTCCGGCCTGGGTAACTACAGCCGCGACCTCCTGCGGATACTGGCCGGGCACCTGCCTGAAAACCGGTATATTCTTTTTGATAAAAAAGCTTCTGACCGGGGACAGGAAATACTGGCCTCCCCTGCTGTAACCTTTTCTCCCGTAACACCCGGCTTCCTTGCCCGCCAGCTTCAGATGGGTCGCGATGCCTGCAGCGCCCAGTGCGATATATTCCACGGCCTGTCAGGTGAGCTGCCTTTGCGTTGGGGAAAACGGAAAATCCGGAAAGTAGTCACCATTCATGACCTGATTTTCCGGATATTCCCGGAATACTACTCCTTTTTTGACAGGCAGATTCACTTCCTGAAATTCAGAAATGCCGCCCGGCAGGCCGACGTAGTCGTAGCTATTTCTGAACAGACCAAAGCCGACATTATACATTACCTGGAGATACCGGAAGATAAGATCCGGGTGATTTACCAGGGCTGCAGCAATCTTTTCAAAATACCGTATACGGCGGAGCAGGAAGCCCGTGTAAAAAATAAATACAAGCTGCCAGATAAGTTCCTGCTGAATGTGGGCACCCTCGAAGAGCGTAAAAACGGCGTGTCAGTGGCCAAAGCCATTCGGGGTACGGGTATTCCCCTCGTGTTTATCGGGCGGGAAACCGCTTATGCTGATGCCATCCGGAAGGCCTCTGACCTGCAGCAGGTTTATTTTCTCAAAGGCGTCAGTAATGAAGAGCTGGCGATCATTTACCGTTTGGCCACCGTTTTTATCTATCCTTCCGTATATGAGGGATTTGGTATTCCGGTGATTGAAGCGCTGTTTTCCGGTACTCCGGTAATTACGAACCGTGACGGGGTTTTCCCGGAAGCAGGCGGTGCGTCTTCTGTTTATGCAGACGTGGCAAATACCGATGATCTGCGCTCAAAAATCGTCCATCTCTGGGAAGATGAAAACCGGAGAATCCGGATAGCGCAGGAAGGGAGCCTGTTTGTACAGAAATTCAGGGACGAAGTCATTGCACAGCAATGGAGAGAGCTCTATGAAAGTCTTCTTTCCTGACAGGTCATACAGCAGCAGTGCTCATCAATACCAGCAGATCTGTTAGAATATCCTGAGACTTCATTATCCCGTTATCCGCAAAATAAGAGCCTTCTTCAATGCGCTTTTTCATAAGGAGATCATTGGCCCCCTCATTATAGCGATCGTTCTCTTTGTGATAAATATGGTATTGCACCCCTGACATTTTTAAGCGTCTCAGGAAGCAGCCTTTTGACAACAGGCGGACGATCAGGTCAGAATCTTCCCGGCCCCAACCTACAAAACTTTCATCATACCCGTTAATGGACAGCATATCTTCCAGCCAGAAGGCCATATTACAGCCTTTTGCATAATATTTATTCTTTCCGGAAGTCCGGTAATACGACAACAGCGGAGTTAAAAAGGGAATTCTCCTCGAATTGAGATAATTGTTTGAGTTCCGGTCCAGTTCTTTTTTAGACGGGAGCCTGCTTTGGGTCAGCAGGGTATGTGTATAGGCTTCGCTAAGAGCCGATCTGCTGCCCACCACTACTGAATTCTTACGGGCAAAACGGATATGGTCTTCGATGAAGTGCGGCTCCATGATAATGTCTCCGTCGATCTGTATGATGTAGTCCGACTCGCATTGAGCAATGGCCTTATTCCTGATTTTGGAGAGCTGAAAGCCGTTATCCTCATGCCAGATATGTTTAACGGGCACCCCAAACGAGGCCTGAAACCTGCTGATCAGCTTCCCTGTATCCTCCCGGGAGCCGTCATCTGCAATAAGTACTTCGTCAGGATAAACCGTCTGGGCAACCAGACTATCCAAACACAATTTTAAGGCCTCCGGCCAATTGTATGTAGATATTAGCAGTGCCGTTTTCATCGTTCTAATTGTTTTTATTTGTAAAGTTATACACAGCCTGACCATATTCAGAAAGGTGAACCTTAAAAAAAGCTTAAAAAATTATTTAACGGCAAACTTTTTTCAGTCCCCCCTGAAAATACTCCTAATTTGCCGTCCAAACTTCAACTTTATTAAAAACACGCTGCGTTTAAGCAGTTTCTCCGTTTTAGCTGTTATCTTTAACTTTATTAAATTATCTGACCTTATGATTAAAAAAATGGTGGTGCTGGCTCTTTTGGTCAGCACGCAGGGCATGGCCCAGGAGTGGAAATCGCTTTTTAACGGAAAAGATCTTACCGGCTGGAAGCAACTGGGTGGTAAAGCGGTCTATAAAGTAGAAGACGGAGCCATTGTGGGCTATACAGTTAATAATACACCCAATTCATTCCTGGTGACGGAAGAAGAGTACGGTGATTTTGTATTTGAAACAGATATTTTCCTTTCCGATCCTATGAACTCCGGCATTCAGTTCCGGAGCCTCTCCAAACCTGACTACCAGAATGGCCGCGTGCACGGATACCAGATGGAGATCGATCCGTCTGACAGAGGTTGGTCGGGAGGAATTTACGATGAAGCCCGGCGCGACTGGCTGACCTTCCCCGAGCTTAATCCCCAGGTTAAAACCGCCTTCAAAATGGGCGAATGGAATAAATACCGGATTGAAGCCGTAGGCAACCATATCCGCACCTTCATTAACGGAATTCCCGTTTCTTACCTGATCGATGACGTAACACCGAAAGGGTTTATTGCCCTTCAGGTGCACAGTATCTATGACCAAATGAAACCGGGAATGAAGATCAAATGGAAGAATATCCGGATCAACACCCGTAATCCCCGCCTGACCCCTTCGGATGACACCCCGGTGGTCAACCTGCTGACCAACAACCTGTCAGACCAGGAAAAGCACCAGGGCTACCAGCTTCTTTTCAACGGGAAAGACCTGAGCGGATGGCGGAATGTATACAGCAATGACCGGCCCGGAAAACGCTGGAGCGTAAAAGACGGCATACTGAGTATCAGCCCTTCTGACGGGTCAGAAACCGGCAATGACATCGTTACGGATAAAAAATACAAAGCGTTTGAGCTTGTTTTTAATTTCAGGCTCAGTGAAGGAGCTAACTCCGGTGTGAAGTATTTTGTAGATGAAAAGTATGATTCAGGCGGAAAATCGGGCATTGGGCTGGAATACCAGATCCTGGATGATGAAAAGCACCCGGATGCCAAAGCAGGTGCCGTGGGTAACCGCACACTCGCCAGCCTGTATGACCTGATCCCTTCCGATAAGCTTGCCCCCCGTTTCTTCGGAAAGAAAACCGACTGGAAAGCAGGAAGAGTCATTGTATTTCCGGACAACCGCGTTCAACACTGGCTGAACGGGTTTAAAGTGCTGGAATACAAGCGTAATGACAATATCTTCAAGGCCCTGGTAGCGCGAAGTAAATACAAGGACTTCGAAGATTTCGGAACCGCCGAAGAGGGGCCGATCCTTCTGCAGGACCACGGTGACCTGGTAGAGTATAAGAATATCAAGATCAGGGAGCTGAAATAAGTTTGGAACCCGGCTTCCGGCTTCGCTCAAACTGACAAATGGCGAAGGTTCCTGTCAGTTTGAGCGAAGCCGGGCAACCTTACCCTAATGCCACATCCAGAAACATCATCACGGAAAATCCCAGCATGGTTCCCACTGTGGAAAGGTCTGTTTCATCCCCGTTCTGGGATTCAGGGATCAACTCTTCTACCACCACAAATATCATAGCCCCTGCCGCAAAGGAAAGCGCATAAGGCAACAGCGGAGAAATGTAAATCACCAGGAGGGCTCCTAAAACCCCGGCTATGGGTTCTACCATACCGCTGGCCTGGCCGTATTTGAATGCCCGCCAGCGCGAAAAACCCTCTCTCCGTAAAGGAATAGACACGGCCGCCCCCTCCGGGAAATTTTGTATCCCTATACCCAGCGCCAGCACCAGGGCTGTGGTGAGCACTTCTGCCGACGGGTTCTGAAACAGGGCCCCGAAGGCCACTCCCACGGCCAACCCCTCCGGAATATTATGCAGGGTGATGGCCAGCACCAGCAGAACGCTGCGGTGCCACGAGGTTTTGATCCCCTCGGCTTCTTCGGTTTTCTTGCTGAAATGAACGTGAGGCAGAAACTTGTCCATAAGAAAAAGGAAAAGCCCGCCCGACAGAAAACCTACCAGCGCAGGCAGCCAACCCGGCTTATTTTGCTGTTCTGCAATTTCAATGCTGGGCGAAAGCAAAGACCAGAAGCTGGCGGCGATCATGACCCCGGCGGCAAAACCCAGCATCAGGTTCAGCGCTCTTTTGTCAATGGTCTTAAAAAAGAAGACCAGCGCAGCACCCAGGGCCGTTACCGCCCAGGTGAACAGGGTAGCCAGCAATGCCAGCGTTACAGGGCTTATTTGAAGCAGATCATCAAGAGTCATAATTGTTAGATTATTCTAAGTTTTATGTTTTCACAGCAAAATTATAAATAATTCCCCGTATTGTTATCAATCGGAATTATTTTTTACCTTCTTATTGAAATTCAAACTTTTTGATGAAATAAACCTGTCGTGAAGCTCCTTCAGGCGCAGCAGGGCGCATCTCTGTGGTTCCGTGCGCTATAAATGAGTTAATATTCAGATTAAACAGCCGGGCTTCCGTATCTGTCATCCGGAATGCATCGCCCGAGGCAAACAGCTGATGGTATTCGGGTTTCTCTGGGCCTGCATAGATCAGGCGGTTCCCCAAAGGCAGGAAAGCGTAGAAAGCCTCATCCTTAAAAAGAAATGCAGACTGGGGCTGAAGGCCGTGAAATGCGTCGCCTTCCAGCTTATACAACCGGTCATGTGTTACATTTCCTTCGGTATCCAGCTCCGCTAACAAAACACGCCAGATTTTGTGCTCGGTGAAAGGAATGATTTTCCCGGTGGGATCAGCAAATTCCGGTTGTGGCAAAGTGCGGCCGGGCGACTGCAGATTGTAAAATTCGGTAGCCAGCAAAAATCCGTTCAGGCCGGTGACCGGCACATGGAATATGGCCCGCTGCCTGACGGCGGCTGATTTTCCCCGTTCCTTTCTCAGCTGGAGCCTTCGCCTTTTCTTGTCCGAAAGAGAGGCCTTATAACCGGGCAGGCTGGCTATGCCGTGATACCGTATTCCGGCAGGAAGGTCCAGAGAGACTGTAAAGAGTCCTTCAGCCATATCGAGGCAGGCTGAATTGTAACTTCCCATTACAAACGGTTCGCCGTCAGTACCGAACCTGACGTCTATTTGACGTATCCGGTGCTTCCTGTCGCCCAGGCTGCGGCGAAAAAGAAACTTCCCGTTCTCATCGTAGGTAGCCACCTGCATCTGGCAATTTTGCCGGAGAGAGGAAAAAACATACAGCTCATCCCGGTAAGGATTGATAAAAATGCCCTTCAGCTCGTTGTTTCTGTTATATATATCAGGAAGTACCCGGGCGGTCTTATCGGTGAGATTGTGCATCTCTACCACGGGTTTGAGGTTATAGATCCCGGAAATGAGAGGCCTGCCGTTAAATACCGTAAACCCGATATTCTCCAGCTGAGTAATGGTTTCAAAATCGGAAGCGCCGGTAGTTTCATTCTCCAGGTCAAACTGCAGCAGGTGCATTTTCTTTCCCTCTCTCTCTTTTGCCAGGTAATACAGGGTCTGTCCGCTGACAACAAAAGATACAGGTAGATAAAACCGGGGCACGGGTGCGCTGCCGGCCCAGATGAGCTCCAGCCGGCTGTTATATTTCAGCACCGCCACGCGCTGTTCACGCTTGAGAAAGTCTTCCTGGAAATTGACAAGCACAATGTCTTCATTGACCGGAATTACCTCGATATCTTCGTTGATTCCTTCAGGGAGTACAATGCTTACTTCCGCCACTTCCCTGAGCTGGGCCGTTGCCGTATAGGAAAGAAACAGGAAAAAAATAAAGCGTTTCATCGCCTGCCGAGTTCTATTGCCTCCAAATGGGAGATCCTGCCTTCCGAAAGTTCCATCCGCATGAGGGTCCTTACGGCATGAAAGCCGTGGTGTCCTGCTGCGCCGGGGTTAATATAAACCAGGCCTTCTCCCTTTAACACACGTAAAATATGGGAATGACCGCAAATAAACAAGTCCGGCCGGTGGATTCTAATCAAATTCTTAACCCGCGCTGGAAATTTACCGGGTAAACCGCCTATATGCGTCAGTAATATCTTCAGACCTTCTCTTTCAAGGAAGAGATTTTCGGGCAGCTCGTACCTCAGATTCCCGCCGTCAATATTCCCGTACACTCCCCATGTTGGCCTGAAAGCCCTGAGATCTCGGAGAATAGCCTCATCACCCACATCGCCGATATGCCAGATTTCGTCGCAGGTTTCAAAATGGGTAAATACGGCAGGGTCCAGATAGGAATGGGTATCTGAAATAAGCCCTATCCTAAGCATCGTACTTTACTTTGATTCCGTGATATGTTTCCTGTTCGGTATAGTCTTTCCGTAATGGGTGTCCCTCCCAGTCGGCCGGCAGCAGTATCCGCCTCAGATCCGGATGGCCCCGGAATGTCAGTCCGAAAAGGTCAAAAATTTCCCGTTCATGCCAGTCGGCCGTACGCCACAGCGATGCCAGGCTGGGCACCTGCCCTCCTTCACGGGCCGCTGTAAGCTTCAGGATTACCGAGTGCTCCAGCACGATAGAAGAAATGTGATACAGCAGATCCATGCTGCCTTTTTCAGGCCCGTTATCCACACAGGTAATGCAGTTCAGAAAATCAAAGTAGAATCCCGGCGTACGCGACAGGTAAAGACAGATGCCCGGAAGATCTTCCGCCCGGATACTGATATAGGGTTGCAGGACATCCGTAATGCACCTTACCTCAAGCCCCAGCTCTTTCTCCAGCACTTCTGCTATATATTCTGTCTTTGAGAAATCCATCTTTATATGACTTATTGCCTTAGGATTAACAAAACCCTGCACTAATTTTTCTGCGCCAGCAGGTACATCACGGCCATTCTAACAGCTACACCGTTCTCCACCTGGTCCAGTATGATGGAATGCGGGGAATCCGCTGCGTCCGAGCTTAGTTCCACTCCCCGGTTGATAGGTCCGGGATGCATCACAACAATCTCTTTATCCAGTTCATCAAGCATCTTGCGGGTAATGCCGTAATAGAGGGAATACTCTCTCAGTGAAGGGAAAAATTTCAGCTGCTGCCGTTCCAGCTGAATCCGCAGAACATTGGCTACATCACACCACTGCAACGCCTCCCGTACCGTTCCGAACTGCTTCACTCCCAAAGTATGAAGGTATTTGGGAACAAGGGTAGGCGGCCCGCACACGGCAATGTCTGCTCCCAGCTTCTGCAGGCAGAAAATATTGGACAGCGCCACCCTGGAGTGCAGGATATCACCGATAATAGCTATCTTTTTTCCCTCCAGCGAGCCCAGCTTTTCCGTCATCGAAAAAGCATCCAGCAATGCCTGCGTAGGATGCTCATGGGTGCCGTCACCTGCATTAACAATGTTTGCTTTGATCTTGTCGGAAAGAAAATGCGGCGCACCGGGGCTGCTGTGGCGCATAACCACCATATCCACCTTCATGGCCAGGATATTATTGACGGTATCCAGGAGGGTCTCCCCTTTTTTTACCGAACTGCCCGAAGAAGTAAAATTAATGGTATCCGCTGACAGGCGTTTCTCGGCCAGTTCAAAAGATAAGCGGGTACGGGTGGAATTTTCAAAAAACAGGTTGGCTATGGTAATATCTCTCAATGAAGGTACCTTTTTGATCGGCCGGTTAATCACCTCTTTAAATGTGTTGGCCGTTTCAAGGATCAGGTGAATATCATTCTGGGTAATGTTTTTAATGCCCAGCAAATGTCTTGTACTAATGGACTGCTGCATCGAGAAGAATAATTTGACAAATTTAGCAAAAAAATAGCAGCCTCACCAAAAACACGGCATCAAAAAACCGGTCAGTAGAGCACTTCCAGGTAATGGATTCCCGCCGGCACCAGGATGCTGCCGGGCTGTTTCTCCGGTTTTCCGCCTGAAAACCGGTAAAAAGAAATATTTCCCATAGGCTTCCCGAAGGTTCTGGACTGGAAACAGCCCACACTGAAATTTTTCCCTCCCTTATCAAACCGGACAGGCGTAGGAAGAACACCGTCCAGCGGGAGCTCGGTTCTGGCCTCCAGGTTATCACTTTTAAAAGAAAGAACGGAAACAGAGGCATTCTCCTGATCTGCCCGGCCCCGGTTACTGACAAACAGGTGATCGCCGGAAGGATTCAGTGTTATATGCAGCGGATTGAAGCCCACATCGGTTCTGCTCAGCAAAACATGCCTGCTTTCCTCTTCCAGGCTGAGCTTGACCAGAAACACCTTCCCCGTAATGCGGTTGGCCGCATCGCCCTGGTCGAGCACGAAAAAACTTTTACCGTCTTTCGAAAAGAGGCCGGCCATCGGATTCCCTTCAAACTTGACTATCTCCCCCGTCTGTTCCAGGCGTATAATATTACTTTTATCTTTCACCACTTTGATCAGACCCATCTCCTTATCCTCTTTCCGGATAAATACAATATAATCTTTTGAAGGATGCCACACAAGGTCATGAACCGCCCCGCCTTCCAGGTGCAGCACCTGCGGAAGAACCCGGATGGGCTTACCGAAATCATCCAGCTCAAATATCTGGATTTCGTTTCCGGTATTCACCGAGCTTACCGCCAGGTATTTATGCGTAGGATCCAACGATAGAGAAGTAGGGTTTTCGGCTACGGGAAACCGGTAGTCCGGTTTAAGACCATGCAGGTCGGATATTTTCATGACGCTTACATAACCTCCTCCCGGCAATTCACCGATGCCGGTTTCCTTTGCGCCTTTAGGCAGGGTTCCGCGCGTTTCCAGAACATAAGCAATTTTCCTGTCGGAACGGAAAGCTGCAATGCGGTGGTTTTCGATGGCTGAATTCGAAATATTCTGTTCCGAAGGCTGGCGTGACTCCCCGTATTTCAGCGGAAAAGTAAAAACACCCACCAGGTCTATCCCCGATTTGCTGATCTTCTGAGTTGAATAGCTGTCTGCATTGAAATCACTGTCCTGGAAATAGAAAATCCCTTTTGCATCAAAGTCAGGAGCCTGAGCAGCTAATTTCGCTGGAAGCAGGAAGAGAACAATAAACCTTCGCCAGTTCATAGAATCAAAAATGTGCCTAAATATAGCACTAATTTGAAAAAACATAATTAAGCAGGTACTGGTAGGTCCTGAAAATAAAATCCGGCACAGAAGATTCATGCGTTCCGCCTTCTATCGTATCAAGCGTTACCTGGGCAGAACCCGCTGCCTTCATTCCCTCCAATGCTGTAACGGAATTCACATAGGGGACGTAGCTGTCGGCATTACCATGCACCAGGTGTGTGGCAATATTCGTCTTCCAGTTAACCAGGTCATTTTTCCGGAAAGCTTCTTCTATTTCTTTTTCTTTGCCTGCCTTATAGCTGGCTATGAAATCAGGATTGAGCAATGAATTAAAGCTGCCCGGCAGAGCCACTTTGTACCCGTTCTGTTCAATCTGGCTGGCAAAAGGCTCTTTGAAATAATAGCTTGCCGGCCGGTTGAGATTATAAATCCGGTTATAGGTCAGCATCACCCAGATATACGAGCGGTTATGATTGATCTCGCCGCCGGTGGGCTCATTCATAAATTTATCGAGCAGGAGCGATTTATTGTAGGCCCCGGCCCCGCAGGAGGTAGCTTTCAGGTTAAACTCGGACGAATATTTTTCTTCCAGCAGCTTCTGGGCGGCCAGCGTGGCATAGCCTCCGGCCGAATAACCGGCCATGACCAGGTTATTATTCCATTTAACTCCTTCCTGTTTAAAATGTTCTCTCACCGCCAGTAAAAAATCAGCCACCGGCACGGCCAGGCCTTCCGCATGTTCATACGGGTGGGGTTCATTCCGTGAGTCCCCGTAACCTACATAATCGGGCATACCGGTTAAAAAGCCTGTTGAGGCCATCACCAGGCCCAGCAGGCTTTCCGTTCCCGCTTTAAAATAGGAAGGGGCATCCGATTCATTAAATAATGTTCCGTGCTGCAGGCTCACCATGGAAGCCCGCTTATCAGAGCCCGACGGAAGCACCAGCGCCCCTGAGGCCTGGATTTCGCGCCCGTCAGTGGTAGTGGTGGTATACGATACCTTATAGCACTTTACGTCATAGCGCAGAAACAGGCTGAGTACTTCTGCCGAAGAACCCATCAGTGCAGTGGCCTGCTCCAGAATGTCCGACTTCCTGTATTCACCGGCAAACGTAACACTGACCAGCCGGGGTTCCGGTTCGGGATCGGCCGTTTTCCGGCAACCATAAAACAGCAGGGTAAACAGGAGAACAGCGTATGGGATGCGAAACCGGGCGCCGTTTCCCTCCTGCTCTCCGGTAAATAAAATTCTTCTCATCATTTCATTAATTTTTCTCTGAATTTATCCAACAGGGCGTTGAGCTGCTCCAGTTCGTTTTTGTCCATGTCCAGGTTACTTTCCACCCGGCCGGCCAGTGAACGGCTGATCGCGTCCAGCACTTCTTCCCCCCTGACGGTAATGGTCACGTCACAGGCGCGCCGGTTGGTTTCCTTTTGCCTGCGGTCTACCAGCCCTTTATAATATAACTTATCTACCAGCCGTGAGGCATTCGACATCTTGTCCAGCATACGGTCAATAATCCCGTTGATGGTAATAGGTGTACCGTTCTGCCCCTTTAAAATGCGTAAAACATTATACTGCTCAATACTGATATCAAAATCCTTCACTATTTTATTATGAAAGATAGTTATCAAGTTATTCGTATATATGATATTTACGATGCATTTCTCGCTCTCCGACTGAAAAGGGCGGGTTTGCTTGATTTCAGTTTCTAAACTCATTTGTTGAAGTTACATGTATTTACATAATTTACAAAAGTAACAATAATTCGCAACCTGTTAATGAAAATAAACGAGAAAATTATCCTGGTATCCGCCTCTCCCCGCAGAAAACAGATTCTTCGGGATGCCGGGTTTCGGTTTGAGGTAGTATCCACAGCTGTTGATGAAAGTTTTGATCCGGACATACCACCCGAAAATGTACCTGAAATACTGGCCCGGAGAAAGGTGGAGGCCTTCGGCAAAGCAGAGCCAAGGGAAATCATTATAGGCGCTGACACGGTGGTTATTGTGAACGGACAGATATTCAATAAGCCGGAAAACCGCCGCGAAGCCGAAGATATGCTAAGCCGTCTCAGCAACAATACGCACCGGGTAGTTACCGGGGTTTGTATTCATACCGCCCGCGGGCAGGTCACTTTCTCAGATACCACCCTGGTGCATTTCAAAGCGCTGTCGGAAGAGGAGATCGGCTATTACATTGATCATTTCAGTCCTTTTGACAAGGCAGGAAGCTACGGTGTACAGGATTTTATAGGCATGGTGGGAATTGATCGCCTCGAGGGATCGTTTTACACCGTTATGGGACTCCCCGTACACCAGGTTTATGAACATCTCAAACCCTATATCCGGTTTAGCGAATGAAAGATCAGGTGATTATATTTCTGAATGAAGAAGACGATAAAGTATACGTAAAAGTACCCGAAGGTTCTGAAACCCGGTTTGAGCTTCAGAACCTGGCGGGGAAGCTGATCTCGGAAGCTGTTCACAACAAGGGTCTGCATGATTTTGACCTCACCGGCCTTCCCGATGGCATTTACTTTGTTATCGTGAACCAGGATGACAGGATACGGTCGAAGAAGATTGTGAAAGGATACCATCCGTAATGAAAAACTAAAAGTGAAGGAAAGTATTTAATATAAAAGCATGCTCCGTAACTTTTATCTTACCCCCTTTAACTGACAAATTTTGCTTATGAAGAAAAGACTAATTATCGACATGGACGACGTGCTGGCCGACACCGGCGCGAAGATTCTCCGCCTGTTTAATGAAAAAAACAACCTGAGTCTTACCAAAGATTTTTTTGAAGACAAGGATTTCTATTCTTATGTGCGCCAGGGCCATTTTATCTCATACCGCGATGAACTTTTTGAACCCGGATTTTTCAGTGATCTCGAGGTCTTCCCCGATGCGGTGGAAGTGGTTAAGGCCCTGAGCGAAAAATATGAGATATTCGTTGTCTCTGCAGCGGTGGAATTCCCCAATTCCCTTACCGAAAAATACCATTGGCTGGCTTTCCATTTCCCCTTCATCTCCTGGCGGAACATGGTTTTCTGCGGCGACAAGTCGATTGTTCACGGTGATATCATGATAGATGATCACGCCCGTAACTTCGAGAATTTCGAAGGAGAAACCCTGCTGTTCCATTCCATGCACAATACCCTTGCCGAGGGCTACCGGCGGGTAAAAGACTGGAAAGAAATTTATGAAATATTGAAATAGTTATCAGACGTCAGCTATCAGACGTCAGCCAGGTGGCAGGTCGCTTCTGAAAGCTGAAAGCTAATAGTCGACAGCTCAAAATTTATGCGTACAAGACTCTTTTTTGCCGTGATCCTTATCCTGGAGATATACGGCAGCATAGCCTGGCACCGGCCACTGGTGCTCATGACGAAACCTCTTCTGATGCCCGTGCTGATGTATATTGCGTGGCGGGAAGGAATTACCTCCAGAACCTATTTCAGCGCCCTGTTTTTCAGTTTCCTGGGCGATGTCTTCCTGATGTTCGATGGCTGGTTTATACCGGGGCTGGTCTCTTTCCTTCTGGCGCATGTATCGTACATCTTCCTGTTCCGGAAAGAATACAGCTTCTCTTTCACGGCCATCCTCCTTTTAGCCCTGTTCACATCGGGCTTCCTGGTCTTTCTTTATCCTTCAATTCCGGAAAACATGCGGGTTCCGGTGGTGGTATACTGTATCGCTATTACTCTCATGGGAATCTGCGCCGCATCGAGAAATACGGCTTCGCGTTCGTCTTACGGCTATGTCGTGGCCGGAGCCGTATTGTTCATTATTTCCGATGCCCTGATTGCAGTGAACCGGTTTTATACGGATATTCCCGCAGACGCCCTCTGCATCATGACGACCTACGGCGCAGCCCAGTACCTGATCCTTGAAGGATGGCTTAAAAAAGATTCTCTTTGATCAGCTTGATGGCAATGGCCAGGATAATCAGGCCGAAAACTTTCTGAAGCACTTCTACCGTGCCCGGTTCCAGCTTCCTTTCCAGCCACCCGGAAGACTTGAGCACCACAAAGATGAGGATCAGGTTGAGAAAAATCCCGCCCATGATATTGACATCATGGTAGGCGGCCTTCAGTGAGATCAGGGTGGTCATGGTACCCGCACCGGCAATGATAGGAAAAGCCAGCGGTACGATAGTAGACCCCTTGCCGTCAGTAGCCATATTGTGCTTGAAGATCTCACGGCCCAGGATCATTTCAAAACTGATAATCAGGAGGATAAGCGCACCGGCCACAGCAAATGACTTTACATCTACCCCGAACAGCTGGAGAATTTTTACCCCTACAAAAAGATAAATAAGCATCAGGGCTCCGGAAACCAGGGTAATACGTTCGGGGTGAACATCCCCTATTTTCTTCCTCAGATTCAGGATAATAGGAATAGATCCCAGGATATCGATCACCGAAAAAAGAATAATGGTTACGGAAAAAAGCTCCTTCAGATTAAAGTCAGAAAAGAATCCCATGGCTTGAGGCTTGTTAATACACAAAATTACGAAGTAACTCGAACAACACTGCAAAATCGACATCGGATATGGCAGGAAAATTAGCAATGCGGAAAGTAGACTCCCGCCACTGACCGTAACCTTTGCCCACTGTTACCCCGTTTCCGGAAAGATAGCGGGTCAGCCGGTTCACTTCACTGCAGCTTATGGCAACCACCGTAGATGACCGCACCTCCCGGTTTTCGATCAGGGGCTTCATAGATTCAAGGTTTTCAAGAAAATGATACATCGTGCCTGCCCGCTGCCGTACTCTTCCGGCCACAACGCTCACATTTTCCATCCCTTCCAGCACACGTTTTAACAGGTAAATGGCCAGGATATTGGGTGTATAAGGCGTCTGAAATCTGTCAAAATTATCTTCTATGAAAAGGGCGCTGTTATAGTAGCGGTGATCGTTGATCTCCCTCGCCCTCTGCAGGGCAGACGGAGATACGGCCATTATCCCCATGCCGGACGGGAGCCCCAGACACTTCTGGGAAGAAGATATCCAGATATCGCCTTGTGAAATGTCATAATCCACTCCCCCCAGTGACGACACGGCATCGATCATCACCAAACCCTGCGTCTTTTCCCTGACTTTCCGAATAAGTGCAGAAGAAACGGTCGTACCATTGGAAGTCTCGTTGGCCACCACACACACATCTTTCGTGCCCGGTGCCCTTACCTCTAAACTTTTCTGAATGTCAAAAGCACAGCCTTCCGCCTGTCCTGTGATCTTCCCGGTGTAGGCCTTCCATTTTTCTCCGAAAGCACCGTTATGGTAAAACAGCGCATCTTTCAGAAATGACTGGGCACAGATCTCCCAGCACTCGGTGGCGGAAGAAGTAAAAAAAACCTTATAGGGGGCCGGGATATTCAGCCGGTCTTTGAACAGGTCCACACATTCTTTCAGCAGGTGCATGAAATCATCTGACCGGTGATTCTTTTCCAGGATACCGGATTCAAACGCTTCGGCAGCGAAATCTTTTACGGCCGGGTAAATACGGGAGGGGCCGGGATAAAAATTATACATGAATTTTTCATGATAAGATTTTAATGTTTAAACCTAATACACATAAGTTCCTGCATCGGGAAAAATAAATTTAGCTATGTGAAACAGGCAGATGCCGCTCTGTACGGCCTTTCAAACTATCTATCTATGTGATTATTTTTCAAAGGTTAACAGAATTCAGTGTAAAACTCCGGCCCTTCACACTTCGGAATATTACGGGGAAACCTGAAGAATTTTCAGATCCTTCCCCAGGGGTCTATGTTTTAGATATGCTTACACCCTGAGCGGGATACGTATTCTTGGCTTCTCGGCATTCATCTCCGTTTTGAACAGGGAAAACCACTGCAGCACCTCGTCCAGGGCAGGCAGGTTAATAGAATACATTACGAACTGTCCTTTCTTCTTGGCAGTCACCAGCTCAGCCTGTTTCAGAATATCCAGGTGGTGGCTGATGCTGGGCTTTGAAATATTGAACCGGTCGGCTATTTCTCCCGCAGCAGCCGGATTGATCCTGAGTATTTCCAGGATCTCACGTCGTGTACCATCATTCAAAGCCTTAAAATACTTATCCATGGCCGGGTCACATTAATTAATAATTATACAAATAACTAACTATATTTCATTCTGTCAAATAAAAACACCAATTTCTTTGCCAAAAAATGAATAATGCGCTTTAGCGGAATAATAATTGGTATATTTGCGCAGGATAACCCAGAAATAAATTCATTAAATCGCATGAGGGTTCTAAAGTTCGGAGGAACGTCAGTAGGTACGGTAGAAAGCATCACAGAAGTAGCTGAGATCATACAGAAAAAGTTTTCAAAATCGGCCGGCATAGCCGTGGTATTTTCCGCTATGTCCGGTGTCACCAATAAGCTGCTGGAAGCCGGCAGACTGGCAGCAGCTGGGGCTGCCGATTACCTCGAAATTGTCAGAAACCTGGAAGACCGCCATTTTGAGGTGATCAAAAAGCTGGTTCCCGTAAGATCACAAAGCGCTATCCTGGCCAAAGTCAAAGGCGAACTCAATGACCTGGAAGATTTCCTGAAAGGGATCACCTACATCCGGGAGCTCAGCCCACGCACATCGGACTTCCTTGTGAGCTTCGGGGAGCGGCTTTCAACGCAGATGATCGCCTTCCTTCTGAAAGAGAAAGGACTGAGCACCCGGTATATGGATGCCCGGCAGGTCATTCGTACCAACAGCCACTTTGGCTTTGCCGAGGTAGATTTTCACCATACCAACCAGCAGATTATTGAGCATTTCGCTGATCCGGCTGTCATTTACTGCGTCACCGGCTTTATAGGCTCGGATGAAAACGGCAGCACCACTACCCTGGGCCGGGGCGGTTCCGACTATACGGCCTCTGTTATCGGCGCAGCCCTGAATGCGGAGGTCATTGAAATATGGACGGATGTTAACGGTATGATGACCGCAGACCCGCGCAAGGTCAAGAATGCATTCTCCATCGCCGAGATCTCTTATTCCGAAGCCATGGAGCTTTCGCATTTCGGCGCCAAAGTGATTTATCCCCCCAGCCTGATACCGGCTTTCCAGCGGGATATTCCCATTCGCGTGCTGAATACATTTGAAAGCAGCCACCCCGGCACAGTCATCTCCCGCACGGTCAACCAGAAGGCTTACTCCATTACCGGCATCAGCTCAATTGATGATATTGCCCTGATCAATCTCCAGGGCAACGGCATGATTGGTGTGGCCGGAGTCTCGGCCAAAGTGTTCGGACTCATGGCCGAAAACAGGATCTCCATTATTCTGATCACCCAGGCCTCGTCAGAGCACTCCATCTGTTTTGCAGTAGAGCCTTCAGCCGGTGAAAAAGTACGCCAGATACTGGAAAAAGGATTCAAAAATGAGATTACGAACGGTGAGATTGAAAATGTGACCGTACAATATAACCTCTCCATCCTGGCGGTGGTGGGTGAAGGCATGCGTTCCAGCTCCGGAATCTCCGGTAAATTATTTTCAGTACTGGGAAAAAACGGGATCAACGTGGTGGCTACAGCCCAGGGTTCGTCCGAGCTGAACATATCCGTGGTGATTAAAAAGAAAGATATAGCCAAGGCACTCAACGCCATCCATGAATCTTTTTTTGAAATTGACGGCTTTACCCTCAATCTTTTTATCCTGGGTCCCACAGGGCTCATAGGGAGAACCCTGCTGAAGCAGATCCAGGCGCAGAAAGACTACCTGCGAAAGGAAAAAAACCTGACCATCCGGATTGTAGGCATGACCAACACCCGGAAGATGTTGCTTAATCCCGAAGGAATCTGTCTTGACAGCTGGCTGGACAAGCTCGAAAATGAAGGAGAACCGGTTAACCAGAGTGAGTTTTTTGAAGACATGCAGGCCCTCAACCTGAGCAACAGCGTATTTGTAGACTGCTCCGCAGACAAGAATATTACCCAATATTATGCGCCGGTGCTGCAAAGCAATATTTCAATTGTTACTCCCAACAAAGTGGCCAATTCGGGTACTTACGAGGAGTATACCGGCCTGCGGGATATTTCGCGCAAACGGAACGTCAAATTTCTTTATGAAACCAATGTGGGAGCAGGCCTCCCTATCATTAATACGCTTCAGGGACTCATTAACAGTGGTGACCAGATCCGGAAAATAGAAGCTGTTCTCAGCGGCACCCTTTCCTACATCTTCAATACCTTCAGCGTGGAGCGTAAATTTGCAGACGTGGTAAAGGAAGCCAAGGAAATGGGATACACGGAACCTGACCCGCGTGATGACCTCAGCGGTACAGACGTAGCCCGTAAAATCCTGATCCTGGCCCGGGAGTGCGGCTTGAAGCTGGAGTTCGAAGACGTTGAAAACAGTCCCCTGCTCAGCCCGAAAGCGCTGGCCGCAGGCAGTGTGAATGAATTTTACCAGGTGCTGGAGGAAGAAGACGGGCATTATGCCGGCCTGATCTCCGCTGCCCATTCTGAAGGGAAACGACTCCGTTTTATAGCGAGCTTTCAAGACGGCAAAGCCCGTATAGGCCTTACGGCGGTAGACGCCGGCCACCCGTTCTATTCGCTGTCGGGTTCGGAAAATATCGTTTCGTTCACTACGGACCGTTACGAGACCAACCCGCTGGTAGTGAAAGGTCCCGGAGCGGGCGCTGAGGTAACCGCCATGGGTGTTTTTGCCGACATCATCAGTTTAAGTAGTTTTCTAGCCTAATATACATACGTTTTGGATTCGATCAGAGTTTTTGCCCCGGCTACGGTAGCCAATGTTGCATGCGGTTTCGATATTTTTGGACTGGCCGTGGACAACCCCGGTGATGAAGTGATTCTCACCCGGAGAAATGACAACAGGATCATCATTCAGGAAATCACAGGTGATGCAGGCAAACTCACAAAGGACGAAACCAGAAATGCCGTTTCGGTTCCGATCCTCAAATACCTGGCCCACCTGGGCCTGCAGGCAGGCTTTGATATAACCCTTCACAAAAAAATGGCCCTGGGAAGCGGTCTGGGAAGCAGCTCGGCCAGCTCGGTGGCCGGCGTTTTCGCAGCCAATAAGCTGCTGGGCGAACCTCTGGCCTCCGATAAGCTCCTCCCTTTTGCCATGGAGGGCGAAAGGGTAGCCTGCGGCTCGGCCCACGCCGATAATGTGGCGCCCGCACTCCTCGGAGGCTTTGTGGTGATCCGTTCCTATGCGCCGCTTGATGTATTTAAAATACCGGTACCTGATAACCTGTATGTTTCGCTCATCCACCCGGATATTGAAGTAAATACCAAAGATGCCCGTCATATCCTGAAAAACGAAGTATCCATGAATAAGGCCATTTCCCAGATGGGAAATGTAAGCGGTATGGTGGCCGGGCTGATGAGCTCCGACTATGGTCTCATCGGCCGGTCAATGGTCGATTTCATTATTGAACCCATCCGTTCTATTCTTATCCCGCAATTTTTCGAGGTCAAGATGGCGGCTATGGACAGCGGTGCGCTGGGGTGCAGCATATCCGGCGCCGGCCCTTCCATTTTTGCCTTTTCAGAAGGAAGGGAAACCGCCGGGAAAGTGGCAGAAGCCATGAAGGCCCAATTCGAAAAAGTCAATATTCAGGCCACCACCTACGTTTCTAAAATAAACGGGGCAGGGCCTAAAATACTGGAATAATGAAAGCAGAAGAAATTAACGGAATATTCAGGGAATCTATCACCGACTACCACTTACAGGACCATGTTGACGCGGTACGACCCGAAAAATACGAAGGGATCAAAGGGCTGCTTTATCTCAAAAACTGGATCGATACGGTACAATGGCACCTTGAAGATATTATCCGTGACCCTTCTATTGATCCGGCAGAACTGGTGGCTGTCAAAAGACGGATCGACGCCTCCAACCAGCACCGGACCGATACCGTGGAGCAGATCGATGAGTGGATATTCAACAGCTTAAGCGAGGTAAAACCGGCGGACAATGCCCGGCTGAATTCTGAAACACCTGCCTGGCTGCTGGACAGGATGTCGATTCTCCAGCTGAAGATCTATCATTTTACAGAGCAGCTTGAGCGGAAAGAGGCCGGCGAAAGCCATCTGGCATCCGTAAAGCAGAAGTTGTACGTTCTGCAAATCCAGGAAGAAGACCTGGCGCTGGCTTATGATGAACTCATGAGCGATCTCCGTTCCGGTCAGAAATACATGAAGCTGTATAAGCAGATGAAAATGTACAACGATCCGGACCTCAACCCCATTTTCTACGAAAAGAAATGAAAACCGCCGTTGTCTTCAGGTTTTCTGCTATGGGCGATGTAGCCCTTACCATGGGAACCCTGGCCACGGTGCTGAAATACCGGCCTGACCTGGAGATCATTATAGTAACCCGGGGAAAGTTCGCGCCCTTCTTTGCGAACATCCCCCGCATTCAGGTTTTTCCCTGTGATTTTGAGGGGGGGCATAAAGGCCCGGCAGGACTTGTCCGGCTTTTCCGCCAGCTGCAGCATTTCCAGCCTGATTTTGTACTCGATCTCCATCAGAACCTCCGTAGCAGTTTTCTTAAAACACTTTTTTTCCTGTCAGGAAAAAAGGTATTCAGTCTGAATAAGCACCGGAATGAAAAAAAGCAGATCATCCGGGGAGAACGGCACACGCCTGTTAAACATATTTGTGAGCAGTATCTCGATGTCTTCAAGGCCGCCGGAATCATAAAAGATACGGTTGCGGTAGAAAACCTCACGCCCCTGTTTCAGACTTCGGCAGAGGCCCGG
This sequence comes from Leadbetterella byssophila, assembly GCA_040394735.1. Taxonomy (GTDB): domain Bacteria; phylum Bacteroidota; class Bacteroidia; order Cytophagales; family Spirosomataceae; genus Leadbetterella; species Leadbetterella byssophila_A. The sequence goes on from JBEBRR010000017.1 coordinate 35,911, forward strand.
CAAACCATAGACCAATGGATAAACCGGGAAAATGCCGCGCATTTTATAGGAATTGCCCCCTTTGCCCAGCATAAAGGAAAGATCTGGCCGTCCGAGCAATACGAAAAACTGATTCAGTCTCTCCTGGAAAAATACCCTGACCGTAAAATCCTACTGTTTGGTGGCGGACCAAAAGAAGGCGAAGCCCTTGAAAGGCTGGCCACTGAATACCCCCGCACGATGAACCTGGCCGGCCGTTTTTCCCTGGAAGAAGAGCTGGAGTTAATCTCCCGGGCCGCATTTTTTATCAGCGGAGATACGTCCAATATGCATTTCGCAGCCATGATGGGTGTTAAAGTGATTTCCATATGGGGGGCCACTCATTCCCTCACCGGTTTCGGGCCGCTTTTTCAGCCGGAACAAAATAAAGCGGAAATCTCCCGGGAGCTTCTCACCTGCCGCCCCTGCTCGGTCTATGGAAAAGAGCCCTGCAGAAGGGGCGACTATGCCTGTCTTCACTGGCTCAAGCCTGAAATGGTTATGCTGAAAACAGAGTAGCAATAAACTTCAACGGGGGCTCAGCCTGCCTTAAAACACCACGTTCCCCTGGTAAATCAGTGATTTTACCGGCGACATCCGGGAAACGGCTTCTGCAGAACAACTTGCCTCCAGGAAAACCAGGTCTGCGGCATCACCGGTGTGCGGCCATTGCTGAACACCCTTGTCATCTAACGGCACCGGGCCGCCTGTGGCCAGCTTCAGCATCCGGCTGAGGCCCGATTCGGAAGTATAGCCGTACAGTTGTGCCGCCAGGTTGGCTTTCTGCAAGACACTTCCGGTGCCAAAGGTGTTCCAGTGGTCTACAATGCTGTCATTGCCCGTCAGCACTTCCACCCCGTATTTCATCAGTGTCGGAACCGGCATAACCAGCCCGCCAAAAGGAATGGTAGAGACAATGCCTACTCCGGCTGCAGCCAGCTTTTCTGCCATGGCCTCCTGCCGGCTTTTATCCAGCCGCCCCAAAGCAAAACCATGACTTACATAGGTCTTTCCCCGGAGCACCGGGTTTTCATTCACTTTAGCGATAAGATATTCTATGGTCTGTATCCCTGAGCTGCCCTGTTCATGCAGGTGAATATCAATTCCCTTCTTATGGTCAAGGGCAAGCTGTACCGTAAAATCCATCGTCTTTTCAATGGCCCCGTCAATACTGAAAGGATCCAGCCCGCCGATAAAACCGATATCCATCTCTGCAGCTTCTTTCATATAGGGTACCGAGTCGGTGTAAAAAACACCGTGCTGCGGGAAAATCACTAATTCAGTCCCGAAAACCTTCTTTTTATTTTCCAGCGCCTTTTCCAGGTTTTTCAGGGAATCTAATTTCGAGGTAGGCTCAATATTGACATGGCTGCGGGCAAAAGCGGTCCCTTTTGACTGCAGAAGCTCGATCAGCCGCTCCGCTTTCTCCGTAGAGTGTTTCAGCATACCGGGTAGTATTTTCTGCTCCAGGGCTATCATTCCCTTTACCCCTCCGCTTCTTCTTACGGCCCGCCACTGATCACTGTAGAAAGTTTTATCCAGGTGAATATGCATATCCCGGAATGCCGGAAGCATCAGCATGCCGCCTGCATCTATGGCTTTGGCATCGGGCTGGTCAGCGCTGACCTTCCTGATCTTTCCGTTCTCAATCTCTACCTGGAAAAGCCCCGTTCGGGTGCCGGTAATTTCATCTCCCTCATATTCAAAACCGGTTTCCAGCCTGACGTTTTTAAGGGTATAACTTTTTTCATCCATCCGCCTGATTGCGTGGGTTAGGTTGGGGGCGTCCTCTCTTTGCGCCCATAAAATACCAGGAGCAAACGCTGCTCCTGCCAGATTAGAGGACGCATTTTTCAGGAAAGTCTTACGGGAAATATTCATTTTCAGGGTGCATTAAAGAGTTCCAAGCAACTGTGCCACCGTTTTTTTCAGATCCAGTCCGCCAAAAGTGCCCGACGACATCAGCAGCAGGTTCCGATCTTTCCACTCGAGTGAGGTCAGGTAGCTTTCCAGCTCAGCGGCATCACAGAAAACCAGCAGATCATTCCGTCCGAAAAATGCTTTCACTTCTTCCGGGCTGATAGCAGGCATCCGTTTCATTTCCAGCGTATGGGGTGAATAAAATACGATAGCGGTATCCGCATCGTCCAGCTTATGGGCATAGTGGGGCAGAAAATCCTTGTTCAGGCTGGAATAGGTATGCAGTTCATAAGCGGCCACCAGTTTTCTGCCGGCATACAATTCTTTCACGGCGTTTGTGGTGGCACCTACTTTGGAAGGGGCATGGGCAAAATCCCTGAAAATATGGGTACTTTCATTCTTCCCTAGTGTTTCCAGCCGCTTGGCCGCCCCTTTAAACGTCTGTATGGCCTCAAAAAAAGCACTTTCACTGATTCCGAGTTTGGCGCAGATGATCCGCGCTCCGTTAAGGTTTTTCAGGTTATGCTCCCCGAAAATTTCCAGCTGCAGTTCGCCGTCCGGGGTCAGGGCATATACTTTCCCGTTTCTTACTTCATACGGGTAGGCCCGGTACGGAATTTCCTCTATGCCTTCCCGGGGTACCCTGCCGATCTTTGCGGCTTCCTCATCGGTCTCGTCATACAGCAGAACACCCGGCCGCTCCATTCCGTCAGCCAGCTGCATAAACGTATCGGTATATAAATCAAAAGTGGGAAAGACATTGAAATGATCCCAGGCCACTCCGCTGATCAGGGCAATATGCGGATGATAGAACAAAAATTTGGAGCGCATTTCTATAGGACTGGCCAGGTATTCATCGCCCTCGATAATAATCACGGGGGCGTCATGAGTCAGCTTCACCATGAGGTCGAAACCTTCGATCTGCGCCCCTACCAGGTAATCAAAATCCTGCCGGTGGTAAGCCAGCACATGCAGAATCATGCTGGTGATGGAGGTTTTGCCATGACTGCCGGCAATCACCACCCGTTTTTTATTCCTGCTTTGTTCAAAAACATACTCAGGAAAAGAATACACCCGGAGGCCCAGCTTTTGAGCCATCAGAAGCTCAGGGTTATCTTTACGGGCATGCATCCCCAGGATCACCGCATCCAGATCTTTCGTGATCCGGGCTTCATCCCATCCTGTTCGGGCCGGCAGAATGCCCGCTGCCGCCAGTCGTGACCGCGCCGGCTCATAGATCTCATCATCTGAACCGGACACATCAAAACCTTTACTTTTCAGCGCCAGCGCCAGGTTATGCATTACAGCGCCGCCTACGGCGATAAAGTGTACTTTGGGGAAGGAGGTATTCATGAATTAATTTAACCGGATTAAGAACAAAACAGGGCATATTTTTCGTTATTTAAGAACCCTGCATTTCCTTGCAAAGTTGTGAAAAATATATCAATTTTGCACGAATTTTTAAAATCAAAACGCAGGTTTCCTTCAACAGCGAATGAAGAGATATATCGACTTAATTCAACAGACATTCGAATTCCCTACCCGGGAGTTCGGGGTGGATGCCCAAAATAATCTCCAGTTTAATAACGTACCCCTGATGGACGTCATCAAACGGTATGGCACGCCCCTCAGGATAAGTTATTTACCCAAGATAGGTGAGCATATCGAACATTCGAGGCTGCTCTTCAAGAATGCCATGAAGAAGTACAATTACAAAGGAAGCTATACCTACTGTTACTGTACCAAATCGTCGCACTTCAAATTCATCCTGGATACCGCCCTCAAGCACAATATCCATCTCGAAACCTCGTCAGCATTTGATATACCGCTGATTGAAACCCTCTATGAGGAAGGAAAGGTCTCAAAAGATACCTATATTATCTGCAACGGCCACAAGATGCCGCAATACCTCAAAAACATCACCAATCTCCTTAACCAGGGATTTGTGAACTGTACGCCTATCCTGGATAACCTTGACGAAATTGACCATTACCTGGCTAACGTAACGGCCGATAACGTGAATATCGGGATCCGGATCGCAACCGACGAAGAGCCCACTTTCTCGTTTTATACCTCCCGCCTCGGGATACGCTATAAGGACGTGGACGATCTTTATCTCAAAAAAATCAAGCCGGATGAGCGTTTCAAGCTGAAAATGCTTCATTTCTTTATTAATTCCGGGATCAAAGATACCGCTTACTACTGGTCAGAGCTTACCCGTTTTATGTTCAAATACTGCGAGATGAAACGGATCTGCCCCGAGCTGGACTCCATTGACATCGGCGGCGGCATGCCTATCCAGACTTCCGTGGTATATAATTTTGATTACCAGGCTATGGTAGATGAGATTATTGAGAACATCCAGTGGATCTGCCATAAAAACAATGTACCCGTACCCAATATCCTTACCGAATTCGGAAGTTATACCGTGGGCGAAAGCGGTGCCATTCTTTACAAGATCATTGACCAGAAGCAGCAAAATGACCGCGAACTCTGGTACATGATAGACGGTTCATTCATTACCCAGCTTCCGGATGCCTGGGGGATAGGACAGAAATACATTATGCTTCCCATCAACAACTGGGACGCCCCCTATACCAAGGTCAACCTGGGAGGTCTTACCTGTGATTCAGCTGACTATTATAATACCGAATCCCATTCGGAAGACCTGTATATGCCTATAATTGATGACAATGACCCGACTGATGAGCAATACATAGGATTCTTCCATACCGGCGCCTACCAGGAATCCTTGGGAGGGTACGGGGGTATCCAGCACTGCCTCATTCCGGCACCCAAGCATGTGCTGATCGACAGGGACGAGAACGGGAACATTACCACGGAATTATTTGCCGAAGAACAAACCGAAGAATCCATGCTGAAAATCCTGGGCTACCGGAGCCGCAGAAATACAGCGGAACCGCTGCAGGAAACGAATGAAAAAATGCAATTTCACCAGGAAACAAAAGATAATTAAATGGTTTACGTTATTAAGATTGTTCCGGCTTCCTCCGGGCTCACTGCCCAAAACTCGGAACTCACTACTCGGAACTAATATTGATACAAATGAAAAAATACATCGCCTTTTCTCTGGTTATCATCACCTTACTGGCTACTTCCTGCCGGAAGCAGACCTGTCCTGCTTATTCATCTGCTGATAAAAAAACAGCAGACAATTCATTTTTTTGAGTAATTTGCGGTCATGAATAAAATGTGATTTTATTCGCACGTACCTATGGCCTCCATTATTACCCTAAAATCTGTTGAAAACCAGGATGGTTTCCTGTCGGTTTTCGAACATCTCATGCCCGGTTCCATAGAACGGGCTTACTTCATTTACAATGTTCCGGAAAACAGTGTACGGGGCGGACACCGCCATCGCAGCACGTGGCAGGGACTGATCTGCCTGAACGGATCCTGCCAGATTTATGTGCAGGAATCAGAAGATACAGACTACCTGGTTACGCTCGACAGCCCGCAGAAATGCCTTCTTTTAAAACCTTCTGACTGGCATCAGATGTATGAATTCAGGGAAGGGAGTATCCTGCTGGTGCTGGCCAATAAAAACTACGACCCTAACGATTATATCGATACCCCTTACGATGAATTTAAAGTTATTCAAAAGGTGTATAACTCCGCCAATTCCTGATGACCATTCCTTTTTTATCCCTCAAAGAGCTGAACAAGGCATATACTGATGAGCTCAAAAAGGCATTCAATGATTTTCTTGACAGGGGATATTACATGCTTTCGGACAATGTCAGGCAGTTTGAGCAGGAATTCGCAGAGTTCTGCTCTGCCCCTTACTGTGTGGGAGTGGCCAACGGTCTGGATGCCCTGGAGCTTATTCTCCAAAGCCTGGATCTCGAAAAGGGGGCGGAGATCATTGTTCCTGCCAACACCTATTACGCCACCATTCTTTCCATACTGAATGCGGGGATGACCCCTGTGCTGACAGAGCCTGACCCGCATACCTTTCTCCTTGATGCAGCCAACGCTGAAAGGGCGGTCACAGCCGCAACGGGCGCTATCCTTACCGTAAACCTGTACGGCAAAATGTGCGATTACGGTGCGCTTGCTGACGTGGCCCGTAAACATGGGCTGAAGCTTATTACCGACGCGGCACAGAGCCACGGGGCACTGTACAAAGGTTCGGCAGACTGCCCGGGGGCAGATGCTGTGGCCTACAGCTTCTATCCTACCAAAAACCTGGGTGCGCTTTCAGACGCCGGCGCGGTAATTACCCGTCATGAAGGGCTTGCAAATGCTGTACGGGCACGGAGAAATTACGGCTCCGGGGTACGGTATCAGTTTGACCTCCGGGGCAGAAACAGCCGGCTGAGTGAGCTGCAGGCAGGCTTTCTCTCCATTAAATTGAAACATCTTCACACCGAAACCGAACGGAGAAGAGAACTGGCCGCCCGCTACCTGTCGGAAATAAAAAACAGCCGGATCACCCTTCCGCCCGGGGAAACCGTACACGAAGATGCCTGGCATCTGTTTGTGGTCAGAACCCGCCACAGGGAAGAGCTGAAAGCGCATCTTCAGCAACACGGTATAGGATTTGACGTGCATTACCCTGTTCCTCCCCACCGGCAGAAGGCACTGGCCGAATTCAGCCACCTTTCCCTTCCGGTCACGGAAAAAATACATGAAACCGTACTGAGCATTCCTCTGAACGGTACACTCAGTGACAACGATGCAACCCATATCATCACCACTCTTAACCAATTCTGACATGTTTGATTTTTCAATAGTAATCCCGGTTTATAATGGTGCTCAGACTATTGAAAGCTTGGTACAGACCATACACAGAGATCTCAGAGGTTATCATTTTGAAGTTATCCTGGTCAATGACGGCTCGCGCGACCGCTCAGCGCAGGTATGCCAAGCGATAGCAGAGACCTTTCCCACTGTTACCTTTGTGAACCTCCGGAAAAATTTCGGGGAATTCAATGCCGTCATGTGCGGGCTGAACTTTGTGAGTGGAAAGTACGCCGCCATCATTGACGACGACTTCCAGAACCCGCCGTCGGAGATCCTTAAACTGTATAATAAGGCGCTTTCAGAAGATTTTGATGTGGTTTACAGCTATTATGACGAAAAGAAACATCACTGGTTCCGGAACTTTGGCAGCAAAACCATTAACCTGCTCACCACCTGGCTTCTGAAAAAACCGGCAGATCTCTATCTCAGCAGCTTTAAACTGATCAAAAAAGAGGTAATCACCGAAATCATTAAGAGCAAAACGCCTCATCCGTATATCGACGGGCTCATTTTTCAGGTAACCCATAACGTGGGCAAAGAAAAGGTCATTCACCTGAACCGCATGGAAGGGCATTCTAACTACTCTTTAACCAAGCTGATCAGCCTTACGCTGACCATTATCTTCGGCTACTCCATGATCCCCCTGCGGCTGACCTTCCTGGCTGGTTTTTTCTCTATTATATTTTCACTGGTCTATATGGGCTTTTACGCTTTCCGGTTCATCAGTCAGTGGGGCTCTCCTATCATTATATTTATGTGCGGGGTCATCCTGTGTTGTTTTGCACTGATCGGTGAGTATATCGGAACCACTTTCCTGATCGCCTCCGGAAAGCCCCAGTACATCATAAAATCGGTTTCAAAGAAAGAATAATTTGACCGTTCATAAAAATAACGATTGCGGTAAGGGCTTAAAGTGATATTTTTGCACAAATTTTAAAAGACTTATGTCAGAAAAAAAGAAAAAAAAATCTCCCATGCGTGAATGGTGGGACTCCGTTCTGTTTGCCGTCATAGCCGCTACCCTCATCCGGGGTCTGTTCCTCGAAGCCTATACCATCCCTACGGGTTCCATGGAAAGAAGCCTGCTGGTAGATGACTTCCTCTTTGTTTCCAAAGTGCACTATGGTGCAAGAACCCCCAAAACTATCCTGCAGGTACCTCTTACCCACCAGAAAATCTGGTTTACCGATATTCCTTCCTATCTCGACTGGATCCAGTTACCCAATTACCGGCTGCCCGGCTTCACCAGCATCAAAAATAACGATGTGGTGGTTTTCAACTACCCCGGCACGCCGCTGCGTCCTGACCAGTTCGGTGGTTTTGACAAATATCCCGTTGATCTCCGGACCAACTATATCAAGCGCTGTATGGGTATCCCGGGCGATGTGGTGGAAGTACGCGACGCCGTAGTATATGTTAACGGCAAGCCCCTTCCTGAAGTAAAAGGAATACAGAAGTATTACGACATAGAGTTCAATACCAATCCGAACGAAAAGATATTTGATAAAGCGGATGTGGAAGTCAATGCCCGCAGGGGAGATAACGGTAAATATTATTACCGCATCAATGCTACGGCAGCCGGTCTGGAGGAGATCAAAGGCTATGATTTTGTAACCAACGTTTACCCGGATATCCTGGCCAAGGGCGACACCTCCAGCATTTACGGTGTGGCCTATCCCTATAACGCGCGGCTTTTCCCTTTTAACCGCGACAATTTCGGTCCGATCACCATACCTAAAAAAGGAATGAAAATTACTTTGGACGAAAAGAACATTGCCCTCTACGGAACGGTTATTACGACCTTCGATCAGAACAAAGATGCCCAACTGAAAGGCGGAAAAGTGTATCTTAACGGCAAAGAGATCCGGGAATATACCTTCAACCAGGACTATTACTTCATGATGGGTGATAACCGCTATGAATCAGATGACTCCCGTTTCTGGGGTTTTGTGCCGGAAGATCACGTAGTGGGTAAAGCGGCCTTCATCTGGATGTCTATTGACCGCGACGGCTCCTTCCTGAACAAGATCCGCTGGAAACGGCTGTTTAATATTATCCGGTGACGGATTCGCCTTTTGTTTTTAACCACTTAAGGCATATTAACGCTCCGCCACTGCGGTTCAATAAGAGACCTTTTTCTACGCCTGAGAAATATTTACGCCCGGCAAAGTTTTGGCTTTGCCGGGCGTTTTGATTTACACTAAGATTATACCGGATTCTTAAAAATGACCGCGGATCTTTCCTCTTATCTCCTCATAATACAGCCGGTTCAGCTGCTGCATCACTTCCGGAGCAAAGTCAGGCAGCTGCGAAGCCTGAAGGTTGCTTTGCACCTGGCTTGTGCGCGAGGCTCCCGGAATAACCGTGGTAATAGCCGGATGCTGCAGTATCCACCTTATGCTCTGAACGGCCAGCTCACCCGGAGGAAAGATATTCCTGATCTCACGCGCCAACCGCACTCCATCTCTGAATTCAATTCCGCTGAAGGTCTCTCCTACGTTAAAAGCGGCCCCGTCAGCATTATAATGGCGGTGATCTTTTTCATCAAAAGTACGATCCTCCGTAAACTTCCCGCTAAGCAATCCGCTGGCCAGGGGTACACGGGCTATCAGTGCCGTACCCTGCTGCTGCGCCTTTTCGAAAAAGAGGCCGGCCGCATCCTGCCTGAAAAGGTTGAATATGATCTGCAGGGAAGCTACATCCCTATGCTCAAGGCACAGCAGCGCTTCTTCTGAAGTTTCCACGCTTACTCCGAAATGGCGAATAAGCCCTTCTTCCTGCAGGCGGCGAAGGTGGTCAAAAACCTTCCCCTGCCGCAATTCTTCGGTGGGAATACAGTGCAGCTGTTCAAGATACAATTGGTCGACACCCAGGTTTTCCAGGGAATCTTCCACATGCCGGCGTATGAAACCGTAGCTGAAATTCCGGGGCCAGCCGTTAGAGCCATCCTGCCTCCGACCTAATTTGGTGGCCACATACGTCTTTTTGCCGGTTTGCTTCAGAAACCGGCCAATAATGCGTTCACTGGCGCCCATGCCGTATACATCGGCGGTATCGATAAAATTACCGCCGGCCTCAGTATACGTATTCAATATTTCAAAAGCCCTGTCTTCATCCACCACACCCCAATCCGCACTGCCCAACTGCCAGGTTCCCAAACCCGTTTCAGCAATTTTATCTCCTTTAAAATCCCTGTATTTCATATATCACTAATTTCCGTCAGGCCCCGTTATTCAACCTGAAATCACAAATTATGGACTCTTTCAGATTAATGACCAGGCCGGTATGCCGGTATACCCTTAATAAACTACTATGAACTTATGTACCTTATATGGTTAAAAACAAAAGGCTTAACCGTCCGTCACCTCACAAAAAATACTGCATTCGCAAACAGCGCTTTCCCCGTATGCCAGAAGCCTCTGAAGATCGGGCTTTCCGTCAGGTAGATCACCTTTCCACGCCCTTTATTCTGTACACCGAACACCGTTACCTCTTTAAGTCCTTTTTTGGCATTGCTGCCTACAAAACCGCTTTTATGCTCACCCAGAACACCTACATTCCAGCCGTGTACCAGGTTCTCAAAGTCGTTGGTTTCTTTAATCAGCAGGTTCATGCTTTCGCCGTAGCCGTAAGCCAGCGGGTGGGTGTTATCCAGCTTCACCTCATAAATAGCGCCGGGCACCATATCTGAAATAGCATTCCTGGAGGCTTCAGCGTACTTCCGGGTAAGGTCTGCCTTTTTTTCCGGCTGCTGCTTCTCCTTCAGCTCATATCCCTCCACTCCCGCAAAGGCCCCGCAGGCTTCTTCCATCAGGATCATACGTCCGCCTTTATTTACCCATTCCTTGAGGGCCTGCGATTCTGTCACGCTCTTATCATAGCGCCCGCCGGGAAACACAAGCACGTCATAGGAAGCCAGGTTTACTCCTCCCAGCATCTTGTTATCAAGCAAAGTAGCCGGGTAATCGATCTGCTGGTCAAAAAAGTGCCACACATCACCAAAACCCGTAGGCGACAATCCCGCTCCCGTCAGAATACCTACCCTCGGGGCAGTTACGGGACGTACCCCGTCCCACCCCAGGTCAAGCCCTTTCTCCACCATTCCCGTATAGAGGGGCTCCAGTGCGGCGGGAGTAGTCTTTAACGCTTCTTTTATCTTCGCTTCAAATGTTGTATCTCCTTCCCGCACAAATATCACCGTTCCTGCCGGGAACACCTTGCGGTTGGCCTGGAACGCCTCGGGCTGCACCCTGGTCTTTACGCCGCTCCGGAGCGCGGAAGCCAGGAAACGGTAATCGTCAAAGGAGGCCATTTTCAGAGCATATGCATACACTGCTTCTGCAGTTACAGGGGTTGAAGATTCATTTACAGCGGTAAACGCCCCGCCTTCTATTTTCTGTTCCAGCCCATAGGCCTCCAGTCCGTAGGCATATGGTAAAGCCCAGGCAGTTATATCATAGGTATTCGAATCCTCCAGCATGGTATGAGGTTCAAAAAGAATCTTGGTCATGATCCCCTTAGGCTGGTAGGTATTGACAATCAGGTCATTGGTTTCTACTGTAAAGTTATCTTTCTTCTGCGTTTTATACCGGAACCCGCTCAGGGCTTTTTTCGACTCTGCATAGGAATAGCGAATCCCCAGGCGGTCAAGAAGCCCTGTCAGGGCCCGGATATCTCCCTCCCGGCCTTTCATTACGAAAGACTTATACGCTCCGTACCCCTTCTGAGACGGTTCGTTAAAATAGCGGGCGAATGCTTCCCTCACAGGCCCTGCATGCCCGGCTACGGCCTCCAATGCAGCTTTACTGGTACTGCGGGTATGCAGCATACGCTGCTTCAGCGTAAGGGTATCTCCTGCGCTGCGGGCATATGCCAGACCGGCCACGCCGCTCCCGCCCTGCTCGTATGTCATGGCAATAGCCCCGTTATAGGAAGGGTAGGTATCGCCGTAGCTCGGATACAGAAGATCAAAATTCTGTTTGGTATAATACAGCCAGCCGTTCTGATCAAACTCCTTTTTGTGGTACTCCCCGATCAGGTTCTGAAACTCCCGCTGAAAAGGCGTAAAATCTTCGTGAAAGGGCCGGGCCGAAGGCGCAAAGAAATAGGGAGAGCCGGGCCCCATCTCGTGGAAATCTCCGTGAAAATGTGGCATCCATGAATTGTAAAATCGGATCCGCTGCTGCGTTTCCCACTGGGTCTGCCAGGCCAGGTCGCGGTTCATATCAAAGTGGTAATGATTGAATCTACCTCCGGGCCAGGGTTCTTTGTGCTCCATGGCATCAGGATTGGCGTCGGGCTGCTTGCCCACGTAACGGTTATACCATTGGCTGTAACGGTCGAAACCGTCGGGGTTGGCACAGGGGTCTACCAGTACAAGCACATTCTTAAAAATTTTTTCCGCATATTCTGAACCCGGCCGGGCCAGCTCATACAGCATCTGCAGGGCCACTTCGGTATTCACTGCCTCATTTCCGTGTATATTGTAAGAGAGCATGGCAATGGCCGGGACAGAGGTACCCGAGCTGCCTTCCAGCAATCCGATCTGCTGCAGGTTGGCCTTCCGGATGTCTTCCAGGCGGTTTATATTTTCCGGAGAACCGAAAGCCACCACCAGCAGCTCGCGGCCTTCCGAGGTCCGGCCGTAAGGAAGCAGGCGGGTGTTCTGTGGATTGGTTTGCGTCACATACCGGGCATACTCTGCCACCTGGGCGTGAAAATGAAATTTCTCACCAAAGCCGTATCCGAAATACTCCTCAGGTGACCGGAGCTTCTGGCCCGAGACCGTAAAGCAGGCAAATAATAATAAAGGGATAAATCTATACATACTGAATTTAATAAAATATGAGCGTTAAGATACACGTTTTTTCTGAAACGGGAGTTGAAATTCTGCGCTTCGAGAACAAATATCCTCCGGATTCGGTTTATCTCTGTAAGAGGAGATACGAAGAGCCGGGTTGATCTGCCCGGGGCAGATTCCGGGATTTATCCGGGAAGCTTATCGTCTCCTGTCCATCGGAATAAAAGCATGCGGTTTGAGCACGGAAAAAAAAATTGACCTTCATCTTTTCAGGGAATTATACGGTTTTGTAAAGCCTTACAAATTCAGGTTTTTCGGACTGGTCCTGCTGATGATCCTCGGGGCGATTACGGCCCCTATATTGCCCCTGGTGGTACAGCGTACCATTGACGGGCCTGTTGTGAACGGAGATACGGGCGGACTGCTGCGTGACATTGCCCTGATGGGCGGTATCCTCATGCTGAACTCCCTGCTTGTATTCTTCAGCACCTATGAATCCGGCTGGGTAAGCCAGAAAATCATTCATGACATCCGTCTGAAAGTTTACCGTAAGACCCTGAATCTTAAGCTGAAATATTACGATAATACTCCCATAGGCCGGCTGGTGACCCGCACCATTTCCGATGTGGAAACCCTTTCCGAAGTTTTCAGCTCAGGGCTTGCCGCGCTGGCAGGCGACCTGCTCCAGCTGATCGTGATCCTGGGAATGCTCCTCTTCCTTAACTGGAAGCTCACCATTGCCAGCGTTGCCGCCATTCCCCTGCTTATTATCAGCACCTATATCTTTAAAGAACTGGTTAAAAAGTCATTCGGCGAGGTACGTACGCATGTGGCCAACCTGAACGCTTTCCTGCAGGAAAGAATTACGGGAATGAACCTGATCCAGATCTTTGATGTAAAAGAACAGCAGTTCAGAAAATTCGAAGAGCTTAACCGGAACCATAAGAAAGCCCAGATCAAAAACGTATTGTACTATTCGGTGTATTTTCCTGTGGCTGACCTGATATCGGCCATATCTATCGGGCTGATTGTCTGGTATGGGGCCCGGGGGGTAATTGCAGAAGAGATCTCTTTCGGTATGATCACCGCTTTTATCATGTACAGCAACCAGTTTTTCCGGCCTATCCGGATGATCGCTGACCGGGTGAACACCATACAGATGGGCATGGTCAGCATAGAGCGCATCCTGGAAATCCTGGACAATGAAGACAATGTGGAGCGCACCGGCGGCGGTGAGCACGCTATCCACGGTGACCTGAAATTTGAAAGAGTATGGTTTGCCTACAATGAACCCGACTGGATCCTCAAAGATATTTCGTTTGAGCTCAGAAAGGGGCAGTCGCTGGCTTTTGTAGGCCCTACCGGTGCCGGTAAGACTTCTACCATTAACCTGCTGACCAATTTTTATGATTACCAGAAAGGACATATCTATGTAGACGGCGCAGATATCCATGACCTCTCCCTCGAAAACCTGAGAAAGCAGGTAGGGGTAGTTCTGCAGGATGTATTCCTGTTCCGGGGCAGTATCCTGGATAACCTCCGGTTGGGAGATCCCACTATCTCCCGCGAGGCCGTCATTGCCGCAGCCCAGGAAGTAGGCATTCACGATTTTATCCAAAAGCTGCCCAACCAGTATGATTATGAAGTGATGGAGCGCGGGTCTACCCTTTCCATGGGGCAGCGCCAGCTGATCTCCTTTGTACGTGTGCTGGTGCATAATCCCCGTATACTGATCCTGGATGAAGCTACCTCTTCCATTGACTCGGAATCTGAGGAACTGATCCAGAACGCCATCGGTAAGATCATGAAAAACAGGACCTCCATTATTATTGCTCACCGGCTGAGTACGGTTCAGAATGTAGATAAGATTATTGTTCTGGAGAAAGGAGAGATCAGGGAAGAAGGAAATCACGATTCCCTCATGGCCCGGAAAGGCATTTACGCTCACCTCGTGGAAGTTCAGTTTGCACAGAAGGAAACTGCCACCCTCCCCGCCGGCACCGCTCATCCATAAATCGTCAATCTGAAATCGTCAATTAATTGACAATTTCAGATTGACGGTTCCGCAGTTCACATGCCTTTTATCCGCGAAAGCAGCTCCGGCCATACCGAATGGCTGCAGCGTTTCTGAAAATACCCGAAGTGCCCGATAGACTTCACCCCGTAATCTTCAGGATTTAAATGAATACGTTCCACCGGAGCGTTGGAATACCGTGCCGTCAGCCAGTCGGTGCTGGCAGAGGTGGCAAATTTATCACGATCAGTAGAATACGAATACACCGGTACGGTAATTTTATCGAAATAGAGACCGGCTCCCTCTATATGGTCAAAAAGATAACCCGGGCTCAGGCACCATTTACGCCATTCCATGGCCATCCCTCCCGGCAGATCTTCCATGGATGTGAACCGTTTGGCAGGAATATACCCCAGCCCGGAATAGAATGCCGGGAAGAGCACTTTCCAGGCCAGCAACATTTTCCAGCGCTCAGGAAAAGGCCAGAATTTATAGTATCCCGACTGGGTTCCGACCAGGAGTATCCGGGAAGCCAGCAAAGCGGAAGGTGTGAGCCCGATCAGCTGTCCGCCGATACTGTGTCCCAGCAACGTAAGCGGCAGACCCGGAAATTCTTCCTTTATATGGGTAATGACCGTCTCAAAGTCGTTAGTGGCCCAGCGTTGAGCCGTAGTAGAGAACCGCCGCAGTGAAATGGGCTTAGATTTACCGATCCCCCCGTAATCAAAGGTGACCACCGATATCCCGCTATCATAAAGATAAGCTGCAAAATGCTTGTAGAACTCTTTTACCACCCCGGTGGCAGACGCTATAATAACGATCTGGGAAGCCTCCGGATGAATACGCTTTTCAACAGAAATAGTATAACCTAACGGTGTTTTCAGCACATCCAAAAGTTTATAATAATTAAAGATAGTAAAAATTCAGAGGAATCGCTAAATCTGGCAGGGAAATATAATGTTTGTATATTTTTCGGGCAGGCTTGAACTAAACTTATAAAGAGCACTACTTTTGCTAAAAAATATATAATTATTTTTTTAAAACGCAAAATGATGTTTAATTTGTTCTGTCTATCACTATAAAACAACTATAGAATGTTGCAAAACTACAATAAAGCATATTTTTTTAAAATAGACACAACCATCAAAAAGATCAGAAACTATATGCAGCGGGGGCTGAACGAAGCTGACATTGACCTGACGGTAGATCAATGGGTAGTGCTCGATCATCTTTCACAGAACCGGGGTATTTCACAGATCGAGCTGGGCAATATTACCTTTAAAGACCCTCCTACCATGACCCGCATCCTGGACCTTCTTGTTAAAAAAGAAATGGTCACCCGCCTTAACTCCTCTTCCGACCGCAGAAAATTCACTATTGATCTTACGGAGAAAGGCAGGGAAGTACATCACCAAGCCAACGAGATCATCACCGAAGTACGAAAGCAGGCCTGGAGCAACCTGAATGAGCATGATTATAACACGCTGGTTAAAATCATGGATACCATCTATACTAACGTGGAGTAAGCATCCGGAAGACCTGGCGGGCGGCTGAGCGAACGCCAGGTGAAACACTGCCATAGGTATCTTCTACCTGTTTCACTACCGGAAGGAGTTCGTCAGACAGTTCCGGGTATTTTTTGCAGATCCGGGCACACACCATCATCGCAAAACTCCGGTGCGCTATAGGCGAACCGGCTGATTCCGTCACCCTGAAACAAAAGTGATACAGCTCATCTTCTATGGATTCCGGAATAAGAGCCTGCTTAAAAACCGACAGCACGCTTCTCACCACACTCTCGTTGTCTCGATGCTGTAGCATTCCCCTGAAAAGATCAGCTTCCAGTCCGCGGAGAGCAGCAGGTGAGCGGTTGGCGGCCGTGGCCAGGATCCAGTAAAGGTTAAACAGCAGAACATGGTCGGTTTCGGAGAGCAGTGCACGCACTTCTTCCCCTCCCAAAGCTCCGGAAAGAATCCCGGAGACCACCTCGTCCACTTCCAGTTTCGACAAGCGGACCTTAAGCTTCGCCTTCAGCGGGCTCTCCCGGCTCAATGCCATATTTATCCGTTAAATGCTCGATCAGTTTCTCATTGCTCCTTTTCAGCACCTCAAATACCTCTTCAAAAGCCTCATCACCGTCAAAATAAGGGTCTCTGACATTCTGCACGCCCCGCACCTCCGGGTCGAAATCCCGGATCAGGAACAGCTTGTCTGCCGGCGGGGGAACTCCCTTGATATCATAATACAATTTATGCAGATCTTCAAAATTCTGTTCGTCCATCACCGCAATATGAGCAAACTTATCCAGGTCTTCCGCTGTTATTTTACGAACCACGTGATCCAGCTGGATTCCGTGCCTGGCCGCTACCTTTACCGCCCGCGGATCGGCATACTTTCCCACATGATAGCCCGCCGTACCGGCCGAGTCGGCCTGCAGGGAATGCCCCAGGCCCTTTTCATTTACCAGTTGGTTGAATGTAGCTTCTGCCAGAGGACTCCGGCATATATTTCCTAAACAAACATACAGTACATTGACCATATCATTTCGGTTTTAAATTCGGACTTATTCAGTTATAACTTTATCTTCTTCATCTACAAGAACAAATACGGTTTCTCCTTCCTGCTTCAGGAAGTATTTTTCACGGGCATATTTTTCCATGGAAGCCTCACTGCCCAACACATCCTTTTCTTCTTCCTTCACTTTCTTCAGCTCATCCTCATAATACCGGATTTCATCCTTTACCTGGTTCAGCTGCAATTGCATCTCCCCCTGCTTGATCAGGTTGGAACGATCAAAGAAAGCCAGCCAGCAAAACAGGATAAGAGTGGAAATTACATAAAAACGGTATCGTGTCACAAACGAAAGAAGAGAGTTTTTCATAACCGGAAAGCAATTTGTACCAAAACTATAAATAAAAAAGCATTGGAAGAAATACTTCCAATGCTTTTTTATTTATGATTTTAGATTTACGGTTTACGGACGGAACCCGTCAGTTCAATCGTAAATGGCCAATCGTAAATTAAAACTTAAGTCCCGGGAAATACGCCGCGTCCCCCAGCTCCTCTTCAATTCTCAGCAGCTGGTTATACTTGGCCATTCTGTCGGAACGTGAAGCCGAGCCTGTCTTGATCTGACCGCAGTTCAGTGCCACTGCCAGGTCAGCGATGGTAGCGTCTTCTGTTTCACCTGACCGGTGCGACATCACGCTCTTATACTTATTCCGGTGCGCCAGGTTAACGGCATCAATGGTTTCAGTCAGTGAACCGATCTGGTTTACTTTCACGAGAATGGCATTGGCAATCCCTTTGTCAATCCCCTCTTTCAGACGCTTCACATTGGTCACGAACAAATCATCACCCACCAGCTGGATCTTATCACCGGTAAGACGGGTCAGCTCGGCCCATCCGTCCCAGTCGTCTTCCGCCATTCCGTCTTCAATTGAGCGGATAGGATATTTATTCACCCATTCAGCCCAATAGGCGGCCATTTCATGAGAAGTCAGCTGCTTTCCGCTTGATTTTTTAAACGTATACAAGCCGGTTTTGGCATCATAGAATTCGGAAGAAGCCGCATCCATAGCAATGAAAACGTCCTGACCTGGTGTATAGCCTGCCTTCTCAACAGAGCTCAGGATGATCTCAATGGCTTCTTCGTTCGAACCGATGTTCGGGGCAAAACCGCCTTCATCTCCCACGTTGGTGGAATAGCCTTTCGACTTCAGTACTTTTTTCAGGTTATGGAAAATTTCCGTACCCATTCTCAGGGATTCAGAGAAGGTAGGCGCATTGGCCGGCATAACCATGAACTCCTGGAAATCAATGGAGTTATCGGCATGCGAACCTCCGTTCAGTATGTTCATCATCGGCACGGGAAGCGTATTGGCATTCACCCCGCCCAGATAACGGTAAAGCGGCAGGCCGGCTTCCTGGGCAGCAGCTTTCGCTACAGCCAGTGAAACGCCCAGAATAGCGTTGGCCCCCAGGTTGCCCTTATTGGGGGTTCCATCCAGGTCGATCAGTGCTTTATCTATAATGTTCTGTTCGAAAACATCCTCTCCGAGAATTTCAGGAGCAATCTCCTGGTTTACGTTCTGAACCGCTTTCAGAACGCCTTTTCCCATGTATTTTGAATTATCATCATCTCTTAGTTCCACAGCTTCATGAATCCCTGTAGACGCCCCTGAAGGTACGGCCGCACGGCCCAGAAAACCGTTATCGGTAACCACGTCCACCTCTACGGTAGGATTACCTCTTGAATCTAAAATTTGCCGGGCGTGTACTTTTACGATTTGACTCATACTTAAAATTATGATTAATAGTTAATATTTCTACGGGTTGAACCGGTTTCCGGGTAGTAAACCGGCATAACTTTTGTAAATTTGAGCACAAATTAAACATTTTTTCATTACAATATTCTCCCGTCCATATTGTTCGTTAACTTTATAGAAAGAACATACCATAATTTCTTTGATTAATACATGACAAGAATCCTTGTTTTTTTACTGCTCATACAGAGCCCCGTGCAGGCACAAAGCAGTTTCCGGCTACTGGAACCCCTTGATTTTGAGCAGGCCCTCCGCAATAACCGCGAGGCAGTGCTCATTGATCTCAGAAACGTGGAAAGCTATATGAAAGGGCACATCCGCAAGGCGGTGGTGGCAGATTTCCTCAGGGATGATTTCAAAGAATATTTCCTGGGAAAATACGAAAAAAAAACGCCTCTTTTCCTTTACGGCCAGTCGGGGGAGAACAGCGAGCATACCGGTATGTATATTGCGGAACTGGGCTATGAGAATGTGACCGTGTTGCGGGGCGGCTTTGAAAACTGGATCCGTAAATCCCGGCCCTACCTTTCGGTGTCTTCCGAATTTAAGCCTCTGGGCTTTGTATCCAAAGAGAATTACGGGCATATCGTACGTGAAAAAAAATGGGTACTGGTGGTGTTTCATGAAGACTACTGCGCTCCCTGCGAAAACATGGGCCTTGCAGAGCTTCAGGCAGAGAACCCTGATCTTAAGGTGGTCAGGATCAACTTCGGGACCCACGGTGAAATAGCAGAATGGCAGAACATCCGCCAGAACCCTACCCTCATCCTTTACAGGGAGGGGATACAGCAATGGCGGGGTTCAGGAACGGTCAGTAAGGAGAATATCAGGGAACATATCTATTAACCCGTATTTTGCTTAACTTTGCAATAATATAACCTTTGACTTCAGGTGGTATACTTCCTTTTGATGAATAAAACTCGGAACTCACTGCCCGGAACTCGGAATTTTTATGATTGCACACCTTAACGGAATTCTGACTGAAAAAGAGCCTACCCATGCGGTAATCGATGTGAACGGCGTAGGGTATTTCCTGAAGATCCCGCTCCAGACCTCTTCCGCCCTGCCTGCCCCCGGTATGCCCTGTAAGCTGTATTGCCTGCAGATCATCCGGGAAGATGCCCATACCCTTTATGGCTTTGCCACACGGGATGAACGCAGTATATTTGAACACCTGATCAGTGTTTCAGGCATCGGCCCGGCCATTGCCCTGGTTTTCCTGTCTTCCATGTCCGGCCCGGAAATTATCCAGGCCATTATTACGGAAGATCTGCGTACTATCCAGGGAATAAAGGGGATAGGCCTGAAAACTGCCCAGCGGGCTATTATAGAGCTGAAGGATAAGCTGAAAAAAGACCAGCTCACCGGCACCACCGTGGCTGGCCAGCCCCACGGGGTACGCAGCGAGGCGCTGGCGGCACTGGTAACCCTGGGGATTCCCAAAGCTGCTGCTGAGAAAAGCGTGGATAATATCCTGAAAAGGGCCCCGGCAGACATCACACTGGAAGAAGTGATCAAGCTTTCGCTGCGGTAGCCGGGCTTACGGCTCACAGCTAATTATATAAGTGAAAAATAGAATATTGACGTTTATTTTACGTTTTTACCATTAAATTATAATCTCGCAGAGCTCCGAATATGCGAAAAAGATTACCCTGTTATTTAATATACTTACTGATAGGCGCTTCCTACTCTGCCGCCGCGCAAACAACTGACTCCACCCGAAGTAAAATACCCTCATTTTACAACTGGAAGGACGTCTACATGAATCGCTTTAACTATACCCGTTCGCCGCTGCTCACCCTGAATCCCGGGCAACTGAAGACCTCCGTATTGTTCAATCCCTCTTTTTCCAACTTTTCAGTTACCGAAAAAATAGGACCGGCTATCGACGTAAAAGTTCCCGAAGCCATGAGCTTTAACGAGTATTCAAGCATTCAGAATACCATGCTCCGGCGGTCTATCATCCGCGACATTGAAAAGGCGCAGGACGGCTATACCGACTATACCGGCAAAAGGATAAGACCCCTCCTGGAAAGCAATAAAATCTTTGACCGGATCTTCGGCGACAAGCTTCCGGAGTTCAGGCCCAACGGTTTCATCCAGGTCATGGCCTATCATCACCGGATCCGGAACGACAACCCGACCAACATCTATAACCGCGACAGGAGCTACTTTGATTTCGACCAGGAGATTGCGATCAATTTCAATAACTTTTTTAACCGGCAGGGCGCCGGCCAGGGCGTCGGCGGTGGCCAGCTGCCTACCGACATGCTCAATGATGGCCGGCTCCAGGATGTCAATAACATTATCAGGAAACCGGGGGAGATCAAGGAAAAAGTCAATATTCTCGGTAATTTCAATACCAAATCGGCCTTTACTTTCGATAACCGGATGAAGATCAACTTCAGAAATGATCCGGAAGATATCCTGCAGGTGGTGGAGCTGGGAAACATTTCCTTTCCGAACCGGTCCCAGCTGATTCCCGGGGTAGAAAATCTGCTGGGAGCCAAAGTGGGCCTGAAATTCGGCAAGCTGGACCTGGTAGGTGTGGTAGCCCAGCAGAACTCCCGCACAAAATCCATAGTGCTGAACGGCGGAAGCCAGAACCGGAACTTTGAGATCCGTGCCGATAATTACGAAGAAAACCGTCACTTCTTCCTGGGACAGTTCTTCCGTAACAATTACGAACGCTCATTAAGAAACCTGCCTATCATTACTTCCGGGGTGATTGTGACCCGGATCGAGGTATATGTCACCAACCGCACATACAGTGTGGAAACCAACCGGAACATACTGGCTGTCAATGACCTCGGCGAAAGCACCCCCTACAGCTCCCAGGTGACCGCCACGGGAACAGCCCCTGCTGCCGATAACGCCGTTAACAGTCTTGAACAGGCGCTTATTAAAAACCCGGCATTCCCCCGGGATATTGACAGGGCCGCTACTTCGGTAAACGCGCTCGGGCTCAATATGGGCCGCGACTATGAAATTCTGCGGGGCGCCAAAAAACTGCAGGAAGCCGACTTTGAGTTTAATCCTGACCTGGGCTATATATCCCTGAGAACACCGCTACGCAATGATGAAGTGCTGGCAGTCGCCTACGAATATACCTATCGCGATCCACGTACCAATAAGGTGGAAAAGCACCGCGTGGGAGAACTGACAGAAGATTATGTCAACCGCAGCGAATCGGACGCCATTGTGATGAAGCTCCTTAAGTCCAGTAACCTGAGGAATAACCTGGACAACCCCATGTGGAACCTGATGATGAAAAACGTCTATAACCTCGGCCAGGGACAAATCAAACAGGACGGGTTCCAGATGCGGATCATTTACAAAGACGATGATACGGGAATGGATGTGCCCTTCCTGGCCGACATTGCCAATCTCCGGGAAACACCCCTGCTGAGCCTGATGGGTCTCGACCGCCTCAACTACAACAATGAGGTGATCGGTAATAAAGCGGGCGGCGACGGCAATTTCGACTTTATTGAAGGCGTAACGGTCAACTCCCGGTACGGGCGTGTGATCTTCCCCGTGCTGGAGCCTTTCGGTGATTACCTGGAGGAAATGATTTCAAAAGAGGGCCAGCAATTCGTTGAAAAATACGTATTCAATGACCTTTATGACAAAACCCTGACCGATGCCCAGCAGAACACTTTAAAGAATAAATTCTTTCTTTCCGGCATGTTTGTCAGTGGCGGCGCGGACATTC
The DNA here is from genome assembly GCA_040394735.1 of Leadbetterella byssophila. Lineage (GTDB taxonomy): Bacteria > Bacteroidota > Bacteroidia > Cytophagales > Spirosomataceae > Leadbetterella > Leadbetterella byssophila_A. Next base: position 58,470 of record JBEBRR010000017.1, read on the forward strand.
CGCTGCCTTTGGGAGCCTCCGGCTCTTCGGTGCGGGTGTATTCCGGCGGCACCGAGCTTAAACAGGGGGTTGATTATATTGTGGACAGCCAGATGGGTTCGGTAAAATTAACTAACCCCAGCCTCCTGAACTCCGGAAAGACCATCCGCATTGATTACGAAGAAGCCGATATGTTCCAGACGCAGATTCGGCGGATGTTAGGCTTACGGCTGGATTATACCTTTAACCGCAACCTGCGTATCGGGGCCACTCTTCAGGACCTCCGTGAAAATACCCCGGGCTTTACCACCCGTACTTCCATCGGGAATGAGCCGGTCAACAATACCATATGGGGTATGGACCTTAACTACAAGAAGAACGGAACCGGACTGACCAAGTTTCTGGATGCATTGCCCGGAATCCAGACCAAGGAGCCTTCCTCGGTGATGGTCAATGCCGAATTTGCCCAGCTCATTCCCGGGGTGAATACCAAACGGGTGAACAACAGCTCCATGATCGATGATTTCGAGTATGCCAGGAACATCAATGACCTTTCCCGCCAGCCCAACCGCTGGCGCCTGGGCTCCACCCCGCCGGAATTCCTGAAGGGCATACAGCCCGATCCCAGCCAGGATCTGTCGTTCCAGCATCACTACCGCAGAGCCAAGATGTCGGTGTACAGTGTCGATATGACTACCTATTTCTCAGGCCAGTCCGGCACCGGCGTAATTCCGCCAGGACTAAGCGAGGAAGCCAGGAGCAACCCGTTTACAGCTAGTTTCAATATCCAGGACATCCTGGTGGGACGTTCCATGCCTACGTTTGCAGAGCAGGTGCCTACCAGCCTGCTGGACATCGCCTACTTTCCCGAAGAGCCCGGCATGTATAACTACAACCCGGACCTTAAGCCAGACGGCAGACTGAACACCAATCCCAAAACCAACTTCGGCTCAGTGATGCGCGGCATTACCTTTGATGCCGATTTCGACAATTCCAATGTGGAATACCTCGAATTCTGGATGATGAACGTGTTTGAAGGGGAGCTTCCGCTGACCAACCGGGTGACCAACACCACCGGGGGCAAGCTTCTGGTGCAGCTGGGAGATGTTTCGGAAGACGTTATTCCTGACGGCCGTTTCAATTTTGAAAACGGGATCCGCCCCGATTCGCTGAACGGCAACCCGGCCAGCCGGCCGTATGTAAATACTCCCTGGGGAAAAGCGCCGGATATCCAGTTCATGGTAGATGCTTTTGAAAATGACGAGAATATCCGGAAGCTGCAGGATGTGGGACTCGACGGGCTCTCCAATGAAGCCGAAAGAAAATATGTTAATCCCAATGACCCCACCAGCAAGGGAATTCAGGGCTACCTGGAAGAAGTCAGAACCAAAGTAACCGATCAGCAGGCCTTTGAAAAAATATACAGTGACCCGTCGAAAGATGACTTTAAGCACTTCCTGGACCCATCCTTTGACGGAAATGCCACTTTCCTGGAGAGATATAAAGATTACCTGGGGATGGAAAACAACTCCCCCTATAATAAAGACCAGGCAAAAGCCGACATCATCTATGCCAACTCCAACACGGTAGACAAAGAAGATATCAACCAGGATAACACCATTAACGAGCTGGAAGACTTTTACGAATATGAAATAGATATCCGCCCGGACAACGCCCGGGGCATCCGCAGCAACCCTTATATTGTAGACCAGGTCAAAGTGGGTGCTACAAGCGACCGGCCCGAAACCACCTGGTACCTCTTCCGGGTCCCTATCCGGAAGTACACCCGGAAAAGCTCGGAATCGGGCAACGACTCCTTTAAATCAATCCGCTTTATGCGTCTGGTCACCACAGACTGGGAACAGCCCGTGGTACTGCGTTTTGCTACCCTGCAGCTGGTATCCAACCAGTACCGTACCTACGCGTACAAGATCAACGACACTACCAGCCAGTATTATGAAACCCCGCTGGATACCATGAGCAGAACCACCCTTAAAAGTGCTACGGTAAGCATTGAGGAAAATGGCTGCCCTGCCGGCGTAGACTGCGGTGACTCCAAGCAATACCCTTACGCCGTACCTCCGGGTTTCGTACGTGACGTCAACTATGCCACCCAGGCCCGGATGGAATTTAACGAGCAGTCGATCAGCCTGGCGGTAGAAAACCTGGAAGCGAAAGACTCACGCGGCGTTTTTAAGAATACAGATCTCGATCTTAATATGTACAAACGCATCAAGATGTTTGTGCACATGCATACGGAAGAAAGCAATGCAGACAGTCTGGGGATGTTCCTGCGGCTGGGCACCGACCTGAAGAATAACTATTATGAAATAGAGATTCCACGGCTGGAAAGAACGGCCCGGGGCGAGGTTTCCCCTACCCTGATCTGGCCGGAGCAGAATGAGATCGATGTCCCGCTGGAAACCCTCCGGAACCTGAAGCTGCGGCGTAACAAGAATACCGATAAGAACACTTTCCGTAACGAATATTCAGAATACATCACTATTGACGGTACGGCTTCGGGCACCGAAGCACCCGTGCTGCGCAGGTACCGGATCTCTGTTAAAGGGAACCCGGATCTCAGCAAGGTGCTGACCATGATGATCGGGGTACGGAATAACAGCAGCCAGGAAAAAGACTACACCATATGGGCCAACGAATTGCGGGCCTTCGGCTTTGATGCCCAGGACAAAGGCTCCGCGGGGCTGGTTTCCGTTGATCTCAAGCTGGCCGATATCGGCACCCTTATGCTGGCGGGGAACTTCCGCAACTTTGGTTTCGGAAGCGTTCAGGATAAGATCTCAAACCGTCTGCGGGAAGACAATTATTCCTACGGCGGGGTACTGAACCTCTCGCTGGATAAGTTCCTTCCCATGAAATGGGGGCTGAACATTCCTTTCTTCATGAACTATGACCGGCAGGTGTCTGTTCCCGGCTTTAACCCGCTTGACCGTGACATCCGGCTGGATGTGGCCCTGGAGGACGGCAACCTCAGCCCCTACCAGGAAAATCTTACCCGTCAGCTGGTTTCCGATATGTCAACTACCACGGGTTTCAACTTTATGAATGTGGGTAAGATGAAAACAGGCACTAATACCAAAAGCCATATTTATGACATAGAGAATTTCACCTTCTCCTATGCCCAGAACCGCATTTACCGAAGCAATATCCTCATGGCCAATAATGACCAGAGCTTCACCAGCGCAGGGATGACCTACCGTTTCACGCCGAAAGCATTTAACTGGGAACCGTTCAGGAAAGCCGCCGGGCTCGACAGCTCCATGTTTAAATTCCTGAAGCCGTTCACTCTATCCCCTGTCCCCACACTGATTTCTTTTGAATTATATAACGAGCAGGTATTCTACCGGACCCGCTTCCGCGATCAGCTCCTGCAGGACCTGCCGGATGAAAACCTGATCAAATACTATTACGGTAACCGGCGTTACGATCTGGCCTGGAACATCACCCGGAACATAACGGTTACCTACAATGCCCACATGCAGGCTATCCTGGACGACGTGGACGGTTCCGTCACCGCTGAACAGGATGTAAAATTCGGATCGCGCCTTTTCAGCCGGGGCCGTGCCAAAAACTATAACCAGAATATTAAAGCCATCTGGCGGCTGCCGCTCCAGGACATCTACCTGCTGGACTGGATCAATGCCAATGCCACTTACGACAACCGCTACAGCTTCCGGAGCGTAGCCTTCGGGCAGCCCAGCCAGGATGACACCGCATACCAGTTCGGCCATCTCCTGGAAAACGGGCGTGACTTCGGTGTGGACGGTCGCGTGGACCTGGTCAGGCTATACAACAAGGTCGGCTATCTCCGCCGGGCCAATATGCCGGCACAGCCCCGGCAAAGATATACCCGTGCACCGGGTGACGAGCAGGATATGGCCCGGGAAAGCAATAAATTTGCCAAGGCCGTTACCCGTCTCCTTATGGCGGCACGCGGTATTAACGGCCGTTTCGCGCTGACGGAGTCTACCATTATGCCGGGTTTCCTGGAAATCCCTGAATTCTTCGGCCTGAGTGGCACTTCCAACGGACTGGCCCCGGGTCTTCCTTTTGTGCTGGGCAGCCAGAACCCGGACAAAACCATCGAAAGGGCCATGACCAATGGCTGGCTTTCGAGGAACGTGCAGCAATACAATCCTATCGTGCAGCAAAGAGGCTATACTTTCGAATACTCTACCAACCTGGAGCCGTTTAAAGATTTCAGGATCGTGATCAAAGGAAATATAGCCCGTAATAACGACATCTCCTACGTTTACCAGCCCAATGCCGATGACCAGTTCGAGAAGTTCTCACCGGTTCGGGGCGGCAGCTTTAAAATGTCGTTCTGGTCATTCAAAACCTCGTTCAAGCGGGTGAATTCCGAACCGTCTTCCGGTTATTATTATGAGCCGTTCAAAGACCTTCAGGATAACCGGGCCAAGGTGATCGACCTCCTGAAAAGCCGGCCCGAGAACTCGGAGCTGCTGCTGTCTGAAAACTCCCAGGATGTGCTTATCCCGGCCTTCTTTGCCGCCTATACCGGGAAAGACGTCAATGATCTGCTGAGCAAGAAAAAATATACCCGAAACGGCAGCAATACCTTTAACCCCTTCCTGGCCTTCCCGATGCCCAACTGGCAGATCAACTACCAGGGGCTGGAGAAGCTGGCCGGTCTGAGGGCCCTGTTCTCCTCTATTACGCTTTCCCATTCCTTTGTATCCTCTTACAGCGTGGGGAATTTCACGTCGAACCTCATGTATACCGATATGGCCCTGCTGGATTACCGGGGCGTTTACGGAAAAGGCTATACCCTCGGAAGTTCCAAAAATGAGTTCACCAATATCTTTGATCCGGTGTATATCATGAGCTCCATAGTGATGGAAGAAAAATTCGCTCCTTTTCTGGGGGTAAACTTCACTACCAAAGGCAGTTTCTCCGGAAATTTTGCCTGGAACAAAGACCGGATGGCCATGCTTAACCTTTCCAATGCCCAGGTGAGTGAAACCCACGGCAATGATTTTATTTTCGGCTTCGGCATGAAGAAAAACAATATCGTTCTTCCGCTCCGCGGCAGAGACGGCAACAGCATTATCCTCCCCAACGACCTGGTATTCCGGATGGATTTCACCCTCCGCGATCTGAAGCTGATCCAGCGCAAGCTGGAAGGCGACGCCCTGATCAAAAGCGGGTTCCGGTCCCTGCAGGTGAAGCCTAATATTGCCTATACCTTCAATAAGCGCGTCAGCATGACCGTATTCTGGGAGAAACAGGTGAACCAGCCTTACGTAACCCAGCAGTATTACACCAATAATGCTACTTTCGGAATGACGGCACGATTTAACCTTGCAGAATAAATAACCTTAAAGCTATATGAAACCGAACCGAAGAAAATTTATCCAGAGCCTGGGCGCCGCTTCCCTGTTGGCCGCCTCCGAGTCTTTCGCCAAACCTTTTCATATCATTAAAGATATGCGGGTAAGTCCGAACGACAAGATCCGTTTTGCCACCATCGGCATGGGAATCCAGGGCCATTATGACACCAATGCCGCCCTTAAAGCCGGCGGAACAGAGCTGGTGGCCGCCGCTGATCTCTACACCGGCAGGCTGACCCGGGTAAAGGAATTGTTCGGAAAAGATATTTTTACCACCCGCGACTACCGTGAAATATTGTCACGAAAAGATATTGATGCCGTATTGGTGGTGACTCCTGATCACTGGCATGACCGCATTACCATGGATGCCCTCCAAGCAGGGAAATCCGTTTACTGCGAAAAACCCATGGTCAACCGGATCGAAAAGGGGAAGCCGGTAATTGATGCATGGAAAAAATCAGGGAAAACCATGCAGGTGGGAAGCCAGAGAATAAGCGGTTCTTCATTTGCCGAAGCACGCAGGATGATCAACGCAGGAGAAATCGGTCATATCAATTTCATTGAAGCTACCTATGACCGCTTCAACGCCATTGGTGCATGGAATTACTCTATTCCTACAGACGCCTCGGCGTCTACTGTAGACTGGGACAAGTTTCTGGGCGATGCCCTCAGGAGACCTTTTGATGCCAAACGGTTTTTCCGCTGGCGTAATTACCGGGATTACGGTACGGGTGTGGCCGGTGACCTTTTCGTGCACCTCATCACCGGGGTGCATTACATTACAGGGAGTAACGGCCCTGAACGTATATTCTCGTCCGGTGAGCAAAGCTACTGGAAAGACGGCCGTGACATTCCTGACGTGCTCGTATCGGTCTTCGATTACCCTGCCAATGACAGGCATGAAAAGTTCCAGATGGTGTTGCGGGTCAATTTTGCCAATGCCGGCGCTATCCGGAACGTTACCCGGATCATCGGCACCGAAGGGCAGCTGGAAGTGGGCGACAGAAGCCTTGTGCTTACCAAAAAGAAACTCCCCAAAGCCCCGGGCTATGGCAATTACGACAGCTATTTTACCTTCTCGGAAGCTGAACAGGCCGAGTTCAAAAAACAATACGATCTCCAATACCCTGAGGCTGACCGGGTGGCAGAACCTGTCAAGGAGGTCAGGTTTGATGCCCCCGAAGGAGAAGACAGCCATGCGGGTCACTTTGATGATTTCTTCAAAAACGTAAGAGCGGGCAGCCAGCAGACCATTGAAGACCCTGTATTCGGTTTCCGGGCCGCTGCTCCTGTACTGGCCTGTAACGACAGCTACTTCCAGCAGAAGATCATTCGCTGGGATGCAGATAAAATGATAGCCCGATAAAGTACCTAAGCCGCCCTGGTCTTTAACCGGGAAATAAAAA
>JBEBRR010000018.1:0-64151 GCA_040394735.1 Leadbetterella byssophila
GAACATTCGCTGGTGAGAGAAAGCACATTCATAGACCGTAACCGGTCAAAATGGAAGGAAATGGAGGATTTTGAAAAAACAGATCCGGATGAAACCGCGTCTGACTTCATCGAGATTATCAGTGACCTCTCCTATGCACAAACCCGGTATCCGCACAGTAAGATCAACAGCTACCTGAACCACCTGGCCGTAAACGCCTACCGTTCGGTATACCGGCACAGGAAGCCACAGCCTCTCCTTGATTTCTGGAAAACCACTTTCCCGCTGATTCTCGGAAAAAACAGAAGAACCCTCTGGCTGGCTTCCGTCCTTTTTCTTTCCTGCTGCATCCTCGGGGCTGTTTGTGCTAACCTGGAGCCTGAATTTGTGGAGTCAGTGATGGGCAGCGAGTACATTGCCATGACAGAAGACAATATTGCCAGAGGAGAGCCCTTCGGGGTGTATACTGCGGAAGACCCCTTCCGGATGTTCTTCCGCATATTGGCCAATAACCTTTTTGTAGGGCTGGTAGTATTCATTTCCGGAATATTTATGGGAATAGGATCTGTTTACCATACTTTCAAAAATGCCATTATGGTCGGCAGCTTCTTTCATCTTTTCTTCCGGGCCCACCTGGGTTTAAATGCCCTGGTGGTGGTAGGACTGCACGGCACACTGGAGCTCATGGCCCTGGTTCTTGAATGCATGGCCGGAATGATCCTGGGGCTGAGTGTGCTTTTCCCCGGCACGTTAACCCGGCGCCAGGCCTTCCGGAAAGGTCTTAACCAGTCCGCCCGCATCTACCTGGGCACTGTTCCATTCACTTTCATTGCCGCATTTACAGAAAGTTATATCACCCGTTACGGAAGCTATGGCCTGACCCGGGATAACCCTGTATTGACCGCCCTGCTGCTCCTTGTTTTTATACTCAGTTGGGCAATTCTTATCTGGTACTTTTTTATTTACAGCCATCGCGTAGCCCGCTCGGTCCCGGATTCTGAATACCGCAATAAACTATGGTGAAACAGCCATGAGCCGTCTGCTATGAGTTAAGCTCAAAGCTTATTTTATGCCTATGAAAAAACTACTGTTCCTTCTTCTGCTCTTCACCGGACCGGTCTCTTTGGCACAGAGTCTGCCGGAAGACGCTCATAAGCTCAAAACAAACCGGCGTGACCTCTGGTATGCCGACAGCAGCTTCGCGTCATTACCCCTGAACGGCAGCAGTACGAAAGCCGGTACGGTACAGAAAAGAAACACCCGGCTGCTGAAAAAAATTACCGGCGTGCTGGGCTACTTCACCGGTGCTATGATCCTCGCAGCACTGATCTATGCTTTCTACAGTTTTTCGCAGACTCCCAAAAACAAAAAAACAAAAACAGAAAAGCATGAAGAAGACCACATTGACACTGCCGAAAGCCTCTATCAGGCAGATTTCCTTTCGCGGATAAGAACCGCAGAAGCCGGCCGGCACTTCCGCCTGGCACTGCGTTACCATTACCTCCGGTTATTGCAGGAGTTCTCCCGGCAAAGTCTCATCCGTTATGAAAAAGATAAGACCAATAAGCAGTATGCCGAAGAGATAAAAAACCATAAATGGGGCCCGGATTTTCTGCTGGCTACCCGGTATTATAATTTTGTCTGGTACGGAGAACGCACCTTAGATGAAGAAAATTACCGCCCGCTGGCCGCCCACTTTAAAAAAATGCTTCCCTATGAATAAGTGGATTTTCGGAATTGCGGGTTTTCTGATCGCATTGGGGATCTTTTTTAACACCCGGATATCGCGTGAAAAAAAATTCGACGGGACAATCAGCTACAGCCCCCGGACCTTCAGGCCTTACGACACCCGTTTTTTCTTTCTTACGCTTAAAAAATACACGCACCTTCAAAGAAGCTCACGCGCACCGGGAGGAAAGCCCTTTACCGGTACCGGTAAAACCTATGTGGTATGCAGCCCCTATTTCCTGCCTGACAGGAACGAGAAAGCGCATATTCTCCGGTTTGTAGCGGCGGGAAATAACCTTCTTTTAAGCAGCTTTGAAATTGACCCTCATTTTCTGAGAACCCTGAGAATCTCTTCCCGGCCCTTTCTGAAGCCGGACCAGGGAAACAATGATTCCCTGAAGATCGTATGGGAAAACGGAAACGCCTGGACCTACCCCGGTTCGGCGGCGGCGCCCCGCCTCCTGCTTTCTTCTTCTCATCCGGCAGAAGTGCTTGCTTCCGACGGCAGCGGCTTCCCCTCTCTGATACAGATGGATTACGGTAAAGGCACCATCCGGATTCAGGTCCAACCCATGGCATTTTCCAATTACTTTCTTCTCCATAAAAACAATTCTTCTTACCTGGATACCCTGATGAAAGAACTGAACCTCCGGGAAACCCCTGTGATCTGGGATGACTATTACCTTACCCTGAGGAAGGCCTCCGACCGGAGTGCGCGCCGGTCTTCTCCCCCGCCGGAAGGCAAAAGCTTTTTCATGGAGCTGGTCAGGAAACATCCGCCATTGCAATGGGCCGTTTTTACGGTTCTGACGGGTGCAGTACTGTTTGTTCTTAACTATGCCAGAAGGCTGCGCCAGCCCCTTGACCGGCTCCCCGACGTAAAAAATAATTCACTGGAATTTACCCGGTCTATTGCCGGCCTCTACCGGCTGAAGAAAGACAATACGGCTATTGCCCGGAAAATCCGGCTCCAACTGCAGGATCACCTCTATAATACCTACAGGATCACGGCACGTGACCTGATCCCGGAAAATGCCGGTGTCCTCAGCAGAAAAACCGGCAAACCCCTGCAGGAGGTTACGCGGCTGACAGAAACCCTTCCTCTTCCCCAGGAAAAAGTTTCTGACAAGACCTTAACTGAATTTTACAGACTTGTTTATATATTTATATACAAATGACAGAACCGTTATTCAACAACCGGCTGGAGCTCACGGAGCTGAGCGAGGCCGTAGACAAAATCAAAGCCGAAGTAGGAAAAGTGATCGTAGGGCAGGAACAAAATCTGGAGTTCCTTCTGGTATGCCTGCTGTGTCATGGCCACGCCCTCCTTGAAGGGGTACCGGGTGTAGCCAAGACCCTTACGGCGAAGCTGCTTTCCAAAACGGTTAACGGCTCTTTTAAACGGCTGCAGTTTACTCCGGATCTCATGCCCTCTGACATCCTCGGCACCTCAGTCTTTAATCCCAAAACACTGGAATTTGAGTATAAGCCCGGCCCCGTTTTCTGTAATCTTATCCTGATCGATGAAATAAACCGCTCACCGGCCAAGACCCAGGCAGCACTTTTTGAACTGATGGAAGAAAGGCAGATCACCATAGACGGTCATACCTATCTCATGCCCGACCCTTTCGTGGTCATTGCTACCCAGAACCCGGTGGAGCAGGAAGGCACTTACCGTTTGCCCGAAGCCCAGCTCGACCGCTTCCTGATGAAGATCCAGGTAGGATACCCGGGTCAGGACGAAGAGCTGGATCTGCTGCGCCGCTTCAATTCTCACCTCCAAACAGATCTCTCGGATACCGTAAATCCGGTCATATCTACAGAAAGGCTGGCTCAGTTAAGAACACTGGTGCACCGGGTACTCCTGGAAGACCACCTTCTGAAATTTATTGCAGGCCTCATTCATGCTACCCGCAATCATAAAATGATAGAGCTTGGTGCTTCTCCGCGGGCATCACTGGCCCTTATGAATGCGGCAAAGGCCATGGCCGCCGTTTCCGGGCGCGACTTCGTAATCCCGGAAGACATCCGAACGTTGATCATGCCCGTATTACGGCACCGGATCGTGCTGACACCCGAAGCGGAAATGGAAGGTATAACTGAAGAAGAGGTACTGAACAACCTTCTGGCCGACATGGAAATTCCCCGATAATGCTGAAGCGAATTTACCTGACCCATACTCCGTTTTACCTTCTTGGTCTCGCCGCCCTGCTCTTCCTGTTCGGGTTGCTGTCCGAGTTTCTATATCGGCTGGGTTTTGGAGTATTAATCACTATCATCATTCTTATCATAAGGGATATTTTTCTCCTGTTTATAGTCAGATCACCCATTGAATTTAGCCGGAAAGCTCCTCAGAGACTGAGCAGCGGCGATTCCAATGCCATACCGGTGGAATTCCGGAATACAGGCCCGCTGCAGCTTCGCATAAAGCTTATTGAGAACCTGCCCTATCAGTTACAGTTGTTCGACTTTGAAAAAAATTACCGGCTGGCGCCCGGCGCAACACTCAAAACCTCGTACAGCATTACTCCCGTTTTGCGAGGGGAATATACCTGGGGCCCTGCCGTATTGCTCATCCGGCCGGAATATGGCGGGTTGCTGGCCCGGAAGGAAGAATTTGAAAGCGAACAGACATCCGCCTGTTACCCTTCTTTCCTGCAATTTTCAGATGTCCGTCTCCGGGTGCAGGCAGAGAGCACCTCCCGGAACAACGTCAGGAGAATCGGCCAGAGCCTTGAATTTGAGCAGATCAGGGAATATGCACCCGGCGATGACCACCGGCATATCAACTGGAAAGCTACAGCCAGACGGGGGCAGCTCATGCTCAACCGTTACCAGGACGAACGAAGCCAGGATATCTATTGCGCCATAGACATGGGCCGCACCATGAAAATGCCCTTTCATGGCCGTACCCTGCTTGACTATGCCATCAACGCTACCCTCGCCCTGACCAGAACGGTCATTGCCGCTCACGACAAGGCCGGTGTCCTCGCTTTCGCTCACCGGCAAAGCGAATTTCTTCCGCCTGCTAAAGAATGGCGGCAGTTCGGTAAAGTGAACGAGTTTCTTTATAAGCTCGAAACCGGCTTCCTGGAATCTGATTTTGAGTACCTCTATAAATTTATGCGGGCCAACATCCGGCGCCGGAGCCTGATCATTCTCTTTACAAATTTTGATTCTGAAAACGCTTTGAAGCGTAATTTTCGTTATATAAAAGATATAGCCCGGCATCATCTGCTGGTGGTGGTTTTCTTTGAAGATTCACAGGCGCGGGAGCTGGTGGACACCGAAGCTCCGGATATCCCGGCCATTTATGAAAGAGCGGTGAACTTTGACAAGATTCATAAAAACCAGTTGCTGGCACATGAGCTCCGGAAGGCGGGTATCCGTACAGTTCTGACTCCGCCTGAAAAGCTGGGTGTACAGGTCATCAACGAATACCTCGGGATAAAAAAACAGCAGATTTTATGATCAGAATCGATATTTTTGTACAAAAACAAGTCAATATGGCAGTAAAAACCCTTGCTTTCCTCCTTATCACTACATTCACTTTTGCTCAAACCCCCATCGGCGTGGATACCCTTATGAAGGCGGGCCGAATTAAAACCCGCACACAGCTCACCTGCGATGCCGGCGGGCAGAACTGTAAACCGCAGATCATATCTCATTACGACAGCACCGGCTGCCTGATCCTGAAAGAAACGTTTGCGGGCGACAGCCTCGCAGAAACCAACCGCTACGAATACAACGCCGCCCGTTTGGCCCATTCTGTATACACCACCTACGGCAGCGGCAACGAATTCCTGAATATCAGATATATCTATGATTCAAAAAACAACCTGATCAGCTTCCAGGCCTGCTACCCCGGCGGAAAATGTGAACCTTTTGAGAAATACCGTTACCGCCCTGACGGCAAACTGCTCTCCCGTACCCGTTACCGGGAAGGAAAATATTTTTACGAATACCAGCATAAATACAATAAGCAGGGCAATAATACGGAGATTCTGATCCTCTCCAACGATTCTGATTCCGGAGAACGGGAGCTGAAAACCTATGACAACCGGAACCTCCATATCCGTTCAAAATGGGTGGACTACCGTGGGGAGGAGATTGATAATGCCGAGTTCACTTACGACTCGGCCGGCCGGCTGCTGAAAAACGAATGGATAGGCGGCTTAAGCACAAAGAAGCTCTATGAATATGACCCGCTGGGAAATAACACCAAATACACTTCCATTGATTATAACGGCCAGGTAGATGACCTTCGGGTAATGACCTATGACAGGCACCTCATTACTACCCGCATACAATACGAGGGAGAGAAAATACTAAACTACTGGAAGTTTGAATACGAAAAGTGGTGATCAGCTGTGTAGTTCAAATTCCTCTCCCGTTTTATCCAGGAAATGGTATTCCATCAGCCCTAAGGTAGAATCCTTCACCAGGTTCACCCATTTTTTATATTTGAAGAACCACCGCACCTGCCGCGAGATCAGTCCTTCTTTATAGTAAGCGTAAACAAAAGGATGCACCATGATACTCACCTTGGCTTCATTCTGCTTCAGAAGCAGGTGCTCCAGGTGGTTCTCGATCTGGTCGGTGACGGAAATGCTGGCCTGTATAGTCCCCGTACCGCCGCAGGTAGGACAGGTTTCACGGGTATCTACATTGATTTCCGGCCTAACCCGCTGGCGGGTAATTTGTGAAAGACCGAATTTGGAGATCGGCAGGATAGTATATTTGGAGCGGTCGCCCTTCATTTCATCCCGAAGCATCTCATGCACCGCCTTCTTATTCTCCACCTTCTTCATGTCAATGAAGTCTATCACCACTATACCCCCCATATCACGTAAACGAAGCTGGCGCGCGATCTCAGCCGCTGCCTCCTTGTTCACATTCAGGGCAGTAGCTTCCTGGTTAGGTTCGGAGCTGGCTTTATTGCCACTGTTTACATCAATAACATGAAGCGCTTCGGTATGCTCAATGACAAGGTAACCGCCACCGGGAAGCGTTACCGTTCTTCCAAACAGCGATTTCAGCTGCTTCTCAATCCCGTAATGTTCAAATATTTTGGATTTCCCCTGGTGGAGCTTGAGGATTTTCTCTTTTTGCGGAGCAATGGAATGAAGCAGGTTCTTGATTTTATCAAATGACTCCCGGGTGTCTACCACAATGGAATCAAAATCATCATTCAGCATGTCTCTCAGAATAGAAGCCGCACGGTCCATTTCAGAGATCACCCGGTCACGGGGCATGGCATTTCTCAGCGCCCGCACACCGTTTTCCCATTTTTCAATACAGTGCTCAAGGTCACGGCGCAGATCTTCCACATCCATATTCTCTGCCACTGTACGCACAATCACCCCGAAGTTTTCAGGCTTTACCGATGACATCAGCTTATGCAGGCGCTGACGCTCCTGCTTGCTGGTGATCTTTTTCGAAATATTAATGGAATTGCTGAACGGCACCAGTACAATATATCTTCCGGCAATAGAAATATCACACGAAAGCCTGGGTCCTTTGGAAGAAATAGGCTCCTTCACCACCTGAGCCAGAATAGGCATATTCTTGCTCAGCACATCACTGATCTTTCCCTGCTTCTCAATCTGTGTCTCCGGCTTGAAGCCTTTCAGACGGGGACTGACCGGCCGTTTCGCAATGATGTCTTTTGTGAACTTGATTAGCGACAGAATATTGGGGCTCAGGTCATGATAGTGCAGAAAAGCATCTTTTTCATGTCCGATATCAATGAATGCCGCATTATTTCCCGAAACCACTTTTTTAACCGTACCGAAATAAATATCGCCCACTGCAAAATGATGCTCGGTCTCATCAACATGGTATTCAATGAGCCGCTTATTACGGACTAAAGCTATTCTGTCTCCCTTAGGGGTGGCGGATATGTATAACTCGTTACTCAAGTTTCAAGAAAGGGACGGGGCCATAGAAGTAAAGATACTACTATCTGAATAAAAACAGATACTAGTATTCAAAATTTTAACAAAAAAAGTAAGCAGACAAAAGCTGCTTACCTCCTACTATTATCGTAGTATATACCTTAAGTACTGATTATTTCTTCTTATGACGGTTCTTTCTCAGACGCTTCTTTCTTTTGTGAGTAGCCATCTTATGTCTTTTTCTTTTCTTTCCGCAAGGCATAATCTTAATATTTTAAATGTCTCAAATCTTTTTGGGACTGCAAAAGTAATAATTTATTTTAAATTATTCAAAGTTTTTCTCACTTCATCTTTTACAACCGGATCAATATTTTCTTCCAGCAGCTCGTTTAACAGAACCCCGGCATCTTCTGCCTTACCCAGTTCTATATAGCTGTAAGCCAGCCCGATCTTCCCGTCAATATTATTTTTATCAATACGAAGCACCTCTTTAAAACGCTCTACTGCCTTATCATACTGCCCGGATTGCATGGAAAGTTTCCCCAGGCTGATAATGGCCGGCAGGTAATTGGGCTGCTGCTCAAGCACCTCCCGGAGAATGCTGATAGCCCGCATCGGGTTGGCCGAGTTCACATAAGTCAGTGCCGTATTGGTCCGGGCATGCAGGTTAGACGGATCAATCTTCAAAGCCTGGGAATACGAGTCCCGGGTTTTTTCTGCCAGCTCTTCTGCTTTGGCTGCATTCAGTGTCAGCGTAAATGCCTGAAGGTAAGCATCTCCTGCCCTCAGCCAGTTTTCCACTCCGGGATTGCTGATGGCGATCTGCTCAAAATAGTAAGCCGAGCTGTCAAAAACCGATGCCTTATAAAACATTTCGCCCAGCTCCCGGTAAGCATTCAGGGGATTGGCGTCTGTAGCATATTTCTGCCGGATCTCTGCCGCCATCTGAACAGCCTCCGGGTTCATCATGTGTATATTTTCTCCCCCTTTAGTTTCCGGGGTTTCAGAAGAAACGGCCTTAACCTCATCTTTCACTACCGTTTTAGGCCTGCTGATCAGAAAAGCAAAGCAAAGGAGTGCCGCACCTGAGATAATCAGAAAATGCATCCGGGGACTAAGGCCGTTTTTCATCATCAGATTTTCACATTCTTTTTAACTTCTTCCACAAACTCCTTGGAAGGTTTGAAGCTGGGGATAAAATGGGCAGGTACGGTAACCGTAGTTTTCTTGGAAATGTTACGCGCTTTCTTTTCCGCTCTCTTTTTATTGACGAAACTACCGAATCCTCTTACATAAATAGCCTCGCCTCCTGATAATTGTTCTTTTACTGTTTCGAAAAACGCCTCTATCGTCGCTGATGTGGCAGCTTTATCTACTCCCGTTTTTTCCGAAATAATTGAAATTACCTCTGCTTTCGTCACGATTAAAATTATTTAAAAGTTAAAAAAATACGATTACTTTTACCTTCAGATATTGATAAGACTGCAAAGATAATTTATTGGCCTTAATAAGCACAATATTTATCATCTTTTTTAAAATAAATATTTAATTATAAAGCAGTTAACCAACATTTTTTAGGAATATTCCTTAGCATCAGCGAATGATTCAAAATAAAATAATATCGTGGTATCTGAAGAACAAGCGAACTTTACCGTGGAGAAATACGCAAAATCCATATTTTATTTGGCTTTCCGAAATTATACTTCAACAAACCCGCGTGGCTCAGGGTCTGCCTTACTATGAAAAATTTACGGAAAAATACCCTTCCGTATTTGACCTGGCCAACGCCCCGGAAGAAGAAGTTTTAAGACTTTGGCAGGGGCTGGGTTATTATTCCCGCGGCAGGAACCTCCACGCCACAGCCCGGTATATTGCCGGGGAGCTCGCCGGCCGTTTCCCACAAACTCACAGCCGCCTGGTCAGGCTCAAAGGAGTAGGTGACTATACTGCAGCCGCCATTGCTTCATTTGCCTTTAAAGAAAAAGTACCGGCCATTGACGGAAACGTCATCCGGGTCATCAGCCGCCTGTATGCCATAGATCAGCCCGTAGATCTGCCTTCCACCCTGCAGGAAATCCGGCGGATTTCTGTTGACCTCATTTCTTCTGCGGAACCCGACCTCTATAACCAAGCCATGATGGAGTTCGGCGCCATGCTTTGCACACCCAAAAATCCCGGCTGCGATATTTGTCCCGTACAGGCTGAATGCCTTTCCTTTCCGGGAAGGGATTTCCTGCGTATTCCATATAAATCCAGGAAAACGAAGGTTCTCGAACGCAGCCTGCATTACCTGGTATTGGAGCACGGGGGAAATTTCTTCATGAAGCAGCGAACCGGCTCAGACATCTGGCAAAACCTGTTCGATTTTCCCGAAACTACTCCCGAAGAGCTTCCCGCCCTGCTTCGAAGTCTAAACGCCGGCCCGGCGCGCACTTTTCCACCGGTCACGCATATCCTGTCTCACAGAAAGCTGACCATCCGCTTTACCCATTGTGGTCTTCCTGATCCGGGTATCGTACTGGAGGGAGCATGGTTTACGCCGGAAGAAGCGGAACGGCTGGCAAAGCCGAAGGTGATTGTGGATTTTTTCTCGCGGATACATGCAGAATAAGGATTGAGTTTTCAGATCAGATTTTCTCCATGCGCAGAACTCTGAACTCCGTGCGCCGGTTACGCGCATGCTCACTCTCCGTACACTGCACACCATCACCGCATTTATTCACCGGCGCTGATTCTCCCATACCTGATGCCTTCACCCTGTCTTTATCTATATAGCGTACCAGGAAGTCATAGACTTCCCTGGCGCGTCTTTCCGAAAGGAGCTGGTTGGCCAGCGCACTTCCCCGTGAATCTGTATGGGACGCCACCTCGATGACCATATCCGGGTACTTCTTCATTACTTCCGCCAGCCGGGTCAGCTCGTTCTTTGCCGCCTGGTTCAGCTTATAATCATCAGCGGCATAATAGATATTTTCCAGGCGGATCACATCTCCTACCTTATATAATTTACTGTTAAACAAACCGGCGCTTACAGACCGGGTCACTTTTCTGCCGAAAAAGGTCTTCTTTATGACCTTCCCGATGACATCCCGGCTTACCGTGTAGCCGTCCTTTGCGGATACCAGCTCATAGTCGCATTCCAGGTCACGGGTAAATTCCACGGTCCCGTCGCTTCGCGACATCATTTCCTCTGTTTTGCCATTGCATCCGTTGATCCACCTGACTTTTGCTCCCGCAATAGGGGCTCCGTTACCATCGGTCACCACAGCCCGGAAGGAGGTATTATGACCGGAAGCCCACCGGTTAATCAGCCGCTCTTCCTTCATTGCGGCAGGAGGCGTTCCGGCTACCGGAATCTCCGGCTCCATGTTTTCCAGCAGCACCACCAGGGTGTCGGCTTCAAAATCAGAAGCTCCCGCATTGGAGAACTCCACTGACCGGCTCTTATACCCTTCGTGCTCAAAATCCAGGGTAAACTGCCGGTCCGCCTCCAGGCACAGGCTGGCTGTGCCCTGCCGGTCAGTAGCAGTATTCGCTTCCGTATTATTCGTCTTATACCGGATCCGGATGTCCTCCAGTGGCTGGTTATCCCGCTTGCCCCGTAACACCACTACCAGGTCGCGGCATCCGTACAAAGGGCCTGTGCGGGTAAACCTGTAGATATCATCATCATTTCCCCCTCTTTTCCGGTTACTGCTGAAATAGCCCGCCTTCCGTTCGCCATCTGTCAAAATCGCAAAGTCATCGTAAGGAGAATTCAGGGGGGCTCCCAGGTTTCTCACCGGGGAGGTCACCGCCCGGGTCACCGGGTCAATCTTCGTCACAAACATATCCAGCGAACCCAGCCCCGGCAGACCGTCAGAAGAATAATAAAGGTTACCTGCGTTATCCAGGAAGGGAAACAGTTCATCACCGGCCGAATTGATTTTAGGCCCTGCATTGACCGGCACTCCCCACCGGCCATGGGCAAATACCACATAATATATATCGGTACCGCCGAAACCGCCCGGCATATCCGACACAAAAAACAGTAGCCGGCCGTCTTCACTGATGGCCGGATGGCCGCAGGAATATTCATCACTGTTAAAAGGGAGCGGCCGGATGTTCGCCCAGTCTTTCCCCTTCCACTCGGCTGAGAAAAGCTTAAGGCGCGTAACCTCTTCCCCCTTGATCTTTGACCATAACGAACTGTTCGCCGGCAGGGCATTCCGCGTAAAAATGATCTTGTTCCCCTGATCATAAAACACACTGGGCCCTTCGTGGTATTTACTGTTGAGCTTTCTTGAAAAGCTGACGGAGGGAACGGCGGGCACTTCCCTGTAGCCCGTACTTCCCGATATCTTCTCACTCCCGGTATGCCCTATGGTCAGCGCATCATTGGAAGTAGCCGGAGTGTAGTAGTCTTTTCCTAACGGATCACGCACTTCTCCGCTCCCATAGGGACTGGTGTTGCTTCCTCCCACTCCCAGAACAGCCCCTGAAGGCTCCTCCCGGTTCAGAAGGTTTTTATCTTCCACATAATACAGGTCCAGGAAATTCGAATTATCCCAGTTGAACACCCGTTTGATACTCCTGTTTTGCCTTCGGCCTGAAACAAACACGAGCCCGTTTTTATAATACACCGGGCTAAACTCCGGGAAACCCGAGTTCAGACCTATATATTCAATTTTATAGCTGTCCTGGTTACGTAGCAGCGGTTCCGGCCGCGTATACAGTTTTGCAAACTGCCGGCTCCGCTGATCACTTTCATTAAATTCAAGATATTTTTCCCAGAAAAAACGGGAATCCTGGTATTTCCCCAGGGCTGCCAGCACCTGCGCATACCTTTTGTATGCATTCAGATCTTCTCCTTTCAAAACGGGGAAAGACTGCAGGGCCTCATGATAGACCCGCTCGGCATTCGTGTTATCTTTCGTGAAATAATAAGCTTCGGCAAGGCCCAGCCGTGCCTTGAGTAAGTCACCCGGGCTCAGGTCGCCGGGTCTTTTCAGCAGGTTTTCGTAAGTGGCTATGGCACCGGCATAGGCAAAGCTCTTACTCAGTTCCTCTGCCCGCTTCAGACTTCTGGCAGAAGTCTGACCCCACGCCGGCCCCCCGCGGAATAAGAAAAAAATAAGCAGGGGAACAACCAGCCTCATGTACAGAATACGTAAAATTCTTAAAACAAATTTCCTGCAAAAATCATGCCTCCCTGTCAGATCTGCCCTTTGAAAACCCGCCTGTATACTTCCACACCATTTCTGCCGTATATTTCGCCCGGAGCTTTTCGCTCCAACACCTTTTTTTACCGATATTTGCCGAAAAATACAACGATCTTGAAACTTTGGCATAAAGACGGAGCCCGGCCTACCAACCGGCTGATTGAATCTTTCACTGTGGGAAAAGACAGGGAACTGGATGTTCTGCTGGCTCCTTTCGACCTTCTCGGCTCCATGGCCCATTCCATTATGCTGGAGAAGGCCGGCTTGCTGGAAAGCCATGAGCTGAAGCAGATCCTGGAAGAGTGCACCCGTATTTTCCGGGAGGAGATAGAAGCCGGCCGGTTTGAGATCGGAGAGGGAATAGAAGACGTCCATTCTCAGATTGAGTTTATGCTCACCCAGCGTATAGGTGACACCGGTAAAAAAATTCACAGCGGCAGATCACGGAACGACCAGGTGCTTGTAGACCTGAAGATGTATTTCCGCGACCGCATTGAAGCTATTGTTGCCCGGGTTTCCAGGCTGTTTAATACCCTTCAGAAACGAAGTGAAGAACATAAAAATGATCTCCTGCCGGGGTACACTCACCTGCAGATTGCCATGCCTTCTTCTTTCGGTCTCTGGTTCGGGGCTTATGCCGAAAGCCTGGTAGATGACCTTACCGTATTGCAGGGAGTTTACCGCATCATCAATAAAAATCCGCTCGGTTCAGGGGCAGGATATGGCTCGGGATTCCCCCTCGACAGAAAATATACTACTGAGCTGCTGGGCTTTGATGATCTCAACTACAATGTGGTATACGCCCAGATGACCCGTGGAAAAGTGGAATTTGCCCTTGCCCAGGCGCTGGGATTATTTGCCGGCACACTTTCGCGGCTGGCCATGGATGTCTGCCTGTATAACAGCCAGAATTTCGGCTTTTTACTGCTTCCCGAAGAAATGACAACGGGCTCCAGCATCATGCCCCACAAGAAAAACCCGGATGTGGCAGAAATACTTCGCGGCAGAACCAACCGCCTGAAGGGCCTGGCCAATGAAATTGCCTTTGTTCAGTCGAACCTGCCTTCAGGCTACCATCGTGAATTCCAGATCATTAAGGAAGTACTTCTTCCCGCGCTTGACGAATTCTCCGAATGCCTGGAGATTGCTGAATTTATGGTTACTCACCTGCGGGTAAAACCTGATCTGCTGGAAGATCCGAAGTTTGACCTGCTTTTCAGCGTGGAAAATGTAAACCGGAAAGTAGCGGAAGGAATGCCCTTCCGTGATGCCTACCGCACCGTGGGTAACGAGATCGGAAACGGCAGTTATGTACCCCTCAGGAATCTGAACCATACTTTACTGGGAAGCATCGGTAATCCGGCAAACGGGGAGATCAGGGTAGCGATGGAGCAGGTGATTTCCGGGTTTAATTTTGAAAAAACACATGCTGCATATCAGAAGTTACTGAGTTGGGAGTAAGCATATGTATCTGAGCCTAGTATAGCGGTTCCCCGCTTTTCACTTCTTCCGGTCAATAGTAAACTGCACCAGACCCCTGAGTGAGGCCTTGTAGTTACTTTCCGGGAAGCTATCCATGATCTCAAACGCCTCATCCACATACCTCTGCATTACCTGCGTGGCGTATTCCAGTCCGCCTGACTGCTTTACAAAATCAATTACCTCCGCAACTTTCTCCGGTTTGGCAGAATGATTCTTAATCAGGTTGATAATATGTCTCTTCGTATTCCAACTGGTTTTATTGAGTGCAAAGATCAGCGGCAGGGTCATCTTCTTTTCTTTAATGTCAATACCGGTGGGCTTACCGATCTCGTCTGTGCCGAAATCAAAAAGGTCATCTTTGATCTGGAAGGCCATCCCGATCTTCTCTCCCAGAAGCCGCGCTTTCTCCACATCTGCCGGATCGCGTTCGGCAGATGCCGCCCCAACCGCACAGCAGGCCGCGATCAGCGTAGCTGTCTTCTGCCGGATCACCTCGTAATACACCTCTTCCGTAATATCCAGCTTTCTTGCCTTCTCAATCTGAAGCAGCTCGCCTTCACTCATTTCCCGCACTGCTGTAGATACAATCTTCAGCAGGCCGAAGTCTCCGTTATCCACACTCAGCAGCAGACCTTTGGCAAGCAGGTAATCTCCCACCAGCACCGCTATCTTATTTTTCCACAAGGCGTTCACTGAAAAAAAACCACGCCGGTAGTTGGCCTCATCCACCACGTCATCATGCACCAATGTAGCCGTGTGAAGCAGTTCGATCAGAGCAGCTCCCCGGTAAGTAGATTCCCGTATACCACCCAATGCACCGGCCGTAAGAAATACAAACATCGGGCGGATCTGCTTTCCTTTCCGGTGGATAATATACTTCATGATCTGATCAAGAAGCATAACATGGGTTTTCATGGATTTCCGGAACTTCTTCTCAAAACTCTTCATTTCCTCCACTATGGGAGCCTGAATAGCATCAATGGTAATGGGCATAGGAGCCTGCATACGTAAGGTTTTCGTGAAAATGCAGGCACAAATCTATTGATTTATTGTTCAAATACCTAATACGCAGGGAAATTAACTCGCCTCCTGTTCTCAGCCCGGAACTACCGGATCACTGCGCCTGATCCGCACCGGCCCCTTCACAGAACCACTCTTTCAAAAACGCCGGAAATTTCTTGCTTTTCCGGCCAAAAACCCGTATCTTAGCATCAAATATCAGGTAATTTTGATATTTTAAAGATTTTTTCCTGACAAATTTAGCGATCAAAATATACCCGACCATCGTCGGGTTTTATTTTTGCTCATCTATACTGACCCCATGAAGGTTCCCGAAACAGCAATTATCAAATACAACGCAGGCAATATCCGTTCGGTCATGATTGCCCTGGAGAGACTGGGCGTAGACAGCCTGCTGACCGACGAGCCCGATGAGCTCATCCGGGCCAAACGTATTATTTTCCCGGGAGTGGGAGAAGCCGGCACGGCCATGAAAAGCCTTCGGCAGAAGGGCCTCGACCGACTGATCCCCACGCTTACCCAGCCTTTCCTGGGCACCTGTGTGGGCATGCAGCTGCTTTGCCGGCATTCCGAAGAAAGTGATACCCCCTGCCTCGGAATTTTCGACGTGGAGGTAAAACGGTTTATCCCCGCTGCCGGCGAGAAGATCCCCCAGACGGGCTGGAATCAGATATCGGAATACCGCACTCCTCTTTGTGACGGCCTTAAGGAAGGGGCTTTTGTGTATTATAACCACGGCTATTACGCCCCGCTAAGCCGGTATACCGTGGCGGAAACCGACTATATCCATCCTTATTCGGCTATCCTTCAGAAAGATAATTTTTATGCCTGCCAGTTCCATTCCGAAATCAGCGGCTCGGTGGGAGAACAGATCTTTAAAAACTTTCTTAAGCTCTGACCCTCAAATTCATTAAGCATTAACAATTAAGCATTACATGATCCAGATCATTCCCGCCATAGATATCATTGACGGAAAATGCGTCAGGCTGACGCAGGGTGATTACGCCCAAAAAAAGATTTACAACGAAAACCCGCTGGAAGTGGCCAAAAGTTTTCAGGATGCCGGCATTCAGCGCCTGCACCTGGTAGATCTTGACGGCGCCCGTGAAAAACGGATCATTAACCATAAAGTACTTGAGAATATCGCAGCCCATACAGCGCTGGCCATCGACTTCGGCGGCGGCCTCCAGTCTGACGAAGACCTGAAGATCGCCTTTGAGTCCGGGGCAGCCCAGGTCACCGGTGGCAGCATTGCCGTGAAAGCTCCGGAGGTATTCCTGCGCTGGCTCGAAAAATTCGGAAACGACCGGATCATCCTGGGGGCCGACGCCCGGAACGGAATGATTGCCGTCTCCGGCTGGCAGGAGACCACCGGCATCTCCCTCTTCGACTTTCTGGAAGATTATATAGCCCGGGGCGTAAAGTACACTATCAGCACCGATGTAGCCAAAGATGGTTTACTGCAGGGCCCCGCCACTGAACTTTACCAGCAAATGGGCGAGAAATTCCCCAAACTATGCATTATAGCCAGCGGAGGTATCAGTGCCATGGATGACATCCGCACCCTCAATGCAATGGAGATCTACGGCGTGATTGTCGGGAAAGCCATCTACGAGAACCGGATTCCCCTTAAAGAAATAGAACAATTTTATGCTGACTAAACGAATTATCCCCTGCCTTGACATCAAAGACGGCAGAACTGTAAAAGGAACCCACTTTGTCAACCTCAAAGATGCCGGCGACCCCGTGGAGCTGGCCCGGATATATGCTGCGGAAGGAGCAGATGAACTGGTTTTCCTTGACATCACCGCTACCGTTGAAAACCGGAAAACCCTTCTCCACCTGGTAGACCGTGTGGCACATGCCATTAATATCCCCTTTACCGTAGGGGGCGGTATCAGCAGTGTGGCTGACGTATCCGCACTCCTGCAGGCCGGAGCCGACAAGATTTCAGTGAACTCTTCAGCGGTTAAGAACCCCGGGCTGGTGGCAGAGCTTTCCCGGGAGTTCGGAAGCCAGTGCATTGTAGTAGCCATTGATACCCGGCAGGTTGACGGCACGCACCGGGTACACACCCACGGCGGGCGGAAAGCTACCCCGCTGGAAACTGTGGCCTGGGCGAAACAGGTAACCGGACTGGGCGCCGGGGAGATCCTCCTGACATCTATGGATGCCGACGGCACCAAAAACGGCTTTGCCATGGAGATCACCTCCCTTATTTCGCGCTCGGTAGGGATTCCCGTCATCGCCTCGGGCGGGGCCGGCACCATGGAGCATTTTTTTGAGGTCTTTACCACAGGCCATGCAGATGCTGCACTGGCCGCCAGTATTTTTCACTTCAAAGAAATCTCCGTCCCGGAATTGAAAAAATACCTCCTGGAAAAAAATCTGCCCGTAAGATTCTAAAAGTCTGCCATTTTGCCATTAAATTTATCCATGGCACAGGGTTTGAACGTTAACTATACCCCTTAGTACCCGCAATAGAATGTTCTGACTTGCCAATATGGCAGAAACCAAAAAGAAGCAAATGCTAGACTTTGATCAAATAGGATTGTCCGGAAAAAATATGGAAAGTGTGGAGATGATTGAGATCAGTTCGCCGGAAGAGGTGATCAATGATGAAAAAAATCTGCCCGCTATCCTGTCCATCCTGCCCTTACGGAATACGGTGCTCTTTCCCGGTATTGTTATCCCGGTAACGGTGACCCGTACCAAGGGCATTAAGCTGGTTAAAAAAGCCTATAAGGGAGATAAAACCCTGGGGATTCTTTCCCAGATCAAGCAAACCAGTGAGGAGCCCACCGGTGAAGATCTCTATAAAGTGGGCACCATTGCCAATATTCTGAAAATGCTGGTACTGCCTGACGGTAACGTAACCATCATTCTCCAGGGCCGCAGAAGGTTCAGGGTGGAAGAATATACCCAGACCGAGCCTCATCTGCAGGCACGGGTGGAATACCTTCCCGATAATTTCCCGAATCCCAAGAAAAAGGAGACCAAGGCACTGATACAAAGCCTGAAAGAGGCTGCAATGAATCTTACTAACCTCAACCCGGAGATTCCGAGAGACGCCCAGATCGCCATCAACAATATTGATTCACTGGTATTTCTGACCCATTTTCTTTCATCTAACCTGAATGTGGCACTCTCTGACAAGCAGGTACTGCTGGAGACCATGGACGGGTATGAGCATGCCACCCGGCTGCTGGAGCACATGCACAAGGAAATAGAAGTGCTGGAGATCAAAAAAGATATTCAGAGCAAAGCCTCTTTTGACATTGACCAGCAGCAGCGGGAATACTACCTGCGGCAGCAGATCAAGGTGCTTCAGGAAGAGCTGGGCATGGACTCGCCGGACCAGGAAGTGGAAAAGCTCCGGACCAAAGGCGCCAAAAAGAAATGGCCTGCCGAAACCAACGAGCATTTCAACCGTGAGCTGAACAAGATCATGCGCACCAATTCCATGTCGCCCGAATACGGTATTGCCCTCAGCTATGCCGAATTGCTGGCCGACCTCCCCTGGAATGAATACAGCAAAGATAACTTTTCTCTGAGCCGCGCCAGGAGAATCCTTGATAACGACCACTTCGGTCTTACCAAGGTCAAAGAAAGAATTCTTGAATACCTGGCCGTGCTGAAGCTGCGGAACGATATGAAAGCGCCTTTGCTTTGCCTCTACGGTCCTCCGGGGGTAGGTAAAACCTCCCTGGGGAAATCCATTGCCAAAGCACTCGGCCGGAAATATGTGCGTATGGCCCTTGGCGGGCTTCATGATGAAGCCGAGATCCGCGGTCACCGTAAAACCTATATCGGGGCCATGCCCGGGAAGATCATTCAGAATATCCAGAAGGCAGGTTCCGGTAACCCCGTCTTCGTGCTTGATGAAATCGATAAGATTTCGCGCGATCTCCGGGGCGACCCTTCCAGCGCCCTCCTTGAAGTGCTGGACCCCGAGCAGAATAATGCCTTTAAAGACAATTACCTGGAGGTGGAATACGATCTCTCCAGGGTGATGTTTATTGCTACGGCCAACTCTCTTGACACTATTCAGCCTGCCCTGCGCGACCGGATGGAGATCATTGAGCTGAGCGGTTATACGGTAGAGGAAAAGCTCGAGATAGCCAAACGCCACCTGCTTCCCAAGCAGCTGGAGATTCACGGGTTGAAGCCTGCTGACCTGAAACTCACCCATGCCGCCTATCTCCGGATTATCGAGGGCTACACCCGCGAATCAGGAGTAAGAAGCCTGGAACAGAAGATCGGCAGCGTGGTACGGAAGATTGCCAAAGCCGTGGCTATGAATGAAGCCTACAATACCAGCCTTACACCGGCTGATATTGAAACCCTCCTGGGTAATCCTGTTTTCGACAAAGACCTTTACGAAGGAAATGAATTTGCAGGCGTGGTCACCGGCCTTGCCTGGACTCCCGTAGGTGGAGACATCCTGTTTATCGAATCCAATGTCAGCCGGGGAAAAGGACAGCTCACGCTTTCAGGACAACTGGGCGAGGTCATGAAAGAATCGGCCGTAACGGCCCTGTCCTACCTCAAGTCCCATGCCGAAGATCTCGGCATCGACTACCGGGTATTCTCCAACTATGACCTGCACATTCACGTGCCGCAGGGAGCAGTACCCAAAGACGGCCCCTCTGCCGGGATCACCATGCTGACCTCTATGGCATCTGTCTTTACCCAGCGTAAGGTAAAAAATAACCTGGCCATGACCGGCGAGATCACCCTTCGCGGAAAAGTGCTTCCCGTAGGCGGAATCAAGGAAAAAATCCTTGCTGCCAAACGGGCCAATATCCGGGAGATCGTCATGTGTTACAAAAACCGGAAGGACGTGGAAGAGATAGGCGCGGAATACACCAAAGGACTTACCTTTCATTATGTCAATTACGTGGAAGAAGTACTGGAGGTAGCCTTACTGAAGGAGAAAGTCAAAAAGCCGGTTCAGTTTGTTTACAAGGAAGCAACTGTCTGAAAAGGCATCCCTGCCCCGAAATACCGAAGAGATCTGAAGGAACGCAAGGCACTGAGGATAAGCACAAAGGAGCATACCCGGTAATGCAACTGAAACCTGGCTCCGGAGGCCATCCAGCAGTAGTCATTCTCTTCAGGCCTCTCCTTCATAATCAAAAATACCGTTTCTCAAAACTGATTATTATCATTGTTTTTTTATTTCAAATGCCCTAACTTTGAATTAAAAGCGAAACAGTTATGACAAATTCTGAAACGGTGCAGTCACTCGTTGAATCGGCCAAGATTTATCAAATGGTGACGGAAAGGCTGGATTTGATTGACAACCAGACCAAAGAAGAGCTGAATTTTGAATCCGAACTGATGGAGCTCATCCTGGAGTTCTACAGCGGCGACGAGTCGGATCTGCCCCTTGAAAAACTTCAGAAATTCTCTATGCCCCAGGTAATGTATTACCTGCAGGCATCGCATAAACTGTACATTTCCAAGACCCTTCCCGAGATAGAGCAGTCTATGGCGCATATCCAGAGGAAGTATTACGATACCCCGCAGATCCTGGATGCCCTGGTTCTCTTTTTCAATCATTACAAAACCCATTTCCTGGAGCATATCCGTATGGAGGAAAGAGACTTTTTCCCCTATCTGAAAAAGCTGCATCATGCCCACACAGGCCATATGAGCACTGAAGAAATACAGGAGCTGCTGAACAATACTTCCATTGATCAGTTCATTGATGATCATGATGCCGTGGAAGATGAGCTCAAGCATGTGTCCACTATCATACACAACTATTCCGAATATGAGACCATCCCGCTTCCTTTCAAAGTCTTTCTGAACCAGGTAGAGCTTTTTGAAATGGATCTGCGTAAGCATGCCATCATTGAAGATCATGTGCTGGTGCCCATGGCTCAGAAAATTGAAAAAGAGCTTCGCGAACGCTTTTAATATCTTCCGAAGCTCTCTTTCGGAACCCGGTCACCCGGAACTACCCTATTCCCTATGAAAAAACTATTGGCTTTTTTGCTCTTTATTTCTACCGTTTCCCTGGCTCAGGACTTCAGGATTATCGGCTATTATATGCCCTCCAAAGAGCCCATCCCGGTTCAGCATTATACTCATATCAATTATTCCTTTGCTATTCCGGCCAAAACCGGTGATACCCTTCTTCCCCTGCGTGATCCCGGCCATGTTCGGGAAGTAATCAGCCGGGTACATAAGCATAACAGAAAGATTTTTATCTCGGTCGGAGGCTGGGGAATAGGCGATGGCGGCGGTGACGATACCCGTTTTCATACAATGGCAGAAACTGCTCAGGGACGGAAAACTTTTATTGAAAGCACCATGAAAATGATCAGGGAATATGGTTTTGACGGGGTGGATCTCGACTGGGAATACCCGGATGAGGATTCCCCCTCAGCAGATCATTACGTGTTGCTGGTCACTGACCTGGCGGATGCTCTTCACCGGCAAAACAAGCAACTGACCGCTGCGGTCATTTCTTACGGCAATAAGGGGTACGGCATAAAAAAGGAAGCCTTTGACAAAATGGACTGGATCAACCTGATGGCGTATGACGACGACTACGGCCCTGACTATGTAAGGGCTCATTCGCCCTACTCCCTGGCAGTCAAGTCGCTTGACTACTGGCTCAATGAACGTGGCCTGCCTCCCCATAAAGCCGTACTGGGCCTGCCTTACTACTCCAAAAAGGGAATGGGAAATTTCGGGCCGGATTATAAAACCCTTTTGAAAGACGGGGCCAGTCCGTATGATGATTACTGGAAAGGGGCATTTTATAACGGTATACATACCATCCGTCTGAAAACCCGGCTGGCTCTTGACAGAAAGTTGGGCGGGGTAATGGTGTGGGAAGTACGGCACGATACGAACGACGAATATTCTTTGGGGAAAGCCATTAATGACACCGTGAATCAACGGTAGGCGATAATACGCTTGCCTGAACGTTCAACCTTCGTAAACCGGCATCGGTATCCTTTTTATTTCACCAAAAAATCCTGAAAAATTCCTAAATTTTTTAAATAGTATGCTTGCATAACATTATTTTAATTCCTTACTTTGTGAATAGTATGCAAGCATACTATTCTAATTATTAAAACTTTTTAATATACAAAGTAATGACTTCGCTTAAAGGAGGAGAATTCCTGATCAAAGAAACCGCCGCCGGGCAGATCTTTATTCCTGAAGAGTTTACGGAAGAGCAGCAGATGATTGCAGATACCTGTCGCGACTTCCTGAAAACGGAAATCCACCCCATTCTGGAAGAGATAGACAGTGCGAAATCGCCTGAGCTTATTTCTTCACTAATGGACAAAGCCGGAGAGCTCGGACTGCTGGGAACGGCCGTACCGGAACAATACGGCGGGTTTGGTATGAACTTCAACACGTCTATGCTGGTAGCTGAAGTGTTAGGAGCCGGCCACTCTTTCTCGGTGGCACAGTCGGCGCATACCGGCATCGGCACCCTGCCTATTGTATATTATGGGAATGAAGAGCAAAAGCAGAAATACCTGTCCAAGCTGGGTACCGGCGAGTGGAAAGCCGCCTACTGCCTGACCGAGCCTGACTCCGGATCGGATGCCAACAGCGGAAAAACCCGGGCCGAGCTTACGCCGGACGGGAAATTCTATATGCTTAACGGCCAGAAAATGTGGATCACCAACGGAGGCTTTGCCGATGTGTTCATTGTTTTTGCGAAGATCGGAGACGATAAGAGCCTGACTGCCTTTATTGTGGAGAAATCGTTCGGAGGGATCACCATGAACGAGCCTGAGCACAAAATGGGGATTAAGGGCTCTGATACCCGCCAGATTTTCTTCAACGATTGTAAGGTGCCTGCAGAAAATATGCTTTCTACCCGTGAAAACGGCTTTAAAATAGCGGTAAATATCCTTAATGTAGGCCGCATTAAACTGGCGGTTGCCGCCGTGGGCGGATCAAAGGCGGTATTAAGCCATGCTGTGAATTATGCCAATGAAAGAAAGCAGTTCGGGATCTCTATAGGCCGCTTCGGTGCCATCAAGCACAAGCTCGCTGAAATGGCTGTCCGGATCTGGACGAGCGAAACCGCCTGCTACCGGGCCGGCCAGAATATTGATGACCTGATCGACTCACTCGTGGACTCCGGGATGAATGATGCCGAAGCCAAGCTGAAAGCGCTGGAGCAATATGCCATAGAATGCGCAATCCTCAAGGTGAACGGATCTGAAACCCTGGACTATGTAACCGATGAAGGCGTACAGGTGTATGGCGGCATGGGCTATTCTGCAGATGCCCCTATGGACAGGGCATACCGCGATTCCCGGATCAACCGGATCTTTGAAGGCACCAACGAGATCAACCGCATGCTGGTACTCGATATGTATCTCAAAAGAGCCATGAAGGGTGAGCTTGACCTTCTCGGCCCGGCCACCGCGGTAGGCAAAGAAATCCTCTCCATCCCTGAATTTGGCAGTGATGACTCAGAAGAGATGTTCTCAGCAGAAAAGAAAGTGATCAGGAACCTGAAAAAAGTGGCCCTGATGATTGCCGGCTCGGCCGTGCAGAAGTTCATGATGAAGCTTTCCCATGAACAGGAAATCCTCATGAACGTTGCCGATATTATTACGGAAGTATATGTGGCCGAATCCGCTCTCCTCCGGGTAGAAAAACTTATTTCCCTCAAAGGAGAAGAAGCTGTGACATTACAAAAAGATATGATGCTGGTTTACCTACAGAATGCCGTGGCGAAAGTAGCGGTAGCCGGCCGCGAAGCCATCAGCGCCTTTGCAGAAGGCGATGAACTCCGGGTAATGCTTATGGGTCTGAAACGCTTTACCAAAATCGAGCCGGCCAATACCAAAGAAGCCCGCAGAAAAATTGCCGATGCCATGCTGGCCGGGAGCAGGTATATCTTTTGATGAGTGAAAAGTGAAAAACTAAAAGTTAGGGTATATTATAATTTTCCATAACTTTTAGTTTTTCACTTCATTTATCATCCGCCTTTCGGGCCCGGCTTATATGGCAGCGAGCCCACCAGGTCGCTCACTGTCCGTCGTGCCAGATCCTGCGGCGAATCAAACCGGTTACGGATGTATTCCCTGTCCGAGATTCCCCATACCTTCTGCCCGGCTGACGCGTCAAAGAGATCAATATCGGTACTGATCCCGTTGTTCCCCATAAATCCTCTCGACAAACTGAATTCCACCGTGCTGCTGCCGAAAATCACGGCATCCACTCCCAGCAGAGACGCTATTCTTGATTTCTCCATGACCATCAGCTGGGAATAGGGAATTCCCGACTGTTCCAGCGTACGGTTAGTGGTCAGGTAATCCTGCACCGTAATGCTCAATCGCTTCTTGTTCGCCCGCTTGGCCAGGCTTTCGAAAGCCGATTTCTGCAGGTCAATCCCTGCCCGTCTTTCCTGCTCCTCCCACAGCGTTTTTCCTTCCCGCATCATCTTTTTATAGTCTTCGCTGAACTTCACCTCAAAAGGTAAGATAGCCACCCGTTTATGGGTGCTGATCAGTGATTCACTTTCAGGCAGCGTGTAGGGTTTTACACTGCGGCAGGCATAAAGCCCTGCCAGTAGTATACAAAAACATATTATCCTTTTCATCTGTATAAATATTACTTCCAAGTAACGAACAAACCGCTCATTAGACATAAATTATCTCCCCAAAGTTTAAATAACTCCCTGTCTTTTCCTGTAAATACGGAGATCCGGCCTTATTTCAGGAGAAGAATTAAAATATTCAGGGAAAGGTTTTTAAATCAGATATTTTATATTATCTTTGCAGCCCGATTAAGACAGAAATAATTTATTACGATAATGGCAAAGAAAGGAAACAGGGTTCAAGTGATACTGGAATGTACTGAGCATAAGACTTCAGGAGTACCCGGAATGTCCAGATATATCACCACCAAGAACCGTAAGAACACTACTGCAAGGCTGGAGTTGAAAAAATACAACCCTATCCTGAGAAAAGTTACCGTTCATAAAGAAATCAAATAATCTGAAATAGAATAAAGACATGGCAAAGAAAGTAGTTGCGACCCTTAGGGACAAATCCGCTTTGAAGAGCTTCGCTAAAGTGATCAAAGCCGTTAAATCTGACAAAACAGGAGCATATACCTTTAAAGAAGAAATGGTTGCTGCGGATAACGTAGCCGACGCTTTAAAGTAATTTTACTCCTTTGAATATAATATAGCCTTGCCGGTAACGGTTAAGGCTTTTTGTTTTATCCCTCATGCCTCTTCCTATTTTCACCCAAACCCGCATCATCTCCGAAGCTGATCTCGATGATATGCAGCATGTCAACAACGTGGTGTACCTGCAGTTCCTGCAGGAGGTAGCCACCACCCATTGGAATGCCCTTGCGCCTCAGGATATCAGAGACCAGGTAAAATGGGTGGTACGGAAGCACGAGATTGAATATTTTTACCCCGCACGGCTCCACGATCGCATCGAGCTTGTTACCTGGGTAAGTTCCGCCGCAGGCGTAAGCAGTGAACGCTGTTACGAGATCCGCCTGGAAGGGAAGACCATTGTCAAGGCCCGAACTCTCTGGATCGCCGTAGATCCGGTAACTCAAAAGCCCCTCCGTATTTCTGAAGCTGTAAAGCAATTATTCAGACTGCAATAAAGAAGATCTCCGGCCGGTTGCTCTCAAAAAAACGCAGAGCCCCCCTTTTCAGGAGACTCTGCGAAACCATTATCTGATATTTACGGCTATCTGCCGGATCAGCAATTCATTAACGGTTAAACAACTGGTCAAACGTAAGCGACACGTAATAGGTACTGCCCACCATTGCACTACCGAACGCCTGGAAGTAAGGCTTACCGCCCAGGTTGGTCCCTCCCACTTTCAGAATAGATTTGATAGAAGGCAGCTTGGCGCTTATCTGCGCATCCACGTTGGTAATGGCCGGTACCTGCGAGTTGGTAAAGAATGCCTGGCTGGCGTCTGTCGGTGTGCCAAAGCTTGCTTCCCACAGGAACTCGGTCTGGTGACGAAGGTTCACGTTAAACCCGAATTTATCACCGCTTCCGATCCGCTTACCGAACGAAACATTGTAGGTATACTCCGGCGAGTTAAAACCTGCGTACTGCTGCTCAGGTGACTCCTCAAAACCATTGAGCTTATTATGCGATATATTGATACCGGCGTTATACCCCTTATTAAAGGAGTAATTCAACGCGGCCGCCCATCCGTAAACCGTGATCACTTTCTCGGTATTGGACGGACGTGAGTACCCGTCATATAATCCCGCTCCGATTCCGGATTCAATCGGAAGTCCGGGCACTGCAGGCGAGGGAGCGCTAGGCACAACAATCGTGGTTCCGCCGATGTAGTTCTCATACTTGCTGAAATAATAGTAGGCATCCACAAACAATTTTTTGGCGATGAGACCCTTATATCCTATCTCATACGAGGTGATCTTCTCAGGTTTCAATGCCTTGGCCTGGTACTTCGGCAGGGCGGCCACACCATAGGCCGGAGCCAGCTGACCCGTAACCGTAGCCATATTAGCCTGAAGGGCTCCGGGCAATTGGGCATTGACATTGCTGGTAATTGCCGCGGCAACCTGCGCATTAACATTGTCGCCAATGGTCTTCTTAACACCGTCTGTAGCCATCTGTACGCCAACCTGCTGTTGAATTACGGCCTCTTTCTGTGACTCCGGAATCTGCCCTGCAGCTATCGCAGCTTCCACCTGCGCAGTCACCTGTGCCGTTACCTGCGCCTGTACAGCAGCCGTCACCGCCTGGGTAATCATAGGCCGCTGAGCATTAACCGCTGCGGTCACCGCCTGGGTAACATTTTGCTCGATCACCACCCGTGCATGCTGCTGGGCCTTCTCCATAATGCTGGCCTGAGTGGCAGCATCGAAATAGTTCAGGCCCTGTGCGCTGAACTGATCCAGCGTATATTTGGTAATTCCTCCCACCAGGTTATAGGCCTGAATTTTATCAAATTCCGGCAGGCCACCGATCAGGGTTCCTTGCGGGGTCTTCAGGTTGATGTACTGATTCTGGGTGGTGGGTATCCGGAAACCGGTCTGGTAGGAAAGCCGGATATTGTTATCCCCAAAAGAGAAGATACCGGATAAACGGGGAGAAAACTGTCCGTCGAAATTCTGGTTCTTATCATACCGCACTGATCCCACCAGGCGGAAATGATCGTTAAAAAACCCTTTCCCGGCCTGCACATACGCACCGTATTCATTGATCCCGATCCTTCCGTCACGGCCTTCAGCCATATCGTTAAACAAAGTACCATCCGACCGCAGGTTATACACCCGGTAATTTCCTCCTACCATCAGGTCCATAAAGGAGATCTGGTTTTTGAAGTTGTACAAGCCTTCAAAATGCACCAGGTTTGATTTGTCCAGGAAACCTCCGCCGCCTTCAACGATAGGAATATTATTAAATTTCTCGGCCCGGTCTTTCAGATCCTGGCCGGTAGGCAGGCCGGTATCTGCAGCACCCCGGGCTGCCAGATGCGCCTGGTCGGTGCTCGCACCGGTCTGAAGCGCCTTCATATAGGCGCCTACATATTCCCCGAACCAAAGCGGATGGGCCTTCACATCATTTAACAGCTGTACGGCCGACAACCCCAGAAAGGCCGACTTACCTGAATTCTCACGCGTGGTATAGGCTCTCAGGTTGAAATTATCCCCTCTCAGCTCCAGTTTGGCCTGGCTGATGCTGAAGTCTTTCAGTGAGTAACGCCCCGTACCGGTATATAAGGTGGAACCATAACCGTAATTATACTGGCCGATCAGCTCCACCTTTTCCGTAGGCCGGTAATGCAGGGCCAGGTTGGTTTTGAAAGAATGCGTTTCATTATCTACCATATCCGACTCGATAAAGCCCGTACGGCTCACCGTCTGATTAGGTACCAGGGCAGCCGCTTCAGGGCTCATCAAACCTGCAGCTACCAGACCCGCAGCTACGGTTTTCATATTGGCTGACACCTCATCACCATAAACATTCAGACCGTTATAATCCAGGTCTACTCCCTGGCCCCGCTTCCCGTTTTCTATTCCGCCCACATTCAGGTTAGCGAAATTCCGTGCCTGCCAGTCCTGGGCAGTCAGATAAGACAGGTTCACCTTAAAGGCAACTTTGTCATTAAATGCCTTGGCATACCGCACAGAGGCATCATAAAACGGCGTGGTAGGCTTGGTACGGCCTTCCTCATGCATAATACCGCCCCGGACATTAGCGCTTACTCCCTGGTACAGGAAAGGGCTTTTGGAGTTCATCAGGATCAGTCCGTTGATAGCATTGGGTCCATAGAGCGCAGAGGCCGCTCCCGGCAGGATTTCCACTGACTCCACGTCCAGCTCCGGCATTCCTACAATGTTATCCACCGCAAAGTTCAGCGCCGGTGACATATTGTCCATCCCGTCGATCATCTGAACCACCCGCGGGTTACCCGTGGAACCGAAGCCCCGCATATTGATGGATTTGAACAGCAGGCCCTGGGTAGTCAGGTTGATTCCCTTCATATTCCCCATTGCATCATAGAAATTAGGAGAGGTAGTCTCCCGGATTGTCCGCAGGTCGATCTTCTCTACGGTCACCGGCGACTTCATCTCACTTTCCGCTACCCGCGAAGCCGAAACCACAATTTCCTGACCCAGGATACTCTGATCTTCCAGAGAAACCATAATATTGGCACCGGACCGGTCTACCCGTACTTCCTGCGGCTTATAGCCTACCGAAGAGATCACCAGGTCAAACGGAGGCGGAGTGCTGGTACTTAACCTGAATTTTCCGTGAATATCCGTAATGGTACCGATCACTTTTCCCTTTACCTGCACACTAACTCCCACAAGAGGTTCTTTTGTTTTCGCATCTTCTATCGTACCCGTAACTTCCGTTTGCCCATAAGTAAATGCCGTTCCCGATAAAAAGAAGCAGATCACCAGCAGCAATCTGCAGTGTAGAATTTTACTCATAATAATTTATTGATAAGGTTTCTCTATTTTTTACACAATTATAGAAACTAAAAACTATTTAAATACAATTTTTTAGCCAAAAATTACAAATAATTTATATATACTGCAGGGAAGCTGCTGCGGGGTAGGAACAACCGTATCCGGGGGGCTCCGGTCAGAACAGAACTTTGATGAAATGAATGGCTACGGTCTGGAGAAAACCGGCCAGGAGACCACATACCAGCATCTTTTGGAGAATCTCCCGCTTGGGAACGCGGAAGCTTAAAGCAATAAAGGTACCCAGTATGGGAGTAAATAAAAAAGGGGTCAGAAAAGCCACGCCCCACAGACCGAGACGGCTCTTTACCGTTACCGCCAGGCGGGTGGTTTTACTGAATAATTTGCGGGGTCTTCTCCGGAATATCTTTTTCAACCATGAAGAATCTCCCAGGTGCCGGAAAAAGCCCGTCATACGCTGAAACCATGCAAACGTGGAGAAACGTTTTACCAGATTGCTGCCGTAGGTGATCAGGAAAACCGTCAGCATCATACCGGCGGCAGAACAAACAGCCGTTTCCACCAGTGATAGGCCCATGGCAATACCGGCTACAGGCCCACCCACAAATTTAAAAGTGGAGGCCAACGCTACTGCTATATATTCTGAAACCGGATCCATGAACCTGTGTAACAACAGGCTGTAGCACAAAATTCCCGATAATTTTCAGAATCGAAAAAAATATTTCGCCAAGTATCTTGCATTACAAAGTACTGTGTTTATATTTGTAGCGAAAAAGCTATTACTCACTTTTTACTTACTTAAAATAAAGTGTTATCATGAATTTAGAAAATGCACAGGTACAAATGCGGAAAGGCATTCTGGAATACTGCATTTTACAGATTATTTCCAGAGGGGAAGTGTATGCCTCCGAAATACTGGAAGAACTCCTGGCCGCCAGGATAATGGTAGTGGAAGGTACACTGTACCCGCTGCTTACCCGTCTGAAAAATGCTGAACTCCTGGATTATAAATGGATCGAATCCTCATCCGGACCTCCACGAAAATATTATATCTTAACTGAAAAAGGACTTGCTTTCTTAGGCGAATTATCCCTTACCTGGGACGAGTTATCATCATCTGTCAACTCTATTATTGCCAAATCCAAAAAATAAGATTATGAAAAAGACATTACAAATCAATATAGGAGGATTCTTCTTTACCATAGAAGAAGAAGCTTACCATAAGCTCAACCATTACCTGAGCTCCCTGAGAACCTATTTTTCAAGTTATGAAAGCTGTGATGAGATCGTACAGGATATTGAAGCGCGGATAGCCGAAAAATTCTTTGAAAAGCACTCGGCTTCCGGTATTATTGAAAACGACGACGTGGACCGGATCATTACCTCCATGGGCTCTGTATCTGATTTTGAAGCGGTAAAAGAAGAAGAAGATCTTCACTCTGCACCAAGAACGGAGGAGCCTTCCTTCCAGACGGAACCTCCCCTTGTCAGCGGACTTTACCGCGACGGGAAGCGGAAAGCCCTGGGCGGAGTACTGGCAGGTATTGCGCACAAATATAAATTTGATGTGGTATGGGCCCGGATCATCTTCCTCGTATTCACACTGGGCCTGATCGGCGAAGGCATAGGCCCCGGACTCATCCTTATCTACCTGATATGCTGGGTGGTTATGCCGGTTCGCAATGACCTGGAAGATAACCCTTCGGTCAGGAAATTTTACCGTAATCCTGATGACAAGGTCATCGGTGGTGTGGCTTCGGGCCTTGCCTCTTTCCTGAAACTCGACGTGAAGATTGTCCGCATCATCTTTGTGATATCCGGCTTCATGGTCATCGGCATTATTCTTTATCTGCTTTTATGGATCGTAGCGCCACTGGCGCATTCTGTTACCCAGAAACTTCAGCTGGAAGGCCAGCCGGTGACCATTCAGAACATTGAGAAATCCGTACGGATAAAAGAGGGCGAACAACCGGTAAAAACCGAAAGTGCCCTGTCCAGGATCCTGCTTTTCCCCTTCCGCCTGATCGGCCTGTTCTTCACTTTCCTCGGAAAACTGGTACGTCCTTTCGGAACGCTGCTCAAAATTCTGGCCGGTGTCATGCTGATCTTCCTCGGAATATCGGTGGCGTTTACTGCACTGGTGGGACTGGGTGCCTTCTTTGGCCTCTTAAATTCTTACCAGTGGATTCATACCGGTCACCTGGAATTCGACCGAGTTATTGCTGAAATACCGCCATTGGGAGGAATCTTTGCCTTCTTCACGGTGTTCATTCCGGGACTTGCTTTTATCTTTACCGGTACCATGCTGATTGTAGGAAAAGCCATAGGCAACCGGAATTTCTGGCTGACCCTGCTGCTGCTGTGGTTCACCGGCATTGTGGGAGCCGTATCTGTCGGCACCAAATACTCCCTGAACTTTGCCAACCGCGAAACCGTGCAGGCCGAACAGTCTTTTGCATTGCCCAAAGACGAAGTGCTGGTACTGGACGCCAAAAGCTCCGAAACATACCGGAACGGGTCCCGCCCCGACTTTTCGCTGAGTGGCACCAACATGAACCAGGTGTATATTATAAAAACTGCAAAATCAAACGGGCCTACCTCACGGGAAGCAAAAAGGTTTGCAGAGAATGTGAGCTACTCCGTTACACAGGCAGGCCAGGTTATCACCTTTGACAATAACTTTACTGTAAAGGATGGCGATCCCTTCCGTGACCAGTCGGTAAGGCTGGAGATCGAAATTCCCAAAGGTACACGCTTCCGGTTCACCAAACGCTACATTGATGCCTTCGGACATCCCTGGAGCATAAGAAATGCAGGCTTTAACTATGACTATTCAGGCAATAACACCTTCGTGATCAACGACAATAACGAGATCCAGTGCCTGGATTGTCCTGAAAGCGATCCTTATGAAAACGTGGAACGCAACTTTGAGGATGAGGCCTTTGGCCGCGACTTTGAAAACTGGGAAAACCGTCCCCATAATTCAGTCATCAAACCGGGGTCTCCCATTGACAGGGTGGAAATCGGAGAGAAGTTCAGGATCCTGCTGGTGAAGGCAGATTCTACCTCGGTCATCCTCTATTCCAATCAAGAAAATAACATTAATGATACTCACGTTCGTGTGGTGAACGGCAAGCTGACAGTAAACTACCGTGACCCTTTCAAAAAGCACGATAGTGAAACCCTTATATTTATCAGCACACCCCATATCTCCGAGGTAGCGGTGGAAAACGGGGCTATCCTGAAGATGTACGGATTTGAAAATATCACGAAAGCCGGTATTTCCGTCTCGGAAAACAGCAAAGCTGCCATCCATATGAATGCCCGGACCCTGACACTGAATATTGCAGACGGGTCAAACGTACTGCTCCGTGGTCAGATTGACGACCTGAAGGCCACCGTTTCCGATCGGAGCTTACTGAAAGCGCAGCAGGCAAAAGTCACCAATGCTGCCATCACCACCACTTCTTCCAGCGTGGCCGAACTGGGCAAGGTAAGAAACAAAACATTTAAGTCAGAAAAAGACTCTATCATTAAAGACGAAGAGAATTAATTGTATAGTGTTAGAATGATTGAAAAACAGGGGTGGTTTCATCCCTGTTTTTTTTTCATGACGTAAGGCTATTCCTGAAATCCGTTATTACAAAATGGGCCGCTTCAAATGAGAGCCCCTCCCTACCATTAGTAAATGCCGCCACAGTCATTCCTGCATTTCGGGCAGACAACATTCCTGAGACCGAATCTTCTATAGCCAGGCATTCGCCCGGATGTATGTTTAATTTCCGGGCGGTGGTCAGGTAAACATCCGGGTGGGGCTTACCCTGCAGCTCAAATTCCACGGAAGAAACGGCATCAAACAAATGGGCCGTTTCCGTCACTTTTAATACTACCGGAATAAGCTTTTCAGGTGCATTCGTAGCTAAACCTATTTTCAGGTTTCGCGACCGGAGCTCTTCTATATAGGCCTTTATACCGCTGATGACACAATCTTCGGAAGAAATTAAACGCATCACCTCCTCCACTACACCTTGCTCCGCTTCATCAAGTGTCTTTCCTTTCCAGGGAAATTTTTCATACCAGAACCGGGATACTTCCCTTGTTGTCATGGATTGGGTATAAACGCTCCACTCATCGGTCACATTTACCCCCAACGCCGTGAATACTTCATACTCCGCCTGTTTCCAGAATTTTTCACTGTCTACCAAAACGCCGTCCATATCAAAAATGACAGCTTTCTTTCCTTTTAACATTACTTCCATACGGTCAGGTGATAAGCGGCATTCCAGAAATCATACTCCAGGCGAGATGCCGTGATAAAGGCTTCTGTCATCTTCTGTCTCGCAGCCACCGTGGCATTTTCGGCAGCCCGGTCGCATATATCGATCGCATTCTGTACAGCTATCCCAAATTCATCTCCTGCATACGTTTCTATCCATCGCTGATAAGGATTGCCGGCAGACCGGTGGCGGGCATAAATAAAATCTCCCACCTTTTTATAAATCCAGAAGCAGGGCAATGTGGCCGCCATTCCTGTTTCCACAGCATCAAACGCCGCAGTGCTTCTCAGAAAATGAATATAATGGTGACAGGCCGGCTGCGGAATCCCTTTCCCATCAATTCCGAAATCTTCAAAATACGATTTGTGCAGCGCATTCTCCACTACAATGGCATTCTCTGCAAATCGGATATAGGTCAATGCCTCCCCGATAGAGTACGCTTTGGCCCCGATAAAAGCAAGCGCCCTTCCGAAATGCTCCAGGTACAGGGAGTCCTGGGCCATATAAAACTGAAATTTTTCCCCGGGAAGATCTCCACTGGCCAACTCCCCGATAAAGGGCATTTCCAGTATAGATTCATAAATCTTCGCCACAGACTGCCAGGCATACTCAGACCATTTCATTCTTAATTAATTTTACAGGATTAAAAAAATGGTTTAAAGGACCGTTCCCTTTTCCGGTTCGTACATCCGCACCGTTCACAATAGCGTTAAAAACATAGTTTTGTCCCCGATCTACAGCTTCGTGTAACGTTTTACCCTGCGCCCTGAACGATGCGATGGCGGAAGACAATGTACACCCTGAGCCGTGCGTATTATTGGTGTCTATCTTTTCAAACTCAAAGGAGTGAAAAGTATCGGCTTCATCCAGTAAAAGTGAGGTGATCCGCCGCGACTGCTGATGCCCCCCTTTCAGCAAAATGTTTCTGCATCCTGTTTCCCTGATAAGTTGGCCGGCAAGCCGCATGTCTTCCAGGGTGATCACTGCTGTTTGGGCAAGAATGGCGGCTTCGTCCATATTGGGCGTAATAATCTCTGCCACCGGCAGCAGCTTTTCAATGATGGCACTGACCGTTTCCTCTTCAATAAGGCGGTGGCCGCTGGTGGCTACCATGACAGGGTCAAATATGACCGGAATGTGTTCATACCTCTTCAACGTATCGGCAATCGTCTCAACGAGTTCCGGCGTATGCACCATTCCTATCTTGACAGCATCCGGAATAATATCTTCCATGATGGCTTCCAGCTGCTCTGCCACCGCCTCAAGCGAAACGGGAAAGATACTTTTTACGCCCTGTGTATTCTGTACCGGCAAGGCCGTTAACACGGAAGTAGCATAGCAGCCCAATGCCGAAATAGTCTTTATATCGGCCTGAATGCCGGCTCCGCCACTCCCGTCAAAACCGGCAATGGTCAGCACTGATGGGTAAGTATATTGCTTCATTTTAAAATTTCATTTTTTAATTCATACGCCGCTTTCTGAGGATTGGCGGCGCTGCATATCGAGGAGACCACCGCCACCCCGTCCGCCCCTGCA
Organism: Leadbetterella byssophila; assembly: GCA_040394735.1. GTDB lineage: Bacteria > Bacteroidota > Bacteroidia > Cytophagales > Spirosomataceae > Leadbetterella > Leadbetterella byssophila_A. The sequence goes on from JBEBRR010000018.1 coordinate 35,066, forward strand.
TCCATCACCTGCCTGACATTACGGGAATGAATATTGCCGATAGCTATTAATGGCTTTTCCGTAAGCCGGCGGATGGCGGCAATGCCTTCCAATCCCCATTCCGTAACAGTATCTGTTTTGGTAGGTGTACGAAAAACCGGGCTGATACCCAGGTAGTCGGATACGGCCGCCTGCTCATTTCCAAGTTGGCTGAGGTACTCTACCGAATACCCGACATACTTTACTACCGGCCATTGATGGCGGATATTTACCGGGGAAATATCATTATTCCCCACGTGAATGCCTGCCGCACCGGTCTTTACAGCTACCTCAAGGTGATCATTGATAATCAGCGGAATTCCATACTTATCCGTTATTTCCTGAAGTAGGCGTGCTTTTTCCATAAATACCTCCGCCCTGCAATGCTTTTCTCTCAGCTGGATCATATCTACCCCTCCCAGGATAGCCTGTTCAGCCACATCTGTAAAGCGCCTTCCCTTACAGTCGGCTTCCGAGATCACCAGGTATAGCTGAAAAGGAAACCCGCTGTTCATTGCACTGAAACTTTAACCTGGCTGAGAAACTCCGCCTCTGTAATGGTGTATAGCTTATCAATAATATTCATCTGTAAGCTTCCCGGGCCGGCAGATTGCTTCCTGGCAAGCTCACCTGCTACGCCAAGCAGGGCCATCGCAGCAACGGCAGCTCCTGTCTTATCTTCAGTCACCGCCGTAAATGCAGCGATCAATGCAGATGCCGTACAGCCCAGCCCGGTTACTTTTGTCATCAGCGGATGCCCGTTCCGGGTAAGCACTGTGCTTCCTTCATGGTCTACGGTAATATCGGTTTCCCCCGAAATGCAGACTACGGACTGATACTGATCCACCAGGCTACGGGCCGCCGTCACGGCATCCAGGCTGGAAGCGGTGCTGTCTACCCCTTTGGTAACAGAAGTATTCGCTTTGGCCATTGCCAGGATCTCCGATGCATTGCCTCGGATCACTGCAGGCCGGAACTGCACCAGTTTTTGCAATAAACGATCTCTGAAGGGGGTTGCTCCTGCACCTACAGGGTCAAGCACCCAGGGTTTACCCAGAACATGGGCGGCTTCAGCAGCCAGCAGCATCGACTCCGACCCATATTCGTCAAGCGTACCTATGTTGATCAGGACAGAGCCGGCAATACTCACCATCTCTTTTACCTCTGCCTGTGCATGCGCCATTACGGGAGATGCTCCTACAGCCAGCAGGGCGTTGGCCGTAGTATTCATTACCACATAGTTGGTAATATTGTGTACTAAAGGGGACTGATCTCTTACGGATCGTACATGTTTCCAAAGTGTTTTTTCCATTTTCCCGGTTAATTTTGATAAAACGGCTTTAGGAAAAAACTGAAAACAAAGAAAGAAGCAAACACGAAGTCTTTTGCTTTTCCCTACGTCGGTGTGAGCCGTATCAGGTTCAAAGGGACTCTCTCAATTCTTTTCAGAATACCCCTAAAGCTATACAAAGGTAAAAAAATTAATCAGACCACCAGCTCAATATTCTTATGATCGGAAATAATTTCAAGAATGATCTCAAAATACGTCTTGCCGGTTCCGTTCTCCAGCTCATCCAGCTGTCTTTTGATTACACTTACGTTAAAAATATCCGGATGTTGAAGCTTTTGTTTGTAATGCAGACGTGTGGTTTCTACTCCCAGATCCTCCTTATTCTGTTCAAAATTCTTCCAGATGATCTGTACAGGCTCATTACCCCTGATAACTCCGTAACCACCATACAGCAGGTCGTCCAGGGCATCAAGGCTAGCCCCAAGTTTCCAGCCTTCTCCTTTCATAAAGGTCCGGTTCACCTCATCGTAGAAGGTGGGGATGTCATGAATCCGGTAGCCATCCAGGACAATTGTTTTAATCATAGCTGTTTATTTGTGCTTGTTCATATAGGAAAACCTCTTAAGAAACTACCCTTTTTTGAAGATCATCGAACTACTTTTTGTCTATTCGTAAGACTATAAAACATCCCGTTATTAATATCTATAATCCGATATAATTCTGTATAAAACTAACCCAATCAACGCTTAAAGGTATTGCCAATAAATTACCTTCAGGAGTTATCAGAAATTTCGACGGGTAGCTTCTGACCCGATATAAATTCTCAACTTTATTATCTGACATGACTACAGGAAAGTTGTATCCTTTTTCCTGCATATAATTTTTGACCTTAGCATTGTTATCGTTACATGCGATAGTCAATAATTCAAAATCCGGTCTATTCACATACTCCATATAAAATTTCTGTAAGTCCGGATGTTCCTGCCGGCACGGACCGCACCAAGTTCCCCAAAAATCCAACAACAGCCATTTTCCTTGTTTTTCTTTTAAGGAAAATTTCTCTCTATTTATTTTTCTTAATGTGAATGAAGGAGCATTTTTCAGTCCCTGATTAATACTTGTTCGCCAAAATATGGCAAATGATTCTCTTTTTGAAAAGTTACTTATATAGTATGCTTCCAATTCTTTTTTGAAAGTAGGATCAGTCAAACTCAAGACCAACAGCCGGTCTAAAATATTTGCCTTATCTGAAGAGTATTGTTTTAAATAATTTATATAATCATCCTGAAAAGTATGTTTTTCTTTTCCCACGAGGAAATGCATGTCATAGAAATAGCCTAAACTGCCCCTGTCAACGCTATCCGGGCTATAATCAGATGCCGCTAAGAGATATTTGCCGGCTTCTTCTACATTCTCTTTTTCTAATAATTGACTTGCCAAAGCATAATTCAGGTAAGCAAAGAGATACCTGAACCAACTTCTTTGGGTTAAGATTTCAGGTGATCCGGTATCTGTATCTGCATGCAGGGCGGGATTCCACTTCAGTTTATCAAACACAATTCCCAAAAGCCTGTCACTTAGCACATTCAGGCTGTCATTCCTTGAAATTACCTGATGAATTAACAAGGCATAACGCCCTACCCTATTATGATAAATATCATCCGCTGAAAGTTGATTCATTATAAAACCATTTGTTATTTCTTCCAACCGGGAAGCATCATTTTCGTATTGTTGTGCCTGCACCCAGTAATAAACAGGTGTTGAAACTGCAGCAAGACTTTGTATGGAATCAGTAGTCATCAGGTTTAAAATTTGTCTCCTTAAAGCTAACTTTCTTTTAAATTCTTTTTCCTGTAATAGATTTCTTCTTTCTCCTTCCGAAATCTTTCTAAACGATTGAGCAAAACTATCATGTATCAATCTTTCCAACATGGAACCGTAATTATCGTTTACAGCCAGCAATCGTATATAATACATTGCAGAATCTACATTTTTGCCATGATAGTCTTGGAAATTATTAAAGTAAAAATTGGGACTGACAGTCGGCTTATCGGTGGCGTCCTGGGCCCATACAGAAAAAAAAGACGGTAGTATCACTATCCAAATAAAGTGTTTCATCATGTAAAATTTATCTGATATTCTGATAGATTAAAAAACGACTAATTGCGTCTGAAGATTGCAACATAAAAAAACGGCTACTCTTTCAGCTTATCAGGGGATGGAAACTTTAAAAATGTACTAATAACAGAAAGATATTAAAAACCATCCGAAACTTCGGTTATATCGTAACAGGTTGTAAAAAATATGACGATTTTTGCGAAAATTATACTACACCAGGTGCTTCAAGGTTATCAAACAAACAGCAGATTTTGACTTTTTAGTGCGTAGTATATGATATTATTTCAATGCCATTAGTCCGAAGGATTCCAATGATTATAGCTTTAAACCAAGAGGGCTTATGTGCGACCCCTACAGGGTCGATATGAATTTTCCGGCCCGTTTTGCTACAAAAATATAACCCCTTCGGGGTATATTTGCTTAATTAAATGGCATTGAATATTTTTCTCTATTTCCGTCAGAATATCCCCCTGATCTTCTTATACAGGTCCATTGCAAAATCATCGGTCATCTGTGAAATATGATCCACAATCAGCTGCAGGTTGACGTAATAGCCGGCGGATGGCACTACCGCCACCGGCAGCAGCCGCAGCACTTTTTTCGACCGCTCAGATGCCGGAGAAAGCAGCGCATTGGCAAAGTCCTCAAGTAGTCCGTAGATCACATGATGCCCCGCCAGCTCTTTTTCAATCACCGAATGATGATTATAGATGCGTTTCACGGAGAAGTCGGTTACACGATTCAACTGCTGCTGCAAAGGTTCCTCCAGCAGGTCGATCAATGAATCATTCAGATCACCACTGAGCAGAGCCTTCTCATTATCCAGGAAAGCTTCGGTACAAAGCCGGGCGAGGTGATTGATCAGCAGGGCCCGCAGGAGAGAAAGCTTCTGCTCTTCATCCGGAATGCTCTTCAGCTTGTCTTCCAGGTAATCTTTTTGATTACTGCCGTTCAGCAAAGGCTGTAACAGCTCCAAAACTTCCTGAAAACCTACTACTTTCAGCTTGAAAGCGTCTTCCAGGTCAATTACCCGGTAGCAGATATCGTCAGCTGCCTCCACCAGGTACACAAAAGGGTGGCGCGCATAGCCTGATTCTTTTTCGGGAATACCTAACCGGGCGGCGATTTCGCAGAAGAAGGGAGCCTCAGAATGCATGAACCCTGATTTCCTGGTGGCCAGCCGGGTCTTATCGAACCCCTGCAATGAATCAGCAGGGTATTTTACCACTGAGGCCAGCGTGGTATAGGTCAGCTTAAGGCCCGACCGCACAAAAAGCGTGGTCAGGATCCGGAATGCATTGGCATTTCCTTCGAATTTTGTAAAGTCGCGTACCTGTTGCGGGTTCAGCCCAAGCTCCGGGTTACGGGCAAAGAAATTCTCAAAAAAGGCCCGGATAGCCTCTTCCCCAAAATGCCCGAAGGGCGGGTTGCCGATGTCATGGGCCAGGCAGGCGGTCTGTATTACATCTGACAGCTCAAAGCGATAAAAATCATCACTCGCTTTACTGAATACGCCCTTGTATTTTTCCGCGATCTTCTCGCCTGCCAGCTTACCCAGGCTCCGGCCTACCGAGGCTACCTCAAGGCTATGGGTGAGCCTGTTATGTACAAAAAACGCTCCCGGGAGAGGGAAAACCTGGGTCTTGTTCTGCAGCTTCCGGAAAGGAGATGAAAAAATCACCCTGTCGTAATCACGGATATAATCGCCCCGACCGCTCTCTGCCTGTGCCGGCGAACTGCTCGCCAGGCGTTTGTTGGAATAGATTTGTTCCCAGTTCATTTAAATGCTTTCTTTAAAACAAAAAACAGTCCGGCCACCGATACCAGCACGAGTCCGCTGATGAGCCACCGGCTAAGCGAAGACCCCTCGGGATTTTCCATCAGCTCCTGCAGACCACGCGCCTGCGTACCCGCATATACGGCCAGAACGGTCCGCGGGATCATCCCCAGGAAACCACCCAGCACAATATTCCGGAAAGCGGCCCCTGAAGCCGCAAAAATAAGATTCGTGACAGCAAAAGGGAATATGGGCGACAACTTGGTAAAAAAAATGATTCTCAGCTCTTCCAGCCTGATCCTGTTCAGTACAGTTGCCCGCCCGGGATCATTCCGTAACCAGTTTTCTATCCATGAGAGATTCAGCCAGCGGCTGAGCCCGTAAATCAGCACTATGGCCAGCATATTGATCAGGATGAGCAACGGAAGGGCCGTCCAGCCCAGGAAGTAGCCCATCACAATGGCCAGGAAAGTGGGCGGAATGAGCGCTATGCCACATAGCACCGCCAATATTACCGAAAAAAGAATCCACTGGCCGGTACTCAGCGTGCCGAGGCTGTCCTGGTGCTGATACAGCAGGTAAGTCAGATAAGAAGAACTGAGCAAAGGCAGAAGGGTAAAAACCACAAAGCTGCCAGCACCTGCATATTTCGTCATCCGCCCCACTCAGGAATGCTGCGCTTTGTATTCCGCGTACACTTTTGCAATACCCTCCTTCAGGCCGATCTTATGTTTCCAGCCCAGGCCATGCAGCTTGCTTACATCCATCAGTTTACGCGGGGTGCCGTCAGGCTTATCTGTATTCCAAACGATCTCACCTCCATAACCGGTTTCGGCCTTAATGGTTTCCGCCAGCTCTTTGATGGTGATGTCTACTCCCGTTCCGATGTTCACCAGCGTGCTGTCGTCATAGGTTTCCATCAGGTAAACGCAGGCATCCGCCAGGTCGTCGGCGTGCAGAAACTCGCGCATGGGCGACCCCGTACCCCACAATTCTACCGTGGGTTTCCCATCGCGCTTAGCCTCATGAAACTTCCGGATCATAGCAGGCAGCACGTGAGAATTGTTCAGATCGTAGTTGTCATTCGGACCATAGAGGTTGGTGGGCATCACCGAAATAAAATTGCTGCCGTACTGGTCGCGATAGGCTTCGCACATTTTAATGCCGGCAATTTTGGCGATGGCATACGGCTCATTGGTAGGCTCCAGCAGGCCTGTGAGCAGGTAATCTTCCTTCAGGGGCTGAGGCGCCAGCTTGGGGTAGATGCACGATGACCCCAGGAACATCAGCTTCTTCACCCCGGCCAGGTGAGAACCGTGGATCACACTGTTCTGAATCTGCAGATTTTCAAAGAGGAACTGCCCTTTATAGGTATTGTTCGCTACAATACCACCCACTTTGGCAGCAGCCAGGAAGACGTAATCCGGCTTTTCTTCCTGCAGGAATTTTACGACCTTATCAAAATCTTTAAGATCAAGCTCTGCCGATGTTCTGAAAATGATGTGGTTATATCCTGATGCCTGCAGTTTCCTTACAATGGCCGAACCCACCATTCCGCGGTGACCTGCCACGTATATTTTAGCCGATTTTTCCAATTTCCTTTTATTTTGTACCGTTTTAAATATGAACGACAAATTTACAACATAAGTGGTTCAATTTAAAGACAGGTATTATTTTTGAGATATCTTTGAATGGAATGAGAATATCAGTAATCATAACGGTCCTCTTTTTCAGCCTGCAGGCTGCGGCACAGGACGTGGTTCCGAAGGCTAAAACCAAAGAGCAAAGAAAAGCAGAAAGGAAAAAAATGACCCTGGAGCAAAAGATAGAAGACGTGCTGCCGGTAGATGTTTCGCTTCCTTCTGCCAGCCTTAACGCCCCCGGCAGCCAGAAGATCAGCTCGCTGGAAGACGCAAGGAAATACGTCAACGAAACCGTACCTGATTATGCGAAAAGTGTAAAGGAAAGAACAAAGAAAACCGCCAAAATCTTAAAAAAACAGGAGGCCAAACTTTTTGACGGCAAAAATTATAAGGGGATAGCCGTGGAAAAGCGGATTCTGAAAAGACGGTCTTCGCTGCTCTACCAGGAATTTTACGTATTGAAGGAACATAAGGAGCCCCTGCCTTACCACCGGGTGTTTACCTGGTTCGATGAAAAAAATGACCGGATTTCTGAGGTACTCTCCCGTGACCCCAAAACCAACAGTCTCCTGCACGGCCCTTACCGTGAATACCGGGGAGAAAATCTTGTTAAAGAAGGGTATTACTACATGGGGGTGAAAGACGGCCGCTGGCTACAGTACGATAAGAATTTTATTCTTCTTGATAAAGAAAACTATAACAAAGGATTTTACGAAGAATCAAAGATTTCATACTATGGCAGTGACAGCACACACATCCGGGAAGTGATACCTGTGAGGTTCGGAAAAATCAGCGGAAACTACTACCGCTTCTTTGAAAACGGCACGCTGGCCGAAGAAGGACGCTATGATGACGGGAAGAAAATAGGGAAATGGGTGGAATATTATGAAGGCAGCAACCGCCGGAAAAAGGAGATCCAGCATCCCGCCAGCTATTTTGACGAAACCGAGCCTTTCACGCTCATTGAATATGACGAGAAAGGGAAAATCACTTTTGAAAACAGAAAACCAACCCGATAAATTAATCGTTAAACCCAACGGGGGGAGTTACCAGGCTGCCTGAATTCTCATTTGTCAGTTCTGCCGGGGCACTCATTCCCGAAACATTTTACATGATGAAAACAAAACTCCTCTTTTTTCTTTTTCTTTCCTTTTTAGCTGCAGCTCAAAAGGAAACCCTCTGGCGGCTGGAAATACCCAGCGAGGGCGGGGCCATCCCGGTTCATCTGCTGCTGACCGGTGACAACCGGGCTTTTGCAGTGAACGCTGATGAAAGGCTGGAATTTGACCGCGTATTTACTGTAAAAGATACCCTTCATCTCCGGATGGACCTGTACGACCTGGAGCTCATACTGGTAAGGAAAAATGGCAGGCTGAGCGGGCTGATGAACAAACGCGGGGCCGATATGCTGTACCGGCAGGCAGCCTTTTCCGGCACGGCAGGCGATACCGAGCGCTTTAAAAAATCTTCAGACCGTATGGCTCACGCACTGGCTTCCAAATACCAGATCAGCTTCATAAACGGCTCTTCTGGAAAAGAATCGCCCGCCATCGGTGTTTTCGAGGTCAGCAATGGCCACGTTAAAGGTTCTTTTCTGACCAATACCGGCGACTACCGCTATCTGCAGGGAAATGTAGCGGGCGACAGCCTGTACCTCTCGGCGCTGGGCTCAACTGCCGTAATGTATAAAGCCCGTATCAAAGGCGACAGCCTTACCGGGGGCACCTCCTTTAATCCCTTCGGAAAAGGTTCTGGTTTTTCGGGAGTAAAAAATGAAAGTTATGAATTACCGGATGCCACAAAGCTTACCTTTCTGAAAGAAGGGGAAGAGCACTTCAATTTTACCTTTAAAGATATCAACGGCCGGGAGGTATCCCTCTCTGACCCCCGCTTCAAAGGAAAAGTGACCGTAGTGCAGATCCTGGGGACCTGGTGCCCCAACTGCCTCGATGAGACTCGTTTTCTGACAGAATACAAAAAGGAAAATACTTCAATGGAAGTGATCGGACTGGCCTTCGAACGTAGCACCGAGCCCTCATTTGCTTACCCGAAGATAGCCCGTTTTATAGAGCGTTTCGGGGTGGATTACCCGGTGCTTCTGGCCGGAACCATCCAGGAAGCCGGCCGTAAGCTGCCGCAGCTGAACCATGTGATGGCCTTCCCTACCTCTATCGTGGTAGACAAAAACGGGCAGGTTCGTAAGATCCATACCGGTTTTACCGGACCGGGAACGGGTTCTTATTACAACGAATACGTGAAGGAGTTTACAGCATTTATCCGGCAGCTGCAGGCGGAATAAACGGAATTTATTTTTAACCACATAGACACATAGCTGTTTGCCAGCAAAAAGGACAAGCATGAGAGTATTAACAATGGCTATGTTTCTATGTGGTTAAACTTAAAATCTCTCCAGCGCACTGAAGAAGAATGCGCTCTCTATTGCTGCATTTTCATCAGAATCTGATCCGTGTACGGCATTTTCTGCTTTTGATTTCGCATAAATGCTTCTTACTGTTCCCGCTTCTGCCTCTGCAGGATCCGTAGCGCCGATCAGTTTACGGAAATCGGCCACTGCATTTTCTTTTTCCAGGATGAAAGCGATGATCGGGCCTTCTGACATCATTTCACAAAGCTCTCCGTAGAAAGGACGCTCAGAATGAACTTCATAAAATTTGCCGGCCTGAGCGCCGGTCAGGTGCAGCTTCTTAAGTGCTACGATTCTGAATCCGCCCTCTTCAATAAGTTTCAGTATTCCTCCTACGTGATTGTCCGCCACTGCATGCGGCTTGATCATGGAAAATGTTCTGTTACCTGCCATTACTATTGTTTGTTGTTAAAAAATGTCCGCAAAATTAGTACTAAAATTCATACGGCGTTCATTCGCGTCCTTATTTTTAAAAGGTTACAGCCGCGCCATCAGTTTTTTTACAGCCCCGTTCTTCCAGGAGGCAAAATCCCCTTCAAGAATATGCTTCCTGGCCTCCCCTGCCAGCCACAGGTAAAACCGCAGGTTATGGATACTGGCAATCTGCGCCGCCAGCAGTTCCTGGCACTTCACCAGGTGTTTCAGATAGGCTTTGGAATAAAATGTGCTTACGTATCCACCCAGCTCCTCATCAATGGGGCTGAAATCATCCTCCCATTTCTTATTCCGGATATTGATGATGCCCTGTGTGGTAAAAAGCATCCCGTTTCTTGCGTTACGGGTAGGCATAACACAGTCAAACATATCGATCCCCAGCGCTATACCCTCCAGGATGTTCTCCGGCGTGCCCACACCCATCAGGTAACGGGGTTTATTTTCAGGCAATATGGAATTTACCACTTCAATCATACGGTACATATCTTCAGCCGGCTCTCCCACTGACAAGCCGCCAATGGCGTTGCCGTCCTGCTCCTGTGCTGCGATATACTCGGCCGACTGCTCACGCAGATCTTTGTATACACTTCCCTGAACAATCGGGAACAGGCTCTGATAGTGCCCGTATTTCGGTTCAGTGGTACGGATGCGCTCCACACAGCGACTCAGCCAGCGGTGGGTAAGGTGCATCGACTTTTCCGCATAACGATGGTCGCAGGGATAAGGCGGGCACTCATCAAAGGCCATGATGATGTCTCCCCCGATCACCCGCTGGATATCCATCACATACTCCGGGGTAAAGAGATGCCGGGAACCGTCAATATGCGAATTAAAAAATACACCCTCTTCGGTGATCTTCCGGATCTCCTTCAGGCTGAATACCTGGTACCCGCCCGAATCCGTCAGGATGGGCCGGCTCCACCCGTTGAACTTATGCAAGCCGCCGGCCTTTTCCAGGATCTCCAGGCCGGGCCTCAGGTAAAGATGATAGGTATTGCCCAGGATGATCTGCGCGGCGACATCCTCTGTCAGTTCCCGCTGATGAACCCCTTTCACGGTTCCGGCCGTACCTACCGGCATAAATATGGGAGTAAGGATCTCGCCGTGGTCCGTTACCAGCTTTCCTGCCCGGGCTTTTGAACCCGGGTCTTGGGAATGAATTTCAAAAATCATGCAGCAAAGTTCATGCTTCCTTTCAGCATTTTCAACAGAAAAGCCCAAAATCTCCCCGGGCCGGGTTAAAACGATGCTGTAATCCATTCATTTTTAGCCCCCCATAGTATGAAATCATCAAACTGGTGCTATTTTTGCGAAAGAGTACACTATAACCGGAATAACCTTTGGAAACCATTCTCCCAATCTTATTTTTTGGGGCTATTGCTATACAGCTATTTTATATCCTGTTTATCTTCACCAAGCTCTCCGGCCATCATGACCAGGAACCGGGAGATTATCAGCCGCCTGTAACTCTTATTCTGGCCGCCTCCAATGAACTGGAAAACCTGCGCGAACTCCTGCCTTTACTCGACCGCCAGGATTATCCTGAATTTGAGATCCTGGTCGCCGATGACCGCTCGCACGACGGCACCTACGATTACCTCATTAATAACGAAGACGGAATCCGGCACCTCAGCTACCTGCGGGTACAGGATCTGCCGGATCATTATACGGCTAAAAAATATGCCGTAACCCTGGCCGTCAAAAAAGCCCGGCACGGATGGCTCCTGTTTACCGATGCCGACTGCCGGCCGGAGTCTGACCAATGGATCAGCCACATGATGGCCCAGGTAACCGAAGGAAAGGAAATTGTACTGGGTTTCTCGAAATACCAGTATTTCCCGGGAAGGCTGAATGCGCTCATCCGTTATGAAACCTTCCAGACGGCTTTGCAGTACCTGTCTTTTGCCCTGTCAGGAATGCCTTTTATGGGCGTGGGACGAAACCTGATGTACCGGAAAGACCTGTTCTGGAAAAACGGCGGATTCTCCGGTCACAATATGCTCCTGAGCGGCGACGACGACCTCTTCGTAAACAAGGCTTCCTCCAGAACCAATGTAAGTGTGTGCACAGGAGAAGAAGGCCATACGCTGTCTTTCCCGAAAACAACCTGGAAAGACTGGTATATACAGAAGAAAAGGCACCTTTCGGTAGGAAAAAAATACAAAACGCGTGACCGGGTCAACCTGGGACTGCTATGGATCAGCGGTATTATGTCATGGCTGCTGCTGCTTCCCGTGTTCTTTCTCTCTCCCGAATGGTTTACGGCTCCGGAGTGGTCAAGGATTCCGGCGGAGTTCCTGGCACAATACGGTATTGCACACTGGTATCCGTATAACAACTGGATGCGTCTTGTGACGGGTGTTTTCCTGGCCTATCTCCTGATCAAATGGATCGTACTGGCCGCTGTCAATAAAAAACTGGGAAGAACGATCAGCTCGTGGAGGATTCCCTGGTATGATCTTCTCTATAACCTCTACCTGGTGGTTTTCGGGATCGTGACGCTCTTTTCCAATCCCCAGAAGATCCGGTGGAAGTAAAACCTACCTGGGCACTGTAAAATACATCACCACGGAGATCACGGTAAAGACAATGTTGGGGAGCCAGACCGCCAGGATGGGGTTCATGCTTCCTGCCTCCGCAATACCCTTTGACAGGATATAAAAAATAATATAAAGGAAAGCCAGCACAAATCCGATGGCAATCTGGAGTCCTACTCCGCCACGGGCCTTCCGGGCGGAAACAATAAGGCCCATAATAGAGAGGATCACCACCGCAAACGGCGTGGCAAAGCGCTGATAATACTCAATTTTATATATTTCCACTCCTTCAGCCCCCCGGCTGTTGATGAGGGCAATATAATCCTGCAGCTGCGGAATGGTCAGGGTTTCCTGGCGGTTTTTGGAATTGGCAAAATCACTGGGAAACATATTAATGCTGGTATCCAGCGGAACTGACGGGGAGTAGCTCATCTGGTCTTTCATAATTCCAAGCTTCCGTATCTGGTAATCGTATAGCTTCCATTTTTTCAGGGAATCGTCATACGTAGCTCTCCGGGCCGAAAGCTTTTCCACCAGGCGGTTATTCTCTATTTTCTCAAGGGTAAAATCATACGCGGTGTTACTGTTGTTATCATAACTGGAAAGATAGGCATATACATTTTTCTGAACCGCCATATGGATATCCCGCCCTGAAAAAAAGAAGTCACCCTCAAGATATTTGTTCTGAAAGTCGATCCGCGGGATATTGGCCTTGGGCAGCACCCAGCCCACCATCACGAAAGAGTAAACTGCCACAATACCTGAACCGATAAAATACGGCAGCATCAGGCGGCGGAAACTGGTGCCCGAACCCAGTATAGCAATGATCTCCGTGTGTGAGGCCATTTTTGCCGTAAAGAAAACGGTGGAGATGAAGATCATCAGCGGACTGATATAATTGGCCCAGTACGGCGCCAGGTTCATGTAATAATCCAGGAAAATGGCCTTATTGGAAGGTTTGGTTTCCAGAAAATCATCATTTTTCTCCACGAAATCAATGACCAGGATTACCATCACAATAATAAACACTGCGAAGACATATGTGGTCAGAAAGCGCTTGATAAGATACCTGTCTATCTTTGTCATCGGGAGAGTTTATTAAATCGGCCCCAAAATTAGGAAGTATTGCCCAAAAACAAAATCAGAACAACCTGACAATCCACTCGATAACCCGGTTCTTTCCGGCTGAGTAAGGCGGCATCAGTTTTTCCAGTACGCTGGGCAGGTGCTGGCGGTAAACACTTCTCTCATTTGAAAACGCCTTAAAGCCCCATTCTCCGTGTGCCTTACCGATACCCGAATTATTGTCACCGCCAAAAGGCAGGTAGGGCTGGAGAAAATGCATATCGTTATTGTTGATACAGGTTCCGCCGGCACGTGTGTTGGATAAAAAGAATTCGATCCGGCTTTTCCTGTTACTATAAATATATAGGGCAAGCGGTTTTTCACCCGACCGGATATAGCTTACCACTTCTTCCGGGTTGTCATATACAAGAACCGGCAATAAGGGGCCGAAAATTTCTTCCCGCATAAGCTTTGACTCCGTCGAAACATTCCTGATCAGTGTGGGGCTTATCCGGGCACCCTCCTTTTTCCCGCCGTAAACCACCTCAGCGCCTTTATTCACAGCATCAGCGAGATAACCCTCTACCCGTTCAGCATGTTTTTCATTTACAATACTGCAATAGGAGGAGCTGGACAGCGCATCTTCGCCATAAAACTCCTCCAGTACCTCTTCCAGCTCTTTCAGGAAAATTTCTTCTTTAGACCGGTGAACAAAAACATAATCAGGGGCGATGCAGATCTGACCGCTGTTTATAAACTTCCCCCAGGCCAGCCGTCGGGCTGCCTGCCGCACGTTAGCTGTTTCGTCAATAATCACGGGCGACTTCCCGCCCAGCTCTAGGGTAATCGACGCCAGGTGAGCGGCTGCAGCCTGCATTACCACTTTCCCTACCTGGGGCGACCCCGTGAAAAAAATATGATTAAAAGGCAGGGCCAACAGCGCGGTGGAAGTTTCCACACCGCCCTCAATTACCTCTGCCTCCTCCGGCGAAAAAACATGATTCACTATTTTCCGGATGACCGCTGAAGTATGCGGGGTGTATTCTGATGGTTTTATGATAGCCGTATTTCCTGCCGCCACAGCGGAGACCAGCGGACCAAGACTCAGGTTTACCGGGAAGTTCCAGGGCGATATGATCAGGCAGGTACCGCGGGGCTCACACCGTACAAAAGAAGAAGAGCCGAAAAATGAAAGGGGGGTTCTCACATAACGGTCGCTCATCCATTTTTCCAGGTATTTTACGGTATGGCTGATCTCCGAAGTAACCGCAAAAATTTCGGTCAGGTCCGTCTCTGCCTGGGGTTTCCTGAAGTCGGCATACAAGGCATCTCGAATTTCCCGGCGGAAAGTTTCTTCCACCGCTTTTTTTAAGGCAAGTAATTTTTTCTTCCTTTCCGCACAGGAGCTTCCGGCCGCTTTATACTGGCTGGCCTTTTGGGCTTCAAAAAGCCCGGCAATAGCACTGGAGGTATCTGCCACCATCATTTTTTTATATAAAGATACTGGATATTACTCCTTCACACCAAATAAATACGGTAGTTTTCAGCCGCATTCCACCTTAAAATTTCCTTAAATCTAGCTCCTTATCACACTATTCGGGTTATTCCGGCATTATATATTATAAACCATGTACGACTATGAAAAAAACAGCAATGATCTTGGCTATGGCGGCTTTTATGGCCTCCTGTACTTCGAAAGAAAAGCATGAAGCCGCAGATGACCTGCAGGCCGTTCAGGATGAAATCAGGGATAGCGCACGCGAAGCCCGGGAGGACCTGGGAGAAATCAAAGAGGATGTGACCGAAGAGCTGAAGAGCAAAAAGCAAAATCTTGAAGCGGAGCTGAAAGAGGTAAATGAAAAAATCAGGAAAGGGACGAAAGAGGAAAAGGGAAAGTGGCAGGCCCGGAAGGATGAGCTCGACAAAGAGCTCAAAGACCTTGATGAAAAAATAAAATCAGCTGCCCGGGATCTCAAAAACGACATAAAAGATCTGAAGAAAGACGTCAAGGAAGACGTTAAAGACCTGAAGGAAGATCTGAAAAACAATTAGTGCTATGTCAGGCATATAACGGCTTATTATGCCTGGAATGACACCGGGGTTTAACAAATTTTTTATTTTTAACTCTCCCCTTTAATTCGTTATTTTGAATCCCTAACATTATTCTATGGATTCAAGACGCGAATTTATCAAAAAAGCAGGGTTGATTGCAGGAGGAGTACTTCTGCCGGAGTCGGTGATCAGGGCCAGCAGCATCCATCCGGCAGAAGGTTCTACCGTTTGGGACGCCGATCATGTGGTGATCCTGATGCAGGAAAACCGTTCTTTCGACCACAGCTACGGGGCACTCAGAGGGGTCAGAGGATTTAATGATCCCCGGGCCATAACCCTGCCCAACAATCATAAGGTATGGCTGCAGACCAATGCCAAAAACGAAACATTTGTACCTTTTCGTCTGAATATCAAAGATACCAAGGCTACCTGGATGCGTGACCTGCCCCATTCCTGGGAAAACCAGGTAAGAGCCCGGAATGACGGAAAATACGACAAGTGGCTCTCCGAAAAACAATCAGGAAACAAAGACTACAAGGATATCCCTCTTACCCTGGGCTACTTTAACCGGGAAGATATTCCCTTTTATTATGCTTTCGCGGACGCCTTCACGGTTTGTGACCAGAACTTTTCTTCTTCTCTTACCGGTACCACTCCCAACCGCCTTTATCTCTGGAGCGGCACTATACGTGAAGAGAAAGATTTCAGCCATAAGGCCAATGTAAAAAACGAAGACATCGTATATGACCGTCTGGCCCGCTGGAAGTCGTTTCCGGAACGGCTGGAAGAAAACGGGATCGACTGGCGGATCTACCAGAACGAAATCAGTTTACCGGTAGGTTTTAAGGGCGAGGAAGACAGCTGGCTGGGCAACTTCACTGATAACCCCATTGAGTGGTTTGAGAGTTACCACGTCAGGTTTCATCCTGAATACCGGGAATATCTTCAGAAAAGGGCAGTTACCCTGCCGGCCGAAATAGAGGCTTTAAAGAATAAGCCCAACCCTGATAAAAAAGACCGGGATCACCTCGCCGGTCTGGAGCGGTCTTATAAAACGGCACTTGAAGACCTGGAGAAATACACTCCTGAAAACTTCAGTAAGCTGCCCGGGTTTCAGAAAAACATTCACCGTAAGGCGTTTACCACTAACCGAAATTATGCCGATTACCATACCCTGGCAGAAGCAGAGACCGGTACAGGCGAAAAAATGGCCGTACCGAAAGGCGATATCCTGTATGAGTTCCGGAAAGACGTGGAATCCGGAAAGCTACCGCCCGTTTCATGGCTGGTGGCTCCCCAGAATTTCTCCGATCATCCCAGTGCTCCCTGGTACGGAGCCTGGTACATTTCGGAGGTGCTGGATATTCTTACCCAAAACCCGGAAGTGTGGAAGAAAACCGTCTTTATTCTCTGCTACGATGAAAACGACGGCTACTATGACCACATTCCGCCCTTCGTGGCACCGCATCCCGAAAAGCCGGAAACCGGAAAGGCCTCCGCAGGAATTGATCTGTGGGCTGAGCAGGTGAACCTGGAGCATGAAAAGCAGCGGCCTTATGACCGGGTGGTAGACGGCCCCATCGGTCTGGGCTACCGCGTACCGCTGGTGGTCGCTTCTCCCTGGAGCCGGGGCGGAAAAGTTTGTTCAGAAGTGTTTGATCATACATCTATTCTTATGTTTCTGGAGAATTTCATCGCAAAACGCTACAAAAAAGAAATTAAGGAAGAAAACATTACTGAATGGAGAAGAACGGTTTGCGGAGATCTGAGTTCTGTATTTACTCCTTTTCAGGCCGGGGAATTCAATGAATTTGTGCAGAAAACCGAGTTCCTGAAGTCTATCCGGAATGCCCGGGACAAGGGGCTTCCTCAAAACTATAAAGCTTTGACCGCGGAAGAAATAGAACAGATTAACCGCTCGCCCCAAACATCGCCCTGGATGCCCCGGCAGGAGAAAGGCACCAAGAAAGCCCTGCCGATTCCCTATGAGCTTTTTGCGGATATAAAGGTGGACGGTAACGGCAAACCTGAGCTGAAGCTGGCGGTAGGAGATACCTTCAGAACAGGTGGTGCTCCTTTTTTCGCTAATCTCCGTACGGAAAGCGGAGAGTTTCAATCGCGGCATTACACCCTCAAAAAGGGAGATGAGCTCAGGGATATAATGGACCGGTCTCAGGGACGGCTGGATGTGCAGGTACATGGCCCCAACGGCTTTTATCGCAGCTTTAAAGCGCATGAAATGCCGGTAGAGGTATCCGTATCTTACCCGAAAAACCGGCAGGGGCGCCCGTTGGGTGACATTGAGTTTCACCTCCGCAACACCTCAGGCAAAGAGCTGGAGCTCCTGCTGACCGATGTTTCTTATCACAACGGTGTTACCCGTATCCGGCTCAAGAAAGATGCTGTTAAAACGGTCACAGCCGATCTGAAAAAGAGTCACAACTGGTATGACTTCAGGCTTACGGTAAACGGCAGCCCTGATTTTGAATGGCATTATGCGGGGCATGTGGAAACGGGAAAAGAAAGCTCTACCGATCCGAAAATGGGGCAGGTCAGGGTACAGTGAAAAGTTAGTAACTTGCATTGAACAACAGTTCAGCCAAAACTCATTATCCGGAACTCAAAACTTAAACATATGAAACTACAATATTTCGGTCATTCGTGCTTTATGATCCATTTTGCAGGAAAAAAAATTCTTCTGGATCCCTTCATAAGCGGGAATCCCATTGCGCAGCATATCCAAACAGAAGATATCCGGCCGGATTATATTTTTCTTTCGCATGGCCATGCCGACCACCTGAAAGACCTGAAGCAGATTGCCGGACAATCCGGCGCTCCGGTGATCACCAGCTTTGATATCATGACCAAATTCATTGAGCCCCTCGGGATCTCCGGGCATGGTATGAACACCGGCGGGAAGCTGAGCCTGGATGACTTCACATTCAAGCTGGTTACGGCGATACACTCCAGCATGCTGCCCGACAACAGCTACGGCGGCAATCCCGTGGGCTTTGTTTTCTGGAACAACGACTCCTGTTTTTATTATTCCGGCGACACCGCCCTGACGCTCGACATGAAGCTGATCCCGATGATGTGTCCCCCGCTTGATTTCGCCATCCTGTCTGTAGGCGATTATTTTACCATGGGATACGAAGATGCTATCCTGGCATCCGATTTCATCGGATGTAATACCATAGTGGGTTGCCATTACGATTCCTTCCCTCCGATTAACATTGACCATGACAAAGCGAAGAAAGCTTTTGCAGATGCCGGAAAATCACTTTACCTGGCGAAGGTAGGAGAAGAGTTTGAGGTATAATAATTGACTGATCCCCTGCGTTTCCGGCTATTCCGGCCTGAAGGCTGTTCCGGGAACGCAGGGAAAACAAAAGTTGCCGGAAATATCTCCCGGCCACCCCTCTTTCCTGAAATTCCCCCTTCTTCCCGCCCTTTCATCTCCCGATATGTCCGCTTGAGTAAAAATCAGGAACTCTCATAAACTAAAAGACGGGCGCCAAGGTTTTTATTATTAAAAACAAAACATTATGGCATTAAAGACAGGCGATACAGCACCGGATTTTAAATTATATTCCTCTGATAAAAAGGAGATATCGCTTTCGGATTACCGCGGTACTAATGTAGTAATCCTTTTCTTCCCATTGGCATTTACGAGCGTTTGTACCGCTGAGCTATGCGAAATGCGGGATAACATCAGCACTTATAAAGACCTCGATGCGGGAATCCTGGGAATTTCTGTAGATTCGGTATTTACGCTGGATAAGTTCCGGAATGAACAGAACCTGCCCTTCCCGCTGCTGTCTGACTTTAACAAAGAGGTCTCTGAAGCTTATGGTGCCCTGTACAACGAGTTTGTTCTGGGGATGAAAGGAGTTTCCAAAAGATCAGCATTTGTGATAGACAAAGACGGTAAAATAGCGTATGCAGAGGTGCTGGAGGATGCAGGCCGGGTACCTGATTTTGAGAATGTAAAAGCAGCCTTAAAATAATCAGCCCATGAACAGAACTGTTTTCAGCGTCCTGATACTGACAGTCTTTCTTGCTGTAGATTATCTTTTTTTCAAAGCATTAAAAGACAGTATCCGGAACTTCCATATCACTACCCAGCGATGGATCACCCTGGGCTACTGGGCCATCCCGGTTATTTTACTCCTGGGATTTGTGTACCTGTTTTATGTAGCCCCGGAAACCGCTTCTCCGAAATACAGGCGCATTTTCGGAGTGGCCGTTTTTATGATCTATTCGTCCAAGATGATAGGAGCTATTGTTTATTTGCTGGGTAGCGGACTGAATATTCTGAAAAACACCGGTCAGAAGATCCTTAAACCCTCTTCTGCCGAACCCATACTCACCCGTTCAGAATTTATAGCAAAAACGGCGCTGGCGCTGGGCGCCACACAGTTCGGCGTACTGACTTACGGTATCCTTTCCGGAGCCTATGATTACCGGGTACGACGGGTCAGCCTGCCGCTGAAAGGTCTTCCGAAGCAGTTTCACGGCATGACCCTCGCCCAGCTCTCCGATATCCATTCAGGCAGTTTCTACAATAAAAAAGCGGTAAACGGCGGGATCGACATGCTCCTGGCCGAAAAGCCCGACATGGTCTTTTTTACCGGCGACCTGGTCAATGACAAGGCTGTTGAGCTACAGGAATATTTTGATACCTTCAAGCGGGTAAAAGCACCGTTGGGAGTGTACTCTACCTTGGGGAACCACGATTACGGCGACTATACGCAATGGGCTTCCCCCCAGGCCAAGCAGCAGAACCTGCTTAACCTTATGGAAGGCCACAGGTTGATGGGCTGGGATCTGCTCATGGATGAGAACCGGGCCATCACCCTGGGCGGGGAAAAGCTCGGCATAATCGGTATTCAGAACTGGGGTGCAGGGTTTATTCAGAAGGGCGATTTAAAAAAGGCGCTGGAGGGATCGGAAGAGTTCACGAACAAGCTGCTGCTATCGCATGATCCCAGCCACTGGCGTGCCCAGGTGCTGGGGCAAACCGACATTGACGCAGCCTTTGCCGGGCATACCCACGGAATGCAGTTCGGGGTGGAGATTCCGGGCTTTAAGTGGAGCCCTGTACAGTACCGTTACAAAGAATGGGCAGGAATGTACGAAGAAAACGGACAACGCCTCTATGTGAACCGGGGATTTGGCTTCCTGGGATATCCGGGTCGTGTAGGCATTCTGCCCGAGATCACCATTTTTACTCTGCAAGCTGTATAAAAGCGTCGATATCAAAGGCCGGGTTCAGCACCTCATTGCGTGTCAGACCCGGCTTTATTCTTACAAACCGGTAAAATTCATCATCCTTCAGATTGGAAAAAACCAGCTCCCCCGTGGTATAGTCAGGAGTAAGAAAATACTCATTGTGCTTATCAAAATGCACGAAATAGGAATTGTAGGCATACTCTGCCGGATACACATTTCTTCTCGACCGGTCATAGTAAAAAAGTACGGAATCGCCTCCCTCCTTTTCAAAAAGGATTAATGGGAACTTCGCAAGAGAATCTACGGTTTCCGCCTTATCTTTGTTTTCCAGAACTGACTTCTCCACCCAAACGCCTTTGAAAGCTACTTCTTTATCCGGCTGTTTACAGGATAAAACAAAAAGGAAGATGAGGATCTGACAAAAGTATTTCAACATGGGATGAAACAGATGTGAGAAACAAAATTCCTGACTACCATTGTTAAATCAAAGCAAATGACGCAAAAAAATTTACGGACAGAACTTTACAAAACCTATAAATTAGCACTTCCCATTATCATCAGCCAGCTGGGTGTGATCCTGATGGCCACTTCCGATAACGTGATCGTAGGCAGGCTGCTGGGTCCTGTAAGCCTGGGCGCTGCAGGGGTCGCCAACTCCATTGCCTTCCTGATCGCTTCTCTTGCCGTGGGTGGGCTGGCGGTCATTGCACCCATGGTTTCCAAGCTTCTGGCAGAGCAGGACTCTCCCAGGCTCAGCGCCCTCTTTTTTAATTCGCTCCTGGTGGCCCTGGTCTACAGCGCCCTGCTTACCTTCGCCGGTTT
Source organism: Leadbetterella byssophila (assembly GCA_040394735.1). Taxonomy (GTDB): domain Bacteria; phylum Bacteroidota; class Bacteroidia; order Cytophagales; family Spirosomataceae; genus Leadbetterella; species Leadbetterella byssophila_A. Next base: position 56,481 of record JBEBRR010000018.1, read on the forward strand.
CCTGGTTTACCGGTATTTTTCTGTGCTGGGGCAGACGGAAGCGGTGGAAAGCCTGGGAGCTCCGTTCTTCTTCCTGATTATTCTTTCCAATATCCCGATGATCTTCTTCCTGGCAGTGAAGCAGTTTTCCGACGGTTTTTCCAGGCCTGCCATCGTTATGTATATTACGCTGATGGGCTTATTGTTTGACATCACCGGGAACGTGGTTCTTATCCGCGGTCTGTGGATCTTCCCCGAACTGGGATTGAACGGCGCAGCCATCGGCACTATATTTTCCCGCTTACTGATGCTGGGCATCCTGCTGCTGTATCTCCGGAACCGGTCTTCCTTCCGGCTGTTGTTCCACTTTTCCCAATGGAAGACCGACAAGGTCCTGCTTTCTGAAATACTAAAGCGAAGCATTCCCGCCGGATTCCAGGCTTTTTTTGAAATTGCCGCCTTCTCCTTTGCCGTTATCATGATGGGATGGCTGAGTGAAACAGAGCTTGCCGCCCACCAGATCGCCATCAATGTAGCCTCTACCACCTATATGATGGCCACCGGCTTTGCACATGCAGGCAGTATCCGGATCGGTGATGCCTGGGGAAAACGCGACAGCGCGGGCATCCGTCTTTCAGGCCGCGCAGCATACACCTGGGTAATTGGCTTTATGGGACTCTGCAGCCTGATTATCCTGCTGTTCGGACAGTGGATCATCAAAATTTATATTGAAGATAACAACGTGCTGGCTGCGGCTCTTCCCCTGCTGATGATTGCCGCCTTTTTCCAGCTATCAGACGGCGCCCAGTCGGTAGGCCTTGGCCTGCTCCGTGGCCTGGCCGATATCCGGATCCCCACCTACATTACCTTTATTGCCTACTGGGTAATTGCCCTGCCGGCAGGCTACCTGCTGGGCTTCCCCCTGAAAATGGGCTCTGTGGGCGTATGGTTCGGGCTCTTACTGGGCCTTACCTTTTCTGCCGTATTTCTTTACGCAAGGTATAATAAGGTCAGCCGCCGGGCAGAGTTTATTCAAGAAAGAGCTCAATCACCGGAATCTCCACTCCGGGTTTCTCCACCGGCATCTGCAGGATAAGATCCTGCTCCCCTGCGGTGATAGCCATATGGCTGGCATCATCCGCCTTTGCCGAAACGCTATATTTGATCTCTGAGCCGTCATGCAGGAATTGTGCATACTTTATTTTCCCTTTGAAACCAGGCAGATAAAGGGTTTTAAACGGCCACTGCAATACATGAACATATAGCCGCCTCGTCTCCGGGTTATACGTCAGGAAAGTATTTTCAGGCCTCCGGAAGCTTTCAGGAGCAGCGGTACAGCCGTAGATCGAGCGGTCGTTGTAATGCATCCATTCGCCCAGGGCATCCAGCCGGCTGGTGGCACGGGCATCAAAATTACCCCTGGCAGTAGGGCCCACATTCAGCAGCAGATTCCCTCCCTTCGAAACCACCTCTATCAGCATGGCAATAAGCTGGTTGGACGATTTCCATGTATTTTCATCCCGGTGATAGCCCCATGAGCCCGAAAAGGTCTGGCAGGTTTCCCAGGGAACGCGCACCCCGTTCCGTTCCGGCCACCGGGCCGGCATAAACTGCTCGGGGGTCACATAATCATAACCGCCGGCCACATCATTCAGATCAAGCCGGTCATTGATAATGATGCCGGGCTGAAGCTTCCGGGTGAGCTGCAGCAGGCCTTCGCTGTCCCAGTCTTTCCTTCCTTTACCGTCTTCACCGGGGTAGGAAAAATCGAAGAACATCAGGTCAATTTTTCCGTAACCGGTCAGCAGCTCGGTAAGCTGGTCTTTCAGGAACCTCCTGAACCGGTTCATGTCTTTCTTTGCGTTATCCTCCCTTGCATTCTTATCTCCCCGCAGCGGATGCACCCGGTCAACCGTAAAGTCAGGGTGATGCCAGTCAATCAGTGAGAAATAAAAACCCACTTTCAGCCCCTCTGCCCGGAGCGCCTCCACAAAAGGCTTCAGCAGATCTTTCTTTACGGGGGTATTCGGCGCCTTAAAATCACTGAATTTCGTATCCCAGAGGGCAAACCCTTCATGATGGCGGGTAGTCAGCACCACATACTTCATACCCGCTTTACGTGCCTGCGCTGCCCATTCCTTCGGATTATACAGGTCAGGATTAAACTTGTCGAAATAGCGCTCTTTGTACTGCTCTGCCGGGATGCGTTCATAATTCTGAATCCACTCATGCCGGGCCGGAACCGAATAAAGCCCCCAGTGAACAAACATGCCGAAGCGGTCTTGTGTCCACCAGGCCAGGCGCTCTTTCTTTTGTTCGGGGGTTTCGGTCTGGGCAAACAAGGCAGACGTCACAAAAAGGAGCAATAAGGCAAGTTTCTTCATGAGATAAGGTTTTTTGTATACAAATTAAAGCAAAACCCTGAAAATGTAATTGCACAGGCGGGGAGTTTATTCAGATACACGCGGCAAGACGGGATAAATGTTATTTCACTGGCTTCATTGGGAGCATAGATATGAAGAAGAATTAAAATCCGTAACTTTGTACCACTAATAAAGTACTTCAAGAAATGTCAAATTCGCTTCCACTCCGGTTTACCCGAAACCGTTCAGAAGAAATGCTGGCCTTCAGCCGGCTGCTGGACATCATGGATGAATTACGCGAAAAATGCCCGTGGGACCGGAAGCAGACCATGGATACGCTGCGGCATCTTACTATCGAGGAAACCTACGAGCTTTCCGATGCTATTCTTGAAGGAAACCGCCAGGAAGTAAAAAAAGAACTGGGCGACCTTCTTCTGCATATTGTGTTTTACAGTAAAATAGCTTCGGAGACGAATGATTTCACGGTGGCCGAAATGATTAACGGTATCTGCGATAAACTGATCATACGGCATCCGCATATTTACGGGGATACCCAAGTGAAAGACGAGGAAGAAGTAAAGAAAAACTGGGAACAGATCAAGCTGAAAGAAGGAAATAAATCTGTGCTGGGCGGAGTCCCCGCTTCTTTGCCGGCGCTGGTGAAAGCCATGCGTATCCAGGAAAAGGCCCGGGGAGTGGGTTTCGACTGGGAGGAAGCTACCCAGGTATGGGAAAAAGTAGAAGAAGAGATTTCGGAATTTAAGGAGAAGGCTGATTCAGGCGCATCGGAAGAAGAGAAAGAGGACGAGTTCGGCGACGTGCTGTTTTCGCTGGTCAACTACGCCCGGTTTGCCGGCATTAACCCCGAAACCGCGCTGGAAAGAACCAATAAAAAATTCATCAAAAGATTTACGTACCTCGAAAGTAAAGCCCGGGAGGCCGGGAAGAATCTTTCAGAAATGACCCTGGCGGAAATGGATATATTCTGGAACGAGGCGAAGAAAGGGCAGGCTTCCGGCCCGCAATAAAAAAAATGTCACCCGGTCCGTCATCGTAAATCCAAAATCGAAAATAAATCAATAACGAAACCGGAAATCACCTCCAAAAATTCAGTTTTATATGGCAGAGAATCTTTATATCCCCGCCGGCGCCGGGAAAGCAGAGACTTACGAAGCGCTGATCCCCCAGCTCCGGAACCTGATTTCGGGCGAAGAAGACCTGGTGGCCAATACGGCCAATACGGCTGCTGCCCTTAAACAGGCATTTGGCTTTTTCTGGGTAGGGTTTTATTTTGACAACGGAAGAGGGGAATTGGTGCTGGGGCCTTTCCAGGGGCCTATAGCCTGTACGCGGATCCGGTATGACCGTGGCGTATGCGGTCATGCATTTACTACCCACTCTACCGTGCTGGTGCCTGATGTCGACCAGTTTCCCGGACATATCGCCTGCAGTTCAGACTCCCGGTCGGAAATCGTACTGCCGGTGAAAGACAACAGCGGAAAGGTGATCGGTGTGCTGGATATTGACAGCGACCGCCTCGACGACTTCGACCCTGCCGATCAGAAGTACCTGGAACAGATTACGGCCCTTCTTGCCGAAACCATAAAGAATTAATATGATTTTAAGGCGGGAAACGTATTCTGCCGGTCTTTTTCTTCGTTAATATTTTGTTAAACAGGCTCCCCGGAGAGAATCAGGAGCCGGTATTTACGTCTAATGTTAAAAACCAAATTGTAATCATCAAATATGAAAATCACTAAAATATTCCTGCTGGCACTTGTTCCTTTCCTGGCTGAGGCCCAGACCGCAGATGCCGTTGTCGATAAATACCTGGAAGCCACAGAAGGCAAAGGCAAAATAGAAGAGGTAAACACTTTTAAATATAACCGCTCTTATGTGGCTAACGCCACCACCGATTACGACGAAGAAGTAGTGGTGGTAGGAGATAAGAACCAGCTTTCGCGGAAAAAAACGCTCCTGAAAAGAGATTTTTACTATGTTTTGAACGGAAACCAGGGCTGGATCAAAATACCGATGGGAAGCCCGGATAAGAAGGTTACCTACAGCACCAAAGACCTGAGCGGCAAAGAGGTGACGGAGCTGACTGTGGAAGCTAAAGACGGGGTGCTGCCCTTTGTCAACTACGAAGAAAAAGGGTATAAGCTGACCGCCCCTGTGTCATCCGCCACGGTTGAAGGCAAGGCTGCTACCAAACTGGCCATAGAGAAAAACGGGATAAAAAGAGAGTATTATTTCGATAATGCCACCGGCCTGGTCATCCGTGAGATACTTGTGGAAAACGGGATCACCCACACCATGGATTATACAAAGTACGACACCACACCTATCGGTGTAAAGCTGCCGGTTGCCTATACCTACATCAATACGAAAGACAAACGCAAAACGAATGTCACTACCAAATGGACGTTTGAGAAAGCCGCTGAGGGTATTGCTTTTACAAAGTAAATCCGGCTTTTAATTGCTGAAATAAACCGGAGTCACGTACTCCGTCTGTATAGATTTCAAAGAGGGCAGGCCTGTCAGGAATACTGCCCTCTTTGCTTTTTAAGGCATTCAGCAGATCAGTTTCCGATCTTACGGCGGTATAGCAGTAGCCTGCCTCCCGGCCTAACCCCTCTGCGGTTCTTCCCTGATCCGTAAGAAAGCAGCTTTCCAGCTCTTCCTGTTTTCCCGGCCCGTCAATGATCCGGAATATATTTCCGCCACCATTCTGGATAAGATAAACGCTGAGATTCTCAGGCCGGGCTTCCGGCCGGACTGAGAACAGGGCATTGCTGTCATAAAAGAAAGACACATCACCTACCACACAATGCACCCGTCCGCTGCTCACCAGGGCCTGTCCTACCGCCGTGCTCACTACCCCCTCAATACCGGAGGTGCCCCGGTTGGAAAATACCTTCACTCCCTCAGGCAGGAGGCTTCCCAGTAAATTGGCGTACCTCACGGGCATACTGTTTCCAAGGTGCAGCACATCGCCGGGAGCCAGGTGCTGGAGAAGCATGGCTATTGCCTTCAGCTCGCCGAACGGGCATTCTTCCAGGAAACGGGCCAGGTAAGTTCTTGCACGGCCCTCCAGGCCCTCCCAGTCGCGTTTCCCGGCCGGAGCGTACACCTTTCCGGTACTTCTGCCGGCCAGCTCCTGCATAAAATATCCTGCAGGAACAGTAATTTTAAGGGTAATCGACTGCAGGGGATCGGTCAGTTCCGTCCTGTCTTCCACATGCCAGTGAATAACTGGTTTATTCTTCCTGAAAAACTGTTTGAACGGCTTGGATATGAATGATTTTCCGCATGTAATCAGCAGATCAGGCTGTGTCAGGGCTGCATCCTTACCCAAAAAGATATCATGCGAAGTGATCTTATTCCTGATATCTGCATTGGAGATGACATCCGCCAGAACATGTACGCGCGGATCGCCCGTCAGCAGGGTCAGAGCCTCATCCAGGCTTTCCTGATTTTGCCCGACTGCTATTAAAATGCTGCCTGCCCGGTCCCATACCTGCATGAGGCTGTTCCAGGTGCCTTCATCCAGCACAGAGATGCCCGTGAGATAAGAAACAGGCCGGAATTTCCCGTTGTACGCCTCCCCTTCTTCAGGATAAAACGGCTCACGAACGGGAACATTGATATGTACGGGTCCCCGGCGGGTAAAGGCGAGGGCTTCGTGAGCCAGGCGCTCGATCATCCATAGAGCATCCGGATGGGTGTAATCTGCCGGGAAATCATAGCTTTTGACGATATGCTTTCCGTAGATATTCTGCTGGAAAATGGTCTGTCCGTCATGCTGGTTAATCCATTCCGGCGGGCGGTCTGCCGTAAGAACCAGCAGCGGGATACACTGAAAATAGGCTTCTGCTACCGCCGGACTGAAGTTCAATGCGGCCGTACCCGAAGTGCAGATCAGTACTGTAGGCTTACCGCTGGCCTGTGCCATTCCCAGGGCAATAAATGCAGCGCTGCGCTCGTCGGTAATAACCTGTGTCCGGAATTTCTTATTCCTTACGAATGCGAGGGTCAGGGCCGCGCTCCGGGAGCCGGGGCAAATCACCACATTCTCAATTCCATGATAGGCACAAATCTCCGAAACCCTGTAAAGCGGTTCTAAAAGAGCCATTCCGTTCCTGTTTTTTTGCAAAAGTAGGACTATATTCGGAAAGATAATTGCCCTCATCTCATCTTTAATGCGGACATAAGCCCTACCTTTGTTTTCAAATCAACGAATACTGCTATGAAGATTTCTGACGGAAAGGTGGTTTCAACCGCATACACACTCTATACGTTGTCACCCGATGATGAATTTGAGCTGGTAGAAGAGGTAGGAGAAGACGAAGCCATGCTCTACCTGGCCGGCCACAGCGGGTTGCCGCCCAGGTTTGAGGAAAACCTGAACGGGCTGTCGGCAGGAGATACCTACAACTTTGAAATATCGCCCGAAGACGCCTTCGGAGAATTTTACGAAGACAATGTGGTGGATTTCAGCCTCGATATGTTCAAAATTGAGGACGGGAAGGTTCCTGACGGCTTTCTGGAACCCGGGAATCCCATTCCTTTTACGAACGATGACGGCGCGAAGATCCAGGGAAGGGTAATAGAAGTTCAGCAGGATAAAGTCATTATTGATTTCAACCATCCGCTGGCAGGGAAAACGCTAAAATTTGAAGGGAAGATCATCTCCGTTCGGGAGGCTTCTCCGGAAGAAATGGATCATGGCCATGTACACGGGCCCGGCGGACATCATCATTAAATAATATACAGAAGAGTAACAAAGATCAACATCGGAGAAAAAAGCTTCACATTTGAAGGGGCCGGGCTTATAGATTACGGATACGACAATGACTGGAAAGAATATTCCATGGAATTTATCCTGACAAGCGCTTCGCTTGCCCCGGGAAAACAATAGATGATTTTCCGTATTCTCTGTACTTACAGGCTTATGTGGCCGATGACGAATTTGTATAAGGAACTTATAAGGCCGGTAATGACGATATGTACGTCAGGATAATGTTTATAGAGGAAGGTAAAAATGAATTGTATATGACCTCGGGTTCATTTACCATTTCAAAAGAAAGTAACGGGGATCTGAAAATTGTTTTAGACGGGATACTGATGGATGGCAGAGACCTTGAAGGAACTTATATCGGCTCTTTCTCTGACCTGGAGGAGAGTTTCGTTGAACCTTTATTCGGTACTTCAAAAAAGGCCTCTTTCCTTATCAGAAAGTAATCTGACAGGGGGCAAGCACAGGCAGAGTCTTTATTCAGAGACTCTGCCTTTTTTATTTTAAAGGAATCTGACACATACCGGCAAA
>JBEBRR010000019.1:0-63383 GCA_040394735.1 Leadbetterella byssophila
CCGGGTAGGGAGCAGCAAATTCCAGGTACTTGTTTCTGAGTACCGTTTATGAAGAAAAATCTTAAATTAAATGAGGGCCCGGATCCCGGCACCGGCTGCCTGCAACTTACCCCTCGGAACTCCCTAACCGGCACTATCAAAAATCTCTTCCTACCGAAAGATGAATTTTAGGAGAATTAACCGAGCCGTCCTCAAAACCGTAGGCATAGTCGGCGCGGATAAATATCCCGAGAATGGTGGTTCTCAGCCCTGCCCCAAAACCGGAGAGAAACGGATTTTTAAAGTTGGTCACCTCAATCAGGAACGGGCTGTTTTGCCCCGTTATAATAGTGTTCAAACTGTTCTGACGGCTGAAGGGTCCTTTCGAACCCATCCATGCCGTACCAATGTCATAGAAGCCCACGATCTGCATGTTCCGGAGAAAGTTGCTCGATAAAGCCATCTGGGGCAGAACCTCCACCAGGTGCGACCTCAGCTCTATATTTCCCAGCAGGTGGTTATTTCCATACAACCTGCCGAAGTCAAACCCGCGCAGGGTACCCGGAAAATTATAGAGCAATATATTTTTGTTATCCGGATCACCGCCTGTAGCAATTTCGTCGGTCTGGTAGGTATTGCGGTTCACACTGTTTTCCACCCCGCCTATGAACGAATATTTAGGGGCATTCCCCCGGGAGGTACCGTAGCTCAGACGACCGGCCAGCTGGAGCCCCCGGAAAATCCTCTGATAATGGCGGATATCCAGGTACGCATTTCTGAAGCTCCTTAAGGTATTTTTAGTATGGTAATACTGGTCAAAAGACACCTTCGCCTTGGTTCCCGTTTCCACTCCCAGCGGACTGATCCGGGTATTGTCAAACACCAGGCTGACGTTAGGAGCAAAATAAAAATCGGGAGCAATTCCCTCTATCGTGTTCAGGTTATAATCAATATCATCATTTTTCACTACCGCGGGCGTAATTTCAGCCTTCAGGCGGGTAGAGAAAGGATAAATCAGGGTAGCGGAAATTCTCTGCTGCACCAGCCTGCGCAGAAGGTATTCGGGCTGGTCACGCGGAACCAGCCGGTTCAGCGGCCGGAACAGGAAAGCATCCCGGCTGTCAATGGCCTCCAGGTTCACCGACCTCTTCTCATACTTAAATACATAGTCGATCTTCCGGGAGTAATGCCCGTAGGTCAATCCGAAATCAAAGCTTTTAAACAGGGGTGTAGATGGTCTTATAAACGAATTAAAGGAGAAAACGTTGTTCTGAAGCAGATCATGGAAGGAGATGGAATATCCCAGGCCAAACTGCCGCACCGGATCTACGAGCACATCAATCTTCCGGTCGTTACTGACCAGGAAATTTTTGAACAGCCTGACGGACGATAGGCGGGTATCACCGGCCTCATTCCTGCTTGCCGGCCGGCTTTCACGGCTGCTTCCTGCAGCAACCGCCGTACTTTCCTGGTAGCGGCGGATATTAATTTCATCAAACCGGTAATCATCCGTATCCACTTCTCCCTCTGCCAGATCCGGAATTCTCTTCGGGAAAGGCTGCTGTATTACCACGGGCACGGTTTCTTTCGGCTCGGCATGCAGCGGTGCACCGGCAAGGTAAAAATCGGTCCAGTCTTTCATGAATTTAGAGAACGAGATCCCCAGGGTGCTGGTGATGCTGGACTGTTCATTATGAATGATCCGGGTAAGATTGAGGATATTGGAAATATTGTCCTTACCGTATTTCAAAGCTATAAAATTCCATATCGACTGTCCCACAATGCGTGCGCTCTCCCCTTTCAGGTTTTTCAGCCGCTGTGACTGTGCCGCAGAAATAGCCGATTTAAAGGTATCAAAAAGCGCAGAATTATCTTCTTCCGCCACATAAGCGCTCACCCCTGAGGTAAACCATTCGGGCAGGTTGAGCAGGATCTGGCTTTCAATAGATTCTCTCACATTCCCCCCGTAAAGCATATCGTAAACATAGATGGCAGAAACACTGCTGACCAGCTGTTTATGAAAGAGGGAATCATTTTTATCGTATGCCGTCAGGATGCGGCTGCGCCGGCTGTCAAGCAGGGTACCGTTTTCCACACGGGCATCTTCACCGATAAGATTGGTAGAGTTCAGATCAGCCGGCGAGTTAAAAACAAAGACCGTCACCGGTTCATATGGAATATACCCGAGGATGCCGGTAATCCGGGGATAGGCTTTTTCCAGGTGGGCGGCGGCATTCCGGGTGATCTGCTCCCCTCCCCTGTAGAAGTTATATCCGAAATTGGCAGAGCTGAAAGTTCTCCATTGAAATTCCTTGTTCTGAATCTTACTTTTGCCAAACTCTTCTCCCGAAGCCCCGTAATATCTCTGGGCCACGGCGATCCGGCCGGATCCTGCCATCAGAAAGCAAAAAAATATGAGCGATAGTAATCTTATCATCCACGAAAAATCAACTTACGAATATAACGCATAAAATCTTTCGATGTTTGCTTCCGGATGAATTAGTTCATTGTGCAGCATATTTCTCACCAGCTGCCCGGCAAACCAGGGGGCAAGCGACACCCCTTTTGTACCCAGTCCGTTGAAAATCCAGAGGCGCTCATGCTGCGGATGTTTCCCCAGGAAGGGCCGGCGGTCTTTGGTGGCAGGCCGCACGCCGGCCTGCTGTCCTGTAACCGTAAAAGGCTTTTTCAGCATCTTTTCTGCAGCCTGCAGGAGCTCTTCACGCCCCCTTTCGGTCGGCTCAAAGTTCAGCTCATGCCAGGAATAGGTAGCTCCCAGTCTTACCCGGTCATTGCCCAGCGGAATGATCCATTTTCCCTGGTTCACAATGGTGCTTACCGGGTAATCTTGCATTATTCCCAGGAGGGTTTCGCCCTTTACCGGGTTAAATGGGAGCCAGCTGAAATACGGGTTATTGCAGGCGTAGAATCCTTCACAAAAAACAACCCGCGAAGCGTTCCACTCCCTGAATGTCACCCTGTCTTCCTGAATACGGAATTCATCAAAATCAAACACGGTATCTACCCACTCCGTATTTTGCTGCAGGTAAAGTGCGGCCGCGTCCAGGAACAACGGCATATCCAGCCAGCCAGCTGCCGGAGAATGCATCCCCTCCGGCTCAGAGCTAAACCACAGATGCAAACCTTCTTCAGCTTCTTTTACTTCCAGATAATTTTCGAGGCCGTGCCGGGTGATCTGGGCCAGGGAGCTCTTTTTATGCTCCGGCCCGGTAAAAGGGCGAAAAAGGCCCGTTTTATGGTAAAAAGAGCCGGAAAATAATTTTTCCAGCCCTTCATAGTAGGCTTGAAGCCCACTGAAAAGCTCATCGGCCAGCCAGGTTTTGGCCAGGTATTTCCCGGTCACAGGATTCACCAGTCCGCCCGCCACCCGGCTGGAAGAAGGCCGGGAAGAGTCAGCGATCACCGTAACCGAGCTTCCTGCCCGGAGCAGCTCCAATGCCAGCACAGAACCGGCCAGCCCGGATCCTACGATCAGAAAGTCTGTTTTTCTCATAGGGGTAAATATTAGTAGTGAGTGCCGGGCGGTGAGTTTTAAACAGTAAAATTTACCATGGCTATCAAGCTCATGGCTGCCGGCTGCTGACGGAATCAGCCAGCAGCACAACTCTTTCCACCTGTTCATCGAGGGTCATATAGGTAGTATCCAGCTCATAGGCATCCGGCGCCCGGCGCAGCGGACTCTCTTCCCGGGTGGTATCAATAATATCCCGTTTTTTGATATTTTCGAGGATCTCCCCCAGGTCAGCCAGTTCCCCCTTCTCCATCAGCTCCTGCTGCCGGCGCTGAGCCCTTACCAGAGGGTCGGCATTCATAAATATCTTAAGCTCCGCATCCGGGAAAACCACGGTTCCGATATCTCTTCCGTCCAGCACAAAACCCTTTTTTCTTCCCATCCGCTGCTGCTGCGCCACCATCGCTTTCCTGACTTCTCCAACGGCTGCCACCTCACTTACCTGGTCAGCTACATACAGCTTCCGGATCTCCTCTTCCACGTTCAGCCCGTTCAGGTAAGTATCACTTTTCCCTTTCAGGTTACTCCGGAATTCTATATCGATCTTCCCGAGCGCCTCCGCTACCTCGCGCGGATTATTCAGGCTGATATGATTCTGCAGGAAATACAGGGTCACCGCACGGTACATAGCCCCTGTGTCAATATAATGGTAGCCCAGCTTTTCCGCTACCCTTTTCGCCGTGCTGCTCTTCCCGCAGGAAGAGTAGCCGTCAATAGCTATAATGATTTTTGACATAATTTATATGTTGAGACAATTGACAATTTCAGGAGCATTAAGTAGTATCACGCATTCCCTATCTGCAACTCACTACCCGGCACTCACTACTCGCAACTCAAATCAAAATTCCCACCGGTAATTCAACATGGGCACCAGTCCCAGCTGCTTCTTCTGCATCACCTTCATATGGTAAGTATCAAAGTAATTGTAAGCCACATTTTCCCGGTTGGTCAGGTTCTGGATATCCAGTGAAATGGTTTCTGATCCGCGCTTTTTGGTTTTCTTGATGTAGGCCCGGAGATCCAGCCGGAAGTAATCGTCATATTTAACATTCAGCGGCGCACCGAAATTATAATACACATACAGCATTCCTTCATACTCCTGGGTAACAATCTTGTAGTCACGGAAGCCTCCCACCCAGTTCAAACGGGCATTCAGTCCGAGCAGCTTTCCGTCTGCTTTCTCCCATTCTTTACCGGCCGTGGCATTGTAAATATAATTTCCGGCGTACCGGCTATCATAGAATTTATTGTCAAAGGCCTTGAACTGCGACTTGTAGAAAGTAGCATTGACCAGTGCAAAAAAGCCGTTCTCCAGGTAATGTTTGTAATTCAGTTCCACACCGTAATTCCGACCCTGGTTTTTTTGGTTCAGGAGATAATAGCCGTTCGCGAAATAGCCGATCTCATAACCGTTCATAACCGAAACATAGGTGGAATCAAAGCGGGTCAGGTTAAACATATTCTGGTAAAACAGCTCTGCAGAAAAAGACTGTCGCGTGTCCGGGTCAAATTGGTACCCCAGGGAGAAGTGATGCGACCGCACGGGCTTATACGGAAGGTAAAACGAGATCCGGTTGGAGGTCACCTGGCTGTGGAGTCCATACGCCGCTTTTACCTTATGTCCTGATGTCAGGTAATAATCTGCCGAAAGCCGGGGTTCAAAATATTGTGAGCTGCTATAGGAATAATAAGGTGCCACGAAGCCGGCGTTATAATTAAAACGTGACCGCTGCCGGTTGGTGATCCGCACGTGAGGCTGCACTATCACGTTAGCTATGTTGTAAAAAAGGGCATCGGAATCGATGATATTAAACCGGTTAAACTGGTGACTTACCTGAACGCCGGCATGCAGCGCCCACAGCCTGTTCAGATCTCCCGAAAGCGCTGTGGAGAAGCTGAGGTAATTTTTGGCTGAATAATCGTAATTTACATTATCGTTGCCCGAATAGGCATTGCGGAGGTTCTCGAGGGCTGAATTAACCAGCACCGAACGCAGATTCCATTTCTTGAAAAGCCTGACCGAATGCTTTGCCCCCAGCAGTCCCATACGACCGTAAAAATCCACACTGTTCAGATCTTTTGACGACTCCCACTGAGTACTGTCGGCATCCGGCGCAAAGATGTTGGAGGAGAGCCCGCCCATACCGAAGACCGTAAAGGTCCCGGCTTTTCGCGTGGGGAAGTTCAGGTTAAACGCCAGATCCTGGAAGGTAATGGCTTCGCCGCCGAAGTTCACTCCTGCCAGGGCCAGGAGGCCGGTAAAAGAGTAGCGGTAATTCACCAGGTAGCTGCTGCCCTTTTTCCTGTTAATAGGCCCTTCCGATGAAAGATCTATTCCTATCAGTCCGGCCTGCACCACATGCTGAAATTCTTCGCTGTTCCCCGTACGCAGGTTCATATCAAAAACACCGGCCAGCGCATTGGAATACCCTGCCGGAAACGCTCCGCTCAGGAAGTTCATATTACCCAGCATCTGTGCAGAAAGAATATTGGTTCCGCCCCCTACTGCGGCAGGCTTATCAGAAAACATACCGGCATTGCTCAGGTGATTCGGATTTACAATTTCCACCCCTTCCAGGCGCCACTGTACAAATTCGGGAGAATTTCCCCGCACCGACACATTGTTGGCCTGGTCATTGGTATTGGCTACTCCTGCAAATGACATGGCTAAACGGGCCGGGTCAAAAAAAGTGGCCGGGAACCGCATGATCTGCTCTGCCGTAATGCTCTCCACCCCCGTCAGGGCAGAAGTAGCGGGTACCGGCGAGGTCACTTTTACTTCTTCCAGCTCTTTGCCGGTAACCTGCAGCTCCAGATCGAGCACCAGCTGCCGAGAATTTTCCAGCAGCAGCTCCCTGTAAATATATTTTCCGTATGCGACCGAGCTCACCTCTACTTCCAGGCGGCCCAGGGGCACTCCGTCAAAACGTACATTTCCGCTCGCATCGGTTGAAGCCGCAAGGTTATACTTCGGAATGGACACGTTTGCACCGGCTATGGGAAGGCGGCTCTGCCTGTCAGACAGATGAACTTTCACAGTTTGCGAATTCTGGGCAAAAATATTCAGAGACAGCAACAGGCCAGCCAACGTCAATAACTTCATGGAGCTTTTTTATAATTACCCGGCAAATATAGGTTGTGCACTTTTTAAAAACGCATCATTTTACAGAAATAAGCTGGCGCTTTCCCCTTATCTTTGAACTTTCCGAACAGCTCATGGCGTTATTTACCATTTACTCTTCTTCTGCCGGATCCGGTAAAACCTTCACACTCACCCGCGAGTACCTGAAGCTGGCTTTAAGCCCGGAAGACCCCTCTTATTTCCGGAATATCCTGGCCATGACCTTCACCAATGACGCCGCGGAAGAAATGAAAAGGAGGATCATCAGCGCGCTGAAAGGACTGAGTTCGGGAAGCTCCGGTGAAGACACCCTCCGGCAGCTTCTCCTGGAAGGCCTCCCGCATATTTCGGGGGAAACACTTCAGCAACGGGCCGGAGCAGTGCTTCACCTGGTGCTGCAGAATTACAATGACTTTGCGATCAAAACCATTGACAGCTTTGTCAACCAGGTAATCAGCTCTTTTACCTTTGACCTTAACCTTCCCTATAATTACGAAATTATCCTGGATACGGACGAGCTGATAGAGGAAGCCGTCAGCAACCTGACAGACCGGGTGGGAGATGACGCGGAGCTGACGGAAATGTTCAAAGAATTTGCCTTGAGCAAGCTGGATGAAAATCAAAGCTGGAATTCTCTCCAGAACGATATTGTAGATTTTGCCCGGGTCATTTACCAGAATAACAATGCTGCAGAGATCGAAAAAAATACAGGGCTAACCCACCGGGACATCCTGGAGATCAAGGGTCGTATCCGTACTTACCTAAAAGAAACGGAACAGGCCGTTGCTGATCTGGCCCGGGAGGCGCTGAACCTTATACAGAACCATGGCTTATCGGCTTCCGACTTCCTGCAGGGGACAAGAGGGATCTGGAATTTTTACAATAAGCTGTCCCAAACCCCGGCAAAGCTCTGGGACAACAGTACACCGGGAGTAGCGCAGACCACCCTTCTCGAAGACCGGTGGTACAAGGAAAAAAGCCCGTCTGCTTTGCAGGTAGATGTGATTGTGCCCCGCCTGAGGGAGCTGACCCGGGCCATCCTGGCCTTGGAAACAGACAAATACCCCACCCTGAAGACCATAGACAAAAACCTGCTCAAAATTCCGTTCCTCGCAGCCATCAAGCAGGAGATCGATACCCTGCTGGCGGCAAACAATGAAGCGGTACTGGCCGACTTCAACCGTAAGATCCTGGAAATTGTAGCCCGCGAACCTGTCCCCTATATTTATGAGCGGATCGGGGAAAGGTATAACCATATCCTGGTGGATGAGTTCCAGGACACCTCAGACATCCAGTTTTTTAACCTGCTGCCTCTCTTTGAAAATGCGGTTTCCAAAAACCAGGAGAACCTGATCGTGGGAGACCCGAAACAGGCCATTTACAGCTGGCGGGGTGGTAATGTAATGCTGATGCTCGACCTGGTGAACCGCCGCAAAGACTATTTTCAAACCAGAGCTCCCGAAATTCAGCTTTCCCAGATCACCCATATCCAGGCAGCCACAGAACTCAAAACCTTAAGCACCAACTACCGCAGCCGGGCAGAACTCATTGCATTTAACAACGGCCTGTTTTCCGCCATAACAGCAAGCCAGGAAAGCGAAATGGCCCGGCAGGTATTCAACGATTACCTTCAACAGACACCAGCCAGCCCGAAAACAGGAGGTTATACGGCCGTTGAAATACTGCGGAAAGGCGAAGATGAGGTGGCCGGAAAAATAATAGCGCAGGTAGAAGAAATTCTCGAAGACGGCTACCGGCTTTCGGATATATGTATCCTTTGCCGCAGAAGAAAGGAAGGAGAAGAGATCGCTTCCATTCTGAAAGGCGCCGGCTATGCCATCAGCTCCACAGAAGCCCTTAAACTGAATAACAGCCGGGAAATACGCTTTCTGGTCTCCGCCCTGCGGTTTACCCTCCATCCCGAACGGCAGTTCGAACGGTTTGAGTTCCTGCAATTCTTTTTCCTGGTGAAAGACATTGATCCCTCTTCCTTTGACCTGCAGGCTCTCTGTGCGCTTCCTTCTGCCGGCTTCAGGACATTTTTTACTCCTTTCGGCATTGATCTTGAAGGAATGGAAGGTCTGGATCCCTATCAGTTATCGGAATTTTTCACTTCAAAATTTGCCCTCATGGAAACAGGCGGGTCAGCAGAATACATTCTGACCTTCCTGGACCACGCACTGGGTTATTCCACCCGCCGGTCCAGGAGCCTGGCGGACTTCCTGCAGGACTGGGAGATCCGCAGAGAAAAGCTGGCTATTCCGGCCAGGGCTGCCAACGCCATTACCATAAATACCATCCATAAGGCCAAAGGTCTCGAATATCCTATTGTAATCCTGCCTTTTATCAACTGGGAAACCACTCCTAAAAACAGTGCCCAGATCTGGCTGGGCATAGAAACACTGGATTACCCGGAACTGGAGTCTTCTTCAGGGCGCATCCGGTCAGCACCCTTCCCGTACACCCGCGATCCGGAGTTCGCCGCAGATATACTGCAAAGGGAAAGAGACCTGATTTACATTGAAAACCTCAACATGCTGTATGTGGCCCTTACCCGTGCTATTGACCGGCAATATCTGTGGATCTGGGGCCGGGAAACCCGGAAAAGCTTTACAATAGAACATATCGGGCAGCTCCTGGAGCAGTTTCTACGTACCCGGGGCGACTTCCGGTCCGACTGCTTTTTTTACGAGTTCGGGCAAAAAACAATTCCCGTTCACAAAGAAGATAAAGCTGCCGGTCCCCGTTTTGAGGTCCGGTTACCTCAGCCTTTTAAAGGAAAGCCGGGTCTCCGGATCAGGTGGACCGCGCCTGAAGAAAGAGTACGCGAAGGAAACCTGATCCATGCGGCTTTTGAGAGAATCAGGAAGGCCGAAGACCTCTTACCCGTACTCGAATCGCTGCAGAAGGAAGGCCTGCTTCCCCAAGAGCTGGCAGAGGCGGTAACCCGCAAAATCCGGGCGGTTCTTGAGCATCCGGAACTGGTGCCCTTGTTTGAACAAACTGCCGTGGTAAAAAATGAAGCCGATATTCTTTCCAGCCACAGCACTACCCGCCGCCCTGACCGCGTGGTATTCCTTAACGGCCGGGTATATATCCTGGATTACAAAACGGGCAAAAGACGAAGCGCCCATGAGAGACAGCTGCAGGATTACGCCCGCCTCCTCCTTCAGATGGGTTATACTGACGTACATCTTTTCCTGGTCTATCTTGATCCGCTGGAGGTGGTAAAAGTGGCGGCACCGGGAAGTAAATAAGCTATCTTACACAAGGGTAATTTCCCTGAATCCAACGGTCCGGACCGATGAATTGACTCTTAAAAAATCGATTTATCCGGTATCGCACTATCCTGGTCACCGCCTTCCCTGAGCAGGAGTTCTATATAGAATGTCTTGCCTTCCCCTTCTTCGGATTCAAACCAGATATTCCCGCCGAAGTGCTCTATGCTGATCTTTGATATGCTTAAGCCAAACCCGATCTCCTCGTTTTTCTCACTGAAGGTAGGGCGAAAAACCTTTTCTCTCATTTCCTCCGGAATCCCGGTACCGTTATCGCTGACCTCCAGGATAGCGCCGGTCTCACTCCTGTAAACCGAAATACGGATCAGGGGTTTCCGGTCTGTCGGAACGGAGGCTATCCCGCTCCTGATCAGGTAAGCCAGTGTTCTCTTGATCGTTTTGCTATCGCCCCTGACCCATAGTTCTTCTTCAGTACTGCTGAACTGAATCTCCGGAGTCCCGTGGAAAATCAGCGGAACTCCTTTTGCGGTAGACACCAGGTCAAACTCCTCCCGGGCAGGAAGAGGCATTTCGGCAAATTTGGAGAATGACAGGGAGATACCGGTGATGTTTTCAATCTGATCACTGATAGAGCCCAGCACTTTCAGAATCCGTTTTTTTACGTCCGGATGGTCAGAGAGCACCAGCCGCTGCAATTGCTGTACAGACAACATCATCGGGGTCAGCGGGTTCCTGATCTCATGGGCCAGCTGCTTGGCCATGTCGCGCCAGGCCGACTGCTTTTCACTGAGAGAAAGCGCCATCTTACTTTCATCCAGCTTCCTGAGCATCCGGTTATATTCTCCCGTCAGCAGGCCGATCTCATCTTTGGCCTCCCAGACGATCTCCTTATTCTGCTCATGAAAGCTGACAGACTTGATCTTATCCGCGATCAGCTTCAGTGGCTCGGTCAGCTTCTTACTGGATACAAAAGAGAAGGTATACAGCAGGAAGAAAATAATGAAAAAGGCAATCAGCAGGGTCTGCCAGATCTGCCGGGTCCACGACTGTACCGCGGTTTGCGCATCAATATAATTCAGCGCAGCAATACAAAGCAACTGGTTGGTTCCTCCTTTTACCGGCACAAAAGCCGTTTTGGATAAGATCTTCTCCTGGAAATCATCGAGGAGGATCACCGGCGCTCCTTCATCACGGATCGTGGAAAACGCCCGCGGATTGATATAAACAGGTGTTTCCAGGTTCTGATAAGGAATGGCCGAAGAATAGATCAGCATACCATCCAGGTCATATAGATGAATGTCTACAGAAGAGCTTCTTGAAAGATTATCCAGGTTATTCCGGAGCTCCCTCCGCGTAAATTTCCCGGATTCATAATTTTGACCGTAAATGGTAAGCACCTCCGAAATATTCAGAGATGAAGCCAGTATGGAATCATCCCTGATATCCGAGAATATACCTTTCATGATCACCACCCCGATAACCATAATGGTTGTCAGCGGCAGGAGGAAAGCCCCGTTCAGATAGAGCTGGATCTTACCGGAAAGGTTCATCTGATAGCGTTTAAAGTCATTAAAAAAGCCCATAAACACCAGCAATCCCATCATACCGATCAGCGATACGAAAAAAAGGAAGGAGAAATTGGCCAGCAAATCTTTATAAAACTCCTTCTTTTCAGATACCACGATGATCTTGTCACCGTCTCCCCTTCTGGCAATGTGGGAATAACCATTAAAGAGGGCCTCTTTCTCAAAAACTCTCAGGCTGTTTGCCAGCGCGGAATCAAAGGGCTGCCTGTAAATATAGTTGCCGTACCGGTACACCAGGTTACCGGCGGAATCAAACACCCCGTAGCTGTAATTCCGGGTAAACGGGTTATGCACCACCCGCTTCATCTGCAGCAGGGCTTCCAGGCTCAGCGTGGCGCTCCGGTTCGGGTATAGCTTGAAAAGTACGGTTCCCAGCTTCCTTTCCCCGTCTTTTATTTCAGAAATGAGGGTATAATGCGAAGACCTCCCCGGGTTTCGGGTCAGGTAAAGGTTGGGATATTCGGTAAGAGCCGATTCCTGCATCGTCTGCTCTTCCAGGTCTTTCAACCGGTGATGATCATGCGGGGTGATCTCTTTGCCTGATGAGTCAAATACCTCAAAAGTTACCAGGAAATGATCCATATAGCTCTTATACAATTCCTGTCTTACGGTATCATCTACTTCCCTGAAGCCGGTTCTCCCTTCCAGGAAGCCATTGAACAGGTCAGATTTACTGAGCATAACGCTTAGCTGGTGAATCTGGCGTTCCAGGCGTTTGTCTTTTCCGTTCAGATAGCTGTCTGCAAAATTCTCCTTTTCCATCAGGCTCCGCTGATTGTCTTTCTGAAACAGAACACAGAACAGGATAAGCGTGTAGGCAAAAGCTCCTATAATATAGTACACATAGGTAAATGAGCGCAGGCGGTAAAAATACCGGGTAAGACGCAGGAGATAGATGACCAGTAGAAAAATGCTGCTGGTAATAACAATGGGCCCCCAGTTCAGTGCCCACGTGAGAATACAGCCTGCCAGGGTACCGTAAGCCCAGTAAACGGTTCCTTTCCGGTACTCAGGCTGAAGCCGTTTGTACACATTGGCCACCGAATGGGTACACAGAAAATAAACCCCGAGGAGAATAAAAAGATACACATACATGGTATCTTTTACATTACTCAGGTAAAAGCTTACCGAGTAATGATTTTCGATCAGGCTTTCCTGGTAGGTATGATCAATAAGCCACCAGACCGACCTGCCCAGTACAAACATGAACAGCACACACAAAACAGACAATGTCCCGCGTGTAAACGGTCTCAGCCCTTCAATATTAATATACAATAAAGCCCTGTATTGTGCCAGGGCAAACTTGGTGAGAATAATCAGTACACAGAGGGTATCAATAAAGAGATTCCCGTAAAAAATGTCAATGGTTTTGTGGGGAAAAAATATCCAGGGCAGGTTAAAGTAGCGCATCAGCAGGCGCAGTACCAGAAAAGAGAAGCCCATCAGGAGGCCCGCCGTAATATACCTGTGATTATAAGAGAGCTCAATCGATTGCACATAAATAGCATACCATATCAGCAATACCCCCAGCACCACCAGGATTATACTGGCAGGAGAAACTTTGAAGCTCATATAGCGCAGGCTCTCCTGGGTTTGTGTGTAAAAAACCGGATACCCGTCTGTAGCATCGATCTGCGTGGCACCGGGAAAAGAATGGCCGGAAATTTTATCCGGCTTCAAAAAGAAAACGGTGGTGTTAAAAGCCGGAACCTTGTAATTGCTTACATAGTTTTCATCACGGAGCAGATCTATCACGCTTACAATATCGTAACGGACGTTTTTATGCTGCAGGGAGGTTCTGACCAGCACGGAGGGCTTACCCGCCGCCTTAAAAAAAGTTTCCCTCTCAGCCGGAGCCACGTCTTTTTCATAAGCCGGGATAAAGTTACTGGAGGACCAGTACAGCAGTTTGCCGTCAGCAAAAATGAAGTAGGGGTAAGAAGAAGGAATACCATACTCCTTAAACGACACAGGCCGGTCCGCACCGATCAACTTACGCACATTGGCGTGGTCTTTCCTGACCATGGTAACTTCATGGGCATACCCCTTCTGTAAAACAGAAGCCTGTGTTTTTTCCCCTGGGTATTTATGGCCTAATACGCCACAGATTAACAGGGAGACACCCACGACCAGCGTGGTAAACCTGTTAATGTATTTCATAGCTTTCTTGACTAATTTTCACGCTATATTAAAAGCACTTCTAAATATAGATCATTTCTTTCTATTTTAATATACGGAATAACCGGTTTGTTGAAAAATATTTAAAGCAGGAACTAGTACCTGAATTTGGCTTCTGCCCATAAAGCCGCCAGGCAGAGGAAGATAGCCCAGAACCATATACCGGCAGAAACCGGGCGGGCAGGAGAAGAAGTTTCGCTTTTCAAAAGAGCTGCATTCTCTTTCAGCCAGTTTTTCAACCGGGCAGCAGAAGCTGCAGGCGTATCTTCCACATACACTTCCCCGGATGCGTGAAGAGATTTCCAGCCTGTCTCTGAAAAGGTATATTGGCCCGACTTCCTGGCCGGGTTAACGGGAGAAGAATCCAGGTAAAGCGTATCTTTATCCGGTGATAAGGTGCTTTCACGGGTCTGTAAAATAATCTTGGCAGGAATATCTTTAAAAACCGGCGCCTCTACGCTGATCTTCACACTGTCAGACATATCAAGAGCAGCAAGAATATCCCCCCATATTTCACCATAGGCCAGCGTATCACCGCTCAGGCGGGCCGGGAAAGTTTCATTCATCAGGCTCACGGCTACCCGTGCCCCGTTTTTCTGAAAGCTTACTGGCAATGAACCTGCCTGCCGCTGGTTAGGTCTCCCGTTCAGCTGAAACGGCAGCATGGTCAGTTCATTTTTAAAAGGAAGGCTTTCCTGTAATGAAATGCGCCTGGCCGAAAAAGCGGCACCCGTAGCGCGGTTAATCCGGGTAAGGGCGTCCGTCACATCCTGCAGTCCGTAGAAAAGTACGCTCCGGTTTTCCGCTACAGCCTTTTTCACCCGTGCGTCTCCTGCCCTGGAAGGCGTGGCAATCACCAGGTCGGCCCCCCGTTTATCCGGGGTCTTATTTACCCGGCTTTCATATAAAATTTCCTGCGCCACAGGGGTATAAATTTCCACCTGATGTCCCTGAGCCCCCAGCCACTCCGCAAGGGTGCGGCTCTCAAAATCAGGATAATCCTGGAGCAGGGTGATGGTCAGTGGCCGGGCAGGCCGGGCATAAAACGCAATATCCTGTAAAGGGCGGTTATCCAGCCGGAGGGAGAAGATGTTTCTTCCTTCTGTAAAAACGGGGAAAGACAGTTGAAAGGCGTTAAACCCTTTCTCCAGCAGAAGGCTGTCGAGCATTTCAGAGCCGTAAGCCAGCTTCAGGGTTCCGGGCCGGGAAAGGCTGATCTTACCCGAAACCGTCTGCCTTTCTCCTCTGCGCAGAATTCCGTGCCAGCGGATTTCCTGCAAAGTCTCCGGGGCAAAATAAGGCACCCATTGCACTTCCTTCCCCGCCAGGTGGCTTAACAGCCCCGGTTCTGCTTCCTGGCCAAGAAAAAGGAAACGGTGACCGGTATACTCCCTGTGTTTCTTCCTGAATTCTTTATACGAAATCCCATACTTTATCTTTCGGGCTGTCATCACGGAATCGGTCACCCCGTCCGGCACTGCAGCATCATGAACCAGGAGGATTTCACCTGCTTTGCGACCGGGCATAACCGGTTGAAACAGGAACAGCCCCAGCATCAGAAACAGCAGGGTATTCAGACCTGTCTTAACCTTCCTCCTGACCGGGCTGAGCGAGTCTGTACGCCTCAGTTTCAGGATAATCACTATCCAGATCAGGAGCAAAAGGCCCAGGAGGGTCCAGCGAAGAAGGGGCGCAATGATCAAAAATATCAATACCATAAAATTTACAGCAGGTTTTTCCAGAAGGCCTTTTCCAATCTCTTTTCACCGATACCCGGCGGCGGCTCTGCACTTTTCTGAACAGCGCTCAGGGTAATCAGTCCTGCTTTCAGGGTATCCTTTTCCGAAGCCGTCAGCTTCTGATCATTCAGCATTTTCTGGAGCAGGGTCAGAAGTTTCCATTTATCCAGGCCCGCATTCAGCACGGTATAGCCCAGCTCACGGCTCAATACCGATACATTCTGTTTCTGTTCCGGGGAAAGCCCGGTGTCTGACTCCAGGTAGCCGGTAACCCGTGCGGCCAGAATATGGAGCTGCTCCCGGGTGAGTTGTACCTCACTCCGGAACGTCCGGTTGAATTTTTTCAGCTCCCCTTTCATCCGAAGCTCTTTTTCTTTGATCGGCGGCGGATCATAACTGGTTTTGGCAATAAATACCCTTGCCTTCTGCTGCACTTCCTTCAGCAGCTCCAGGGCTTTATTTTCATAAGGCAATGCCTTTTCGGGCTCATACAGTCGCAGGTACAGCTCTGACTGCCACATATTTTCCAGGGCAGTCTTAAGAATACTGCGGGTAGATTGCTCATAGAAGGTATTGCTCTCTGCATCATCGTGCGAATGCACATAGGCCTCCAATAATTGGGACAGCGCATCTGCGCTGTTATCCGGAACGGGAGGAGCGGCATGACCGTGGTCATGACCATGGTCATGCTCTTCAGCAGACCGGATATTCAGGGGAGAAAACATTTTCATTCCTTCCTGGTGATCGTGATGGCCTTCTTCTTCGCTGTCATGCTTATGCATAAAACCTTCCAGCGGATTGTCGTTGTCGGAATGTCCGTGTCCACCTATCGAAGTTTCATATTCCTCCCCGAGGTATTGTCCGTAACGGATCCGGAGGGCTTTCTGGTCAAAACCGATCTCGTTAGACGCCGAATTAAACTCCTGCCTGCCCATTTTTTTACGTTGGGCTATCAGCTTTTCCGTATCAATGATAATCTGCCGCTGGCTTCTGAAATATTCAGGCAGAATATTAACCGCCATAGTGGCCAGCTCACTTTCTTTCAACGCCGATGTGTCTTTATACACCAGGAAATACGTATCCGATTTACTGAAATTGGGCTCAGGGGCTTTATTATCGATGGCGGCCCAGTAGTAATACAATTCATCCCCCGGCGCAAAATTAAGCGCTTTCAGGTCAATGGTTTTGGAGACATTTCCGGTCCTGAAAGCGGAGTTGCTTACGGGAAATCTCACTTCCCTGAACTTGACATTTTCACCTGAGCCACG
Organism: Leadbetterella byssophila; assembly: GCA_040394735.1. GTDB lineage: Bacteria > Bacteroidota > Bacteroidia > Cytophagales > Spirosomataceae > Leadbetterella > Leadbetterella byssophila_A. Next base: position 16,643 of record JBEBRR010000019.1, read on the forward strand.
GGCCACGGTGGCCACTACGTATACCTGCTTTACCAGGAAATCATCTGACACTTTTGCTGCTATGTGAAGATTTTTCGGATCTTTCAGGAAATGAAACCGGTACAGCTCACGCGAGGCCGGCTCTATCCGCGGCGGCGTATCCAGGATGGCCTCCAGGCGGTAATAATCCGACTGGTAAACCAGCGAATCTTTCCAGTAGGCCCGGATCCCGTACAAGCCTGAAGCCGTCAGCCGGTCAACGTATTCAAAGGCGTCTCCCTTCGGGGTAAAGACCAGTTCCTCGCCCCGGCTGTTGTTTAAAGTAACCTTCAGCCCGTCAGTGCCCGAAAACCGGACACGCCATTTTAAGGTGGTTCCGCCTACAGAAGAGATGTTCAGATCGCGGCTGGTTCTTTCCGGTAAGGCCGTATAGGCCGGTGGGATGATCCGCACTTCGCTTTCCCGGAAATCCGGAATAACGGCTTCTGCCTTTTCTCCTGCGGGTGGGGGCTGCATTTTTTGTGCTCCGGGTGAGACCGTTTTCATTTTCCAGCCCGGCCATACCGCATAAACCGCCAGGGCCAAAACAAAAGCCGGCAAAAATCCACCCCAGCCCCTGTACCACACCTGCGGCGCTTTCCGGCCGGCCATCTGTACCCCCAGGCGCTCCAGCTGAAGCTGTTCGGCCATGTTGGGCTCTTTTACTCCTGCCAGCGCCAGGCTGTATTCCGCATCTTCTATCCGGCTATGCAGTATACGAACCGCCTGCTCTCTTTTATTTTCCCAAGGTTTCAGGTAAAAGGCCGTACCCCCGAAGCCTGCCAGCGCAGCGATGCCACTCAACGGAACCGACGACCCGAAAGCCTGTGCCAGCAGGCCTGCTGTAGCAGCAGCCAGCAGGCACCGGATCCAGGCCGAAGCATGGAGCTGCAGAAGAACAGACGATATGATCCGGTTAACCTGATTCATGAATTTTTATGTATAGCCCATGCCCTTTCGGCACCTAAAATCAAAATAAAAAGTACCAGTATAACGGAAGAAAACCAGCCTTCCGTTCTGCCCGCCTTCCTTACAGCAAATTTGTCGCGAAGCTGCCGGTCACTTAATATCCGCACCGGCACCTCTCCCCGGAGGGCTTCCAGGATAATCTCCGGGAGCTCCCCGTTAAAAACGGCATCGGAAGTTTCCGGGTTCAGCAGCTCATTAAACCATACGGTCCGCTCATCGCCCGTCATGGAACTGACCGGCAGAGAAGCTGCGCCTGAGACCAGGTTCAGCGTGGCTGAAGAATCCGGCTGATGGGTAAAGGACAGATCATACCTCTGGCCCGGCTTTCGCTGCTCATCTACTTCAAACCGAATCCCGTACACTTCAGTAATGGCCTCAAGCGCCGCTGAAATACTCTCCTTCTCACTTTGCAGCAGCACTTTCAGAGGACCCTGAATGGTTTCCTGGCCGCTGGGCTCCCTGTAAAGCGACTTCACCGTATGAAGGGTATAAGCTGCAGGCAGATATACCTTCGTAAACCGGGTAAAACCATCATGGCCTGCCAGGTAAATTTCTGCCTTACCTTCCGCTTTTGCCTTATTCATCCCCAACTGGAGATCGGCAGGCTGATCCGCAGGTATAGCATTTAGCTCTGTGACAGGATCTCCGTTAAACCAGAATCTTTTTTCGCCTTTTTTCCCGGCTTCCTCCAGTTCAAACCTGAAATTATCCACCACTTCTTTTGCAGGCTGCACCCAGTGCACTTTCTCCTGTTCTGACCCCTTCAGAAGAGGCTCACTCAGGTAAAGCACCAGTAAGGCCAGCAAAAGGCAGCGTAAGATCAGTAAAAGAATATTTTCGAGGCGGATTCCGCGTGCAGATTGCAAAACAGCACCGCTAAGCCACCGGTAAGCCGCCCAAGGCAGCTCTTTCCCTCTTTTCTGGTGCCAGAAATGAAGAACAACCGGGATACTCAGCGCCAGCAATCCCCATCCTATGCCCGGGTTTAAGAATTCCATCGGCTGATTGTTTTAAGGCCCTCGGCCATTACTCCAGCCAGGGGCGTGTCCATTGACGCCCTGACCAGGTGAACATCCGGAAGCCTCAGCGCTTCTTCCAGGCCGGCCAGGTATGCGGCAAAAGACTCCCTGAATTCTTTTCGTATACTTTCCGCTTCCAGCTCCACATTTCTACCCGTTTCCAGGTCTTTAAACCGGTAGAATCCTTTCAGGTCAAAATCCGTTTCCTGCCGGCCCAGTACCTGAAAGATCAGGATCTGCCGGTACGGTGAAGCCGCCTTTTTAACCAGGTTCACCCATTCTCCTCCCGCCTCCAGAAGATCAGAAGCCAGGATCAGCAACTCTTTTTGCTTCTGTTGAAATTCGGGAAAACGCTCGTCCTTGTTCCCGCCCTTTCCTCCTGCCCGGGCTTTTTCCAGCTGATACAATATCCGGTGAAATGAATTCTTCCCCTCCTTTACCAGCAGCTCTGTTCCTTCCTCCTTTAAGGTATAAAAGCTCAGCGGATCGTTCTGGCGGTAGCCCATATAGGCCAGCGAGGCCAGCAGCACCTTGCAATAGTCCAGGCGGCTTACCCCTTCTTCCGTATAATTCATGGAACCTGACAGGTCCAGGATCAGCCGTATATGCAGGTGACTTTCCGTGGCCGACTCTTTCACCAGGTACCGGCCTGAGCGCGCATACAGTTTCCAGTCCACCCGCCGGAGATCATCTCCCGGAAAATAAGGGCGGTATTGCTCGAATTCTGTCCCCATACCGGTTCTCCGGCTCTGATGCACCCCCAGTAAAAGCCGGTCACTGACCACCCGCGCGGCCAGTTGTAAATTATTTAACCGGATCAGTTCAGCGGCGTCCATGGGTCAGCTCCTCTATCACACGATCAGCAGAGATGCCCTCCGCTTCTGCTTTAAAATTTAACGCTATGCGATGCCGAAGCACGGGAAAAGCCAGCGTTTCAATATCTTCCGGGATCACTGAAAACCGGCCGTGCAGCACAGCTCTTGCCTTGGAGCACAGCACCAGCGCCTGTCCCGCCCGGGGGCCCGCTCCCCAGTCGCACCATTGCTTCACAAAAGCAGACGGGCTGCCTTCCGGCCGGGTAGACCGCACCAGGGTGTTTATTCTCTCCGTCAGCTCATCGCTGATGTGCACCTGCCGGGTCAGCTGCTGCAGTTCCAGGATTTCTTCACCTGAAAGCACACTTTTTACATCTGCCTTTTTCACCCCGGTGGTATTTTTCAATACCATCAGCTCTTCCTGCTCGGAAGGATAGCTCAGCCGTATATAAAGCAGGAAACGGTCGAGTTGCGCTTCGGGCAGCGGATACGTACCGGCCTGCTCAATGGGGTTCTGGGTAGCAATAATAAAGAACGGCACCGGCAGGGCGTGAGTAGTTCCTGAATAGGTCACCCTGTATTCCTGCATGGCCTCCAGCAGCGCCGACTGCGTCTTCGGAGGCGTACGGTTGATCTCGTCAGCCAGAACAATGTTGGCAAAAACCGGTCCCCGTGTAAATCGGAAGAACTTGCGTCCGTCTTCTTCCTCCATCACCTCCGTACCGATAATATCTCCCGGCATCAGGTCAGGGGTAAACTGAATGCGTTTGAATTTCATTTCCAGCGCGTCAGACAGGGTCTTCACCATCAGGGTCTTGGCCAGTCCGGGCACCCCTTCCAGCAGGCAGTGTCCGCCAGCCAGGAGAGCGATCATAATCTCATCAACGGCCTCCTCCTGCCCCACAATCACTTTAGCAATCTCTTTCTTTAATTCAGGTAGTTTGGCCACCAGGCCTTTATAATGTTCCAATGTTCTCAAACCGTTAATGCATACTTGATAATATTGACTCCGAATTTAGTGTTATCCTCCATGAGCCATCGTTTATTTCTAAAATCATAATCCCATTCGCAACCGTAATCCTTATTACTGTACAATACGCCGATCCGGCCGTTCACTTCTATAGCCTTCAGGTAATCGTGTACCAAGTCATCTCCCCAGCCGTTCAGCTCAAAGCTGGTGGTGGGAGGGCCGTCAAATTCAAAAAAGCAGGTATAGAGCGGGTGGCTGTTCGGTATCTTCCGCAAGGCATCCGGGCCGAAGGTGCGGGCCATCTCCTGCTCAAAAGATTTGGCGAAGAGCCCATCGATATCGTGGTTGCAGTCGTCTACAAAAACAAAGCCCCCGTTCCGGACATAGCGCCGGAAATGGTCGCGCTCAGCAGACGAAAATTCCACCAGTTTATGCCCGCTCAGGTAGCAGAACGGACTTTTGAATATTTCGTTACTGCTCAGCTGCACTACCTTTTCCTTCTCATCAATGGGAATGGTAGTGTATTCTACCAGGGAATGAAGGAGGTTGGAAGGCATCCGCTGATCCGTATCCCAATTCCCTGATGTGTACTGTATCCTGGTAAAAACGAAAGGTTTCAAAAGTCCGCTCTGTTTATTTTACACCGCATCCGACAGGGACGAGAACGTAAACTCCCTGATCTTCATGGGTGGCACCATATAGCTCTGATCCGACTCCGTGCTGACCACCCGCTCAGGTTTTCCCAGCGTTTCGAGGTTATTCAGCATGATAATCGGGCTTTCATTAAAACGGAAATTCTTAACCGGATGTTTGATTTTTCCGTCTTCAATATAAAACGTACCGTCACGGGTAAGGCCCGTAAGCAGCAGGGTCTGGGGATCTACCTGGCGAATATACCACAGCTTGGTTACCAGTATTCCTTTCTTCGTGCTTCTGATCATCTCATCCAGGGTGGCGGTACCTCCTTCCATAATCATATTTCCGGGAAAAGGCACGGGTTTTACCCCTTTCTGCTGTGCCCAGTACCGGGAATACGCCAGGTTTTTCACTACCCCTTTCTCAATCCACGACACCCTGTTCTGCGGCAGTCCGTCACCTGACCAGGGCGCAGAGGGCAGCTCGGGATGTGAAGGATCCGAATAAATATTCACCCGCTCATCCACGATCTTCTCGCCCAGACGGGTTTTACCGCCCGGCTTGCTGAAGGAAGATCTCCCCTCATCTGCAGACCGGGCATCCAGGTCAAAATAAAGATTTTCCAACAGTACTGACGCGGCGGTAGGCTCAAGAATAACGGTATATTTCCCGGGCTCAAGGGCTTTGGCACCCACTGACCCCCGTGCTTTCTGAACTGCTATACGGCTTGCCGCCACCGTATCCAGCTTGGAGAAGTCATTATATCCCCGTATTACATAGCCGGAGCCCGTACCGTCATCTGTTCTGACAGTGAGTGAGAAGTTAACCCCGGTGCTGGGATAATAGGCAAACAGCCCCTTGGAATTCATCATGGCGGAAAAGCCCGTCCGGTTTTCCAGGAAGCCGGCAGAAGTAAGCTGGTCCTGGCCGGCAAGTGCCAGGCTCTTCGCTACCGCCTCTGCACGCACCTCAGGGGTCACATTCGCTGTTGATTCAAAGTAGCCTTTCGATTTTCCATATTGCTGCGGTTCCAGCACTCCCATATGCTCCGGGTTTTCGGGAGCCAGGCGTGCCAGCTCTTCCGCTCTCCTTACCACTTTTTCCAGCGAGGCATCGTCAAACTCATCAATAGTAGCTACTCCTACTTTCTTTCCGAAAGCTGACTGTACCGCCAGGTTTTTGTTGGTAAGGTTCCCGCTGGTGGAAACCTCATTCCGCGCATAGCGGATATTTCCCCGGATCTCGCCCTGCAGGTTGACAACACATTCATCTGCGCGGGAGAGTTTTATGACTTTTTCAAGCAGCGCCTTTGCTTCTGCTTCTGTTAATATTACTGACATGATATTCAAATTTTACGAGCGGTGTTAATTACATTGACCCCATTGAAACGCGCAGTGGAACTTCCATGAGAAACGGCGCTGGACTGCGAAGGCTGTCCTTTCCCGTCAAAGAAAGATCCTCCCAGGCGGAAATCTTTTTCATCACATACCTTCACGCATGAATTCCAGAATTCCTGCGTATTCGACTGGTAGGCTACGTCTTTCAGCATACCTGTGATCTCGCCGTCTTTGATCTCATAAAATAACTGCCCACCAAACTGGAAGTTATAACGCTGCTGGTCAATGGAGAACGAACCGTCTCCGATAATATAAATACCTTTTTTGACATCTTTAATCATTTCCTTTACCGAGAGCGGATCTTTGCCCGGCGCCAGGGAAACATTCGGCATACGCTGGAACTGCACTGAACTCCAGCTGTCGGCGTAACAACACCCGTGCGATTCATTTTCTCCTAAAATATGCACCTGGTCACGGATGGCCTGGTAGTTCACCAGCGTGCCGTCTTTTACCAGGTCCCAGCGCTTGGTCCGCACACCTTCATCATCCCAACCCACGGCACCCAGCGAGCCTTCCTGGGTTTTGTCGGCAAAGAGGGTTACTTCCGGACTTCCGTAGTTGAAGTTACCTGATTTGAGTTTGTCCAGCGTGGCAAATGAAGTGCCGGCAAAGTTGGCCTCGTAGCCCAGCACGCGGTCCAGTTCAAGCGGGTGCCCCACTGATTCGTGAATGGTGAGCCACAAATGGGAAGGATCCAGCACCAGGTCATATTTCCCGGCTTCCACTGACTTGGCCGAAAGCTTTTCTTTGGCCTGGTGGGCTGCCGCTACCACATCTTCCAGCATATCGTATCCCTTGTTATAACGGGTGGTGATTCCCGTCACCTTATCGGCCGGGTTTACCTGCAGATAATCATATCCCATGCCTACCGGAGCGCTCAGTGACTGCCGGGTTTCGAATTTACCGGTTTTCGGATCAATACAGGTGACTGCAAAAATGGGCCACATCCGGTGAATATCCTGGTCAATATACGAACCGTCGGTTGAAGCAAAATACTTCTGCTCATTCACCATGAACAAGATGGAGTTCACATAATTGGCACCGTTCTTCATTGCAGCGTCATTGACACCCAGCAGCAGGTCTACCTTTTCCTGGATAGGCACTTCAAACGCATTCCGCTTGATAGGCGCTTTCCAGCTCACCTCGCCGAAGCCCTTTTGCGGAGCTAAAATAACGGGGCTTTTCATCAGCCGGGCATTGGCTTTGGCAATGGCTACGGCTTCTTCCGCAGCTTTGGCCGTATCTTTTTCGGTTTTGGCATCCACTATGGCGGCAAAACCCCAACACCCGTCAGCAATTACCCGAACTCCTACACCGTAGGATTCCGTATTGACAATGTTCTGAACCTTGTCTTCCCGGGTAATCACAAACTGGTTCAGGTAACGCCCGATGCGAACATCGGTATAGGTAGCGCCTTTCGATTTCGCCGCGTTGAGGGCAGCATCCGCCAGGCGTTTTTTGACGGCCACATCTATCCCCGAATCCAGGAAGGATTCAGGAGAGGTTGCATGACCCAGAACGGGGACCATCATCATTCCTCCGATGCCCAGTCCCGATAGCTGAATAAAATCTCTTCTTTTCAATGTTCGTATTGTTTAACCACTCAATTTAATCAAGGCCCTTTTACTTCTATCATTTGCATGGGATAAAAAATGATAAAAGGCAAAAAACAAAACACGAAAGGCAAATGCTTCCGTGTTTTGTTTCTTTTTATACCGCATCTGACAGGCTGGAGAACGTAAAGTCCCGGATCTTCAGCGGCGGAATCATGCTTCCGTTCACACGAACCGGTTTACCCATTGCCTCCACGTTGTTCAGCATGATTACCGGGCTTTCATTAAAACGGAAGTTTTTGATCGGATGCTTGATCTTACCATCCTCAATATAGAAAGTTCCGTCACGCGTAAGACCCGTGTAAAGCAGGGTCTGCGGATCCACGGCCCTGATGTACCAGAAACGGGTCACCAGAATTCCCTTCTTGGTGCCTTTGATCAGGTCAGCCAGTGATTCATTACCCCCTTCCATAATAAAGCCGAAAGGTGGCGGAAGATCTTTCACCCCCTGCTTCTGCGCCCAGAAACGGGAGTAAGCCAGGTTTTTCACCACCCCTTTTTCTATCCAGGTGGTTTTCTCCCTTGGCCGGCCGTCCATTACAAATCCCGATTTGGGAATTTCAGGATGAACGGGGTCCGAATAAATGGTCACGCGCTCGTCAAAAAGCTTTTCCCCCAGGCGTGTGCCGCCACCTTTGCGGCTCAGGAAGCTCCTCCCTTCATCGGCATTCCGGGCATCCAGGCTTCGCATCATGTTCTGAATCAGGTCGGATGCAGCCACCGGTTCGAGGATTACGGTATATTTACCCGGCTCCAGCGCTACGGCCCCCTTGGAAGCCAGTGCTTTCTGCGCCGCTACTTCAGTAGAGGCTGCCGCATTCAGCTTGCTTACATCGTTGTAGTCCTGGATGGCATAGCCCGAGCCCATCCCGTCTTCCGTTCTTACGGTCACCGAGAAGTCTACTGAAGTAGAGCTGTTATAGGCAAAAAGCCCTTTGCTGTTTCCCATAGCCATGAAACCCGCGCTATCTTCCAGGTAGCCTGCTGAAGTCAGGTTTTTCCTTTTACAGATTTCTATACTGTCTAATGCAGCTTTTGCACGATATTCCGGGTCAATGGCAGCAGTAGAGGCGGCATAGGTTTCTTTTACTTCCATATATTTCTGGGGCCCGAGCATAGGTACATATTCCGGGTTCTCAGGGGCCAGCCGGGCAATTTCTTCCGCCCTGCGCACCGTTTTTTCGAGCGACTGATCATCAAATTCATTGATCGTGGCTGTACCTGACTTCCTGCCGAATACCGAAGTAACGGCGAGGGAAAGGTTGGTTGATTCCCCGCTGGTAGAGACCGTATTCCGGGCATAGCGGATATTGCCGGTCTTGCTGCCGCTCAGGCTTACCGCGGTTTCGTCGGCCTTGGCATACGACAAAACCTTATCTATGATTTTTTTTGCTTCTTCTTTACTTAAAATTGCCATGATCGTTTAGATTTTTCGTCCGGTATTAATAACATTTACGCCGTTAAAACGGGTAGTGGAACTGCCATGTGATACGGCGCTGACCTGAGAGGGTTGCCCCTTTCCGTCAAAAAACGATCCGAAAGTACGGTAATCATCCTTGTCGCAGATCTGCGCACAGGAATTCCAGAATTCCTGTGTATTGGACTGATAGGCCACGTCATCCAGCATCCCGGTAATCTCCCCGTTTTTGATCTCGTAGAAAAGCTGTCCACCGAACTGGAAATTGTACCGCTGCTGGTCAATGGAATAAGACCCCCTGCCAATGATGTAAATTCCCTTCTCCACTCCTTTGATCATCTCATTCACATTCAGCTTTTCCTTACCGGGCAGCAGGGAAACATTCGGCATACGCTGAAACTGAACCGAGCTCCAGTCGTCGGCGTAGCAGCATCCGTGCGACTCTTTCTCGCCCAGTATACCCACCTGGTCTCGGGTGGCCTGGTAGTTCACCAGGATGCCTTCCTTAATAATGTCCCATTGCTTGCAGGGAACACCTTCATCATCATAACCCACGCATCCCAGGGTATGAGGCTGGGTTTTATCGGCCACAATATTGACCAGCGGGCTTCCGTAGTTGAAAGATTTTGACTTCCATTTGTCGAGGGTGGCAAAGCTGGTTCCGGCGTAGTTGGCTTCATAGCCCAGTACCCTGTCCAGCTCGGTAGGGTGTCCTACCGATTCGTGGATGGTCAGGCCCAGGTGGTTCGGGTCCAGCACCAGGTCATATTTACCGGCCTCCACTGATTTGGCGGTAACTTTTTCCTTTGACTGCCTGGCTGCCAGTATGGCATCTTCCACCATATCATAGGAGTTACGGTAACCCACCAGGCCGTTAGGTCCGGGAATTTTCTCTGAAGCCAGCCCGTCCATATACTCATACCCCATGCCCATAGGCGAGCTGAGGGCATCCCGGGTTTTGAATTTCCCGGCCGCCTTGTCTACCACCGTTACGGTAAACGTAGGCCATATGCGGTGAATATCCTGGTCAATATAAGAGCCGTCAGTAGAGGCGAAATACTTCTGCTCATTCACCTGGAACAGGTTAGAGGTCACAAAAGCCGCACCGTTCTGCATGGCCTGGTTGTTAACATTCAGCAGGAGGTCAATTTTCTCCTGGATGGGAATCTGAAAGGCATTCTTTTTGATAGGGGTATTCCAGACCACCTCGCCTACTCCTTTCTGCGGAGCAAGATTAACCGGCTCGGTCTGGATACGGGAATTGGCTTTGGCGATGGCCACTGCCGTTTCGGCGCATTTGGCGATACCGTCATTGGTTACATCGCTGGTGGCGGCAAATCCCCAGGTACCGTTAACGATCACCCGGATGCCTACACCGTACGACTCCGCATTGGCAATGTTCTGTACATTTTTTTCACGTGTAAATAGGTATTGCTGCAGATACCGGCCTATCCGCACATCGGAATAGGTGGCACCTTTGGCACGGGCAGCGTTCAGCGCCACATCTGCCAGGCGTTTTTTCAGAGCCCGGTCAGCGGCAGGCTCCAGCATCTCCTCAAGGGTTACCGGCCGGCCGATCACAGGAATAGAAGATCCCAGAATGGCGCCAACGCCCATCCCGGACCATTGAATAAAGTCCCGTCTCTTCATAGTCATTTTGGGTTGTTAAAGAATACTTAAAAGTATTAATAAAGATATAAATAGCTGCATCTTTCCCCGGGAAAAAATTACAGATAAAGATGAAAACCCTGTTTTGGTAGATCAGGGCATAATTTCAATACCCGCTAATTCCCGGCGGGTCACACTCCTGGCTATATTGGAATGGTATTCGGAAATGACCTTTTCATGGATACCCGGGTAAATCCGGCGGTCTCTGAATTTAGACCTGCTTTTGTAATAGGTATCGTGCGTTACTTCCGTGAAACCTTCAGGAGTTTCTCTGAGACTGATAAACTGGCTTCCTTCCGAAGCCCCGTTCTTCATATAACATATCTGGAGACTTCTGTGCTCATCATCTATAGCCACCACCTTATGTGCTACCGCCAGCTTGTACAGCCCCTTCAGCAAACGCAGCTGGATAAAAATGATCTGGCCTACCTTCATCCCCCCGTAAGGTGCATCAGCATAGACCAGGGGCTTCTCCTGGGAATCAAAAAGCACCCCGAAAGAAACCAGCTTCCCGCCCCAGCATTGTTTGGGGCTGCTGTTCCGGTAGGCATCCCAGACCGCGTCCGGCCGGGCCTTCACCAGGAAAGTTTTGGTATTTTTGGAATAACCGCCTCCGTCAGCGAAACAGGCTGCTTCCATACCGCTAAAATCTTTCTGGGAAGAAAGGTTATTTTCTGTCATGAGCTTCCTGACTTTCCGCTGCTTTATCCGGGAGAAATCAATGAGCTGGCCCTCTGCAGAGGCCACAAGACAAAGCAAAACAAGGCAAATCAGCAATTTGATCATGAAGAGAAAAGGTTCGGGGGCAGCGGACCAAAAGGCGGTTATCCCCGATGTCCCGGTAAAATATTCATAATATTAAATATTTTATTTTCAGAATCCAATTTCCGGGCAGCTTTTTTCCCGGTCTTAAATCCGGAAAGCGCCTGAAACCAGCTAAGAGCAGGTATTCTCAATAAAAATACCGGGTCCAGAGATCGTATTGGCCTGATCTGTAGTTTTGCTCCAGGATCCGGCTATGGTCAGCAAGCTGATAATTATATGAAATTTCCAGACCGTTGATAATTTTTCTCTCTACTGCATATTCCGGCACTTTACCGTAATTGTAGACATAATTGACCGGAACCCGGGCCTTAAGGGTACCTGACAAGATATAGGTGGTCTTTTCACCAGGACTATTCACCGTATAATAATCATAACTCAACCCGGTTTCACCCCTGTCGAAGTAATCGTATGTGGTAATCCGGCTGCTGTTGGCATGAGATTCGGTCACACGGCTCAGCCTGCCTTTAGTATCATATTCGTAAGCATAGGTCACTACACCCTTCCGGGCTTTTATCACTCTTTTCTGGTCATCACAGTACAGAAACTCTTCGTTCCCGGCCGGGTAGCTTGTGGTATAGGCGTAGATCTTATCAGGGAGATTCAGATTTTCAGGATAAGCATAGTATTTTTTTGTACGCAGATACGAACCGCCCTGCTTCCCCTCCCGGGCGTTGGTGAAGAATTCAGCAATGACCTCACCATTCGTATTGTATTGGTATACGGTGGTATCAACCAGCTGAAAACCGTAACTGATCCCTTTTTTCAGCACCTTCAATACCAATGTCTGACCGGATGGATTGACCGGCTGGGGTAAAACCGGGAATAGAGAGGAGCTTCCCTCCTGTTCTTCCGGAACTTCGGTTTCTTCCGGGATTTCCGACACTTCAGGCAGTTTCACTTCATCTGTCGCACACGCCCAGAATGAAAGCAGTAAAATGAAATAGCTCCATGATCTCATGACCGGGAAAATTAGTTGGTTGCGTAAATATAAAAACCTATTATCAGATTTCCTAAGCACAGCTACCCGGAGGATAAATAAGCGCATGTAACCGGCTCGTTTTTTCGTGAAAGCTGCGCGTCTCCTGCCTTCCGGAAAGGGTAAAGGGTACCACTTCTGTGTCCTGCACCTCCTAACCGGAAACGGTTCCTTATCTTTGGTCAAACAAAATTCAATTCCTATGCTGTTTCGTATTTTACTCCTGCTGACATGCCCCGTTTTCCTGTTCTCCTGCCGGCCTTCAGAAAACCGCGATGTGATCATTGACGGGATCCCTGAGTTTATGCTGCAGGGAAATATCTATGAAGTAAATGTAAGACAATATACCCCGGAGGGAACTTTTACAGCCTTTGCAGAACATTTGCCCCGCTTAAAGGAAATGGGCGTTCAGACCCTTTGGTTTATGCCCGTCACACCGATCAGCCGGGTCGATAGAAAAGGAACCCTGGGAAGCTATTACGCCGTTCAGGATTATACCCGTATCAACCCGGAGTTCGGTGGCCTGGAAGACTGGAAGGCCCTGGTGAAGAAAGCCCATGAAATGGGGTTCAGAATCATCATTGACTGGGTAGCCAATCATACCGGGGCCGACCACCGCTGGCTGAAAGAGCATCCTGACTTTTTTGTACTGGATTCGGTCACAAAACAGCCCGTTTATGCATTTAACTGGAGCGATACCCGTGATTTGAATTACGATAACCCCGTGATGGCTGACAGCATGATCAATGCCATGAAATTCTGGCTCACAGAGACCGGGATCGACGGTTTCCGCTGCGACGTGGCGGGTGAAGTGCCGGATGCTTTCTGGGAAAAGTGTATTCCTGAGCTGAAAAAGATAAAATCAGACATCATCCTGCTGGCAGAAGCAGAAAAGCCGTCTCTTTTTAAAGCCGGGTTCCAGATAGGATATCCCTGGAATATGTATCACATAACAAAGGACATTGCTGCCGGTAAAAAAGATGCTTCCTACATCGATACGGCCTTAAATCATATCCGGAAAGAATATCCGGCTCATGCTTACCAGATGTGGTTTACCAGCAATCACGATGAAAACAGCTGGAATAAGGCTGATTACGGCACCATGCCCGGCGAGGTGCATGCTCCCTTTGCGGTTCTGACCCAAACCCTTCCTTCAGGAATTCCCCTGATATACAGCGGGCAGGAAGAACCCCACTCCGACAGCCTGAGCTTTTTCTACAAAGATCAGATACAGTTCAAAAATTACGAGCGCTCAGGCTTCTACAAAACCCTGCTGCAGCTACGCAGGGAAAACCCTGCACTGGCTGCCAATACCGGGGCTTCCACCCTGCGCATGGGAGATCCGAAACAGCTATACGCATTTATAAGAAGCAGCGGGAAACGTTCGGTTCTGGTAGTAACCAACCTGTCAGACCGCCCGGCTGAATTCAGGCCGGAAGATATCTCCTTAAAAGGTGAATGGACAGAGGTGTTCTCGAATGAGAAGGTTAGCCTGTACGGAAATGAATTTACCTTGACCCCTTTCGGTTACAGGGTATATTCCAGATAACCATGTACCCGGAAACCTGTTTTTCAACAGCAAACAAAAAAACCCGGGGCTGAAACCCCGGGATTTTTTATTATCCGCCTGTTATGATTTTACACGTTAAAACGAAAATGCATCACATCGCCGTCCTGAACCACATATTCTTTCCCTTCAATGCGCAGTTTACCGGCGTCACGGCAGCCGGCCTCCGTTTTATACCTGATACGGTCTTCAAAGGAGATCACCTCCGCTTTGATAAAGCCTTTTTCAAAGTCGGTATGAATCACGCTGGCTGCCTGCGGAGCTTTCCAGCCTTTGCCGATGGTCCAGGCCCTTACTTCCTGCACACCGGCAGTAAAGTAGGTCGCCAGGTTCAGCAGCTTATACGCCGAACGGATCAGCTTGTTCAGCCCCGGCTCTTCCATATTATATTCGGCAAAGAACATGGCCTTATCTTCTGCATCTTCCATCTCCGCAATCTGCGCTTCAATGCTGTTATTCAACACAATCAGCTCGGCACCTTCCTCATCGGCCACTTTCTTTAAGGCCTCTGAATACTTGTTCCCGGTGTGCATGGAGGCTTCATCCACATTGGCCACATAGAGCGTGGGCTTTACCGTCAGCAGGAAGAGGTCGCTGATGGCCACCATCTGCTCTTTGGTCAGCCCCAGTCCGCGTACGTTCTTACCCTGCTCCAGCCATTGCTTAACCGACTCCAGCACTTCCAGCTCCATTTTTGCCTGGGCATCTCCCCCTACCCGGGCCTGCTTCTGAATACGCTGTATTTTCTTTTCCACAGACTCCAGGTCTTTCAACTGAAGCTCGGTATCGATAATTTCCTTATCGGAAACCGGGTTGATCGCTCCTTCTTCGCGCAGCACGTTCTCATCCTCAAAACATCTCACCACGTGAATAATGGCATCCACCTCACGGATATTGCCCAGGAACTTATTTCCCAGCCCCTCTCCGCGTGAAGCCCCTTTCACCAGGCCAGCAATATCTACGATCTCTATCTGCGTAGGAACAATTTTATTGGGATTGACGAGCTCGGCCAGCTGATCCAGCCGCTGATCCGGAACGTCCACCAGACCTACATTCGGGTCAATGGTACAGAACCGGTAATTGGAAGCCTGCGCCTTGGCGCTGGTGGAAACTGCATTGAATAAAGTAGACTTACCTACGTTGGGTAAACCAACTATCCCTGCCCTTAAAGCCATACGATTGTAAAATTTTTCGCAAAATTACGCTTTTTAGGCTCAACTTGCTTATGTGATTTCGTTTTTTCGCTTTTGGGGAGACTGTTTTTCGCAAAGGCGCTCTATCTTCCGGCCGGAAATGACAAAACTCCCTTAAGGCAGCCTCAGGCTATCCGGTCTCCTTACGGGCAGGGTACGTTCCAGCTTATCCATCCGGATAAGAGAATCATCCCGGAACCGGTTTTTGTATGCCCGGATAGAGTCTATCTCTATCGTGCTCAGGCTGTCACTGTCTGCTTCCTCCGCTTCATATGTAGCGCATCCCAGGTAATCTTTCTGAATTTTGATGGCCGGCCTGGGGAATGGCCCCGCCACATAACCCAGCGATTTATCCGAATAAACACTGTTCATGAATATACCGAAAACCGGCAATGCCGATTTGCTTCCTTCTCCCATGCTGCCTTTGAAATGGATGCTCCGGTCATCGCCCCCTACCCAGACACCGCACACCAGGTCTTTGGTAAAGCCTACATACCAGGCGTCGGAGTTATTGGAAGTAGTACCTGTTTTCCCGGCCACCTGTCCGCCGTTCCGGAAAAGGGCATTGTAATTATAGAGCCTCTTACCGGTGCCTCCGGGCTCTTCCACGTTTCCACGAAGCATATACTGCATCAGGTAGGCCGATTCCGGACGGATGGCCTCGTGCTCTGCCGGCTTGAATTCGGCCAGCACCTTCCCGTTACTGTCTTCGATCTTAAAAACCAGGATGGGCTCACGGTAGGTACCTTCATTCAGGAAAATACCGTAAGCGGCCACCAGCTCGTAAAGCGATACATCCGAGGTGCCCAGCCCGATGGAGTTCACATTGTCCAGCGGCGAAGTGATCCCCATTTTCTGTGCATATTCAATCACCTTTTTAGGCTTCATTTCATCGGTCAGCTGCACGGCCACCGTATTGACCGACCGCGCCAAAGCCGACCGGAGCGTCATGTTGGTTCCCGAGTAGGTTCCGTTGGCATTCCGCGGGCGCCATATCTTTTCCTCCCCGTCCTCTTTCCATTTGAATTCGACCATCTTATCCTGGCGGCGGTCACAGGGGCCCAGATCCAGCGGTCCGTCTATTGCTGCCGTATACACCACAGGTTTAAAAACCGAACCCGGCTGACGCCTGCCCTGCCGCACGTGATCGTATTTGAAATGGTCAAAGTCCACCCCTCCGACCCAGGCCTTGATAAACCCGGAATACGGATCATACGCCATCATACCCGCCTGCAGAAAACGCTTATAGTAGCGGAGGGAATCCATGTGGCTGATTTCACGCTCCACGGGCCCCTTCCAGCTGAAAAGCTTCATGGGCATAGGCTTATTCATATAATAGTCGATTGAATCCTGGTTCCCCTGGAATTTAGCGTCCAGCTGCTGGTAAAACCGGGTTCTTTTAGCTACTGTTTCAATAAAGTTCGGTATCTCTTCCCCGTTTTCATACGTCCAGGGGTTCTTGTCTTTCCATTGGGCGTCAAATTCCCTCTGCAGCATACGCATATGGGCTTCCACGGCAGATTCTGCATATACCTGCATCCTGGAGTCAATCGTAGTATGAATTTTCAGGCCGTCACGGTAAATGTCAATGTCAATATCTTTCTCCTTCGCCCATTTTTCAATTTGTTTGGCCAGCGCCACCTTGAAGTAATTCCCCAGCCCGTCACTGGCATCTTCAATATTTATATCCAGCCTGATGTCTTCTTCCATCCTCTTTTCCGCTTCCTCCCCATCCAGGTCGCCGTTCTGCACCAGCCGGTTCAGCACGGTATTCCGCCGGCGTTTTGAGTTTTCCGGGTTCCGGATCGGGTTATAGTAGGTAGTTGCCTTCTGCAATCCGACCAGAACGGCCGACTCTGACACATCCAGCTTATCCGGAGTTTTGTTAAAATAGGTTTTGGCAGCGGTTTTGATACCGAAGGCATTGTTCCCGTAGTCTACGGTATTAAGATACATGGTGGCTATTTCACCTTTGGTAAAGCGCTTTTCCAGCTGAATGGCCGTGATCCATTCCTTTGCCTTGTAAATGAGAGTTCCCAGCAGGGGAATACGGTACAATACGCCCCGCATCTCTTTCCGGCGGGTGTTGTACAGGTTTTTGGCCAGCTGCTGGGAAATGGTGCTGCCGCCGCCGCGGTCAGAATCCCCCGTAAGTATTCCCACCATCACACTGGCCATCCTGCGAAGGTCAATGCCCGAATGCCGGTCAAAACGCTTATCCTCGGTAGCAATGAGCGCTTTGAACATCCAGGGAGAAATATCAGAGCTGTCTACGGCAGAGCGGTTTTCGGTAAAAAACTTCCCGATCAGCTCGCCGTCAGAAGAATAGATGGATGACGACTGGTTCATTTTGGGATTCTGCAGGGCCTCTATACTGGGCATTCCTCCGGTTAACCACAGGAAATTGGTACGGAGCTGCAGGTAAAATCCTATGGCCAGCACCACTGCCCAGAAAGTGTACTTGTAAATGGTACGGATAACGGGGTAATATTTCCCGGTGCTTTGCAGGTGACCGAAAAGAAACCTGCTCAGCGCATTTTTCCTTTCGTTATAAAACCTTATCCCTTTATTTACTCTCTCCTCTCCCAATAACCGTACCAGCAAGATCCGTATTCCGCTACGTATCTTTTCTGATATATTCCGCAAAAATTCCCTGAACCGATGAACCACGAGTTAGCTTCTTTCTGATCTGTAACCGAACCTGCTCCAAAATTATAGCAATAAATTTAAATTCAAATAAATTAGCTTTTAAATAATAGCCGGACAAAGCACAACCGGTAATTAATCCCACCACGTACTTCCCGCCCGGAACCCGCCCCCCGGAACTTTTCAACAAATCCTTTTTATACTGCTTAAAAAGATTATTTTTGCCTAAAAAAACGTAAGTATGTCTGATAATATCCTGGAGGTTAAAAATGTAGTTAAAAATTATGCCAACCACCGCGCACTTGATCATGTAAGCCTTACCGTTCCCAAAGGAGTCATTTACGGGCTTCTCGGACCCAACGGGGCCGGCAAAACCTCCCTTATCCGGATTGTCAACCAGATCACCGGTCCTGATGAAGGAACCGTGCTCTTTGACGGTCACCCTCTTAAGGAAAATAATATTTACGATATCGGCTACCTTCCCGAAGAAAGAGGGCTCTACAAAAAAATGAAGGTCGGCGAACAGCTTCTTTATCTTGCACGGCTCAAAGGACTCAGCAAGGACCAGGCCATGGACAAGCTCAGGGAATGGTTCATCAAATTCGACATCAAAACCTGGTGGGATAAAAATGTGGAAGACCTGAGCAAGGGTATGCAGCAGAAAATCCAGTTTGTAGCCACCGTTCTTCATCAGCCCCGGCTGATCATCCTGGATGAGCCTTTTTCGGGATTTGACCCCATCAATGCCAATCTCATTAAAGACGAAATCCTGGAACTGAAAGAAAAAGGGGCCACCATTATCTTCTCCACCCACCGTATGGAATCCGTGGAAGAGCTCTGTGACTACATCGGGCTGATCAACAAATCCAAAAAGGTGCTGGAAGGAAAGAAAAGCGAGATCAAGGAGCAGTTCAAGCCTAACACCTTTTCACTGGATTATACCGGTCATATCAACGGCGACAATACTACTTTTGACGTTCAGAAAAGCCGGATCAATACCGAAGGCCTGGTTTCGGCTACCCTTGAGGCCCGTGCCGGGTTCAGCTCCAATGATATCCTGAAAGAGCTGGTTGACCGCGTACATGTTATTTCCTTCCGGGAAGATGTAGCTTCAATGAATGACGTCTTCCTTAAATCTGTAAAACTCTAAAAACCTCCTTCATGAAAAATATTCTGCTCATTATCCAAAGAGAGTACCTGACGCGCGTCAGAAAAAAATCATTTATTGTTATGACCATCCTGGGTCCTGTGTTGATAGGCCTGCTGTATGCGGGAATCATCTGGGCCGCCATTTCCTCCATAAATCAGAAAAAAATAGAAGTTCTGGATCAAAGCGGCCATTTCCGGGATAAATTCAAAAACTCCTCTTCCTATGTTTATGAATATAAAACCGGGAGTCTTGACAGCCTGAAAAACAATCTGAAAAAATCAGGAGCCGATGCCCTGGTCTATATCCCTGCCAATGTTTTCAACCAACCCGGATCTGTCAAAATCTACAGTGAAAAAGGGGTCTCCCTGGAGGTTCAGAGCCGCATTGAAAGCGAGATTGAAAATGAGATAGAGAACATCAAGCTGACAGAGGCCGGCATCACACGGAGCACCCTGGAAAACGCCAAGGTGAAGGTTTCTGCTGAAACCATCAGCCTTAAAGCAGGGGAGGAAAAGAAAAGCAGCGCCACGGCCGCTTCGGTTATCGGGGGTATCTCGGCCTTTCTGATTTATATGGCGGTCTTCATCTACGGCGCACAGGTGATGCGGAGCATAACGGAAGAAAAAACCAGCCGGATCGTGGAAGTACTGATCTCCTCGGTAAAGCCGTTCCAGCTGATGATCGGGAAGATTGTGGGTGTAGCCCTTGTAGGCCTGACCCAATTCGGTCTCTGGATTATTCTGACAGCAGCCATCTTCACCGTAGGCGGCCGCATTGTGGCCGATAAGGTACAGAAGGCCCCGGAAGCCCTCACTGAAATGCAAATGAGCAATATGCCCTCGGAAGCCCGGGAGGCTGTGAAAAACCAGTCAGCGGTGAGCAAGGCCATGCCTGACATCATGGGCGCCGTGTCCACACTGCCGGTAGGTACTATCCTGCTTTGCTTTATTTTGTATTTTATCGGAGGTTACCTGCTGTACAGCTCCCTTTTCGGGGCGGTAGGTTCGGCAGTAGACAGCGAAACTGACACCCAGCAGTTTATGATGCCGATCACCATTCCCATCATTGCCTCCTTTGCCATTGCCCAGATCGTTATTCGTGATCCGTACAGTCCGCTGGCCGTATGGGCCTCCATGATCCCGTTCACCTCACCCATCATCATGATGGTCCGTATTCCTTTCGGGGTGCCGGCATGGCAGATCATTCTTTCCGTGGCCCTGCTGATCGCAGGCTTTATTTTCACCACCTGGCTGGCTTCACGGATCTACCGTGTGGGTATCCTGATGTACGGCAAGAAAATCACCTGGAAAGAGCTGGGAAAATGGCTGTTTTATAAGGTATGAGTTTACATAGGATTTCATTTATTTAACCCGGCCCGCGGCTAAACCCGGGGGCCTTATCAAAACGACCCTGACTATGCGAGAAAAAACTTTCCTTGGCCACCCTGTAGGGCTGTTCGTGCTCTTCTTTACGGAAATGGGCGAACGGTTCAGCTTCTACGGGATGAAGGCCATTCTGTTTCTTTACCTGATCAAAGGTGCTGAAGACGGTGCTCTCGGTTTACCGGAAGACCTTGCAGGAGCCATCTTCGGCCTGTATGCTGCGGCAGTTTACATTCTTACCCTTCCCGGAGGCTGGATAGCCGATAATATCATCGGGCAGAAAAAAGCCATCTGGTGGGGCGGGATCGTGATCATGATCGGCCATATCCTGCTGGCCATCCCCGGATCCAATACTTACTTCTATGCCGGCCTGGTGAGCGTGGCCCTGGGTACCGGGCTGCTGAAAGCCAATATCAGCTCTATTGTGGGTGACCTGTACCCGGAAGGAGGCGCCAAGCGCGACTCCGCTTTTTCCATCTTTTATATGGGGATCAACAGCGGTGCGCTTCTGGGGATGCTGATCGTAGGTTACCTCGGTGAAAAAATAGGCTGGCATTACGGGTTCGGGGCTGCTGCCTTCGCCATGTTCTTCGGGCTCATCGTGTTCCGCTCTTTCGGGAAAGAGCTGAGCCATGTAGGGCACGAACCGCAGGTGAAAGGCAAACCTACCTTCCTGTATATACTGCTGGGGGTTTTCCTGGCCCTGTTTGTCATCATTTATTTTGAAGTGGTAAGTCTCGTAGACTTTACGAATGCCATGAAATACGCCGTTCCTGCGCTGACCGTCCTGTATTTTATTTACATTGGCTTTTTCGACTCTTCACTTACCCCCCCCGAGAGAAAAAGGGTAGCCGTACTTTTCATCTTCTTTGTGGGAGCTGCGGTTTTCTGGTCAGGCTTTGAACAGTCAAGCACCACGCTTACCATCTTTGCGGAAAGATATACCGACAGGCATATTTTCGGATGGGAAATGCCTGCTTCCTGGCTGCAGTCGGCCAACTCCATGTTCATTCTTATTTTCTCGGCTGTATTTGCCGCCCTCTGGATTTACCTGAACAGGAAAAATATGAACCCCTCTACCCCGTTGAAATTCGGACTGGGCCTGTTCAACCTGGCACTGGCCTTCTTTGTGCTGTACTCGGCCTCCAAGCTGGTGCTGGACGGCAGCAAGGCCAGTGTGGGCTGGCTGCTTCTCACCTACCTGCTCTTTACCCTGGGCGAATTATGCATCAGCCCCGTAGGGCTCAGCACCTACACCAAGCTGGCCCCCCGGAAGTATTACAGCCAGATGATGGGATTATGGTTTGTAGCGGCCTCGCTGGGGAACCTGATCGCCGGGCTGTTCGCCGGTAACTTCACCCCGGATGCGGTTAATGATATGCCTGGTCTCTTCCTGCAGGTTTGCCTGATCAGCCTGGGCGTGGGCCTTATTCTGGCAGTATTTTCCAACCCTATCAGGAAGTGGATGGGAGGAATTGAGTAAGTGAAGATGCTAAATTGTTAATGCTAAATGGGAAATATGCAACCCATCATTTAGCATTAACAATTTAGCATTTATATCCTGTTCGCTCAAAACTCACCCGCCCGCCTTTTTCGCCTTATATCCTTCCTTCAGCAGAAAAGCCAGCAGCTTATCCCGGTGATCTCCCTGGATAAGGATTTCATTGTCTTTTGCACTGCCTCCGCTGCCGCAGGCATTCTGCAGCTTCTTTTTCAGTGCCTGCAGATCTTCATCTTTCCCGGTAAAGCCGGCCACCCGGCTGACCACCTTTCCGCCTCCTTTCCGGTCAAGCCAGATCTTGAGGTCCTGCCGGCTGTTTTCCGGGGTCTCGGTTTCCTCTTCAGAAGAATTAAATACATAATCAGGGTCTGTGGAATAAACCACCCCTCCGCCTTTTTTCTTACTCATAGTGTACAATTAGTTCCGAGTTCCGGGCAGTGAGTTCCGGAACAACAATTACCATCTCAGATCAGCTATTTCATACGGTTATCATATTCAGTGCTCTCTCTAAAATTCTTACTTCCACTGTACCGGTTTCCAGGGTCACCGGCTCGCCGTCCATGTGAATCCGCCTGTCCGAAATACCGGTCAACACACATTCCTTAAACCGGTACGTTCTGAAATAAGGAAAGGAGCCCAGCGTTTTCCGGACCAGCCGCCATCCCAGTGACACAAAACGGAAGCGGGGATGCGGCAGGATCATGGCGCAGTCCAGGTAGCCATCGTCAGGGCTGGCTTCCGGGGCAATATAGGCATCATTTCCAAACTGTCCGGCATTTGCAAAAGTGAGGGAAAAGAACTCCCGGCGGCTTCCCTTTACCTCCAGGCTCACGGGCTGATATGTAAAATAATTCCGGAAGACGATCTTCACATAATTCCACAGCCCGCGTGAGTGATCCCCTTTGGCAAAATCATGGGCACATATGGCATCAAAACCGATCCCTGCCGTGCAGAAAAAAGGTTTATTATTCAGCAGACCTACGTCTATAGCCCTCACTTTTCCTTTCCTGATCACCTCCAGGGCCCGGGCCGGATGCAACGGGAGCCCCAGGTCACGCGCCAGGCCGTTTCCTGAGCCTGAAGGGATAATTCCCAAACGAGCCGGGGTCTGCATCAGCACTGAAGCCACATCGTTTACGGTACCGTCTCCCCCTGCCACCACAAAATCGTGCACTCCCCTGGCCAGATAGCTCTTTATCTGTTTTTCCCGGTCGTTCAGCTCTTCCAGGAAAACCACCTCATGATCCTTCCATGTATCCAGAATATGCTTTTTACTGACCTTTTTTCCACCTCCTCCCGCCACAGGATTTAATATAAATACTATCGTTGGCTTGTTCAATTTTAATCAATATATTTGAAATTCATTTTTCCGGATACAAAAATGAGGAAACTATTTCTAATAATTATTGCCCTCCCGCTAACTTTTCCGCTGGCCGCCCAGGACAAATCGGAAATACTCAGCATTCTGAAACGCCAGGAAAGCCTGTGGAACAGCGGAAACATCGAGGCCTTTATGGAAGATTACTGGAAGTCACCGGAGTTGAAGTTTATCGGGAAAAACGGGGTAACCAAAGGCTGGGAAGCCACTAAGGCCCGTTACCTCCGGACCTACCCCGACCGGGCCACCATGGGCACCCTGTCTTTTAATATTCAGGAAGTAGACTTCCATTCCGACCGGGTGGCCTGGGTGCTGGGAGAATGGAACCTGAACAGACCTGAGAAAGGAAACATCGGCGGATATTTCACGCTTGTTTTCAAAAAAATAGATAACCGGTGGGTCATTGTAAGCGACCACACCAGCTAACCATATAAATTTAACAGACCAATGAGCGAGAAAATTGCGGTAGGTACCCGGTACGAACACGAGTTCAGATTTTCACAGGATGATGTGGTGGCATTTGCCAACCTCACGGGTGACCACAACCCCATCCACCTGGATGCCGCCTACGCGGCCACTACAAAATTCAAAACCCCCATTATTCACGGGCATTTAAGCAGCAGCGTCTTTACACGCTTTTTAGGAATGGGAGAGCCCGGCGGCCCCGGCTCTATCTACATGAAACAGGAAACGGAATACCTGAGACCCATGTATGTGGATACCGACTATGTGGTGGTGTTCGAAGTAGTGGAAGTAGACCCCGTAAGGCACATTGCCCGGATATCCACCCAGATCAAAAATAAGGAAACCGGGAAAGTGACCATCCGCGGAATAGGCACCCTGATGAACGAAACCCATTATTAAAAAAGAGGCCGGATACCTTAACAGGTTCCGGCCTCTTTTGGCTGGATAATCTCTTACTTCTTGTTCTTAATGTCCTGAACTTCGATTCTAGTTGTTTTCGCAAAAGCCGCAATATCCTGCAAACCTTTTCTTACACGGGTACCGGCAGCACCGTTACCTTTGTCATAAAACTTTTCAAAATCGTCTTTAAGATCAGTCACCAGACTTAAAAGTTCTGAATACTTGTTCATTGTTTCGCGGAGTTTGTAATTTAACAATTATTTGATTCACATCGCTAAAATACTAATATTCTGATAACATCTATACTTAAAACCGGATTTTTTACATCAAATCTACGATTTTAGTATAGTTCAGGACACTATTCTCCCCAATCTATACATTTTTATACCGGCCTGAAGTCAGCTTTTCCTTCACAATCTCAAAATGCTTCATGGTGTATTCCACGTCTTCCAGGGTATGTACGGCCGTAGGAATAACCCGCAGCAGGATCACTCCTTTAGGCACTACCGGGTAAACAATGATAGAACAGAAGATGCCCATGTTCTCCCGAAGATCGCGGATCAGGTTGGTCACTACGGGCAGATCGTATTCTCCCTGGAGGAATACAGGGGTTACGGGCGAGGTGGTTACACCGATGTCAAATCCCCGCTCCCGGAACCCGTTCTGAAGTGCATTCACTATTTCCCAAAGCTTATCCTTATATTCCGGATGCTTCCTGATGAGCTCCAGGCGTTTCATACCTGCTTTCACAAAGGGCATAGGCAGCGCCTTGGCATAGGTCTGGGAACGCATATTATACTTCAGGTACATGATCACTTCTTTTTTAGCCGCTACGAACGCCCCGATGGCGGCCATTGATTTCGCAAATGTACAGAAGTGAATATCTACTTCGTTTTCCACCCCGAAATGCTCCGGAACCCCGGCACCGGTTTTCCCCATGGTACCAAAGCCGTGGGCATCATCCACCAGAAGCCGGAAGTTAAATTTCTTCTTCAGCTCAACGATCCGGTCCAGGGCACCTACCGCACCCGACATACCGAAAACCCCTTCGGTAATCACGAGGATACCGCCATTGTTCTCTTCGGCCACCTTAGCTGCGCGGATCAGGTTTTTCTCCAGGCTTTCCATATCATTGTGTCTGAAGGTATAGGTTTTCCCGCCTTTGGCGCGGTGAAGACGGATTCCGTCAATCAGGCAGGCATGCGACTCTGCATCGTATACAATGATATCGTGGATATCCACCAGCGCCTCAATGGCTGACATAAAGCCCTGGTAGCCATAGTTCAGAAGAAAAGCATCCTCTTTTCCTACAAACTGTGCCAGCTGTTGCTCAAATTCTTCGTGCAGATCGGTATTCCCGGTCATCATTCGCGCGCCCATGGGATAAGCCAGGCCGTATTCGGCTGCTGCCTGCGCATCCGCCTCCCGTACCTCAGGGTGGTTGGCCAGCCCCAGGTAATTGTTCAGCGACCAGTTCAACATTTTCTTACCGTTAAAATACATGTAAGGTCCCAGTTCACCCGAAAGTTTGGGGAAGGAATAATAATGGTGCGAATAATGAGCATGTGAACCGATAGGTCCCATATTTTTCACCACTTTCTCGAAGATATCTGATGCCATATTGGAAAACTTTTTTTATTTATAACGCTTTTAATTCTGTAATTACCTGCAGGGGGTCTGCCGCACTGAAAACAAAACTGCCGGCTACCAGCACATCCGCCCCTGCTTTTACCAGCCTTGCTCCCGTTTCCAGGTTAACCCCTCCGTCAATCTCTATCAGGGCGGATGCATTTTTCTTCAGGATAAGCTCTTTCAGGCGGCCTGTTTTCTCCACGGCATTTTCAATGAATTTCTGTCCGCCGAACCCGGGGTTAACCGACATCAGCAAAACCAGATCGGCATCCTGTACCACATCTTCCAGCATCGATACGGGAGTTCCCGGATTCAGTACCACGCCGGCTTTGCAACCCGCCTCCCGGATCTGGTGGAGCGTCCGGTGGATATGGGGGCATGCCTCCCAGTGTACGGAGATAATGCCGGCACCTGCTTTCGCAAAGGTCTCCACATATTTCTCCGGCTCTACAATCATCAGGTGCACATCCAGCGGCTTTTTCGCGTGCTTTGCAATAGCCTCCGTGACCGGCACTCCGAAGCTGATATTAGGCACAAACACCCCATCCATAATATCGACATGAAACCAGTCGGCATCTGACTCATTGATGAGTTCAATGTCACGTTGAAGATGGGCAAAATCTGCCGCCAAAACAGACGGCGCTAGGATAGGCATGAGTACTGAGGATATTAAACGCCGCAAATTTCACAATTTTTTAAAGGAAATAAAAGAAATATGTCACTTAATAGAACAGCGGTAGCACAGATCAGGCAGATTCATGCGTATAATTCAGTTCATCCGGATAAAAATTTCAATTAATTGTGATAATCTGCGTTATCTGTGTTCTATATACGTTGCCATTAGCGTGGTATTGATATTCGGACTATTTTTGCAGGGATTAATAAGTGACATGACAAAGAAAATAGAAAATCTTACACCCGGCCAGATCGTGGCTGAGCTGGACAAATATATTATCGGACAAACGGAGGCCAAGAAGAATGTAGCCATCGCCCTCCGGAACCGGTGGCGGAGAATGAATGCTTCACCTGAAATACAGCAGGAGATCATCCCGAATAATATCCTGATGATCGGTTCTACGGGAGTGGGTAAAACTGAAATAGCCCGGAGGCTGGCCAAAATAGCGGAAGCCCCTTTCACCAAAGTGGAAGCTTCCAAGTTTACCGAGGTGGGCTATGTGGGCAGGGATGTGGAGAGTATGGTACGCGACCTGGTGGAACAAAGCATCAACATGGTTAAATCGGCCAAAAAAGAGGAGGTAAAGATCAAGGCCCAGGAAGCTGTGGAAGATAAGATACTGAATATCCTGATCCCGGCAGTGACCCAGAAGAATACCGATCTCGTACAGGACGGAAAATCCGAATACGAAGTTAACCAGGAAACCCGCGAGGCCTTCCGGGAAAAGCTTCGCAAAGGAGACCTCGATCACCGGAAAATAGAGATCGATGTAGCGCAGGCCTCCGCCGCGCCTATCGGGGTGATGGGCGGCCCCATTGATGAGGTTTCGATGATGAACATCCAGGAAATGATCGGTGGCCTGATGCCTAAAAACAAGAAGAAACGCAAGGTCACTATTGAAGAGGCCCGTAAAATCCTGCTGGAAGAAGAATCGGCCAAGCTGATCGATATGGATGAGGTGAAGGAAGAGGCCATCTGGAAGGCTGAAAACCTGGGCATCATTTTTATTGATGAAATAGACAAGGTAGCCTCCTCCGGGGGCAAATCAGGGCCGGATGTCAGCCGGGAAGGGGTTCAACGTGACCTTCTGCCCATTGTGGAGGGCAGTACGGTCAATACCAAGCATGGCTCCATCAAGACCGATCACATTCTTTTTATAGCGGCCGGGGCCTTTCATGTTTCCAAGCCCTCAGACCTTATTCCTGAGCTTCAGGGGCGTTTCCCGATCCGGGTAGAACTGGAGTCGCTTACCGAAGCCAATTTCCTGCAGATTCTCCGGACCCCGAAAAATGCGCTGACCAAACAGTACCAGGCCATGCTGGAGGCCGAAGATGTGACGCTGACCTTCCATGAGGAGGCCCTGAAAGAAATGGCAGCCATTGCTTTTCAGGCCAATACTGAGATGGAAAATATCGGGGCCAGAAGATTGCAGACCGTGATGTCTTTGCTCCTGAACGATATCCTGTTTGATGTTCCCGAGCGGATCGCTGCCGGAACTTCACTGGAAATAACCCCCGGGCTGGTGAAAGAAAAGCTGGGCAGCCTGGTGAAGAACAAAGACCTGAGCCGGTATATCCTTTAAACCTCCTGACTGCGCCTGATAATAGAGCGTGCCGTGGGTCATTTTGCACGAAGACGTAGCCGACAAGCGGGCATAGCCCAAACCAAAAGTTGCCGAAAACCGGACGCCGCCGGGAAGCGAATCGCGCACAAACGGGCATTATAATGGGGGAAGATTGGCTAAGAAACTGCATCGCCGGGCTTTCCTGCATTTAACAGAAAAGCCCGGCGCTTCCTTTACCGCAACACCAGCTTCACCTTTTGCGTGTCCGCCGAGTTCGGGCCTGTCATGACCTCATACTCTCCTTTCTCAGCCTGCAGTTTCAGGTCGGAATAGTAATAAGAGAGGTCGGAAACATCTACCGTAAAGCTTACTTTCACTGTTTCCCCTTTCCGGATAAATACCTTTTTAAAATCTTTTAATTCTTTTACCGGCCGGGTCACGCTTCCTGCCACATCCCGGATATACAGCTGCACAATTTCCTCCCCGTCGAAATTCCCGGTATTGGAAATACTTACGGTTACGGTAGCTGACCCTTCCTGCGTTATTTCCGTTTTGTCGATCTCCGGCGCTGAATACCTGAAATCGGTGTAGCTAAGCCCATACCCGAAAGGATAAAGCGGGGTATTGGGGGCATCCAGGTAATTCGACCTGAATTTTTCGAAGCCCGGCTTCCCGCTATGGGGCCTTCCTGTATTTTTCACAGCGTAGTAAATAGGTATCTGGCCTTCATTTCTCGGGAATGTCACCGGCAGCTTACCCGAAGGATTGACCTTTCCGTAAAGCACATCAGCTACCGCGTTTCCGGCCTCGCTTCCTGCAAACCAGATGTTAAGGATGGCATCCACGTGCTCCTCCTCCCAGGTTAAAGTCAGGGGCCTTCCCGTAAAGAGCACCAGCACCACGGGCTTTCCGGTGGCCACCAGCGCCTTCAGCAGTTCAGCCTGGTTCTCCGGTATATTGATCCGGGTGCGGCTGGACGCCTCCCCGCTCATTTCGGCCGATTCCCCCAAAGCCGCCACAATCACGTCTGCTTTCTTCGCCACGGCCACGGCCTCCTCCAGCATCTCCCGGTCTGACCGGCTATCTCTGCCTGTGGTTTTCCCGAACATGGCAGCGTTGGCGTCCAGCTTGGGATCAGAATAGATATTGGCGCCCCGGGCCGTTAAGATCTGTCCCTGTCCCGCAGCTTTTTTCAGGCCTTCCAGCAGGGTAATGCTGTTATTGCGGTCTTCAGATACCGCCCAGGTCCCGCCCATATTTTCCCTGTTGTTCACCAAAGGGCCTATCAGGGCTACTTTCTGAGCCGGCCTGAGCGGCAGAACCCTGTTCCGGTTTTTGAGAAGAACAAATGATTTTGTAGCGGCTTCCCGCGCAAATGCCCGGGTCTGAGCAGTATAAATCTCTTTTGCCGCCCGCTCTTCGCTGCAGAACTTAAACGGGTCTTTGAACAGTCCCAGGTCATACTTGGCCGAAAGAATTCGCCGGCAGGCAGCATCAATCCCTGCCGCAGACACCTTGCCCTCCTGTACTGATTTTCCCAGGGTGCTAAGATAGCCCTCGCCTACCATGTCCATATCCGTTCCTGCCGTGAGAGCGCGGGCCGAAACTTCCGGCAAATTCCCGATCCCGTGATCGATCATCTCATTCACCCCTGTGTAATCAGACACAACAAAGCCGTTAAAGCCCCAGTCTTTCCGGAGAAGGTCGGTCAGAAGCCAGCGGTTGGCTGTGGCCGGAATCCCGTCAATTTCATTGAACGAAGCCATCACCGAACCGGCTCCGGCGTCAATCGCTGCCTTATAGGGAGGAAGGTACTCATTATACATCCGGATACGGCTCATGTCTGTGGTATTGTAATCCCGGCCCGCCTCAGAAGCACCGTACAACGCGAAATGCTTCACACAGGCCATCATATTCGTATTTCCCCGGAAACGGCCGTCGCCCTGGTACCCGCGGACCATCGCTGCACCGATAAGAGAGCCCAGATAGGGATCTTCCCCTGAGGTTTCCGCAATCCTCCCCCAACGCGGATCACGGCAGATGTCGACCATCGGCGAAAACGTCCAGGCAATTCCATCGGCAGTAGCTTCTGCTGCCGCAGTTTTAGCCGACCTCTCCACCAGGTCCATATCCCATGAAGCCGCCAGCCCGAGCGGAATAGGAAAAACCGTACGGTAACCGTGAATCACATCCATACCAAACAGAAGAGGGATTTTAAGACGGCTTTGCATGGCCAGCTCCTGTGCCTTACGGACTTTTCCAGGCCCTGACAGGCTGAAAATTCCGCCTATCTGCCCTGACCGGATCTTTTTTTCGACATCCGTGCTTACAGCGGTACCGGTAGTTGCTTCTCCTCCCGTTACCAGGTTAAGCTGGCCTATTTTTTCTTCAAGGGTCATTTTACTCATCAGGTCGCTGATAAACTGATCTTTTGCCGTGTTCTGTGCAAAGGCCGGAACTGTGAGCCACAATAAAAATGCTAACTTCTTCATGATGGAAATATTGATTAAGGAGGTAATTTAGGAAAAAGACCTCTGAAAAAAAATGACTTTTGTCAGGAGAAATATAACGCCCGTTTTAGCGGTAATGGGATAACTCCGGCTTTTTTTGTAGGTTTGCGTCAAAATATATCGATTTCAATGGCCTTCAGTAAAAGGTTTGGAGAACTGGTAGAATTTATCCTTATTGTTTTTTTAATAATCCTGAAAAACCTGTTTCAGGATTATCTTTATCAGTTCTGGGACGTAGCCACATGGGAACCTGCCCTGAACGGGCTGTTCCTGGCATCTTTTGAAACCTTCGACTGGCTGCTGTTCTGGGTGTATTTCAGAAAATCACTGGATTCCGGCTGGAAGATCGTTCTGATGTTCGTGATTACAGTGGTTTTCACTACTATTCCCGACTTTATACAGCGCCCTCTTATATCACTTGATTATGACAATCTGGTTATAAAATCGCTGCTGTATTTTGTACCTTTCCTGATCTTCCTGTTTCTCAAGCGTTCACCCGCACAGATCTTTTTACCGGTGATGATGGCTTTTATTCCCCTGGTAAACATGGAAATAGCCAACGGCTTTTCAGGGAACCTTTCGCTGCTTAAAACTTTTTTCAATAAAGATTTCTGGCTGGTAGAGCTGGACGGCCCCATCTACCTTGACACCGGGCTGGCCCTGGTCAAAGCCCTCTTCTGGGCCGGTTTTGCCATCCTGTTTTTTGAAATCAGCCACCAGTTCTTTGCTTTACGGTCATGGCGGCTTAATGTACAGATGCCCCTCCGCAAAGGAAGCCTCCTGCTGGTATTTATCGTTTTCAAAACCCTGATCTACTGGTTTGTGGGCTCATTGATCATTGCTCTTCTGGGCAGTACCACTCTCCCCCTGTTTACCAATAAGGCCGGACTGTTCCTGAATACAGTGGGTTTCCTGGGTTACCTGGTGATCTGTACCCTCTATTTCCGGAAATACATGACCATGTATTTTTATGATAAATGCGGACATTCCAACTGGCTTTATCCTTTTTTCTTTCTTCCTTTTGCTGACGTAGCGGCCATGGCCATCCTCCTGATCCTGCCTCCCCGCCACATCCGGACCTTCTTTGAGGCAGGTTATACCAAAGAACGCCTCGTGCTGCTGGTCTGCTTTTTGCTGGCAGGTTATGCGGTGGTTGAACTGGTCACCGGTATCCTCAAAATACCCCAATCCCAGTCAGGCATCCGCAATACCCTTTTCACCGCCCAGGTACTTATTCCGCTGTTATCCGCAGCAGGGATAACCCTTTCCCTGAAAAGCAAGACAGCTTACCGCATACTGCTTACCTTCCTGGTACTGATGCTGCCCGTGTTCTATTTTTATATCCTTACTCCTGAAGTAGAAAATTCACTTAAGATAGAAAAGCTGGTCAGCATGGTATCGGTTTACCTCAATATCGGTTTACTGGTCGCTTTTCTGTATCCCGTACTCAATTTCAAATCCTTCCTGAAGCTGGACTGACCCGCTGTAAAAAAACACCTGTTCCTGTAACTTTTTCCCTTCTCCGAAGTTTTATTGAAAAATTGCAACCATCGGAAACCTGTACCGACTTTAAATTAATACCAAAAAAAGGGCCGTTCATCACATTTCGGAACCGGGTTCCGGCATGAAAAATAATTTTGTTCAGGGAATATACAATATCTACCTAAGATCATAGTTAATGATTCAAAACCGTACTAAACTATTAATGTATATATGAAAAAAATTTTGCTATTACTTTTTATCTCATTTCAGGCCCTATCACAGAATTACAGTATCAGAGGTTCGCTGACAGACACCACCGGTGCACCGCTTGAGTTTGCCACCCTGTTCCTCCTGAATCCTTCAGACTCCACAATGCTTACCTTTGGCAGAACAGACGGCCAGGGTAAATTTGAATTCAAGGGCGTAAAAAAAGCCGATGTGGTTTTGCAGGCCACTTTTGTAGGTTACCTGCCGCACAAGCAACTGGTAAAATATGACCCGTCGGTACTTTCCCGTGACCTCGGGGCCGTGCGGATGAAACCTATTGACCAGGAATTGTATGAAGTGGTTATACGTACGGCCAAAGCACCCATGTCTTTTAAAGGAGACACTGTAGAATACGATGCCAGTAAATTCAAGGTGCCTCCGGGATCTACCGTAGAAGACCTGCTGCGACGGCTGCCCGGCTTCCAGGTAGATGGTGACGGGAACATCAAGGCCCAGGGAGAAAACATCACCAAGGTGCTGGTAGGCGGAAAACGCTTCTTCGGAAGCGACCCGAAAGCAGCTACCAAGAACCTTCCCTCCGAAGCCATCAGCAAGGTACAGGTATTCAACGACGCTTCCGAACAGTCGAAAGTAACAGGAGTAAGTGACGGTACCACTGAAAAAACGCTTAATCTTGAATTAAAAGATGACTTTAAAAAGGGAGCTTTCGGCAAGTTCACCGCAGGCGCCGGCACGGAAGAGCGGGTACTCGCCAAAGGAAACTACAACCGCTTTGACGACAAAAACCAGCTTTCGGTGATCGGCTTCGGAAATAACATCAACCAGTCAGGTCTTTCCAATGACGATTACCAGGATTTCCGGGGGAGCCAGTCGTACAACTGGGGCGATAACGTGGACTTTGGTTTCGATTCAGGAGGATATATGGTTATTTACGGCGATGATAACAGCGGGGAAAGCCTGACGGTTCCTACTTCCTGGGGGCCTGACCGGGGAAGAAGCCAGAATATTGCCGGCGGCTTAAACTATAACTTCGACACGAAGAAGAATAAGATCAGTTCCAATTATTTCTACAATAAGACGTCTCAGCAACTGGAGCAGGAGCAGTTCAGAAACATATTCCTTCCGGGCACCCAATACAATATCCGCAGCCAGGAAAAATACGAAAATACCATCGGGAATCACCGCGGGAGTCTGAGGTATGAGCGGGAGCTCGATTCTCTCCGTACCCTTATTGGCTATGTCAACGGAAGATTAGCTGACCGGGATCAGTTCTCAGATGTAAGACAGCAATATTTCAACCTTGGTAATGAGCATTTCCGGAATCAGAATCCTTACTCTACCGGTGACGGATTCACCGCTAACATGGAAAGCTCCGTTCTCTTCCGGAACAAGTTTAAGAAGAAAGGGCGTTCTTTCCTGCTGTCAGGCACCTATACGTTCAACAATAACAATACGGATGCCCTTCAGCGGTCAGATATCGAAGAACTCATTGTGGGTGGGGAAAGCTTCCCGATCACCGACTCCGCCGCTGTTAACATCAACCAGCTGGCTGTGGGTCTCAGCAAGGCCTCTGTTCTGAAATCAAGCGCCATGTACGTGGAACCTATCGGCAAAAAATTTACCTGGGATATCTTTGCCAATATCAGCCGGACACTGCAAAGTATCGACCGCGACGTGTTCAGTCCGCCGGTAGAAAACAATGCCAACCGGAACGATGCGCTGAGCGTATTCTATGACAATACGATCAACTACAAACGGGTGGGTTCTTCCATGCGCTATGCCCATAAAGGGACTTTTGCCATGCTGGGACTGGCCGCACAGGGCATCAGCCTGAACGGACAGGTGCTCAACAACCAGGGCGGGCTCGAAAGATCATCTATTTCCAGCAATTATCCTGCCCTCCTGCCTATTGCCACCTTCCGCTACAGTTTCTCCAATACTTCGCGGATACACGTTTCAGCAGATATTAAAGAGTCAGCACCTACCATTAACCAGTTGCAACCGTTCACCGACAACTCCAACCCGATGTTCCTGACCAGCGGTAATCCTGATCTGAAGCCCTCGCGAACCAGTACTGTAAACGCCTTTTACAATGTATATGACCCGGCCACCTTCTTCAGTATCTGGACCAGCGTATTCTACCGTTCATTCAGAGACCGGATCGTGTATAACCGCCTGATCAGCGAAGACCTGATCACTTTCTCATCTCCGGAAAACATCCGGGACGGAGGCGAATCTGTCAGCGGGAATATCGGCATCGGCTTCCCGATAAAAAAGAATAAAATAATGGCTGATGTGGGAGTTAACGGTGGTATCTCCAATACCCCGCTTTATATCAATGAAATCCTGAATAACAATAATTCCAAATACATCGGGGCGAACCTTTCATTGAATATTACACCGGTTTCCTGGTTATCCTGGTTCATTTCAGGGAATATCTGGAACAACTACACGAAATATTCTATCTTTACCCAGCAAAACCAAACCTATCAGCGGCAGAGCATTAATTCTGACCTGAATATCCAGTTGCCGAACAAGTTTTTCATCACTTCGCGCTTCAACTATTCTCACCAGGTCAATGATCGGATCAACTTTAACCAACATCTGCCTATCCTGGGGCTGAATGTGTACAAGATATTCGGGAAGAAAAACCAGCATGAGATCCGGCTTAGCGGAAACGACCTCTTTAACCGGAACCTGGGTGTGAATCAGTCGGCCTCCAGTAACGAAGTTTCCTATACCAACACCGTTACCCTGTCGAGATACATCATGCTGAGCTACTCTTTCAATATGAGAGGAATGAAAACAGAGCTTAAAAGAAACAGATGGGAATAGATGGATTTCCTGTTAGAAGTCAGCTGTTAACAGCTGACTTCTAACAGCTAAAAACTTATACAAATGAAAAAAATACTCGTATTATTATTGATCACTACCGCCCTCCAGGCACAAAAAACAGCCGGAACTATTCGTTATGAATATGCGCAGGACTGGCTCAAGAGCATTGAGAAAAACAAGTTCATGAACAATGAGCAGAAGCAACGGGCTCTCCAGACCTGGAAAAACGACGAAGCCTATAAAACCTATACGCAGCTGACCTTTAACAATGAAGGCTCCTGGTATGGGGTGGCTTCTGATGAACGCGGGAACTCCTGGCAAAAGACCGAATACTGGGTAAGACGCGATTTCACCCAAAATAAAGTCCTTGAAACACAGATGATCAGCGGCAAAGTATATATCGTGGAAGATTCACTCTATACATTTCCGTGGAAGATCAGAAGCGAGATCAAAGAAGTGGCCGGCCATCTCTGCATGCTTGCCACCACCTATGATTCGCTGAGAAACTATTCCATTGATGCCTGGTTTACCACAGATATCCCGCTGAGTATAGGTCCTGAAGAATTCATGGGCCTGCCCGGCGCTATCCTCGAAGTGAACATCAATGACGGGGTAACCATTATCACCGCTACTTCCGTTAAGGCAGATCCGAACGTGGCCCTGCCTGCTTTGCCCAAAAAAGTAAAAGGAAAACGGTACAACAAAGCCGATTACCAGGCTGCCGTGGTCAAATACGTAAAAGATATGGAGGCCGCCCGGCAGATGCCCTGGGGGCTGAGGTATTAAAAGTTCCGAGTAATGAGTTCTGAGTAGTGCGTTCTGAAAGTTACCCGAACTCCCTACTCGGAACTCGAAACTTCTCTCCTCTTCGCCAGATATTGATAAAACAATGACCCTTCCGTATCAGCCATATAATTCCAGATTACAGGGTTATCAGGGTGAGTAACCGTTTTGAAAGGATCCCGCGTTAAAACATCTTTGTGCTTAATACGCCTGAGATCTTCTCCGACCTCCCTGAATTTTTCATTCTCAGATTCCAGCAGCACCTCATCCAGGTCTGTACGGTAGCTCAGGTTGGCATAGCCTGTTTTAAACATGGACATCCCCGTTTCAAATGTAAAGTGTGCCAGTCCGGCCACTGCAAAATACACTACCATCGCCCAACGCGTCACTCCCCGTTTCTCTTCTGTTACCAGGCGTATGGCCAGCAGCATCAGGATAAAAAAGGCAGGCATTGACACCCGGCCGGGAAAGTCCATCCCGTTCCCCTGCTGAAAGAAAGGCAAAGGAACCAGCACCAGTAAAGATATCCAGTACAAAGGCTCATTCCGGTATTTCGGAAGCAGGATCAGGGCCACAATTCCCCAGGAAAGCATCATAAAGGCTACAAAAACCTTCAGGCCTGAAAACGGAATGTAGTGAAATTTCTGTCCTGCCTGGTTGCTTTGAAGATAAATATACGTCAGCAAAACCACCGCGCCGGCTCCCGCAATATTCTGAAAGCTGATATACGAGCGGATAAATTCACCCGCATCGCGAAATTTCCCGTACTCCCGGAAAATGAGATAAAGAATAAAAGGGAAAAAGCCTACGAAGCAAAACGGACTCAGAAACAGCGAAAAGCTGTATACAAAAAGCATATTTTTCGGAGGAATCCTGTTCAGGATCAGCAAAATCACAGGCCAGGCCGTCAGTGACTGGTTGAAGATCCAGTAAATGGACCCCAGATTACTGTTAGCATACAGTCGCATGCCGGCCCAGAGGTAGTTCCCCTCCGTCCCGAACTTCTCCAGGGGATATTTAATAA
This sequence comes from Leadbetterella byssophila, assembly GCA_040394735.1. Lineage (GTDB taxonomy): Bacteria > Bacteroidota > Bacteroidia > Cytophagales > Spirosomataceae > Leadbetterella > Leadbetterella byssophila_A. Next base: position 53,381 of record JBEBRR010000019.1, read on the forward strand.
GCGCACCTACAAAAAACAACGTTCCCCAGGCAAAAAACATCATCAGCACCCCGAAAGAAAAGCGGTTGAGGTATTTCCCGGTCTGGTACAAAACAATAAGAGTGCCCAGCACTGTCCAGAAATACAGAAAGAATTTTCCTGCTGTTATACCAAAAAGCTTTCCCACCAGCGCAGCCGGGAGATAATAGCCCAGGTAATACGTCATGATGGTCTGTTTTCCGTTCAGGAAGTGCCCCTCAAAACCCTGCACCTTATACATTACCGGCCAGGCATAATTAACGAGATCATTAAAGAGAGCATTCCGGTAAGGGAAATCCTCATTCTGGTAAGTATAGGAACCGATCCCCGAAAAAAAGACAATCACCGCCACAATGATCACGCTCCAGAAAGCCACTTTCCGGTTCAGCCGCACAAACTGCCTGGGCTCAATCAGCCGCCAGGCCAGCGCCAGGCTGAAGATCACCGAACCGGCAAAAACCAGGGCGGCTATCCAGTTCAGCCATAAAGAGGCAAAAAGGATAAACGGCAGCACAATATAAAAATAGGTCAGACGGGTCATCCATAAATCAATGGCAGATCTCATAAATATTATTCATTTTCGTGGTCTGCAGCAGGGATCTCTATTTTTGCCCTGCCCGGTAGCAATTCCAGCTCCCAGTTCATACTGGAAGCCATTTGTTTCATCATCAGCTGAAGCTGGTTAGCCGCTATTGAAGGCAGTTCACTCTCCTCCGCTTTTATCTTGATCATCCCTTTCGCTTCTGACAGGATGGTAGTGTAATCCTCCTGTTTCATCTGGTTCACAAACCCCTGGTTAATGTCGTAAAACTTATAATCCGTATCAATGGAAAGCACTTCCGCCGGGGCAAACTCTTCAATCACCAGTCTGCGGCTTCCCGGAGAGCGGCTGAACCTCATCTTTGCAAAATCATAACCTACAGACACCTTGGCTTTGACAATGATGAGCGCCTTATTCGTGGTTTTAAAAAGCCCCCAGAAATCTTTTTTGGAATTATGGTCATAAATCTCAGTAAAATATCCTTCTGCCAGCACTACCTTAAACACCTGTTCTATCTTTTCCAGGAGCACATTCGCCTCCACCCGGATACTTTCCTGCTTATTGCTTTTCAGTTTTTTTCCGTACATCCAGTTGAAAACCTGCCAGGCTGCTATTGTTCCCACTCCCAGCGCAATCACAAAAATTCCGAAGTCCATCATAGGATTTACGTATATAATTAGCACAAACTTATATAATTTTGTTGGAAAAAGCGGAAGAATTGAAAGGTAATCTGGTGGTTATAGTGGGGCCGACGGCCATAGGAAAAACGGATTTGTGTGTTCGTCTGGCCCAATACTTTGATGCTGAAGTTATCTCTTCCGATTCCCGTCAGCTCTATAAAGAGATGCAGATAGGCACAGCCAAACCCACTGCCCGGGAAATGCAGGGAGTACCCCATCATTTTATCAGCTCCCACTCTGTACGCAATCTTTACAGCGCCGGCGACTTTGAACGGGATGTGGGCCGCCTGCTGAAAGGATACTTTAACAAAAAAGACATAGCCATTCTTTCCGGCGGTACCGGGCTGTTTGTACGCGCCGTCACCCATGGCCTTGACGAAATGCCTTCGGCGCCTGAAGAATTACGGAAAAAGCTCATGCGCCGCCTGGAAACCGAAGGCCTTGAAGCATTGCAGAAAGAGCTTGCAGCCTTAGACCCTGCCTCCTGTCTGAGCATGGATATACAGAATCCCCAGCGGGTAGTGAGGGCACTGGAAGTCTGTCTGAGCACCGGAAAACCCTTTTCAGAATTCCGGATAAAAGAGCCCAAAAAACATGCGTATAAGCTGATCAAAATCGGGCTGGAAAGACCACGTGAAGAACTTTATGAACGCATCAATCGCCGGGTAGAGCTCATGCTGGAGCACGGCCTGGTAGAAGAAGTAAGATCGCTACTGCCCTTCGAAAATAAAAATGCGCTACAAACCGTGGGCTACAAAGAAGTATTCGGCTATTTGCGGGGAGAATACGACTACCTCACCATGACAGAGCTGTTAAAAAGAAATACCCGCCGCTACGCCAAACGACAGATGACCTGGTTCAAAAACCAGGATACATTCGAGTGGTTCTATGCGGAGGATGTAGAGGGGATCAAACGATATATTCATCAGAATTGTTTGATGTCTGAAGCGTGAATCCCGGTATGAACTAAAGAACTGATCCTATCCCGGCAGGGGTACTCGTTGCAGTTGAAACCACACCCTCCCGCCTGTCTAAAATAACAGGAAGCCGTTAGGGCACTGTTACTCACCAGAACCATGGGCAGCCTGCAGCAGATATCAAAAAGGCGAACAAGCAATAGGGTGATTTTCAGGCCAGGGTTTTGCACTAAATCATGACCGTTTTATAATTATCGACAGCAAAGAAGTATATTACCCGGGGCATTGCTGAAAAATTTGGGAAAGAAGTGGTTTGCTTTTATCAGGATGAATAAGAGCGGAGAGAAAATATTATTAACACCATTTCAAAATTACTCACAGGCCGGACCGGAACTAAAAAAGCCTTCCCCGCTTTGATGCAGGGAAGGCTTAATCAAGGGAGTCGATTACTTCTTCGTTCCTTCGAATGAATTATTCTCTACCGTTAAGGTTACTCCCTTTACCGCTCCGGACTCATCTCTCTTAAATTCAAGAGTACCACCATATTCCTTCAGAGAGAATGTGTCCTTTTTATCTGTTGCAACCAGCTCTGATTGCCCAGTTTCTGTTTTTCCGATCAAAGCCTCACCATTTTTTTCGATTTTCAGATTTTTAATGGGAGAATCCTCTGCAAACTGGTATTCACCCACATAATCATCATTAACCACCACCATCACAGATGATACTTTTTCTGATTTGGGGCTTACCTCTGCGAAAGATGCCGCTCCCATCATCAACAACGCCATTAAAACTGATACTCTTTTCATGATTTTCAAAAGTTTAAATGAACAATTAGTTTCCGCTTAGAAAACGGCATACAATTGGCTGAAATTGAGCATATTGCATTAAAGTTAGCTTAATAGAAAATTAAATTCAGCTTAAAAACAGGTAGTTTTACGGGTTTTCAGGTGGATCATATTAAGCAGCACCAACAGGTCATATTATATTAATAATCAGCATGATAACCACCTTCTTCTTTCTTTTTCCGGCCCTGTAGACCAGCTGGTTTTAAGATATATTAAAATCAGCTTAAATCGAATATTACCTCCGGATCTAATCCCGGAAACAACAACATTTGTTTTGAATCCTCTTCCTGCGCCTGAACCAAAGTTTTTCGTAAATTTGCAGTTTCGAACTCATATATTTTCTATAGGTGACATTCATTTCAGAGCTGGAGCAAAGACGCACTTTTGCCATCATTGCCCACCCCGATGCCGGGAAAACTACACTTACCGAGAAACTTTTGCTTTTCGGAGGAGCCATCCAGTCTGCCGGAGCTGTAAAATCCAATAAGATCAAGAAGACCGCTACCTCCGATTTCATGGAGATCGAAAAACAGCGGGGAATTTCAGTGGCTACATCCGTAATGACTTTCGAGTACGGTGGCCGTAAGATCAATATCCTGGACACCCCCGGCCACAAAGATTTTGCCGAAGATACGTATCGTACCTTAACAGCGGTAGATAGCGTGATCCTGGTGATAGATTGTGTGAAAGGGGTGGAAGAGCAGACCGAGAAGCTGATGGAAGTATGCCGTATGCGCGATACCCCCGTGATCGTGTTTGTCAACAAGATGGACCGCGAAGGGAAAGACCCGTTTGACCTCCTGGATGAACTCGAACAGAAGCTCGGCATCAAAGTGCGGCCGATTACCTGGCCCGTTAACGGCGGAAGCGACCTGAAAGGGGTTTATCACCTGCTGGACCAGCAGATGAATTACTTTAAGGTAAATAAAACCCGGCTGGAAGATGATGTAAAAGCCATTGCCTTTGACTCTCCCGAACTGGAACAAAGCGTAGGAGATAAAGATGCCGCTCAGCTGCGTGAAGACGTGGAGATGATTGACGCTATTTACGAATCTTTTGACACAAAAGATTATCTGAGCGGAAAAGTAGCTCCTGTATTTTTCGGCAGTGCGGTGAACAGCTTCGGTATAAAAGAACTGCTCGACACCTTCTGCAAGATCAGTCCGGCGCCTATAGCGCGTATGACCAATGTGAGGCTGGTAGAGCCTACCGAAAAGAAGTTCACAGGGTTTGTATTTAAGATTCATGCCAATATTGATCCGCGTCACCGCGACCGGATCGCTTTTCTCCGGGTCTGTTCAGGAACGTTTGAACGGGGAAAATTCTATAAGCATGTGCGACTGGGCAAAGACCTTCGCTTCTCTAACCCCTACATGTTTATGGCCGATGCGAAGGAGGTGGTAGAAGAAGGATATCCCGGTGATGTGGTAGGTCTGTACGATACAGGGAACTTTAAGATCGGCGACACCCTTACCGAGGGGGAATCTATGTATTTTACCGGCATACCGAGCTTTTCACCCGAACTTTTCCGGGAGGTGGTCAATACCGACCCGCTTAAAACCAAACAGCTCGACAAAGGAATTTCCCAACTGGCAGAAGAAGGAGTGGCCCAGCTCTTTACCCTGCAGCCCGGTAACCGGAAGGTCATCGGTACGGTAGGAGAGCTCCAGTTTGAAGTAATCCAATACCGTCTTCTCAACGAGTACGGAGCTTCCTGTCGCTTTGAAGCCCGCCCTTATAGCAAAGCGTGCTGGATTACAGCTGAAGACCCCGCCAAGCTGGCAGAATTCATCCGCCTGAAATCCAACTATATCGCTTACGACAAAGATGAAAACCCGGTATTCCTGGCTGAAACCGACTGGATTCTCCGGATGAACAGAGAGAACAATCCGGACATCGAGTTCCATACCACCTCTGAATTTAAACTGCAGGGGGTGTAAACGGGATTAAGAAGTAAGCACCACCTGACTTTCGGCCTATTCAAAGAGGTGTATTGAGCCGGAAAGCATTCAAAAGTCATGACTTTGTTTTAAATTTGGTGATCCAATAGCTATGCCCATGCGTATAATTTGCTGGTTCATCTTTTTATTTGTCCAAACGGTATCCGCTCAAACGGCCCATGAAATCAATCAAGAGCTGGGGCGGGGCGTAAACATGGGCAATATGTTTGAAGCCCCCTCGGAAGATGCCTGGGGCAATCCCTTCCGTGACGATTACTTTCAGAGAATTGCAGCGCTTGGTTTTGACCATGTCCGGATTCCCGTCACCTGGGATATCCCCTCCAGGGCACAGCAAACTCCTCCGTTTACCCTGGCTTCCGGCTTCCTTCAGAGAATAAAGCAAGTGGTAGATAATGCCCGCAGTGCCGGACTGATGGTCATCATCAATATGCATCATCATGATCAGCTCTTTGAAAAACCGGAAGAATCAAAAAGCCGGTTCCTGAGCCAGTGGTCGCAGCTATCGGATTACTTTAAGGGCTATGATTCCAACCTGCTGTTTGAAGTGCTTAATGAACCCCACGGCAACCTCACGCCGGAAAAATGGAACCTCTTCTTTAAGGAGGCGCTGGAGATCATCAGGGAAAAGAATCCAACACGCCCGGTACTGGCAGGCATAGCAGAATACGGGGGGCTGGGCGGACTTTCCCGGCTGGAAATCCCGCGTGACAATCACCTCATTCTTACTGTTCATTACTATGAACCTTTCGCCTTTACCCACCAGGGGGCGGAATGGGTCCAGGGGTCTGCCCCCTGGCTGGGTACCCGGTGGGAAAATACCGACAGGGAACAGGAGCTGGTAAAGCAACAATTTCAGTACGCACAGAATTTTGCAAAAGCAAATAACGTACCCATCCATATCGGCGAATTCGGAGCTTATAGTAAGGCCGACCTGAAAAGCAGGGCATTATGGACCAATTTCCTGGCCCGTTGGTTCGAAGAGCAGGGATTTAGCTGGGCTTACTGGGAATTCAGCGCGGGATTCGGCTTCTTTGACCCTAAAACCAACCAGGTTAACGAAGAGCTGGTCAATGCCCTGCTGCACAATCCTATGCCCCAGCCGGTAAAAACAGAAACGGTCAGTGTTTACCGGTCAGACTTTTCACAGGGGAACCACGGCTGGAACCTGCAGGTGTCCGAGCCGGCACAGGCCACCATGGAACGTACCAACAATACCTTAAAAATCAACGTAAAGAAAACTTCCGCGGATGCCTGGCATGTACAGCTGTCCCGGGGAAGCATTCCTTTAAAGAAAGGGAAGCAATACCTGGTCACCTTCGAGATGGAATCAGCGGTACCCCACCCGATATCTGCCTATACCGGTATGACCCGGTCACCATGGAGCAGCTATTCGGGATTCTCCTCCTTCACTCCGCAAACGGAAAGGCAATCTTTTGAATACCTTTTCCTGATGAAGGATGAAGACGACCCCGCCGCGCGCATGGTTTTTGATTTGGGCCTCTCCGGCAGCATCACCTTCCATACCATCCGCATAGCTGAAATTGTTACGGCCAAAGAAGTGGTTCTTTTTGCAGAAGAACCCGGAAAAGCTATTCTGTACCCCAATCCGGGACATGATCAGGTCAGTTTCAGCGGTATTCCTGAGGGTGTAAAAACAGAACTGCTTAACCTGAAAGGCGAAATCCTCAGAACACTGACCGCGGAAGAGCTGCATAACGGCCGGTTCAGCATCAGAGGCCTTCCGGCCGGACATTATTTTTTACGCTTCAGCAATGAGGTAGTCCGCCTGGTTATCCCGTGAATGAATAAATTCGTCAATCGTACATGATCAATCATAAATTAACCGATGAAATTTCCATGAGCCGTCAGCTAATCAGAAGCGCCCCGGCTGCTGAATAAGCGGTCCGCTGTTGTGGCTGAAAGCCGATAGCTCAAGACTGAAAGCTAAAATTTATACTTATGAAAAAAAACTTCCTCTTTCTACTCCTGCTGACTGCCCAGGTTATTTATGCCCAAAAGGTTGATACCCTCTCGGTTTACAGCTCTTCCATGAATAAAAACATCAGGAATGTGGTGATACTTCCCGCAGATTACGGTACGGTGCCCGGTAAAACCTACCCCGTGCTCTATCTTCTCCATGGTTATAACGGGAATTACTCCAGCTGGATCAAAATCAAACCAGAGCTACCTGAGGCAGCCACCCTTTCGGGTATGATCGTGGTATGTCCCGACGGACAGAACAGCTGGTACTGGGACAGCCCCAGGCAACCTTCAGTACGTTTTGAAACCTATGTCAGCAGGGAGCTGGTCAGCTATATAGACAAAAACTACTCTACGCGCCCGGAGCCTGCGGGTCGGGCAGTGACCGGCCTGAGTATGGGCGGACACGGAGGCTTATGGCTGGGTATCCGCCACCAGGACACTTTCGGCGCCTGCGGGTCCATGAGTGGCGGTGTAGACATCCGTCCGTTTCCCGAAAACTGGGAAATGAAAAAACAGCTGGGTGAATATGCAGAGAATCCGTCGCTCTGGGAGGAACATACCGTCATTAACCAGCTGCATAAAATACACGCGGGAAAATTGCAGATCATGATCGATTGCGGTACCGGCGATTTCTTCTACCAGGTTAACAAAGCCCTGCACGAAAAGCTGCTTTATCTCAATATCCCGCATGATTACCTGGAACGCCCCGGTGTACATAACGGTGCTTACTGGAACAATGCCATAGATTACCAGCTCCTGTATTTTGCCAGGTTTTTTGGAACAGGGAAGAAATCCTGAAAAACTTTCTACGTGTTACCGATCACCACGTTCCACTCCCGGACCTCCCATTCCGTAATGAGCCCGTTTTTAACGTAGGGGTCGTGGATGGCAAACTCCCCGGCAGTTTCAGGACTGTCACTTTTAAAGATCAGGACAGCGCCATCAGCCGGGTCGGTCAGCGCTCCGGCCATTACCAGGTGGCCGCTTTCCTGGTATTTCACCGCATATGCCAGGTGTTCTGCCCGGTACGGGGTCCGTTTTTCCGTATAATTTTCTACCGTTTTGTAAAACAGGATGTAATACATTGCTTAAAATATTGATTACCGGTTTTTATTCTCAGCGGGTTTAAGGCTCAGACCCCGCTCCCGGAGTGACTCCCTGAACACCGGCAGCGAGGCCCTGCCTACTCCGTGAAGCTTCAGAATCTCCTTTTCCGTATAAGCCGAAAGTTTCTGAAGGGTATCTATGCCTTCATCCAGCAGGGCTCTTCTTGCCGGACTGCTGAGCAGGCTCAAAAATCCGCTGCCGGGGGATTTTTCTTTTTCACAGACAGGGCAGGCAGGACAATCACTGCTTTTAAAAAAGGAATGCCCCTTTTCACAGGTTCTTAACGTCTTCATCACTCCACGCGGATACTGTAGGCCTGGATAAGCGGCGGATTTTCAGGAGACAGGGTAAAATGCACCCGCAGGTTAGCTTTTTCCCCTTCTATCATAAAAGCTCCCCGCAGAGCATTCTCCGCTATTATCTCATGTATTTTCCGGATTCGGCCGGCTTTGGCAAACGCAGCTTCCGCTTCTTCTTTCAGCAGATCGGTAAAATAGTCACTGAAAAAATTCTCCGCAAAAATACCGGACTCCTCTGCTTTCTCCCAGGAAGGCAAAAGCGCGGCAAGCTCTTTCTGCCGCTGCTTAAGAATAGCAGAAGCCGGGAACGCCCGAGGCTCCAGCGCTGCCGCAGCTACCACATAGGGTAAAATCTCGTTATTCAGCAAAGCCGCACTCCCATAAGTTCCGTTGGTCAGGGTTACAATGCCCAGGCCGTACTGAGGCAGTATTTTCCAGTCGGAACCGTAACCCGGCAGCCCGCCCGAATGCCCCACCATAGTGATATTATCACAGTTCCGGTCCAGCCGGAGCCCGTACCCGTAATGCGATACATTCATACAGGTTTCTCCTTTACCGGTAAAGCCGCGGCGGTTCAGGCTGTTGAAGTTCCAGGGATAATGCATTTCCCTGACAGAGCTTTTCTTCAATACCGGTGAAGCGGGAGCCTCTGTTTCATAAGCTTTCTGGTGAAATGCCATATAACGACAGAAATCTTCGGTAGAAGTTAAAATTCCGCCCATAATTCCATAGGCGCCGTCGCCTTCAATGGGTTGCTCAATAAATCTCTCCCTCAGCCACCGGTAACCTTTCACCAGCTGTTTTTCAGGAACCCGCGTATAATCCCAGTAGGTGTCCCGCATCCCCAGCGGTTTCCAGATATGGTCGGCAATATAGGCCTGGTAAGTTTGCCCGCTGACCTTTGTGATAATATATCCCAGCATGGCAAAAGCCATATTGCTGTATTCATATTGTACACCCGGTTCGGTAGAAAAAGAAATCCCTTTCCTGAACATGGCCAGCATCTTTTCAGTGGAAATACCCAGCTGCCTGTCGCCCCAGGGGTTATCTTCCGGAAAACCTGCAGAGTGGGTCAGCAGGTGACGAATGGTAATCTCCGGGGAGTCCGGGGAGTATTTCTGTCCCTTCAGCTCAGGAATATACTTTGCTGCCGGATCTTCCAGATGTAATTTTCCTGCATCGCGTAACTGCAATACAGCCACTCCGGCAAAACTCTTGGACATGGAAGCGATACGGTAAACCGAACGGCCGTCAGGCTTTTGTGCAGTGGCATGGTTGATCACTCCTTCATAGTGGGTGTGTACCACTTTACCATCCAGCACGAGCGCATAGGAAACGCTTGACAGGTGATTCTTTTCCCTGAATTCCCGGAAGCGTGCGTCCAGGTCAGGGGCAATCTTCCGGATTCTCTCCTCGGCTGTCTGGGCAGACAGGGAATGAACAGTAATAAGCAGACAGAAGACCAGGTTGAAATATTTCATAGGGGTAAAATTAGTCCGGATTATAAGCTCCGGGGATAACCGTTAATTCTTTCTTACAGCCAATTCTGATGGAGGGTAAAAATACGCATAAAAATCAGAACCCGGCAAAAATTACATTTGGAATTCGCTGTCCTAGCCCATACCTTTAAATAAAATATTACAGCTGCTATG
>JBEBRR010000020.1:0-62891 GCA_040394735.1 Leadbetterella byssophila
CAGTCACATTTATTTTGTGCTTTGAAAAATTTTTCCGGAATATTACGGTTATTAAAGGAACTGACGGACTAACCCGTTAAGTCACAAGTGGTTTCCCGGAATAATTATTTGAATCAGCTATTACGTATGAATTGGTTTCAGAAGATCAGACGATACTTCGCGGAAGAGAAGGCCCCTGTTCCCGCCGAAGAAATTTCCACTCCCATGGCAGTTATCCTGCCCGAAGCCCCGGAACTTCCTGCACCGCTGCAGGAAGAGGAAGACGAATTTCCGCACTGGCTGAACAGTGAAGATACGCTCCGTGACGAAGGGGTGATCTATGGCCTGAGCGGCACGGATCCCCAGGAAAAAGTCAGTATTATCACCTCCATCTATAAAAAACATACGGCAAGGTTTATTCGTACGCAGGAGGAACTGACTGAAAAGATCGGAGAGCTGAACCTGGTGCTGGAAAAAAAGAATTCTGCCTTAGGTGAGCTTACTCTCAAAGCCGGCCAGGTGCTGCAACAGGAACCCCGCGAAGAGAATATTCTCCGGGTAGCTGTAGGGCTGGCTCTTTCGCTGGGCATGTGCGCCGGTAATTATTTCCTGATCCGGGAGGGTATGCGGTATGGTTTTCCCGACCAGGGCGACTGGATCGCCTGGGGGGTATTCCTGACCGGTATGTTCAGCCTGTATTATACCACCTCCGTTATACATAATGATGACCGCCTCACCTGGAAACGGGCATTGGAAGAGCTGGGAATGCCCCTGGCGGCTTCCCTCTTTGTATTTGTGCAGGTAGTGCCGCATATGCCCTGGTACAAATCAGCCGGCTTTTTGTTCTTCACCTTCTTCGCTTTCCTGATTTCGGGAAAACTCCTGCTGGGCTCGCTGGCCCTGCTGAAGAAGGAGTTTCGTCTTTTTAAAAATAACCGGGCGCTTCAGAAAGAAAAAAATGCAGCGGGCACCGACTGGAAATACGACATGGAGGCGCTGGAAAAAGACATGGAGAAGATCCGGATGGAAAAATGGAAGATTGTAAGTGCGCTGAATGAGACCGAAGCTCATATTAACCGCCTTAATGCGGATAAGGAGGCTGTGATTAACCTGTTTCTCAGTGAATATCATTTGGCCAAAGATTATAAGGGCCGCTTAAGCGGAAGTCAAATCTCTAAAATATTGAACAAATGAACGAGGATTTTAAAAAAGGACTGGAAAACGGCCTCGAGAATCTGGACAAATCCAACTATGAAGATTTTGTTTCCAGCGAGGTAACCCTGAACTGGCTTACCGAAAGTAAGCAGCAGCTGGACGAACAGATCCTGGCGGTAAGGCAGGAAATAGCAGATACCACCCGTCAGAAAATGGAGATTCTGGAGGCTACGCAGGAAGTAAAACACCGCTTCGACAGCCAGGAGCATGAGGTACGGGCGCTGGAAAAGGAAATTGCAGTCCTGGAGAAAAAAATAGAAGATACCCGGGAAGAAAAAACCAGGAATCCTCTCTATTACCCTCTGCTGGCCGGAATTATTTATTTTGCGGCGGGGATAGTGTTTCTTTTCGGAGACCTGATTATCAGCCATGAAATTGTAGCCTATGCCCTGAATATCCGGAACAATATGGAGGCCTGGGCTTTTGCCTGCGGTCTTGCAGGAGTAACATTGCTCCTGAAGCCGGCCTATGAACGGCTGGTGGAGGAGCCTTACCTTAAAAACCCCACCGAAAGATCCCGGAAAATACATGGCTATTTCCAGACCGCCCTGGTGGTCATTTCAGTAGTCACGCTTTCCGTGCTGGGATGGTTCCGGTACGAGGCCTATAAAGTAGACAAGCTGAAAGCAGGTATCAACAGCGAGATCAAGTCGCTCCAGCTGGCAGCCACTCCGCTCATCCAGGGAACTGAGACCCTAACAGACCCGGCTCTGACCCAGAAGATAGAAGCAAAGATGAAGGAGGTAGACGCCCTGAATAAGGAGCTGGTCACCAGTAACTGGGCATTGCTGTCTTTCGTATTGAGCGGCGTTCTTTTTGCCATTGCCGGAGCCATCTGTTTCGGTATTGCCTTTCCTATCCTGAGCAGCTACTGGAAACGGTGGATATGGCATAACCCGTCGATCAACCGTTCCAACCGGCGCATCCGTAAGCTCCGTGCGCGCCTGGCCAATGCCAGCCGCCCCTTGTATGAAAGTGCTTCCCAACGTGAACTTCATGACCGTAAAATGGAAATCCTGCCGGAAATCGCCGAATTGAAACAGGAGCTTCGCAGGCTGGAAGAAAATGCCGGCGTGCTTTCGGAGAAGATCAAGCTGGCGATGGAAGCCTCCCGCGTGAGCCTCTATAACAGCGGCTATGACAGCGGTGCCACCCACAAAGACGGGCTTTCTCCTGAAGAACTGAAAAACTACAGAACGGGGCTGATGGATAACCTGAAATACTCCCGGGAAAGTGCCTCTGATAAAACACCCCGTGTGTATAAGAATAACGGGCTCCGCCCTCACCAGGCTTTGCGGAAAGCCATTACGGACTCGTTTAATGAAAATTGAATTTTTCCTATACGGGAAATGATTTATTCAATATTCATTATTTTTATTTAAACTTGGTATAAATAAATTTTGCAAAAACAAGCCGCTGCGCTACCTTTGGCATCCAATTTAGAATTGATTTAAATAAAAACAATCAATGCCGACCGGATGCGAACGTTTCTTTTTTCCTTACTGATATTCTTTACAGCGTTTAATACTGAAGCGCAACAGGGCTCTATTGTGCTGACAGGCCAGCTGACAGACGGGCGGGAAGCCCTGCCGGGAGTTACCATACGCCTGAAAGGGCGGGAAAACTCACCCGCCATCTCAGACGCTGACGGAAAGTTCAGCCTGACCGCTTTGCCCGGGAACATTATCCTTACCTTTGATCTTATCGGCTACCTGCCCAAAAATATCGAACTGGGCGTACGCCAGAATTATGATTTCGGAAAGATTGAGTTGGAAGCCGACACCCGGAATCTCCAGGAGCTGGTGGTTACCGGGCAGTTCAGTCCTCAATCAGTACGGAATTCCGTTTACAATGTCCGCATTATTAACCAGGAGCAGATTCGCCTCCGCGGAGCCACCAATCTCCAGAGCATCCTGAGCACCGAGCTGGGCATGCGTTTCTCCAATGACCTCACACTGGGCACTACGGATGTAGAGCTGATGGGAATGTCAGGCCAGAACGTAAAAATCCTGCTGGACGGCGTTCCGGTGATTGACAGGGGATCTACCCGGGAAAGTCTGGGACAGATCGACATTAATAACGTGGAAAAAATTGAGATCGTGGAAGGCCCGATGTCAGTCAGCTATGGTTCTGACGCCCTTGCCGGGGTTATCAATATTATCACCAAAAAAAGCCGGTCAGACAATGCCCTGACACTTACAGCACGGGTTCAGGAAGAAACGGCAGGAGATGAATATGAAGCTTTTTCCGGCACCGGAACCCACCACCAGGCTTTGGGACTTTCCTGGCAAAATGCCCGCTTTGAGGCAGGAGGCGGCATTACCCGCAACTTTTTTGGCGGCTGGCAGGGCGATGCCACCGGCCGGAAAATGGAATGGATGCCCAAAGAGCAATACCTTCCCTATGCGCAATTGGGATACCGTACCACGGCATTCTCGGTAGGATACCGTTTTAACGGAACCAAAGAAACCCTAAAGAGCCTTGGAAACACCTACATTAATACCAATAATAACCATGAATCGGCTACAGACCAGTTCTATATTACCCGGCGCCTGTTTCATCAGCTTCAGTCGGAGTACCGTCTGAATACACGAAACAGCCTTTCTCTGGCGGCCGCTTATACCGATTACAGCCGTACCACACAGACCACTGAAATAGACCTTGTAACCGATCGCCGCACCCTGTCACTGAGCGGAAACCAGGACAAATCCGTGTTTAACAGCAGCTTCCTGCGGCTCACGGGTCAGCACCGGCTGAATCAGCAAATTTCCGTACAGCACGGCGTGGAGATCAATCTTAACTCTGCTACCGGCGAGCGGATAGAAGGAAACCCTGAAATAAACGACTATGCCTATTTTGCTTCCTCCGAAATTAAAATCGGCTCCGGAATTAATCTGAGACCAGGCCTGCGGTTTATTCATAACTCCGTGTATGATGCCCCTCCGGTCATTCCCTCGGTGAATACCAAATTTACGCTGGCCAAAGGACTTGACCTCCGCGCAGCTTATGCCCGCGGGTTCCGTTCCCCGGCCCTGCGCGAGCTGTACTTTACCTTCTTTGATGCCAGCCATTCCATCCGGGGTAACCGGAACCTGAAAGCCGAAACCTCCGATAGCTATAATGCCTATCTTTCCTACCAGGTAGCTGACCGGCAGGAACTTCGCTGGAATGTCACCCTGGGAACATTTTACAATACCTTCAACAACCTGATTGCCATCGGTATTGATCCCCAGGATGCCGCCATTAACACCTATCTGAACATAGACCGGCACAAAACCACAGGCCTTACCCTTAACAATATTTTCTACCGGAAAAATCTGTACGCCACACTGGGTTTCTCCAGGATCGGCCGTTACAACAGCTTCTCTGAAACAGAGAACCTGGCGGAGTTCCTGTGGACTTCGGAAGTCAATACCACTGTCCGGTACAGTTTTCCGAAAATCGCTTCCGCCATCAGCCTGTACCTGAAGTATTCCGGAAAACTGCCGCGTTATATTGCAGAGACCACCGCCACCGGTGTCATCGGCAAGCCTACAGAAACAGAGGGCTTCACCCTGGCTGACCTTACCTTCAATAAGGTCTTCTACAAATACTTTACATTGAACGCAGGAGTAAAAAACCTGTTTGACGTCACCCGTCTGGCCAATACCAATACCGATTCAGGAGCAGCCCATTCCACCGGCGGAGCCGTTCCTATGTCCTATGGCCGGTCTTATTTCCTGGGCTTGTCTGCCCAGCTCACCAGGTAATTAATAACTAATTAATAGATATGAAAAACACGATAAAATTTCTTTTGTTCTCGTTGATGACGGTATTTGTCTCTTCCTGTGATGAAGATACAGTAGACCTGCCGGACAACTATGTGGCCTTTAAAACCTCAGAAGCAGGTCTTACAGGAGCCGATGCCACCCTTGAGCTATCGCTCACCCGTGCCGCTGATGCAGCCGTTCCGGTAACCGTGACCCTTACGCCATCCGGTGTGGAATACGGGAAACACTTTACCACCGAACCGGCAGCAGCAAATAATGTGATCAGCCTGACCATCCCGCAGGGACAGTCGTCAGCCAGTATCAAGGTTACTCCCGTGGCAGGCATTCTTCTAACCGGAACCGAAACCCTGAACTTTACGATCTCCCAGGTTACTGCCCCTACACTGATAGGGCTTACCAAGGACCTGAAACTGAGCTTCTCCCGGATCATCTCGCAGGGAAGCCAGCTTACCCTCGAAGGGAAGACGGCGGAGTCTAATTACACCAATAACGTATATGTAGACCTCAGCGCCAACAGCACGCATCTGAATGCCCGTAAGGCATGGAATCTGGCATTCACCAACGATTCACGCTTCCGTGTGGTGCTGAACCCTTCTTACCAGACCACCGCAGCGGTCACCACCAAATCAGATATTACCCAGGTTTCACTGGCCGATACCGCCACTACCGCAGACATTTACCTGTCTGCCACCCGCCTTACAGATCCTGCCACCCTTCCGTTGGTGGATAGCTGGGATGGCGACCTGACCAAAACCGTATTTGCCGAAGTATCGGCTACTGCTTCTGAAAACAAAGTTTACCTGGTAGCCTTTGAAGGAAGCAACACCCCGAAAAGCCAATGGTATAAAGTGAAGGTAGACCGCAATGGCACCGGATACAAGGTACAATATGCGAAAATCGGCGAAACTACCATTAAAACCGCAGACATTACCAAGAATGCCGACTTTAACCTGAGCTTCCTTTCGTTTGCTACCGGAGTAGTAAGCAATGTGGAGCCCAAAGCAAAAGAATGGGATATCCAATATGGCTACAGCACCTATAATTCCGGGCTGAACACGCCATACTGGTTCCAGGACTTCATCCTGCTGAACTACATCGGTGGGGCAGAAGCGGCTGAGGTAGCTACCTCTACGGTTACTTATGATAACTATTCAGAAAGCCATATCGCCTCTACCACCTTTGCGAAAACCCGTGATGCCATCGGAAGCAAATGGCGGGTAACTTCCGGTGCAGCCGTAGGGGTAGCCAAAGACAAATTCTATGTCATCAGGGATCCGGAAGGCAATGTTTACAAGCTGAAAGCCGTGAATGCCGGTCTGGGCACTGACGGCGGGGAAAGGGGGAAACCGGTCATCGAATTCAAGCTGGTAAAAAAAGCATAAGCTGATTCAGTCTTTCAAAAAACAGCCTGGCGGTCTGCCAGGCTGTTTTGGCTTTATTACCTCCCGGTTTGATTCAGAACTATTCATTATTTAAAATTGTTCTAAAATTAAAAAGCGGGGTGTAGAATCCCCTATAATTATCTCATGGTTAAAGAGGCAAAAAAAGAACCCACCCTTTATGACCAGGCCCGCCAGGTGCTGGATTCGAAAATTGAGGAGATGGGTTTACGTAAAACGCAGGAACGTTACAGGATACTGGAAGAGATCTATAAACGGGAGGATCACTTCGAGATAGAAGATCTCTTTGACTCCATGCTGCAACAGAACTTTAACGTCAGCAAGGCTACGGTCTATAACGTGGTGGAACTCCTGACGGAGATCGGCCTGGTGATACGGCATAATTTCGGCAACAATAATGCGGCGCGCTATGAGAAAGCTTTCGGCAGAAGGCAGCACAGCCACATCATCTGTACAAAATGTAACAAAGTGGTCGAATTCTGTGACCCCCGGCTTTTGCTGATCCAGAACACGGCCTCCCAATTCAGCGGTATCGAGATCAAAGATCATTCGCTGGTGTTCTATGGGGTTTGCAGCGATGAAAGCTGCCAGAAAAAATAAAACGCCCAGCTTATGAAAAAGCCTGAATTCCCGGATATATCCATTTTTGCCTGCAACGGAAGCAAATGCGGAAAGCACAAGGAGTTCAGGAAACATCTGAAAAATGAGATCCGTAACCGGGTGCGCGCAGACGTGGAGATTTTTCGTATGGAATGCACGGACCGTTGTAAGTTCGCTCCGGTTTTAAGCCTTCAGCCCCGGAACATCTGGTTTTATAATTGTGATGAAAGCACGGTAGAACATATCGTACAGGAAATTAACAGCCTTTAAAGTCATTCTTTACTGGGTATTTGTATTTACGGCACAGTTCTTTTGTATTTTTGAGGGTTCCTTATTATTCTCAAAATGATACTACCCTTAAATAAAATTAGCCGGCTTCCTCTTTTTTTCCTGTTGTCAGTCCTGATGGTGCCCTCTTCCCGCGCACAGCAATTGGGTGTCACCCCTGAACGGTCAGGCGTATTTTCCTCGGCCTCCGTAGCTGACTCCCCCCGGCTCAGGTGGAAAGTAAAGACAGGCAACCGTATTTTTGCTTCGCCCGTCGGAGATAAAGACAGGTTGTTTACGGGGTCATGCGACAGCTTGTTATATGCCCTCGCAAAAAGTGACGGACAGATACTCTGGACGTTCAAAGCAGGAGGTGAGATCCGCTCATCGGCAGCCATCCGGGATGATACCGTTTACTTTTCAGCCACAGACGGCCGCTTTTATGCTGTAAACGCAGCTAACGGGGATCTACTGTGGACATTTGTAACCGGCGGGGAGCGATTTCACGATACCTGGGATTATTATCAGTCTTCACCGGCCGTGCACGGGAATACCGTGTATTTCGGCAGTGGCGATGGCTGCCTGTATGCCCTGGACCGGCTGACAGGAAAGCTGCAATGGAAGTTCGCTACCGGCGGTATCGTACACGCCTCGCCAATCGTGGCTGACGGGGCCGTGCTGGCCGGGAGCTTTGACGGCTTCTTTTATTGTATGGAACCCGACGGCCGTCTGCGCTGGAAATTCAAAACCATTGGAGAAAAATATTTTCCACAGGGAGAAATCCAGTTTCATGCTACTGCAGACCGCACTGCGGTTTACTTCTGCAGCCGCGATTTCAATGTTTACGCCTTAAATATCAAAGACGGCAGCGGCTACTGGGTATATCATCAGCAGGGTAGCTGGACAAGCGTTCCGTCACTGGCCGGCAGGAAGCTGCTGGTGACTATGTCAGACGCACATAGTGTATTAGGTCTGAATGCCGAGTCGGGGGAAAACCTGTTTGAAGCTCCCGTACCTCTTAATGTTTTTTCCGGTGCTTCTGTTCAGGGAAATTTCGCCTATTTAGGTTCGATGGACGGGCAGCTCTACCGGGCAGACCTGTCTTCAGGACAATCTTCCGTAATTTTCCAGACAGAGGCAAGCAGGAAATACCGCCGGGATTTTTTTGAAGACAACGGAAAACTGCGGGGTAACCTGGAAGAAAAATATAAGGATGATTTCACCCTTATGTATGCCGATTTCCTGAAAATGGGGAGCATACTTTCTACCGTATGGATAGCAGACGGCACCTTGTTTTTCGGCAGTACCGACGGCTATATATATGCTCTTCACTGAGCGGCTTCCGCCTGTATCTCCCGTAAAAAATTATTTTTCAACTTTTGAAGAAAAACAAGGCTTTCATTTGCCCTGCATCTCAATATACGGAATAAAAAGCGGCAAATCTTCATTTTGTCAATAGTATTTTTTTTAGAAAAAATAGAATGTTTGCAGGAATCGTTAAATTGTGTATGTTTGCATTAAAAAACATAGTCTTCAATGAGTTACATAGAACCGGCACCTGTACCGGCTACTGAGAATCCGCTGGATTCCATGATGTCAAGGTTTAATGCCGCTATCCGTATCCTTGGTCTGCCTGACGAAATGTATGATATTCTGAAGGTGCCGGCCCGCCAGGTGATCGTAGGTCTGCCCGTGACCATGGACAACGGGAAAATCAAAGTGTTTGAGGGATATCGCGTAATTCACTCCACCATTCTCGGCCCGGGAAAGGGCGGTGTGCGGCTGGATCCCGGGGTTACGCTGGATGAAGTGAGGGCTCTTGCCGCCTGGATGACCTGGAAATGTGCCGTAGTGGACATCCCTTATGGAGGGGCAAAAGGGGGGATCGCCTGTAACCCGCGCGAAATGTCGGCCGGGGAAATTGAGCGCCTCATGCGTGCCTATACCTTGGGCATGCTGGACATATTCGGCCCTGACAAAGACATTCCGGCTCCGGATATGGGTACGGGTCCGAGAGAAATGGCCTGGCTGATGGATGAGTATTCCAAAGCCAAGGGAATGACCACCCAGGCCGTGGTAACGGGGAAGCCGCTGGTGCTGGGTGGATCATTGGGCCGCACGGAGGCTACCGGCCGCGGGGTAACCGTATCGGCTATTTCTGCCATGGAAAAGATCAAGCTTAACCCTTACCGGGCCACCGCCGCCGTGCAGGGCTTCGGCAATGTGGGGTCGAACGCCGCTCTTTTACTGAAAGAAAAAGGAGTTACCGTCACCGGCATCAGTGATGTTTCAGGTGCCTATTACAACGATAAAGGCATTGACCTTGAAAAGGCCATTGAATACCGTAATAATCATAACGGTATCCTCGAAGGTTTCACTGGTGCTGAAAAAATACCGGCTGAAGAGCTTCTCTTCCTGCCTGTAGACCTGCTGGTACCTGCGGCTAAAGAAGATGTGATCACCAAGCACAATGCTTCCCGGATCCAGGCCAAGCTGATTGTGGAGGGAGCGAACGGCCCTACTTCAGCCACAGCAGATGATATTATCAAT
Source organism: Leadbetterella byssophila (assembly GCA_040394735.1). GTDB lineage: Bacteria > Bacteroidota > Bacteroidia > Cytophagales > Spirosomataceae > Leadbetterella > Leadbetterella byssophila_A. The sequence goes on from JBEBRR010000020.1 coordinate 9,782, forward strand.
GACAAAGGCATTATGGTGGTACCGGATATCCTGGCCAACGCCGGCGGGGTGACCGTATCGTATTTTGAATGGGTACAAAACCGGATGGGTTATAAGTGGCCGCTGGACCGGATCAACCGGCGAAGCGACCGGGTCATGAAAGACGCCTTTAATAACGTGTACGAAACTTCCGAGAAATACAAGGTCTCTCTGCGTCTGGCCGCCTATATCCTGGCCATAGACAAGGTTTCCAGCTCCTATAAATTCAGAGGCGGTTACGGTTGAAATCATTTATTAGGAGGAACTTTTAAGACTTGCGCCTCTTGGCGTAAGTCTTTTTATTTTACCTTTGCAGAGACCATTAAAATATTAGCATGAGTGAGATTAAGGGATCGGTTTTTTGGATCACAGGGGCGTCTTCCGGCATCGGGGAAGCCACGGCTTGTGCCGCTGCTCTAAAAGGAGCAAAACTGGTGCTCTCGGCCCGCAGAAAAGAAGAGCTGGAGCGCGTAAAAAAAGCGACCGGTCTTCCTGACGCCGATGTCCTGGTATTACCCCTTGATATGGAAAACCATGCGGAGATCCAGCCGGCGGTAGATGCCGTACTCCTGAAATTCGGTCGCATCGATATTCTCTTCAATAATGCGGGTGTCTCCCAGCGGTCCAGCGTGCTGGAAACTAAATTTGAAGTCTTTGAGCGCCTGATGAACCTTAACTATCTCTCGGTAGTGGCTCTTACCAAGGCGGTGCTGCCGGTGATGATACGCCAAAACTCCGGACATCTGCTGGTGACCAGCAGCATCTCCGGTAAGCTGGGCTCTCCCATGAGGGCCGGCTACTGCGGCTCCAAGCATGCCCTTCACGGTTTCTTTGATGCATTGCGCTCCGAGGTATATAGCCATCACATACAGGTACTGGTGGTTTGTCCGGGCTATATCAAAACTGACATTTCCATTAATGCGTTTGGCGCTGATGGCGGAAAGCACGGTAAAATGGATGAGAACCAGAACCATGGAGTGTCGGCCGAAGCATGTGCCGGAAAAATTCTTCAGGGCATTCTCCGTAACCGCAACGAAATCTATATCGGAGGGAAAGAAGTAACGGGAGTTTACCTCAAGCGGTTCTTCCCCGGCCTGCTGAACCGCATAGTACGTAAACAGGCGCCGAAATGAGACTGCCAGGAAGGGATTTGCAAGATAACAGACGACTAAAATGAAAAAAGACCTTTTCATCGTACGGCATGCCACAGCAGAAGATAACGGGAACCTCACGGTAGTACGGGATTATGACCGGGAGCTGATTTCCAAAGGAGTGATGGAATCTGCCAAGCTGGGCAGATACCTGTTGGAATACTTTCCGGAAATAGAAGCTATCTACTCCAGCGGAGCCGCCCGCGCACTGTCTACTGCCACCTATATTGCCGAACAGATCCGGTTCGACACCGAAAAGATCGAGGTCAGTGATGTTCTTTACGGTACAGGCCCGCGGGGCTACCTTGAGGTGCTGAACAGGATTCCGGCAGAAGTGAACAGCGCCATGATCGTGGGACATAACCCTGATGTATCCTATTTCGTGGACTACCTGACCCGTGACGACACCGGCGGCTCCATGAAAAAAGCCACGGCCATTCACCTGCAGTTTGAAGGTTTTGAATGGGCGGAGATCTCGGGAAAGCTGGGTCGCTTTGTAAAACGAATTGATGGCAAAAAGTTGGAGATAAATTGAAAAATAATAAAATTTTCAGGATCCTGTTTATTGTTTTTTTACTGATCGTTATTCTTCTCCTGATCGATATGGCCCGGCAGACCACACCTCCCTGGGAAAAGAAACAATCAGCTGTTCAAAAAGATCAATAACATGAATTTCAGCCGTTTTTTGGTGGGAATTATCGTATTTATCGCTATTTCCTGCAATTCTGTTTCCAAGAAAGAATACCACAACCCGGAAAAACTCTGGGGTGACTTATACCGCGATGTCACCGCCTCCGGGCTTTTCTCCGATCCCAAGGAATTCTGGGATGCTGCTCCCAAAGGGAAAGCCGAAAAGCTGTTGCAGTTTTATAATCAGGCTAAATCCGAACCGGGTTTTGACCTCCGCCGGTTCGTTACCGAATATTTCACGGTTCCTGACTACTCCGCAACCTATACCCTTTCGGATGATACCTTTGAAGATTATGTAACCGGCACGTTCAGGAGCCTGCTGACCCGCCCCAGAGACGATGGCGGTTCGCTTATCCCTACCCGCATGCGTTACCTCTCGGGCGGGGGAATGTTCCCGGAATACAACTATTACCGGAGCTTCTTTGCCGTGAAAGCCTGGCAAAGCCTCAAAGAAGACTCACTGGCAGCAGACATGGCTACCAATGCCTTCCAGTTTATCCAGGATTACGGGTATGTGCCTTACGGTAACCGGTCATACTACCTCGGTTTTTCAGGTTTCCCCATGCTTTCCCTCATGGCAGAGGTTGTAGCGGAGAAACAGCCTGCCCTGCTGCCCTGGTATGGTAACCTGATGGCCCGCGATTACCAGGCCTGGATGGCTGCCGGAGACAAGAATCTCCCGGACACCGGAGCTTACAGGTCAGTAGTAGTGCTGAAAGACGGTAAAACACTCAACCGCTTTTATTCCGAAGGAAAGCCCAACCGCTATATTTCTTTCCTGAAAACCACGGAATGGGAAGGCTCCTCGCGGTTTTTCACTGACGGCCGGCAGGATCCTTCCCGGTTTCTCCCGGCAGATCTGAACGCGGTGATGTATCATTTTGAACAGATGCTGGCAGCTTCTTTCAGGGCCAAGAACCGCTCAGAATATGCCGAAAGCTATACCGCACTGGCCCGGATCCGCAAAGAGCTGTACGATCATTACTTTTACCGTGCCGGTAAAGGATATTATTACGATTACAATTTCATGTCCGGGAAGTCCTCAGAGACAGAAACCCTGGCCGGAATTTTCCCGGTACTTACCGGCCTCAGCAGCCGGGAGCAGGCAGCCGCTGTGGCACGGAAAATAGAACAGGGCTTCCTCACGGAAAACGGGGTAGCGGACGACCTTTCCAAAGGATACGGTTCGGCAGAAATGAACTACCTGACCATCCTGGCGCTCAGGAAAGCGGGAAGACCCGATCTTGCCGAATCCCTGAAGCAGCGCTGGATTGGACTGAACCGGAGGTATTTTTCAAAACACAGACATATTTTACCCGTTTATAACCTGAGGGATCCCGACAGCAGCGCCAAAACCCCGGCGCGGATAGACGGCGCGCTGGCAGTGCTGACAGCCCTCTTAAACGAATAATACCATGGCCAAAGCACTTATCCTCGGAAGTACGGGGCTCACAGGCCGGCTGGTGCTGGAAAAAGTACTGGCGGATGACCACTTCACCGAAGTAACCGTATGGGTCCGTAGAGATCCCGGACTGACCCACCCTAAACTGAAGGTACTTCTTACAGATTTCAGAGACCTTCCCGAAACCTCTGCGGAGATCGTATTCTCCTGCCTGGGAACCACCCGTAAAAAGACTCCTGATCCGGCAGCTTACCGTTTCATCGAAGTATCCATACCTGTAAATACGGCGAAACTGCTCCTGAGCAATGGCCTCAGACAGTTCCATTATATTTCTTCTATCGGCACGGCAGCCGGAAGCCCCGGCGCCTATCTTCAGAACAAATGGGCCGCTGAATCAGGATTAAGCGCCCTTAATATCCCTGCGCTCTATCTTTACCGGCCGTCACTGATTTTTGGTGCCCGGAAAGAAACCCGCTTTGCTGAAGCTATTTCGAACGGGTTATTCCGGCTTTTCAGTCCTCTGCTGACCGGTAAGCTGAAAAAGTACCGGCGAATCTCCGCAGAAACCATTGCAGAAGCTATGGTACGCAATGCAAAGAACCCCGTTTCCGGAACCCACATCCTGGAATCAGACAGGATCCAGGAAACAGGAGGCTGATGAGCCGCAGGAGACGGCTTCTGTTCCGAATTCTTTTTGCCGTCAGCAAAATATTTTTATTTTTGTCTATCAAATACTTCCGATCATTTGAAAACGTCTATTGTGGCTACAGGCTCCGCAATGCCTGAAAGAAGAATACCGAACAGCTATTTTTTTGACCGTACCTTCCTGAACGAAGACGGCACTCCTATGACCAAACCTGTGGAGGAGATCGTTGCCAAGCTGGAGCAGATCACCGGCATCAGGGAAAGAGGTTACATCCCGGAAACGGGTGACTCGGTTCCTCTGATGGCAGAAGCCTGCGAAAATGCCATAGGTACCTGGGGACAGGACCGGAACAAAATAGACGGCATCATAGTAGGGCACAATGCCGGGAACATGCTGGAAGGCCGCCAGGGCTTTCATACAGTTCCCAATATGGCCGCCCTTCTCAAGCACCGCCTTGGGATTACCAACCACGAATGCTTTGCCTATGACCTCCTCTTCGGATGCCCGGGCTGGGTGCAGGGGCTCATACAGGCGCACCAGGCCATTCGCTCGGGGGATGCCACTCACGTGCTGGTGGTGGGGATCGAGGTGGCCTCAAGATTGCTTGACCCCTATGACCTGGATTCCATGATCCTGGCCGACGGCTGCGGAGCCGCCATCGTAAGCACCGCTGATAACGACCGGGAAGGAATTATCTCCTATGCTACTTTTTCACATGCCCTGGATGATATTTCCTGCATTTACCTCGACCGTTCCTATAACAAGGAGTGGGATGATCCCACTCTTTTCAAGATGAACGGCAAGGAAGTTTACAAATATGCCACCGTGTGGGTTCCGCGGGTGATCAAAAAAGCGCTGGATAAAGCAGGGCTCAACGCCTCGGATGTGGATATGTTCCTTTTCCACCAGGCTAACGCGAAAATGCTTCATGCTTTTGCCAATAACCTGGCCCAGATGTATAACCTGGAAGGACTTTCCTTTGAAGGGAAGATTCCCGTGACCATACAGTTCACCGGAAACACTTCCGTGGCCACGGTGCCTACCATGCTCGACCTTATCGTGAAAGGCCGGCTGGAAGGCTACCGTATAGAACCGGGCATGACGGTGGTCTTTGCTTCGGTAGGTGCCGGCATGCACTGCAATGCCCTGGTGTACCGGTTCTGAATCCGTATATCTCTTCTGAACGGAACAGCGGGAATGCCGGACCACCGGGCGCCGGACCTCAGCCCTGTACCAGAAACCCGTTTGTTATCGTTTATAGATAAACCCGGTTAACCTTCTATTCGGCAATGAAGCAGAAACAGATTTTCTTTGACGTATATAAAAACCTGTCTACCCGCAGACTGATCATCCTATCTGTTCTCCTCCTGTTTGTGATGGGTGTTCTGTTCTATTTTAACCAGATCAGCAAAGCCCTGGAAGAACGTGAAAAGGCCTATGTGGACCTGTACGCCAAAGCCATGGCCTTCCTGATAGAGCAGAGCGGTGAAGACTGCGACTATACATTCATTGCCGAAGTGATCCAGGCCAACACTACCGTGCCTGTGATTTTATCCATGGGCGGCGTTCCCAACAAACCTGTGAACATTCCCGAGCTGGATGACCCCGACCGGTCCTGGACCGATGAAGAAAAGGTCAGGTTCATCGAGGAAGAGATCGCTGAAATGAGGGCGCAGAATGAGCCTATTCCGTTTCATGTGGGGGAAGAACAGGGCTTCGTATACTACGCCAACTCTTCTACCCTCAAAACCCTGCGGTTCTTCCCTTATATTATCCTGAGCACCCTGTTTCTTTTCGGCGGACTGGCCTACATTTCCTACTCTTCTTCCCGGAGGGCAGAGCAAAACCGGGTGTGGGTGGGTCTTGCCAAAGAAACGGCCCACCAGCTGGGCACCCCGATTTCCGGGCTGATGGGCTGGATAGAGGTATTAAAAACCTACCCCGATTTCGACCAGAATATCGGTGATGAAATGATGAAGGATGTACACCGCCTTGAAACCATTACGGCACGCTTCTCCAATATCGGGTCGGTGCCCACCAAACGGTCGGAAAACATCGGTGACCTTATAGAAACCACGGCAGAATATCTTAAAAAACGGATATCCACCAAGATCCGGTGGACCGTCACCAATAATCTTACCGAGCCTTACTACCGGGATGTTAACCGGCACCTGATTGAATGGGTGGTGGAAAACATCTGCAAGAACGCCGTAGATGCCATGGCAGGGGTGGGAGAACTCCACATTACACTGGACCGGCTTCCCGGCAAAAAAATTTCAGTAGACATCACCGATACCGGGAAAGGAATGAGTATGGCTGTACAGCGGAACATCTTCAATGCCGGCTACTCTACCAAGAAAAGAGGCTGGGGTCTGGGACTTACCCTTGCCCGGCGGATCATAGAAACCTACCACGACGGCAAGCTCTATGTTTACCGCTCGGAACCGGGCAAAGGATCTACTTTCCGTATCATTCTCTGAGGACCGAAAAGGCTTATTCGTAATAAATAAAAATAAGCACTATATTTCTTATAATCAACTGATAAGGTAAAAGCTTCCAAATATTGAACGGCTAATCTTACGTCTGAATAAGCCAGGAACGAAATGATTCTGTATTTTTGTTCCTGCTAAAGGATTATCATGACCCATCATACCCTGAAACTAAAGAAGCCCCTGGCCTTTATTGATCTGGAAACCACCGGTATCAATATTACCCGGGACAGAATAGTGGAAATTTCTATTGCCAAGGCGAACCTGGACGGAACCGTTGAAACCCGAACCAAAAGGGTTAATCCTACTATTCCCATACCTTTGGAATCCAGCCTTATTCACGGGATTTATGATGAGGATGTGGCCAATGAGCCTACATTCAAACAACTGGCCCGTTCCCTGGCCCAGTTCCTGGAAGGTTGTGACCTGGCCGGCTTTAACAGTAACCGCTTTGATATCCCCATGCTGGTGGAAGAATTTCTGAGAATTGACAATTCCCTGTTTGATATCAAAAACCGGAAGCTGGTTGACGTTCAGCGCATATTCCATCTGATGGAGCCCCGCACGCTCTCAGCAGCCTACCGGTTTTACTGCAGCAAAACCCTGGAAAATGCCCACAGCGCCGAGGTGGATACCCTTGCCACCATGGAAGTATTGTGCGCCCAGGTTGAAAGGTATGAGGGCGTTAAAATCAAAGACGATACCGGCAATGAATATGAACCGGTCAAAAATGACATGGACGAGCTGCATAAGCTGACCTCCAACAGCCTGGTGGATTTTGCCCAGCGCATGACCCTTAACAAAAACGGGGAGGTGGTCTTTAATTTCGGTAAAAATGCCGGGCGCAAAGTAGAAGAGGTACTGACACGTGAACCTCAGTATTATGACTGGATGATGAACTCTGAATTTCCGCTGGATACCAAGCGAAAGCTGACGGAAATTAAATTGAAAATGAAAAAGTAAAATACTATTTTTGCAAGCTGATTTGTAAGATAATCTTTACAAAATACATTATGTTCGAAGGCAGTTTTGAAAACATTCCGGAAATTTTCCGGCAGATTCCGCTCATTAATATTGTACAGTTGGCTACGATCCTTTTTATCATTGGGGTGGTAGGAGTGCTGATCCGCAGAAATGCGATTATCATTCTGATGTCAATAGAGCTCATGCTTAACGCCGTTAACCTGCTCCTGATCGGGTTTTCAGCGTATAACTCCGATTCTCACGGTCAGATATTCGTGTTTTTCATCATGGCAGTAGCCGCGGCGGAAGTAGCTGTGGGCCTGGCCATTATAGTGATGATCTACCGTAATATCCGTACTATCGATATCGGCTTGTTCAATAAATTAAGAGGCTAACGCATTTGTATTATGACCTTATCATTACTGATTACGCTTATTCCCCTGATACCGTTTGCCGGGTTCCTCATTAACGGTCTGGGATTCCGCAATATTCCGAAAAGTATGGTGTCTGTCATCGGCACCGGGGCTTCATTCCTCTCTTTTCTGTGTGTGTTTTTTACTTATCTGCAGTTTAACGGCGATCCTGTCATCGTAAAGCTGTTTGACTGGATCACCGTAGGCAGCCTTAACATCGGCTTTACTTTCCGGATAGACCAGCTTTCCCTGATCATGCTGTTTGTAATTACCGGGGTGGGAACCCTCATTCACGGCTATTCTGCCGGTTACATGAGCCACGACTCCGGCTTCGGCAAATTCTTTGCCTACCTGAACCTATTCCTCTTCTCCATGATCATCCTTGTACTGGGCGGTAACTACCTGATGATGTTTATCGGCTGGGAAGGTGTGGGACTGTGTTCTTACCTGCTGATCGGCTTCTGGAATAAAAACATCAATTATGCCGATGCCGCCCGTAAAGCATTTATCATGAACCGGGTGGGCGACTTAGGCTTCCTGATCGGCATTTTCCTGATCATCAGCACATTCGGTACGGTAGAATACGGAGAGGTCTTCGGAAAGGCCACTTCCTTTGCCGTGGGTGACGGAGTGATTACTGCCATCACACTGGCCCTGTTTGTGGGAGCTATGGGAAAATCCGCACAGATTCCCCTCTTTACCTGGTTACCCGATGCCATGGCCGGTCCTACACCGGTTTCAGCGCTGATTCACGCGGCTACCATGGTAACTTCAGGTATTTACATGATTGTGCGTTCTAATGTACTCTATACCCTTTCGCCGTTTACGCTTGAGGTAGTGGCATGGGTAGGTCTGGCAACGGCCCTGCTGGGTGCGGTGATCGGGCTGTTCCAGAATGATATCAAGAAAGTGCTGGCCTACTCTACCGTCAGCCAGCTGGGCTATATGTTTATCGGTCTGGGTGTAATGGCCTACAGCTCCGGCTTGTTCCATGTGATCACTCACGCTTTCTTCAAAGCCCTGCTTTTCCTGGGCGCCGGAAGTGTGATCCATGCCATGAGTGATGACCAGGACATCCGGAATATGGGCGGTTTGTGGAGTAAGATCAAAATAACCGCTGTTACTTTTCTTATCGGTACTATTGCCATCAGCGGTATACCTCCTTTTGCGGGCTTTTTCTCTAAAGATGAGATACTGGCCCATACTTTTGAGCACAATAAGCTGATGTGGGTGCTGGCCCTGGCCGGTTCCTTCCTTACCGCTTTCTATATGTTCCGCTTATTCTTTGTCACCTTTACCGGCAACTTCAGGGGAACCCAGGAGCAGGAACACCACCTTCACGAATCGCCTTCCAGCATGACCCTTCCGCTGATGGTACTGGCGGCCCTTTCTGTGCTGGGTGGCTTTATCGGGATGCCGGTGGTGTTTCATGCACCGCATTACCTGAATGACTTTCTCAGCCCGCTGTACGAAGGCTCCCGCACCGTTATGGAAGGCTTCGGCCAGGTTCATCTGAGCCACAGTACGGAATGGATCCTGATGGGGGGGTCGGTAGCCGTAGCAATTGCTGCCATTTTCTTTTCCTATTCCCTCTATGGTAAGGGAGGAAACGTGCCGGAGCCTGATCAGGAGATCAGCGGATTTAAAAAGGTCATTTATGACAAATTTTATATTGATGAACTGTATAATGCCCTGTTTGTAAAACCTGTTATGCGTCTTTCTTCCTGGCTTTACAGCGCTATGGACAATAAGGTGATCGGCGGGCTCATAAACGCGATCAGCAGCGGGGTGGCAGAAGCCGCCGGTGTTTTAAGAAAACTGCAGACCGGGAATATCGGAACCTATGTATGGCTCATTACCCTCGGCGTGATCATCTTTCTTGGATTTAGTGTTGGTACGGAAGTCTGGACTTCTTTAAAATCTATCAGTAAATAAGACATGTTAACCCTCATACTATTTTTACTGCCTTTAATCTCCGGAATCTTTTTGGTCTGGAACAAAAGCAACGGCCTGGCCAAAACTACCACCGTACTGGTTAGTTTAGCACAGATTGCTCTTTTTATCTATACAGCATCTGTTTTCCGTGCGGATGCCTCCGCTCTTGATTATTCCCTGGACTGGCTGAGTGATTTTAAAGTGAGTTTTCACCTGGGTATTGATGGCCTTTCACTGGTTATGACCGGCCTGACCGTGGTCATTTCGGGGCTTATTCTTTTTGCTACCAAAGATCTCAGTTACGGGAACATCTCCCGTCTGCTGGGCCTGATCCTGATCACCGAAGCGGCACTTATAGGTGTTTTTGCGGCTAAGGATGCCTTCCTTTTCTACTTCTTTTTTGAGCTGGCGCTGGTTCCCGTTTACCTGATGGCCAATCTCTGGGGCGGAGACGGTATTGCCCGGATCACGCTGAAAATGTTTATCTATACCGTGTTCGGAAGCCTGCTCATGCTGGTCAGCTTTGTGGTATTGTATCTTTTTGCCCAGACTTCAGAGCTGGCTGACCTGGCTAAAATCCCGGTCAACCTCAGACCGGGCCTCAATAACCTCCTTTTTTGGGGCTTTTTTATTGCTTTTGCGGTCAAATCGCCTCTTTTCCCGTTTCACGGCTGGTTACCCGATGCCTACAGCAAGTCGCCTACACCGGCCACCATGCTTCTTTCAGGCTTATTATCCAAAATGGGGATCTATGGTATCCTCCGTATACTTATTCCACTGGCCCCTGCAGGTACTGCTAACTTTTCCGGACTGGTGATCTATTTCTGTATTGTGGGGCTGATCTACGGATCGGTTATTGCCATTCAGCAGTTTCATATCAAACGCCTGATCGCCTATTCATCATTTGCGCATATGGGTCTTATGGCGGCGGCAGCGCTGACCCTTTCCCCCTCAGGTATCCAGGGTTCGGTTTTCCAGATGGTGGCCCATGGCTTCAGTGCGGTAGGCCTGTTCTATGTGGCCAAGATCATTTATGATAAAACCGGCAGCCGCTCACTGGCTGACCTCGGTGGCATGTCACAGCGGGCGCCCAGGCTGGCCGTTCTTTTCATGATCATTTTACTTGGCAGTGTGGGTTTACCGCTGACCAACGGCTTCGTGGGAGAATTCCTGATGCTCCGGGCTATTTTTGATTTTCAGCATATTTTAGGAATAACCGCCGTGATCAGCATTATCCTGGCCGCGGTATATTTACTCAGGCTGTATCAGAAAACCATGTTTGGTCCAGTCACCTCCTTTACGGAAAATATCGAAGATATCGGCGTAAAAGAGCTGGTTGTTCTGGTTCCTATTGCTTTAGTCATCATCATTACCGGGGTGTTCCCTAACTGCCTGCTGGAATTAAGCAGCGGTTTTGCCCAGACACTCCCTCTGATAAAATAAGTCATCCGATATGTATCCAATTATCGTCTTATCATTTACGGGTTTACTTACACTGTTTTTAGGGCTTGATAATCCTAAATCAAAAACGATCCTGCCCGGTACCGTACTTTTTCTGTTAGTAGCATTGTGTAGCAATTTTTACGACTGGAATGCCCCGGGTACCTACTTTAACAATATGATCGAGGTAACCAATTCCAACATCATCGTGGAATCGGTTATTATCCTGTCAGCCCTGTTGCTGGTTTTGCTGAGTTCAGGTCTGTTTGAAGATGAAAATGCGCATCCGGCTGAATATTATGCCCTGATGCAGTTCAGCATTGTGGGTGCGCTGATCATGGCCAGTTTTAACAGCCTCCTCATGCTTTTCCTGGGCCTGGAGATCCTTTCCATAGCCTTATATGTTCTGACCGGCAGTGACAAAACCAATCTTCGGGGAAATGAAGCATCATTGAAATACTTTCTCATGGGCTCTTTTGCCACCGGTATACTGCTGTTCGGAGTGGCCATGATCTACGGAGCCACCGGCTCTTTCGATATCAGCGCAGGCACTACGCTGGCGCGTGCAGCTATGGCTTCCAAAATCTTCTTCTATGTAGGGATTGTGTTTACACTTATCGGGCTGCTTTTCAAGATTTCCGGCGCCCCTTTCCACTTCTGGACCGCCGACGTGTATCAGGGAGCACCAACCCTCTTTACAGCCTTCATGGCCACTATTGTAAAGACCGCAGTGATCTTTTCGCTTTACCGCCTGCTGGTTAACGGCTTCCCTTATGAATATGCTTTCTGGGCAAAAATTATCCTGGTGGTGATTGCGCTCAGCCTGATCATCGGTAACATTACGGCGGTGGTGCAGGATAACTTTAAACGGATCCTGGCTTTTTCGAGTATTTCCCAGGCCGGCTTTATGCTGATGGCCCTAACCGGTATCAGTGATAAGACTTTTACTAACCTGGCCTTCTATTCGGCCAGCTATACACTGGCCACTATCGCTGCGCTGGGCGTGCTGATTGTGGTTTCGCGGAATACGCTGCGCGACGGCCGGCCCAATGAAAATGTCGACGTATTTAGCGGGTTATTCAGAAGGAACCCGGATCTGGCTGTTGTATTGCTCATTTCCATGCTTTCACTCTCCGGCATTCCGCTGACTTCCGGATTCTGGAGTAAATTCTTTGTTTTCACTGACGCTATCGGGAAAGGATACCTCTGGGTGCTGGTGCTGGCCGTGGTCATGTCTGCCCTATCGTTGTATTACTACTTCCGGCCTGTGGTAGCGGCATTCAGGACCACCGAAGAACCGGCCATACAAACAGGAGTTCTTCAGAAGCTGGTTCTTTACGGTGTTACTCTTCTGACCGTTCTCCTGGGAGTTGCCCCCGGCCTGTTCCGGGCCCTGTTCTAAACCGGTCGCCTTATATTATTCTTAAGGACTTTTCAGGAAAAAGTCCTTTTTTTATTGTATTTTTCTCAGTTATCATAGCCCTTTCTCGTGTTTCTTAATAAATTCTTTAAGTTTTTTTTAAGAAAACTTGCTTGCGTTCTTAAAAACCCCTTAAATTTGCTTAGTGTTTAACAAAAACAATCTCTAAAAATGAAAAAAGTATTTGGTCTATTATTCGTTGCTACTATGGTAGCTTTTACAGCTTGTACTAAAACTGCTGAAACTGCTGAAGAAGAAGCAACTGCTACTGTAGAAGAAGCTGCTGCTGCTGTTGATTCAGCTGCTGCTGTTCTGGATTCAGCTGCTACTGCAACTGTAGATTCAGTTAAATCTGCTGTTAACTAATAAGTAAGACTTATTAAAAAAAAGCCTTATCTTGCGATAAGGCTTTTTTTTATTGCTTAATTTATGACATTCAGAACCGTTCCACCTCCTTACACCACCGATTTCAGGATCACGCTTGATCCTTTGGAATATCATTCTGAACGGATTGCTGTTCTGAGGTCAGATATCCTGGAAGTATTCCGGCTGGAATTCGTATTTCCTTTCGGTCTGCTGCATGCCCCTGACATGGAGACCGGTCATTTTCTTCCCCGGCTGATGGCCATGGGTACGGCCAGCCGCACTGCCTATGAAATAGCCGAAGCTTTTGAACAGCTGGGAGGCTTTCTCGACATCAGTACGGGGCTTCACCGGACCACGGTAACCCTTCACGGGCTAAGTCGTAATTTCAGAGATTACCTTCCGCTTCTTGCCGATGTAATCTATCAGCCTGCATTTCCGGAAACGGAAATTGAAATTCAGCGCGTACAGGCAACCCAGAATTTCCTGATAGAAGACCGGAAGCCGGCTGCACGGGCCAACAGAGCATTTAAAGAGGTCATGTATGGGAAGGACAGTCCTGCCGGCCAGTCTCCCGACCCCGCCGGCATCAGCAGGCTTAACCAGGATTCCCTGAAAAAATTTCATGCGGCTTCTTTTGCGGTCAGCCCCTATGATATTTACCTGTGTGGTCATTTTAAAGATGCCGATCTTACAGCGTTAGCAGACTACTCACAACAATTCAGCAGCAACGGCAAACTTCAGGGAGAACTTTTTCCGGAAGTGTCTTTTCCGCAAAAAAAGGGTGTTCAGCACATTACCGTGGAAATGGAGAATTCCATCCAGAGCAGCCTTGTTATCGGTAAACGTCTTTTTAACCGGGCCCACCCTGATTTCTTCCGGTTTCTGGTCACCAATACCTTATTCGGCGGCTATTTCGGCAGCCGGCTGATGAAAAATATCAGGGAAGAAAAGGGACTAACCTACGGAATCTCTTCCTCCCTGATGGCGAACGGCCCTGACGGGGTATTCAGTATACGGGCAGAGCTGAACAAGGAAAAACTGGACGAGGCGCTGGCGGCCATTGAGGCTGAGAAGGAAATACTCCGGACAGTCCCTGTGCAGGAAGAAGAGCTCTCTACTGTCAAAAACTATATCAAAGGAAATATCCTGAGTGGCACCAATACGCTTTTTGATATCATGGATAAACATAAGGCCCTTATTTACGAATCTCTGCCACCCGGCTTCTATGAAAATATGAGCGTTCAGATTGATTTGGTAACGCCCGAAGATATCATGCATATCACCGATACCTGGTTAAAAGATTTTTCAACAGTAATAGCAGGATAATATGGGACGAATAGTGGCCATCGATTACGGAAAGATACGCACAGGACTTGCCGTCACTGATCCGCTGAAAATCATTGCCACTGCACTGGAAACGGTAAGAAGCCAGGATCTGCTTACCTACCTGAAGCAGTATATTCTCCGGGAGCCCGTGGAAACCTTCGTTCTGGGTCTGCCGGTAAGCCTTAAAAATGAAGATACGCCTACCACGGCCATGGTACGCCAATTCGGCCATGCCCTGGCACAGGCCTTTCCGCAGATTCCTGTGCGTTATGTGGATGAGCGCTTTACCTCAAAAATGGCCCTCGACAGCCTGATTGCCTCCGGCACAAAGAAAAAAGACCGTCGTGAAAAGGGCAATACCGACAAGATCAGCGCGGTGATCATTCTCCAGTCGTATATGCAAAGTATATAAAAATTCAGGGGCTGCTTTACCGGCAGCCCCTGATCATTTCTTAAAATCCGGGGTTTTGCTTCAGTTGCTCGTTCCGGTTGATCTCATCCCTGTGAATAGGGAGGAAATACATCTTGTCAAGCCAGTTCCTGTTTTCAGTACCCGGGTCAATCGGCAATACCGTATAGGTATAATCATAATTGTTGGTATCGTACTTATACAGGGTGACGGTCTTACCCGGCTTCAGCGTCCCTCTAATGCTGATATAATCTGCCTTCCTGCCCACAGTTACGGGAGCTATCATCCACCGGCGGATGTCGTGGTAACGGTGTGACTCGAAAGCCAGCTCTATCAGGCGCTCATTTCTGTACCGGTTTCTCAGTGCCTCGCCCGAATCTGTTACAGCCGGCATACCTGCACGGAACCTGATCTTATTCAGCCAGGACCTGGCTTCCTGCTCTTCGCCCAGTTCAATACAGGCTTCGATATAATTCAGAACTGCTTCAGTGTACCGCAATACAGGCCATGGAATCTGCTGACGGGTATTCTGATCTTCAATAGCCGGGTTTTCATCCAGGAATTTACGCATATAGTAGCCTGTACGCGTCCCGTTCCAGTCTTCTACCGAGCTGAGACGGGTGTCCAGGCCGTTATAGGTTATCTTAGCTCCTGATCCGTCAGTGATCTCATACTGGCCGGTCTGAATCTGGTTTGCCGGATCTTTAGCAGCTACGTCAGCCGTACGGGGCTTCCAACCTGCACCGTCATACATCACCGAAGCATAGAATCTCGGATCACGGTTGGTATACGGACTCTTGGCGTGTGCGGCATTGCTCCAGCTGAATCTCGTACCATCTGCCAGCTCATAGGCATCCACAAACTGCTGCAGCGGGGTATTTCCGGCCCAGTTATGATAACCATTCGGGCCGTTATACTTCCCTATTTCTCCACCCGCTTCTCCCTTGGCATTGGTGAAGTATCTTCCCATGATCATATCTGCCTCCCCTCCGTTACGCGAGTATGACAAATTCTTGAAATTCTGTGTCCCATTGGCAGAAGTGGCCGGTGCAGAAAGATCCAGCATATACTGATGCTTACTCAGATCTACCACTGCTTTTGCAGCTGTTTTTGCCTTTTGCCAGCGTTCCGCTCTTGATCCGGTAGTGATCGCTACCAGCTCGGGATTTCCGTAGGCGGCCATGGCCGTAGATTTTGATTTGGCGGTATTGGCATCCAGCAGATCACTGGCAGCATAGAGCAGCATACGGGCCTTAAGTGCCAGGGCTGCTGTTTTCGAGGCTCTTCCTTTGACCATAGAACGGTCACCCATTAAGGTGGCTGCATCATCACAATCCTTAACGATGAAATTGATACACTCTTCCATCGTATTTCGCGGAACTTCGTATGTTTCTTCGCCCAGTTCATAAGGCCGGTCTACCAGCGGAACAGCACCGTAGAATCTTACCAGCTGATGATACAGGAATGCCCGCATGAATTTCGCTTCACCCATCAGCTGTTCCACGATACCATTACTGTTCTGGAACTTCGGTTCGGAAAGATTTTTGATAGCGATATTCGCCGCCCTAATGCCCCGGTACATATTTCCCCACTCATGGGTATAATTCACCCACCCGATATCTGCAGGGTTGGATCTTGACTCTGTAATGGTGGTGATCCCTCTGCCGGTATGGGTAAACATGGTTTCATCAGAAAGAGAGGCGATCATCTGCTCGTCAAATCCTCCCTGGCCCAGATAGGTGTAAATGTGAACCACAAAGCGTTCGGAAAGTACGGCGTCAGTCCATACTGCCGACTCCGAAACCTGGTCAAGGGGCTGGGTATTGACGAAATCATCATTACAACCCATCGTGGTAAACAGTCCCCCCACCGCTAAAATAATACTTCTTATATATTTCTTCATTTCAGTCAATTTTTAGAATGTTACGGTTAAGCCTCCATTGATCACTCTCGCCTGCGGGTAATATTGACCCGTGGTATTATCCGACTCCGGATCCAGCACTTTAAGCTTATCCCAGGTAATGAGATTCAGGCCGTTCAGGTAAAGCCTCAGATTACTGATTTTCACCTTGCCGGTCAGTTTGGCAGGCAGTGTGTATCCTACCTCCACATTTTTCAGACGAATGTAATCGCGGCTCCGGAACCAGTAGGTATTGTTATAGGAGTAATACTGATCTCCTCTTTCCGCGATTCTCGGATGCTCACTGCTCGGGTTATCGATGGTCCACCTGTTCTCATAAATATCCAGGAAGAAATTCCCGATGCTTCCCATCTCACCCGCGCTTACATACTGTTTTGCTCCGGCCGCTCCCTGGAACAGAATGGAGATATCAAAATCCTTGTACTGGCCACCCAGCACCAGGCCTCCCTGAAACAGCGGCGTATTATTAAAGTCAGGTCGGATCCTGTCATCAGGAGTGATCTTTCCGTCGCCGTTGACATCTTTATACTTCATATCTCCGGGGCGGAGTGTCCCTATAATATCACTGTAATTAATGGGGTTTGCGTCTATTTCGGCCTGATCTTTAAATACACCATCGTATTCATACATCAGGAAAGTTCCCATCGGGCTGCCGGTAGATTTTTGCCAGTCAGGTGCACCCGGTGCCTCATCCCAGAAGAGGATCTTGTTTTTGGCATAGCCGCCGTTAATTCCAATGTTATAGGTCAGGTCGCCTATCTTGTCTCTCCATCCGAAATTGAATTCCCATCCCCGGTTACGAACTTTACCGATGTTTTCATTCGGCAGGGTCAGACCGGTAGACTGGGGAACGGAAGCATTTCTGGCTGTAAGGATCTGTGTTCTCAGGTTATTGAAAACGTCTATTTCAAAGGTCAGCCTGTCTCTAAGGAGAGAACCTTCTATACCGATATTTGCGTTATTAGCCACCTCCCAGGTGATATTGGTATTGGGGATTCTCGATTCCGCCAGTGTCTTATATTCCTGTCCGTCAATAATGAAGCTGCTGAACCCGTAAGTAGCCAGATACTGGTATCTTGAAACCTGGTCGTTACCCATTTGTCCCCAGGAACCTCTTAATTTCAAATAGCTCAAAGGGCTGTTTTTCATAAAATTTTCTTCTGAGATCACCCATCCGAGCATAATACCGGGGAAGAAACCGTATCTTGTTGTAGAAGGGAAGATATCCGAAGCATCGTATCTCCAGAGTAGCTCTGCCAGGTATTTCTCACTGAAATTATAGGTGAAACGTCCGAAATAGTTCAGACGGGCCTGCTCATATGCCCCGCCCCAGTTATTTTTCTCCAGGTCACCACCGGCAAACATCTGGTCAATCGCTGAAGAGACGAAAAACCTCCGGTAGGCGCCCAGGTTATCTCCTTCAATGGTTTCCCGGTTGGTACCGGCCAGCCCCCCTACCGTATGCTTGCCGAAAGTACGGTCATAGCTGAGGGTTGCTCCCAGGAGCACATTTAGCTGCGTTTCGGTATACTGATTCAGGTTAGGTTCAGCCGGCCCCCTGGTGGAAGCCACCAATGTGGGCGTCCCGTCAGGTTCCGTGCCTGAGCCTCGTTCATAAAGTGTCCATGGAATGGTCCACAGTTTTCTGTTCCACATTCTCTTATCCAGGGCCGCCGTACCGGTAAACTTAAGGCCCGTTACTCCGGGAATCTTGATATCCAATTGTCCGTTAGTCTGGAAGAAATCATTCTTTTGCCTGTCGTAACCGGTTTGATTGGTGGTGATCACCACAGGGTTTTCTCCGTATTCAATATCCGGGCCGGGCAAGCCGTTAGGCCAGTAAGCCGGCATCTGGGGTTTTCCTCTCATCAGCATCCGGAAAATAGCCCCTGCACCTTTGGTCGGATACCTCCTGAATTCCTCACGGGCCAGGGCACCGATCTGTATATTGATATAATCATTGATCTTGGCATCCAGGTTTAACCGGAGGTCATATTGGGAATATCCCGTAGCCGAATTTTTATAATAGGCGTCCTGGTCCTGGTAACCGAGAGAAGTATAGTATCTGATATTTTCACCCCCGCCGTTCAGTTGCAGGTTATGCCGCACCTGCGGAGACCACTCTTTCAGTGTGGCATCAAACCAGTCGGTGTTCGGGTAATTCCAGGGATCAGAGCCGTCTCTCAGTTTCTGGATGGCCTCCGGTGAGAAGGGAGCCACGCGCTGCGGGCCGTTAGGGCGTGTATACACTCCCGTAGATTTGTAAGCCTGGTTAGCCGCCGCCCATTCATTTACCGGTAGGGCATAAATGTTCAGATCGTTCAGCATTTCTGCATACTGAGCCGAATTCGTCATTTTAGGGATCACCGTAGGCTGGGAGTATCCCTGGTTAAATGAATAAGACAGCTCCGGTTTGCCTGACTTCCCTCTTTTGGTAGTGATCAGTATAACCCCGTTCGCCGCACGTGCTCCGTAGATAGCAGCAGAGGCATCTTTCAACACGGAAATGCTCTCAATATCTGCAGGATTCAGACGCTCCAGACCTCCTGCCCGGTTAGGAATACCGTCAATTACGATCAGTGCGTCATTATTCCCCAGGGTATTGGACCCCCTGATCCGGATAGAAGAGCCATCATAGCCCGGCTCACCGCTGCGGTTTACCGCTACTACTCCAGGCATCCGGCCGGCCAGTGAGTTACTCAGGTTAACTGCCGGAGACTTCACCAGCTCCTCTCCCTTAACAGAAGCCACAGATCCGGTGACGGTTTCCTTCTTCTGAGTACCGTAACCTACCACGATCACTTCACTGAGGTTCTGGTTATCGGCATTCATGGTGACATCAACAACGCCTCTTGCCCCCACGGTCACTTCCTGCGCGGAGTAACCTACCATAGAGAATACGAGCACGGAATTGTCATTGCTTACTTCAATTTTGAATTTCCCTGACGCATCGGTCAGTACTCCCCGGGTTGTTCCTTTTACAGTTACCGTTACTCCGGGCACACCTTCTTTGGTCTCATTATCAGTGACCATACCGGTGACCTCCCGGGCGGCTCCCTGCGCACTGGCCTCGTGTTGCGCCAGGCTCCAGATCATACTCAGCAAGATGAAAAGGAGCTTTAAAGTAGAATTTTTTCTCATAAGGTTGAAAAGAATTAAAGTGAGTAAATCAGAAAAATGGTCAGGGAAGCCCGGCTATAGCCTGCCCTGTTTCCTATACCAAAGATAGAATTCAGGACAATGGAAAAAATTCAATTTTTTATGGGAGGAATCCTAAAGAAGACAAGCAATCGATTGCATAAGTAAATAAATTCAATGCAAACCTTTGCACAAAACTAAAAAAAATGCATATTTATCACCGATCCATTATACAATTAAACAATGAGCAAGAAGAATATAACCATCAAAACTATAGCACAGGAGCTGGGGATTTCCATCTCTACAGTTTCACGTGCATTGAAGAATAACCCGCGCATCGGTGCAGACACCCGGCAGAAGGTTATTCAAATGGCTGAAAGGGTAAACTATGTTCCAAACCCTATTGCGTTGAACCTCCAGAGAAGCCGGACCAATATGCTGGGTCTGGTGGTTCCCACCCTTGAAGAAGAATTCTTTTCCCATATTGTCTCCGGGGTGGAGAGGATCGCCTCTGAAAACGGATTTCACCTTATCATTAACCAGTCAAGGGATTCCATGCAGACAGAAAGGGAAATTATCCGGGCCTATATCGCCTCTAAAGTAGACGGGATCATGGTTTCTGTAGCTGCCGATACCTCTGACTATTCCCACTTTGTAAAAGTGCAGAGCCTGGGAATTCCCCTGGTATTCTATGATCGCATTCCCCGGAATTTTCCCTCACATAAGGTCCGGTCGGAAATTCTACAGGGTGCTATTGAAGCCATTAATTTTCTTTTTAGGCAGGACAAAAGGAAGATCGCCTTGCTGAACGGCCCGTCTAATCTGCAGGTGTCTGACGAACGCCTGAACGGTTATCTTGAAGCTGTAAAAACGCTCGGGCTCTCCACTTCTCCCCAATACATCAAAACCACTGACCTCAGCCGCCAGGATACCCATCTCAAAATGGAAGAGTTCATCCGGATGGGGGAGCACAGGCCGGATGCCGTTGTCTGCTTCAATGATTACGTGGCCCTGCATGCCATAAAAGCCTGTATAGAGCACGGTGTGGTACCTAACCGCGACATTTCCTTTGTAAGCTTCGCCAATATAGGAATAGGCGAGTTTATCGAAAACAAGCCGCTGGCTTCGGTGGAGCAATACCCCGTTAAACTCGGCACGGAATCCGTGCGCCTGCTGCTGGAAGACATCCGGACCGGCGGAAATACAAAATTCAGGGAGATCATTGTGGAAACAAGCCTGGTCATTCATCCCAACTGACTGCTATTTGAGCTCATTCCTCCTGCCTCACGGAAGAGAGAGTAATGTTTTTTCTCTAAATTTGCCTGATGGCATCCGTTTTTGACACCAAAATTGAATTTCTGAAAGGCATGGGCGCCGCCCGCGCCGAGCTCCTGAATATAGAGCTCGGTATTTTTACTTTTGGTGATCTGCTGGAGCACTACCCCTTCCGGTACGAAGACCGTACGCGGTTTTTCAAAATCTCGGAACTGAGTGAAGACCTGCCCTCTGCCCAGCTCCTGGGCCGGATCACTGCCGTAGAACTTATACAGGGCAAGGGGAGGCAGCGCCTGGTGGCTACTTTCTCTGACGGCATTGCCACCATGGAGCTGGTATGGTTCCAGAGCATCAGCTATTTTCAGAAGACCCTCAAGGTGAAGTCCAATTATATTGTTTATGGCAAGCCGGCCCTTTTTGGCGGAACCTTCAGTATTCAGCACCCGGAAATAGAGCTCTACCAGTCGGATAAGCCCCTGCCCGGCTATTTCCAGGCCATTTACCCCCTCACCGAGAAGCTGCGCAAAAAGTTTATGGACAGCAGGAGTTTTTCCGGGTGGATGCGCACCCTGCTGCTCCAGGCAGAGCCGCACATCCATGAGACCCTTCCGGAAAGTATCCTTTCCCGTTACCGGCTCATCTCCAAGAAAGCGGCTTATCAGTACCTGCACCTGCCGGCTGACCCGCAGCAGCTGAACCAGGCCCGGCGAAGACTGAAGTTTGAGGAGCTTTTCTACAATCAGCTAAAGCTCATCTCCCTTTCACTGGTACGGAAGAATGAATTTGCAGGACAGGTATTTAATAAGACCGCCCTGCTGACTACCTTCTACAAAGAGCACTTGCCTTTTGATCTTACCGGCGCCCAGAAACGGGTTATCCGTGAGATTTTTGATGATATGAAATCGGGAAAGCAGATGAACCGCCTGGTACAGGGCGACGTAGGCAGCGGAAAAACCATTGTAGCTTTCATCAGCATGCTTATGGCCATTGACGGTGAAGCGCAGGGCTGCATGATGGCCCCTACCGAAATTCTCGCCCAGCAGCATTTTACCAACCTGAAGAAATATTGTGACCTTCTCCAGCTGAACATCCGTCTGCTGACAGGCTCTTCCGGACGGAAAGAAAGGCAGGAGATTCACGAAAGCCTTCTGAACGGCAGCCTGCATATTCTCGTAGGTACCCACGCCGTGCTGGAAGACGTAGTACAGTTTCATAACCTGGGGATTTGCATCATTGATGAGCAGCACCGCTTCGGAGTAGCGCAACGGGCCAGGCTTTGGGAAAAGAACACCCGCACCTATCCCCATATGCTGGTGATGACGGCCACTCCCATTCCCCGCACCCTGGCCATGACTCTTTTCGGCGACCTTGATATTTCGGAGATCGATGAGCTTCCGCCGGGACGAAAACCCATCAAGACTGTTCACCGGTACGAGTCCAACCGTCTCGCCGTATGGGGATTTATGCGGGAGGAGCTGGCCAAAGGCCGCCAGGTATATGTGGTCTTTCCACTCATTGAAGAATCCGAAAAACTGGATCTGAAAAACCTGTTTGACGGCTATGAACACATCCGGACGGCCTTCCCGGAGTATGCGGTAAGTATTGTGCACGGAAAAATGAAGCCTAAGGACAAAGATTATGAAATGCAGCGGTTCAAAAAGGGTGAAACCCATATCATGGTAGCTACCACTGTTATTGAAGTGGGGGTAGATGTGCCTAACGCCAGCGTGATGGTGATTGAAAGCGCCCATCGCTTCGGCTTATCGCAATTACACCAGCTGCGCGGCCGGGTAGGGCGGGGTGCGGAACAGTCGTACTGCATTTTAATGACGGATTACACCCTCTCTAAAGATACCCGGAAGCGGATGGAAACCATGGTGGAATCGGAAAACGGTTTTTACATTTCCAAAATAGACCTGGAGCTGCGGGGCCCCGGTGACCTCGCCGGCACACAGCAAAGCGGATTGGTAGACCTGAAGATCGCCAACCTGGCCCTTGATGAAGATATCCTCCGGATTGCCCGGGAAGAAGCCTTCGATATCCTGCACAGGGACCCGGAACTCGAGCTGGCTGAACACCAGCCCATAAAAATGCACTTGTCAAGGGTCAGAGACAAAACCCTCAGCTGGAGCAAAATCAGCTGATCAGTCAGGCCGTTTGTAATTTTTCACAATAAAGCTGATGCCTGTGTGAACAATATCTCCCATGGTTTCACAATGCCTGAACTGCGAATTGTAGGTAAGCTTCTGAAGGGCTGTGCGCAACTGGACCACATTTTCATGCGGAGCAAGGAAATCCTTCCGCATGATGGCTACCAGGTATTCAAACTTCCGGATACTGTTGGTCACCCGCTTTACCATGAGAGAGCGTAATTCGGTACGGTATTGTTCCACCGACTTGGGCTGCAGCTTTTTCATGACCAGTTCCACCATCTTGAAATTTTCCTTAAAATATTGAGGCATGTAGATCTTCAGGTTTCCCTCGTAACACTGCTGGTCAAAATCAATGGGACGGATCCTGTAAACCACCCGGTCAAAGTCATGGGTAGGCACCACCACATAATTGTATGACCGCATATCGCCCAGCAATCCTGTCAGGCAACGCTCGTTAAATTTCACGAACTCCTTTGCAATCTGGGTCTTGTCCAGCTCGGAACAGGTAGGAAGATAATCCTCAATAAACACATCACCTGGAATTCCCCAGATATGCTCTTCGATCAGTGTCTCCTTATATACAAGATAATTGGCCCGGTTCGGTGACAGGAGATCTTCCATTTCCAGGCCATAAATGCGCGATGCGTCCACTTTTTTGATATAAAAGTTGGTATGGATATCATTCAGGATATTCCTGACTCGTATCCGGAAAGGTTTGGAATTCCCGAAAGTACAGTAGTCTACCGAGTCTACGCTAAGGTAGGGCAGCACGCTCCTGTCACCGTCAGAATGCAGCAGCGTATAAATGCGCTTAAGTCCCTCCCTGATTTCATCAAAATCAGTGGGGTTATAATATACGCTTCGCCAGAGGGTATCTTTCCCTTTCCGGTCTTCTACCACACCCCAATCCGTAAAGCGCAGCAGATCGTCATACTCCAGGTCGATCTTGGTGAGCCGGTTATACTTTTCGAGATAATCTCTTAAACCATCCGATACCGGGTAGAACGGTTTTCGGAAAGCAATTTTCACATCCTTTTTAACTTCTTTCATTATTGTGAAAGCTTCGGCATGTTGTTGACCAAAGTAAACTTTACCGAAGTTACATCACAAGACGCACATCCGCCTACTAACCTGTGAAATTTATCCGTCACAATTATCCCCCGCTCTTTTCACCACTTCTTTAAAGGTGGTTTTACCGGAAGAAATGGTTTGCCCGAGGGCACTGAGAGCATAACCGCCTTCCACCACCACTTTCGAGTAGCCGCTTTTGCACAAAGGTCCCCATTGTAATCGTGAGCCGGTAGTATATCCCACATGAACATAGGCTACTTCCTGACTCATAATATTAAACGAAACGCGCGGAAATGCCACGCCGAACTGAAGATCAACCGGCTGGCCGAAACCCGCTGCGGAGTCGAACTTCCCGTCTTTTATTTCATTTTTCGAAAGATCCCCGGCAGGAACCACTCCCCCGCTTTTATATTCAAAACCTCCCAGGGCGCTAAAGCTGACTGAACTCTCTGCACTTGCTGATGACATCGCATCGGGAAGTGTCATTTGTGACACAAACTGAACCCCCACTTCTACCGACATCGGTATCGGGTTGGGCACCAGGCCTGCCGGGGTAGGAATAGCACGGATAGGAAAAGTAAGTGCCATTTTGGGGAGGCTGAGACTATGCTCTCCTGAATTTCCTCCGGCTGTAGCCATGTGAACCTGGAACGTTGCATTCATACCTGAACTTTCGGACTTAAATTCTTTCAGCTTACCCTCTTCAATATAAATCAGGATTTTTTGACGGGGTAACGAAGCCGTACCCACTGCCTCAAAAGCCGTACTGTTCCCTTTGGACATCTGAAACCGGAAAGCGCAGGAATCTATCCTTCCGTCTTTCACCCTGGGCTCAATAAGGATCTTATGATCCACTCCGCTTACATGCATATTGAATTCAATAGGTGCAATAGAAAGCCGGGCTCCTTTGGTCAGCATTTCTTTCCCTTCAATACGCAGGGAAGAAGCATCACTCCATTCCGGTTGAATTTCAAACGCAATGGTTCCGTTTTCAATCACATCCGTTAAAGCAGCAGGCTTCATCTCCACTTCATAATAATCCCCTGCCGGGCGGATTGCCTTTACTTTATGCATAATCTCGCCCGGCACCAGGATCACTTCTCCCACGCGGGGTTGCTGATTAAAGGCGCTTTTATTCAGGGTATAAATTTGTGTGGATTCATCAGCCGTCACTATTACCTCTTCCCAAGCACCTTCTACCCTGATCACCCCCGGCTTATATTCCAGGGACAATCCGTCTTCGCGCTTATCTATCTCTTCCTTTTTACATGCCCCGCTTACCCATATGAGAACCAGGAGAAACAACAGTTTTTTTACAGTTTTCATAAATATATATTTTAATCAGAGGTTCTGAGATGTAAGACACGCGGCGGACCGTTTTATTCTTCCGCTACGGTTGATGTTTGCCCGGGGGGTCATTAAACTTACTGCTCACGCCTATTTCATTAATTTCCGTCTTCTGCTCCGAATCTTTGTACTTAGTACCTCCAAAAGCAAAAAGTAAACGCGTCACTTTATTTTTATTCTGAAAACCGTACTTCATGCGTCATGCCGGGTGCATTGCTTTACATTTTTTGTTAGTTTTATCCTGTAAAACCCATCTTCTGATTTAACCCATGAAAAAAATACTTCTCCTGGCCCTCCTGACCGGTCCTTTGACCTATGCCCAGGTATTCAATGAATTCCCGGTTCAGACCCAGAAGCCGCCCCTTCACGGCAAGCACTGGATGGCCATTACCGGTAAACCACTGGGTGCAACCGCCGGCGCCATGATCTTTGCCAAAGGCGGGAATGCCATAGATGCTTCCTGCGCCATGCTGGCCGCCACCTGTACCATGTGGGACGTGCTGAGCTGGGGCGGAGAAATGCAGGCCCTGATCTATAACCCGAAAACCGGCAAGGTGATCGGTGTTAACGCGCATGGTGTGGCACCCACCGGGGCTACTGCCGAATTTTACAAATCAAAAGGGTATGCGTACCCTCCGGAATACGGTCCGCTGGCCGCTGTTACGCCGGGCACACCCGGAGGATTGATGGAAATACTGGCCGAGTTCGGTACCCTGAGCCTGAAAGAAGTGCTGGCCCCGGCCATGACCATGGCTGCGGGATATCCTATTGAAGCCCAGACAGCCAATTCCATTGAGAAGAACAAGAAGCTGATCAAACAATGGCCTTATTCTCAAAAAGTGTTCCTGCCCCATCTTGGGGAGGAAAGAGAAGCCCCTGCTGCCGGCGAGATCTTTGTGCAGAAAGATCTTCTGGCTACCCTGCAAAAGCTGGTAGATGCCGAACAGGAAGCCCTGAAAAAAGGGGAATCCCGGAAAGAGGCTATCCGGGCTGCCTATGACCGGTTTTACCGGGGTGATATCGCCCGTGAAATTGCTCGCGGAACCCGGGAGCAGGGGGGACTCATCACCGAAAAAGACCTGGCAGACTGGAAAGTGCTTTTTGAAGAACCGCTCAGTGTGAATTACAAAGGCATAGAGGTTTACAAGCTTCAGCAATGGACCCAGGGACCGGTGATGCTGCAGGCCCTGAATATGCTCGAAAATTTTGATCTTAAAGCTATGGGATATAACAGTCCGCGGTATATTCACACCCTTTACCAGGTGATGAACCGGGCTTTTGCCGACCGTGATTTTTATTACGGAGACCCCTATTTTGCACCTGCCGAACCAATGAAGGGGCTCTTATCCAAAGAATATGCGCGCGAGCGCCTCAAAGATCTGGACCCCGACAGGAATGATCCGGATGTAGGCCCCGGCGATCCCTATCCTTTTCAGAAAGAAAAAAATCCTTACTTACCTTTACTGGAGGGACATAAGGTAGGATTACATGACCAGCAGCTGACCGAAGAATTCCTGAAAGATTTCACTGCCGGCACTACTTCCGTGGTAGCAGCAGACGAAGAAGGGTGGGTAGTTTCCATGACGCCCAGCGGCGGCTGGGTACCCGCTACCATTGCCGGTAATACAGGCATAGGGCTCAGCCAGCGGATGCAGTCGTTTGTCCTGGATGAAAAAGAAAATCCCTTCAATGTGGTGGAACCGGGTAAACGCCCCCGGGTAACGCTCACACCCAGCCTGGCGATGAAAGACGGAAAACCATTTCTTGCCTTTGCCAAGCAGGCCGGTGATGAACAGGACCAGCTCCTGCTCCAGTTCTTCCTGAATGTGGTGGAATTTGGCATGACCGTGCAGGAAGCCACCGAAGCGCCGAGCTTCAAAACCTTTCAGCTGAAGGCGTCCTTCGGAAAGCATGAGAAGAAGCCGGGTGTTCTGACCCTGAATGACGACACCCCGGAATGGAACCGGAATGAGCTGAAGCGCAGAGGATATACCCTGAATTTCCAGCCCAGAACCAGCGGACCTGTCAATGCCATTTACCTTGACTGGAAGCACGGCTCTTTCTGGGGTGGCAGCAGTAATCACGGTGAAGACTACGGAATCGGATGGTAAATTAGTTCGTTTAACAATTATCCGGGCTTCGCGGCCTGAATATATTATCACAAGTTTTATCTTTGCACAAAAAGCGGAAACCATGATCAGTACTTCATTTCTTGCCCACCTTCAGAATACCCTTGCCGGGATTGAGAATGACGGGCTCTATAAGACCGAACGTATCATTACTTCTTCTCAAAGCGCTGAGATAGAGGCCAACGGCAAAAGACTATTGAATTTCTGTGCCAATAATTATCTCGGGCTATCCAATGACCCTGAAGTCATCAGAGCATCCCGGTCGGTGATGGACTCCCGCGGATACGGCATGTCCTCTGTTCGCTTTATCTGCGGTACCCAGGACATCCACAAAGCGCTGGAAAAGAAATTATCGGAGTTCCTGGGAATGGAAGATACCATTCTTTATGCCGCTGCATTTGATGCGAACGGAGGTATATTCGAACCTCTTTTCACTGATGCCGATGCCATTATTTCGGATGAGCTGAACCATGCTTCCATCATTGACGGGGTAAGGTTATGCAAGGCCGCCCGCTACCGGTACCGCAATAACGATATGGCCGATCTTGAAACCCAGCTGCAGGCCGCTTCTGAAAAAGGACAGCGCTTTAAGATCATTGTAACCGATGGCGTATTCTCCATGGACGGCATAGTAGCCAACCTGAAAGGAATATGTGATCTCGCCGAGAAATACGACGCCCTGGTAATGGTAGATGACTCACATGCCACCGGGTTTATCGGCAAAACCGGCCGGGGAACCCACGAAGCCAATGATGTCACGGGACGGGTAGATATCATCACCTCCACGCTGGGAAAAGCTTTAGGCGGAGCATTAGGCGGCTTCACTTCCGGCAAAAAAGAGATCATTGACCTGCTCCGACAGCGTTCACGCCCTTACCTGTTCTCCAATTCCCTGGCCCCGGGCATTGTAGGTGCCGCCCTGAAAGTACTCGATATGATCAGTGCCGATACTTCCCTGCGGGATAAAGTGATGGACAACGCCGCTTATTTCCGGAAAGAGATGAAAGCCAGGGGCTTTGATATCCCTGACGGTGACTCCGCCATTGTACCGGTTATGCTGTACGATGCCAAACTGTCTCAGAAAATGGCGGAGAAGCTAATGAACGAAGGAATCTACGTCATCGGCTTCTTTTACCCTGTGGTTCCGAAAGATAAAGCCCGGATACGGGTGCAGCTTTCCGCTGCCCACACGCAGGAACATCTCGACAAAGCCATTCATGCTTTTGAAAAGGTAGGGAAAGAACTGGGCGTAATTTAACACAAACGAAGCATCGCCGGGAGGATATCGCCTGACCGGCCGGTGAATAACTTACTACTCGGAACTTATATATGGAAACCATCACGGGAAGAATCCTGATAACAGGGGCTTTGGGACAGATCGGCACGGAATTAAGTACCGCCCTGGCTGAAATCTACGGAAAAGACAAGATTATCATTTCCGATGTCCGGCAGGCCTCTGATGCTCCGCTCACTTTTGAAAAACTGGATGTGCTGGACCTGGAAACCTTCCGGAGCATCATTGACAGGCACCAGGTAAAGGTAGTTTACCACCTGGCCTCCCTGCTCTCAGGCACTTCAGAGAAGAACCCTTCCCTGGCCTGGCGGCTGAATATAGATCCGCTGTTATTCCTTTGTAACCTCGCCAAAGACAAGGTTATCGATCAGATCTTCTGGCCCAGCAGCATCGCGGTGTTTGGCCGGGGTATCCCTAAAGAAAACGTAGGGCAGGAAGTCCCCCTGAACCCTTCTACCGTATACGGGATCACCAAACTGGCGGGTGAAAAATGGTGCGAATACTATTACAGAAACTATGGGGCAGACATCCGGAGCATCCGTTACCCCGGCCTTATTTCCTGGAAAGCACCGGCCGGAGGCGGGACCACCGACTATGCTGTGGAGATTTACCATAAAGCCATCGAGGACGGCCGCTACACCAGCTTTATCGCTGAAAACACCGCTATGCCTATGCTGTATATGGATGACGCCATTGCCGCTACCATACGACTTATGCAGGCCCCTTCTGAGTCACTTTCCGTGCGTACTTCCTATAACCTGGGCGGAATGTCTTTCACACCGCAACAGCTGGCAGATTCTATCCGCCGGGAGATTCCCGGTTTTGAAATCAGCTATGTCCCTGACTTCCGGCAGGCTATTGCCGAAAGCTGGCCGGCCAGCATAGATGACTCCGTGGCCCGGAAAGACTGGGGCCTGGCTTACTGGTATAATATTGATTCCATGACCCGGGAAATGCTGGAAAACCTGCGGGTGAAAGTAAAATAAGTTAGGGCAAAGACAATTTCACTTTTGACAACAAAATGATCATAAACCTCTTCTCCGGCGTTTTCACAAAATTTTTTGTCTTTCCCATTCCAAGTAATTAAGCTCTGTTTGTCATTCCTTTTTCATTATAAAAGAACAAGTAATCCTGCAGCTTAATATTCTTTAAAAAGATATTCACTCGTAAAAATATGTCTACTTATAGCCAAGGAGAATAAATAGAAATGTTCCATATCTCACAAAATAGCCCGTCTGTAAAATTTGATTTTTAAGAGAGTCTAAAAATCCCTCTAATGGTTGAAAATCAAATTTACAGGGCGGACGGCTAGTCAGGGCACTATTTTGTGAATGTTTTTTTGTTTACTTTTTTCAAAAAAAGTAAAGTTACCTCAAAACAAAAAAGCCGGCAAAAAGCCGGCTCCTTGTGTATATTTAACACTACAATCTCGGTTAAACGATTCCGTCTGCCAATACCAGTACTTTATTGTTCAGTACCTGTACCACACCACCGTCTACTACAATAGTCTCCTTTTTACCGGCGGTTTCATAAACCAGATCTCCGGTTTGCAGGGTACTTACCAGCGGGGCGTGGTCTTTCAATATCTGGAACTGCCCTTCTTTTCCGGGTAAGGTAACCAGATCTACCTCACCTGAAAATACGTTCTGTTCCGGTGTTATGATCTCTAATTTCATCGGGTTGCTTCTTCGATTAGTTTCTGACCTTTGGCTGCAGCATCTTCAATGGTCCCCACCAGGTTAAAGGCGGCTTCGGGAAGATGATCATACTTTCCGTCCATGATCTCGTTAAAGCCCTTGATGGTATCGTTAATATCTACCAGCACTCCTTTAAGACCCGTAAACTGCTCGGCTACGAAGAAAGGCTGGGAAAGGAAACGCTGAACACGTCTGGCCCTTGCCACCACCAGTTTATCCTCTTCCGAAAGTTCTTCCATACCCAGGATGGCAATGATATCCTGGAGCTCTTTATACCGCTGGAGAAGATTTTTCACCCGTTGCGCACATGCATAATGGGCATCCCCCAATACTTCGGCCGTAAGAATCCGTGAGGATGAATCCAACGGGTCTACCGCAGGATAAATTCCCAATTCGGCGATCTTCCGGCTCAATACCGTAGTGGCATCCAGGTGGGCAAAAGTAGTTGCGGGCGCCGGGTCAGTCAGGTCATCGGCAGGTACATAAACCGCCTGTACAGAAGTAATAGATCCCCGTTTGGTAGAAGCAATACGCTCCTGCATCACCCCCATTTCGGTAGCCAGTGTAGGCTGGTAACCTACCGCTGAAGGCATCCGTCCCAGAAGGGCTGACACTTCAGAACCTGCCTGTGTAAAACGGAAAATATTATCAATAAAGAACAGAATGTCACGGCCTTTTCCCTCGCCGTCACCGTCACGGAAATATTCCGCTACCGTAAGTCCGGAAAGCGCTACCCGGGCACGGGCTCCCGGAGGCTCGTTCATCTGCCCGAAAATAAAGGTAGCCTGTGAATCCTTAAGGGTGTCACGGTCCACTTTCGAAAGATCCCATCCGCCTTCTTCCATGGAATGCTTGAACGCATCACCGTATTTCACTATACCCGATTCGATCATCTCTCTCAGGAGGTCGTTTCCTTCGCGGGTACGCTCACCCACACCGGCAAATACCGACAGGCCTGAATAAGCTTTGGCAATGTTATTGATCAGCTCCTGGATCAATACGGTCTTACCTACACCGGCTCCGCCGAAGAGACCGATCTTACCCCCTTTAACATAAGGAGCCAGCAGGTCAATAACTTTAATACCGGTAAAAAGTACTTCGGTAGAAGTAGCCAGGTCCTCAAATTTAGGCGCCGAACGGTGAATGGAGATCCCTTTGGTATTTACATCTCCCAAACCGTCAATGGCTTCACCCACCACGTTAAACAGCCTTCCTTTGATTTCATCACCGGTAGGCATGGTGATAGGAGTTCCCATAAGTACCACTTCCTGTCCCCGCTGAAGACCGTCTGTACTGTCCATGGCTATGGTACGTACCCTGTCTTCACCCAGGTGCTGCTGGCATTCCAGTACTACCCGCTGACCGTTGGATTTAGTAACATACATCGCATCCAGGATCGGGGGTAATGAAGTAGCCACACCTTCAAAACTAACGTCTACAACAGGGCCGATAATTTGGGAAATTTTACCAGTAATTGCCATTATATTAGTATTTTAGAATATTATTTACTTTTTCGGAGTGCAAAAATACAGGTTACTTTTTTCATAACCAAGCTTTATCGCCCTCATTTTTTGTATTTTTTAAAGATTTTCCCTCCCTTTCCCGACGGATTGTTGGAGAAATCTTAGCTCCTACCTGGAGCCCAGCTTGGCCTCGATGGTCTGCTGCGTATGCGGAACCGCTCTCAGGCGCTCTTTGGGAATCAGTTTACCCGTGTCCCGGCAGATGCCGTACGTGCCGTTCTTGATCCGGATAAGCGCAGCTTCCAGCTGAGTGGCAAACTTCTGCAGGCGCGCAGCCGACTGGCTCAGTTGCTCCTTCTCCCGCACATCCGCCCCGTCTTCCAGTGTTTTTGATCCTACAGCCGTGTTATCGGTGCCGTTGTCATTCTTTCTGCTCAGGGTTTCCTTGATGAAGTTTACCTCGTTGTATGTGGCCTCCAGCTTCTTTTTTATGATCTCTTCAAACTCTCTCAGCTCCGACTCAGAATAGTGGGTCTTTTCTTCAGTTACTTCTGACATATCTTTAAAGCGTTTTAAGGTGATTCACGAAAATTTTCGCAAATATACAGCTTTCCTTTCTTTATTTAAAATATTTTCAATAAGCCACTTATATCTTCAGGGAATCCTGCTGCCGCCTCCGCCCGCCCGGCTCCGGGTATTTTTTATAGTTTTACAAGCAATTGCATATCAATCCTTTACAAAAAAACAAAACACACAAACCATGATTTTTTCGAAAAAAAACGTAACTTTGCAAACTTTTTAGGACAGGCAAGCTGAGAAATTAACAAAATCCTTATAAAAAAGGTAAGCAAAATGCAAGAAATCAGAAACATAGCGATCATCGCTCACGTTGACCACGGTAAAACTACCCTCGTTGACAAAATCATTCACGCTTCCAAAATTTTCCGGGACAATCAGGAGTTCCAGGACCTGATCCTGGACAATAACGACCTGGAACGTGAAAGAGGAATCACTATTGTTTCCAAAAACGTTTCGGTAAGATACAAGGGAGTTAAAATCAATATTATCGACACCCCGGGTCACGCCGACTTCGGTGGAGAGGTAGAACGTGTACTGAAGCTGGCAGACGGGGTTATCCTGCTGGTGGATGCCTT
Organism: Leadbetterella byssophila; assembly: GCA_040394735.1. GTDB lineage: Bacteria > Bacteroidota > Bacteroidia > Cytophagales > Spirosomataceae > Leadbetterella > Leadbetterella byssophila_A. The sequence goes on from JBEBRR010000020.1 coordinate 43,092, forward strand.
CGAAGGGCCTATGCCCCAAACCCGGTTCGTATTGGGCAAGGCGCTGGATCTGGGCCTTAAGCCTATCGTGGTAGTGAACAAGGTAGACAAAGAAAACTGCCGTCCTGACGAGGTGCATGAGAATGTTTTTGACCTCATGTTCAACTTAAATGCCACAGAAGACCAGCTGGATTTCCCTGCGCTTTACGGTTCTTCAAAACAGGGCTGGATGAGCACCGACTGGAAACAGAAGACAGAAGATATCACCCCTTTGCTGGATGCCATCATCGAGCACATTCCTGCTTCACCGGTGGTAGAGGGAACATTCCAGATGCAGATCACCTCTCTTGACTATAACGCTTTTGTTGGCCGTATCGCCATCGGAAGGGTAGCCAGGGGTACGGTGAAAGAAGGCCAGCAGGTAGCGCTTTGCAAAGCAGACGGCAGCATAAAAAAAATGAAGATCAAAGAGCTTCATGTTTTTGAAGGCCTCGGAAAAGTAAAAGCAGAGTCGGTTTCTTCCGGCGAGATCTGTGCCATCACCGGCCTGGAAGATTTCGAGATCGGAGATACCGTAGCCGACGCTGAAAATCCGGAGGCGCTGCCACGGATCGCCATCGACGAGCCTACCATGAACATGCTGTTTACCATTAACAACTCGCCTTTCTTTGGTAAAGAGGGCAAATTCGTCACTTCAAGACACGTGCGCGATCGTCTGATGAAGGAAACCGAGAAAAACCTGGCGTTACGGGTGGTTCAGGGCGACACTGAAGATAAGTTCCTGGTATTCGGCCGGGGTATTCTTCACCTGTCGGTACTGATTGAAACCATGCGCCGGGAAGGCTACGAGCTTCAGGTAGGCCAGCCCCAGGTGCTCTTCAAGGAAGGCGAAAACGGGGAAAGACTGGAACCGGTAGAAACACTGGTAGTAGATGTTCCGGAAGAAACCGCCGGTAAAGTGATCGAGCTGGCCACCCAGAGAAAAGCAGAGCTTCTCATCATGGAACCGAAAGGCGACCTGCAGCATCTGGAATTCAATATCCCGTCGAGAGGACTGATTGGTTTGCGTTCCAACGTGCTGACTGCCACCCAGGGAGAAGCCATCATGAACCACCGTTTCAAGTCGTATGAGCCTTATAAAGGCCCGATCCCGGGCCGTATCAACGGCTCTATGATCTCTATGGCCAATGGTCCTGCTGTAGCTTATGCCATTGATAAGCTGCAGGACAGAGGTGTGTTTTTCGTAGATCCGGGTGAAGATGTTTATATGGGAATGGTAGTAGGCGAGCATAACCGTCAGAACGATATCGTGGTGAACCTTCAGACCTCCAAGAAGCTGACCAACATGCGGGCATCCGGCTCGGATGATAACGTGAAGATCGCTCCGAAGATCAATTTCTCCCTGGAAGAATGTATGGAATACATCCAGAAAGATGAATACCTGGAAGTAACGCCCAAGTCGCTTCGCATGCGAAAAATCTACCTCGATGAGAACGAGCGGAAGCGTATGGAACGGAAGAGCGAAGCCGATGCGGCATTAGCTTAAGATTGCGACAAATACGATACGGCGGTCTCTTAACTTTGAAAGAGACCGCCTTTTCATTAAAAATACTTCCCTAAAAATCCGTCCACTTTTTCGAAGCTGAAACCCGTCTCATGGAGGATCACCTCCCCGTTTTCATTCAGCACTATGGTTCTCGGGAAAGAATAGACACCTGCCTGCTTTGCAAGCGCTGATCCCTGATAAAGCATCGTATAGACCGGCTGATGCTTGTTATAGATAAACTCAAAGTCGTTCAGGGTGTCAGTATCCTCCATATTGATACTTATTATATTCAGCGGCTTATTCTTATACTTTTCGGACAACTGCTTCATATCCTTAAAAGCTTCCTGGCAATATCCGCAGTTTTTTACCCAGAATTCGATCACTGTCAGTTTCCCTTTGACAGCATCCAGAGAGAGGGTTTCCCCTGTTTTCTGCGGATGGAAAACCGGCAGTTCCCAATCCGGGAATGGTTCACCCACACGCACGAAAGGTTTTTGCGGGACTTTCACTTTTTGCCGGTAATCCGGATACCCGGCGAGTGTCCATTCTGCCGGTTCCGGCCCATGAGGCTGAAGGTTCAGTCCCAGATAATAACTTTTTACACAATAATCAGGATCATTACTGTTCCTGTAAACCAGGAGATAAGGCAGATACGTCTCAGGATCAAGGACAAATGAATACATTGAAACGAGCGTCTTTATCCCTAAAGTACCCAGCCCTTCCGGGAAGCTCATGTTTCTGCCGGCGGGCAGCTTCACTGTTAAATAATAGTATTTTTTGCCGAGAATAACGGTATCGTTCACCGTTTTTACCGTCCCTTCTTCCCACGGTATTTTAGGGAGACCCACACGGAGATCAAGCAGGGAATGGTACACCCGGGCATCAGCAACCCCGCCATTTTCCACTTCATACTGCTTTTCATCTGTATCTAGGGAGATTTGGTTTTCCGGGGTGTATATGTGTTTAAACCTTGGGCCTGTTCGCATATACCGTAAGATATCCGCAGGGTAATTTTTATCAAACTCCGTATACAAAACACTGGTATCTTTATGAAAGTAGTTTTCAGCAGGGTTGATAATCTCGAATATCCTCGTGTATTCTACTTTACGCAGATCCTGAACAGCAGAATTAAACCGTAAAAAGATTTCATCGGCAGACTGCTGAGCAGTCAAGGCCAATGGCATGAGACATAGGATGAAGGCCGTTTTTTTCATAATTTTCTGATTTTTAACATGTCAAATGTAAGCCCGGCACCTGATGTCCATCCTGTTTTTTCGATTTTAGCCTCTGTTTTTTTGACCGGTCCTTTTTCGTCGAAAAAAAAAGGAGCTTCATGGAAAATGTGCTCACATAAAATTTTCATCCGGTATCTTTAACCTATGAACAAAGGGAGTTACCGAACCCTTGAGCTTGCTGCACTGGGGTTTATTACTTATGGTCTGTATTTAATATCATCTTTCGAATACAGCTTTTATGAAGAAAAATCCATGCCCTCATTTTACGGAGACCTGGATCTCATGCTGGCCTGGGCAACTTCCGGTTTTATTTTCTCCGCCGTCTACTATTATGGGATATTGAAGAAACTCGTACTGAACAACCGCCATTGGATGGTTTTTCTATCACTTCCCGTTATCATAATCCTCAGCAACGTTTATGATCAGTATCTGCGGGATTTTATTTTTTCCCGCCTTCGCTTCCTTCCTGACACCATAATTGAATATCACACCAAAGCAATTAACAGGCCTGAAAAAATACTCACACAACTTAGCTACAAGATGTCGCATCAGTTCCTGGCCTTAACAGGTCTGGCTTACCTGGTCAGGGCGCTGGAACAATCCGGAACTATAAAAACAATGAAAGAGCAGCAACTGGTGACAGAACTGAAATACCTGAAAGACAGGCTTAATCCGCATTTCTTTTTTAATACGCTTAATAATATTTATGCCCTGTCCGTTGAAAACTCTGTTAAGGCACCGGAAATGATAGCCGGTTTAGCAAGCTTAATGCGCTATATGCTTTATGAGTCAGATAAAGAACAGGTCTCTTTACAACGGGAAGTGGAAATTATGCAGCAGTATGTGGAATTAGAAAAGATCCGGTACGGCAGAGCATTTGAAATCAGCTTTGACTCGCAGGGAATCACAGAAAAAGACCGGATTCCACCTTTGCTTTTTCTTCCTTATATAGAAAATGCTTTTAAACACGGACTGGAAAAAGAAACCACAGAAGGGTTCGTATCCGTCCTGTTCCTTAAAATGGAAGAACAATTGGTTTTCGAAGTAAAAAACAGCATCCCTGAAAATATTATAAAAAAGAAGGAGGGCGGTTTAGGGCTAAAAACCGCAGAAAAACGGTTAAAGCTTCTTTTTAAAGACGACTCCAAAATAGAAATTACAGCAGACGAATTATACGAAGTGCATATCACCTTAAACGTGAAGATATGAAATGCCTGGTTGTGGATGATGAACCCCTGGCGGTAAACCTTCTTTCACGGTACATTAGCAAAAATGTCACCCTGGAACTGGCGGGTACCTGCTCCAATGCCCTCGAAGCTTTTCAAATACTTAATCTTCACCCGGTAGATCTTATGTTCCTGGATATCCGGATGCCGGGAATTTCAGGTCTGGACTTTCTGAAATCGCTAAAAAACCCGCCCGTAACCATTCTTACCTCTGCCTATAATGAATACGCAGTGGAGGGATTTGAGCTGGAGGTGGCCGACTACCTGTTAAAACCCATTACGTATGAACGTTTCGAGAAGAGTATTTCGAAAGTACTCTATAAGGAAAAGACCGTAAAACCCGCAGAAGTAACCCACACCTATTTTAAAGTATCCAGAAATCTTGTCAAAGTAGAGCACAGCCACCTGTACTACATTCAGTCTATCAAAGACTACGTTTTAGTGAACACTTCCGGTGGTAATTATATTGCTTACATGACCATGAAATACCTCGAGGAAATTCTGCCGGCCTCAAGGTTCTGCCGTATACACCGGTCTTACATTGTTAACCTGGATTTTGTGGAACAGGTAAAGAAAAGCTCTCTGATTCTGTCAGGAAAGGAGCTCCCTCTGAGCGAAAGCTACAAAAGAAGCCTGATTGAAAAGCTCTCGTAACTGCCTGTGGCTTATACAGGTAAAAACGACCGCCATTTACAGAAAATAAAGTCATTTTATCTAAAAATAACAAAGCATATAGATTTATTAACTACATTATTTTTAGTATCTTAAATAAATTATCTACTTTTGCGTTGTTTTTCAGTGGAATTTTATTGCAATATCAAAATATGAAAACAGTAGAAACGTACATCCCTTACAAAGTAAAGGATATTTCACTGGCCGAATGGGGCCGCAAAGAGATCACGCTGGCTGAAGCCGAGATGCCCGGCCTGATGGAGATCCGGAAAGAATACGGCCCTTCCAAGCCCCTGAAAGGCGCAAGAGTGGCCGGTTGTCTGCATATGACCATTCAGACGGCTGTTCTGATCGAAACACTGGTAGAACTGGGCGCTGAAGTGACCTGGTCTTCCTGTAACATTTTCTCTACCCAGGATCACGCTGCTGCGGCTATCGCCGCTGCAGGTATCCAGGTATATGCCTGGAAAGGGATGACCGCCGAAGAGTTTGACTGGTGTATTGAACAAACCCTCTTTTTCGGGGAAGAGCAGCAACCGCTGAACATGATCCTTGACGATGGCGGCGATCTGACCAATATGGTATTTGATGTATATCCGGAACTGGTAGCCGGCATCAAAGGACTTTCCGAGGAAACCACCACCGGGGTACACCGTCTTTATGAAAGAAAGAAAAACGGGACACTCCTCCTGCCGGCTATTAACGTTAATGACTCTGTTACCAAATCCAAATTCGACAATAAATACGGTTGCCGGGAATCCCTGGTAGATGCCATCCGCCGTGCCACTGACCTTATGCTGGCCGGAAAAGTGGCCGTAGTGGCCGGGTATGGTGATGTAGGTAAGGGGTCCGCTGATTCCCTCAGAGGGGCCGGATGCCGTGTGCTGGTGACTGAAATTGACCCGATCTGTGCATTACAGGCCGCCATGGACGGCTTTGAAGTGGTGACGATGGATGAGGCCGTAGAAAGGGCCCAGATCTTTGTAACGGCTACCGGTAACTTCAATATCATTCAGGGCACGCACTTCACTAAAATGAGAGATAAGGCGGTAGTATGTAACATAGGCCACTTTGATAACGAGATCGATATGGCCTGGTTAAACGAGAACTACGGCCAGACTAAAACCACCATCAAGCCGCAGGTGGACATGTACAACATCAATGGAAACGACATCATCGTATTGGCCGAAGGGCGCCTGGTGAACCTGGGCTGTGCCATGGGGCACCCTTCCTTCGTGATGTCCTGCTCTTTCTCTAACCAGACACTGGCCCAGATCGAGCTTTGGAATAATACTGACAAATACGAAAAAGATGTATACGTGCTGCCCAAGCACCTGGATGAGAAAGTAGCGGCTTTTCATTTAGGCCATGTAGGCGCCAGGCTGGAAAAGCTTACTCCTGCCCAGGCCGAATACATCGGCGTAACGGTAGAAGGCCCGTTCAAATCCGAGATGTATCGCTATTAAGAAAACATCGCTGTCAAAAGGCCCTTTTCTGAACGGAAAGGGCCTTTTGCTTTTTCGCAGGATTAACAAAATCTAGCCTGATCTTTTTATACCATTCAGCCGGAAATTCGTTTATTAAAAAAAACACTGAATTATGGCAGCTTCATTTCACATTGACTATCCCGGCACTGCGGGAGATTTTGTAGTAAACGCCGCAAAAGCTATTGAGGGAAAAGGCGGAATATTTTCGGGCAACCGGGAAGAAGGAAATTTTTCCGTCAAAACCCTTATAGGTACTATAAAAGGCACCTACAAAGTATTAGGTCAGACAGACGCCGTATCACAGGTGGCAGTCACCATCACCCAAAAACCGCCTTTTGTGCCGATGTCTAAAATAAAATCGGTGATCGCAGAGAACATCTGATACCCGATTTCCCTACCCGGCACCAATCAGGACTGAATATTTCGGTAAAATTCCAGCGCCTTCCGCTCCGTCCAGGTATAAAGCTCTCCCGGTTCCATAAATCCCACGTGCCCGCCGCTCGGGGTAACCACCAGCTGCACATGCCGATTCCGGCTGCTTCCGGTATCGTAGCACTCCTTCCCTAAAAACGGGTCGTTCAGCGCCTGAACAATCATCACCGGCACGGTGACCCGCCCCAGAAGGGGTTTGGTGGAAGCTTTCTTATAAAAATCAAACGCATCGGTATACCCGTGTAACGGAGCTGTGAAGCGGTTATCAAAATCTACAAAATTCCTGATACGGTGGTAACCGTCACAATTCAGCAACGGATTATCGGGAAACATGGCCTCCTTCACTTTCAGCTTTGCGCCAAGCTTACGCAGAAACCGCTTCATGTAGAACCGTTTATAGGGCCTGTCCAGCTCTTTTGAAGCATCATAAACATCCAGCGGCACAGACCCCACAAACGCTCCTGAGACCTCTTTCGGCAGGCGCTCAGGGTATTCTGCCAACAGCCGTAAAGTAAGGCTCCCTCCCATGGAAGAACCGGATAGGAATACTTCCTCGTAACCTTTGGAAATAGCATGTTCTACCACTTTTCTCAGGTCTTCCGAATCTCCGTGATGATAAAAACGGGGTAAGCGATTCATCTCTCCGCTGCAACTCCGGCAATTCCAGCCCAGGCCGTCAAACCCGTTATCCCCAAACAGCTTCAGCAGTGCTGTCACATACGGCCGGTGTGAATTTCCCTCCAGGCCGTGCGTGACTACGATCAGCTTACGGAATCCTTTCCTGTACCAGTCCAGATCCAGGAAGTCCCCGTCTTCCAGCTCCAGTCTTTCCCGCTCATACGGAATCTCCACCTTTCTGAAAAAGCTGGGATAAATAGACTGCACGTGCCCGCCGATCTGGTAAAGCGGAGGCCTGGGAGACAAATTCATCAGAAGGGTTGTAAAGCCGTTTTTGAAAAATGGTTTTATTTTTCGCCGGCATAGGCCAGCACCTTATTCCATATCCGGAAAACATTACCGGAACAAATTTTCTCAATATCGGCTTCTGAATATCCGCGGTTCAATAGCTCTTCCAGAAGGTTAGGGTAGTCTGAAACATCTTTCAGCCCTGTCGGGAGACTGTCACCTACTCCATCATAATCCGAACCTATACCCACATGGTCTATGCCCGCCAGCTTCACAATATGGTCAATATGATCGGCCACCCGTTTTACATCCGAATAGTTCCGGCTGTCTTTGGCCAGCTCTCTGGCCACGGCATCACGAAGCTCCCTGCCTTTCAGCCCTTTTGCCTCCAGCTCTTTCCGGATCCGGGCTGAAGCAGCCTCCTTATATTTCACCACTTCCGAATCCAGGAAAGTAGAACCGAAATTCACCATTACCACTCCGCCGTTTTCTTTCAGTTTGACCAGCATGTCATCCGACATATTTCTCTGCCATCCCGGTGTAAAATACCGGGCCGAAGAATGAGACGCAATGACCGGAACCTTTGTAACGGTCAGCACATCATAAAAAGCATTGTCTGAAATATGCGAAACGTCTACCATAATTCCTGCACTGTTCATGGCTTTGACCACTTCCACCCCGAACGGGCTCAGTCCCTTCCAGGTTTGGGTGGAATCATAGCTGGAATCACAGATATCGTTATCCTTGGAGTGGGTCAGGGTCACGTAGCTGATCCCCTTTTTCCGGTACAGGGCCACATCATCCGTAGAAGTAATAGGAGAACCGTTCTCCATTCCCATGGGCAGGGCCACCTTCCCTGCAGCCGCTATACGCTGGATATCAGCAGGAGTACGGGCTACCTCAAAATAATCGCTTTTCTCTTTCGCGATGTATTCAACCATCCGGATCAGGCTGTCAGCCAGTAGCTTGGCCTCCTCTGAATTCCGGTTGGCGGGGATATACACAGACATGAACGGGGCATCCAGTCCGCCCTGTTTTGCCCGTACAAAGTCAAAATCTCCTTCCCGGCTTTCCACGGGTATGCCCGTATATTCCTTTTCCAGGCGGAAATTTTTTATCTGCAGGCGGTACGGCAGGTCTACATGGCCGTCCGCAATGATAAATTTATCTGCCAGTACTTTGGCACGGGCCTTATTTTCAGACGCCTTAGGCGCAACCTTACAGGAAACCATCAGCATCAGGCTGATCAATGTAAAAAAATACTTCATAATCAATTTTATATAGGATGGGTTAAAATCAGATAGGACGGAGAATCACGGAATCGGTCATTATGGTATTACTTATATTCCCGGCCCGGTCACGGATGTATATTTCAAATTTTACTGTGTCTTTGGCATACGGGTAAAAGGAATGATATACCTGGATACCGCTGTAGTGAATCGTTCCCTCTATTGGCCCGGGCTTATCGCCGGAAAGCCGGTGAAAATAGCCTGACTGGGACTCCAGAGGGTCGTATACGATGTATTTACCGTTCACTTTTCTGAATTGTCTGACCAGAAAATTGTGCCCGCCACCCACACCGGCCAGGGAATCGATTTCCCGCTGCACATATCCCAGGTCACCGTCGCCGTCATGAAACTTCACCGATATCACCACAGAATCCTTATACCCTCCTGTGATCTCATCTACCCGCAGGATACTCGCAATGTCTGCAAACTCAATCTCCGGCGCATCAGGAAAATCAGGTACACTGAAACACCCTCCCAGAAAGGTAGCCGAAAACAAGAAGACCGCAATTATTCTAAGAAAACGCATCGTTTAAACTTACTTTTGTAAAAATAATAAAAAACCTTTAACATGAGCATACGCGACGAATTAAAGTCTGCCCTGATCACCTTACCACCGGACACCCGCCGTTTTGAAGAGCTGGCCCTGGAAGTTTTTCAGTACCAGTATGCTCAGAACGCTCTCTACCGGCAATATGCGGACAGCCTTGGTAAATCACCCGCAGAGGTCAATAGAGTGGAGAAAATCCCGTTCCTTCCCATTGAATTCTTCAAAACCCATTCTGTAGCTACCGGTTTCACCGAACCGCAGATGATCTTTGAAAGCAGCGGCACCACTTCTGCCCAGACCAGCCGCCATGCCGTGGCTGACCTTACCCTTTACGAGGTATTGAGCCGAAAGACCTTTGAGCAGATGTATTCCCCGCTTCCCGATTACCACATTTTCGCGCTTCTGCCGTCTTATCTCGAACGAAATAACTCTTCGCTCGTGTATATGGTTCAGAACTTTATTTACTACAGCTACAGCCGGTTCAGCGGCTTTTTCCTGGACAATACGGATGAAATGGTGGAGAAGATGACCGCGGCAGCCGAAGACCAGCGCAAAATACTCCTGATCGGGGTTACTTTCGGACTGTTGGATCTCCTGGAAAATGAACCTTTGACACAAAAGATCAGGGCGCTCTCAGACCGGCTTATTGTGATGGAAACAGGCGGAATGAAAGGCCGGAGAAAAGAAATGATCCGCGAAGAGCTGCACGCTATCCTTACGGCCGGCTTCGGGGTGGAGACTATCCATTCGGAATACGGGATGACCGAACTGCTTTCTCAGGGCTATTCCAAAGGAGACGGTATTTTCCACCTTCCTCCTTCCATGAAGGTGCTTTTGCGGGAGATCAATGACCCGTTTGTTTACCTGCCGCATTTTTCCATCGGCTCCAAACCGGAAGAGCTGAGGCAGCGAACCGGCGGTATCAATGTGATCGACCTGGCCAATATTGACTCATGCTCTTTTATCGAGACCAAAGATCTGGGGGTTTATACAGAAGATTATTCCGGGTTCAGGGTAGTGGGGCGCTTTGATAATTCGGATATCCGGGGGTGTAACCTGCTGTTGGCCTAGGAGAAGTACATATAAACTCCATTAATGACCATGATATAAGTCTGGGGAGTTCCTGTTTTCCCCACCAATCAACTCTTCTTTTATAATTTCTTTTGTAAAAAAACATCTTGCATAAGGTACGAAGAGTATGCTTCACAAAGAACATTAGGCTCCATTTAACCTGATTGTGTTATATGCCCCACAATTTTGGTGGCGTGTTCCCTCGAATTTTCAATAAAGAGCTTTCGGGTGTCCATACCACCACAGATCACCCCGGCCAGGTAAAGTCCCGGCACGTTGGTTTCCATGGTTGCTTCGTTATAAAACGGCCTTCTCACTTCATCTTCCGATAGCCGTATGCCCAATTTTTCCAGGAAATCCAGGTTAGGCATATAACCCGTCATGGCCAGCACCCATTGGTTTTCCAGCACTTTCTCGCCCTCAGGCGTAACGATCACTACTTCATTTTCACGGATCTCCTTCAGACGGGAATTAAAATAGGCGCGGATTGAACCTTCCGCTATCCGGTTTTCCACATCGGGCCGTACCCAGTATTTCACGGTCTTGCCGATCTCCGGTTCCCGCACCACCATGGTCACCTCCGCTCCTTTCCGGAAGGTCTCCAGGGCTACATCCACGGCTGAATTATTGGCTCCCACCACCAGCACCTTCTGAAAGGCGTAATAATGCGGATCTTTATAATAATGCCTGACTTTGGGAAGGTCCTCTCCAGGGATGCCCAGCAGGTTAGGAATATCATAAAAGCCGGTGGCCAGAATGAGCTGATCAGCCGCATACCTGCCCTTCGTGGTTTTCACCAGGAACTTCCCACTTTCTTTTTCCACCTCCAATACTTCTTCGAACAGCCGGACCTGCAGGGCCTGGTTCTGTGCCACCCGCCGGTAATATTCCAGCGCTTCCGAACGTGTGGGCTTTACGGAGTTCGATACAAAAGGGATGTTATTCAGCTCCAGTCTTTCTGACGTACTGAAAAATGTCATGGTTGTAGGGTAGTGATACAGCGAATTGACCAGGCATCCCTTCTCCAGGATCACGTATTCCAGGCCGGCATTCTTACAGGCTATCCCGCAGGCCATCCCTATCGGTCCGCCTCCTACAATCACTACCATATTTTTGCGGTTTAAAGGTAAATGCTGAATGATATGGTTACTAAAATTCATTCAGCATTCAGCATTTAATCATTCTGCTGCTCACTGCTTTCCGCTTTCTCTTCAAAAGCTTCCGGAAGGTGTTCGCTTATTATATTGTACCAGTTAATGATCTTCTTGACGTCTGTCGCGTACACGCGCTCCCGGTCGTAATCCGGCAAAACGGTTTCAAAAAAATCGAAAAACTGTTTGTTCGTAGCATTTTTGGTGTCGAAATCTACTTTCTCACCGTGCGCTTTCCGGATCGCCAGGAAAATCTCGCTGAGCGGAAGCGACTCATTGGCATTCTCCGTGTATACTGAAATTTCTTTCAAAACCGATACCTTGGCATTGGCGTTAACCATTTCGCGTTTTCTGGCAGCATCAAGAGATTCTACGATGACCCCCACTCTTCCCGGCTTTACAATCCGGTAAAGTCCCGGTTTTCCCGAAATGTTAGCTACCTCCTGTAATAATTCCATAAATCAGATCTAATTATTTTTTTACGTTGCAAGTTACTTAAAAAATAAAACCGCCCCTTCATCCCTCCTTCCGGATTTTTGCAAAACCCGCCTTCGCACACCTCATAAACTACTTTATACAAACCACTTATATGGTTTCAAAAAAATAAAATCCTGAATTATGACCAATCTCATGTTTTTGTTTATCTTGTGTCATATTTTACGGGCAGCAACACTTTCTAATTTTACGTCTCAAAATTTATAACCCTCTGACAGATGATGCAGAACAGTACTCAACAATCTTCAGTTGGTGTCTTGGAGCAGTTCGAATATGATAACAAGATCGTTAAGGCGTTCCTTATCGCATCCGTGGTTTACGGAGTGATCGGGATGCTGGTCGGACTCACCCTGGCAATCCAGCTTTTCCTACCCGAAGCCAATTTTGAAAACCCGCATACCACGTTCGGAAGGCTCCGGCCGCTGCACACCAATGCGGTGATCTTTGCATTTGTGGGCAATGCCATGTTTGCCGGGATTTATCATTCCTCCGCCAGGCTTCTGAAAACCGCCATTTTCAGTAAAACCCTTTCCTGGATACACTTCTGGGGCTGGCAGCTGATCATTCTTGCCGCGGCCATTACCCTCCCTTTAGGGTGGAGCACCAGTAAAGAGTATGCCGAGCTGGAATGGCCCATTGATATTGCCATTGCGGTCATCTGGGTAGTGTTTGCCATTAACTTCTTCGGTATGATAGCCAGAAGAAGGGAAAGACACATGTACGTGGCGATATGGTTCTATATCGGTACTATTGTCACCGTAGCCCTGCTGCATATCGTTAACTCATTGGCCCTGCCGGTTTCCCTTACCAAGAGCTACTCCATGTATGCCGGAGTGCAGGATGCCCTCGTGCAGTGGTGGTATGGCCATAATGCGGTGGCTTTCTTCCTCACCACTCCTTATCTGGGTCTTATGTATTATTACCTGCCCAAAGCAGCTAACCGGCCGGTTTTTTCCTATAAGCTTTCTATTATCCACTTCTGGTCGCTGATATTCATCTATATCTGGGCCGGGCCCCACCACTTGCTGTACACTTCCCTTCCCGACTGGGCGCAAAGCCTCGGTACGGTGTTTTCGATCATGCTGATCGCTCCTTCCTGGGGAGGTATGCTGAACGGCCTCCTTACCCTGAGAGGTGCCTGGGACAAAGTGCGGGAAGACAATGTGCTTAAGTTTTTCGTGGTAGCAGTAACCGCCTACGGTATGGCCACTTTCGAAGGCCCTATGCTTTCTCTTAAAAATGTAAGCGCCATTGCCCACTACACCGACTGGATCGTGGCCCACGTGCACATCGGCGCACTGGGTTGGAACGGGTTCATGATCTTCGGCATCCTGTATTACCTGGTTCCCAGGATGTGGAAGACCGAGATTTTCTCCAAATCACTGGTGAGCCTCCATTTCTGGATAGGTACGCTGGGGATCATTTTCTATGCGCTTCCTCTCTACTGGGCCAGCCTTACCCAAAGCCTTATGTGGAAGGAATTCACCGCTGACGGCTTCCTGGCCTATCCTAATTTCCTCGAAACCGTGACCAAGATCGTACCGCTCTATATGATGCGGGCCGTAGGGGGTACCATGTACCTCGCAGGGGTATTCATTATGATCTATAACCTCATCCGGACAGCAGCGAAAGGCTCGTTTGTGGATACCGAATATTCGGAAGCTCCCGCGCTGGAGAAAAACGTACATATCATCGGCGGCGGATGGCACACCCTGCTGGAGCGCAAGCCGTTTATTTTCACCGGTCTGGCCGTAATAGCTGTAGCCATCGGAGGACTGGTAGAGTTTGTACCCACCGCGCTGATCAAGTCGAACGTACCTACCATTGCTTCCGTAAGGCCCTATACGCCGCTGGAGCTGCAGGGCAGAGACATTTATATCCGGGAAGGGTGTGTGGGTTGTCACTCCCAGATGATCCGTCCGTTCCGTGACGAGACCGAACGCTATGGCGAATATTCCAAAGCCGGTGAGTTTGTCTACGACCGGCCGTTCCTGTGGGGCTCCAAGCGTACAGGTCCGGATCTGCACCGTCTGGGCGGGAAATATCCTGACAGCTGGCATTTCAACCACATGCTGGATCCTACCTCTATGTCACCCGGATCCATCATGCCCGCCTATCCGTGGCTGATTGATGACAATACCGATTATAGTGACCTGCCGAAAAAGATCAGGGTGATGCGCCAGCTGGGCGTACCGTATGAGGAAGGCTTCGAAAATGAAGCAGTGGCCGATGCGGAAAGGCAGGCGGAACGGATTGCACAAAGTCTTTCCAAAGACAAGATCAAGACGTCTAAAGACAAGGAGATCATAGCGCTTATCGCTTATTTACAGAGATTGGGTACAGACATTAAACAAAAATAAGTCATGTTTAAACATTATTTCGAACAAATGGAAGGGATAAGCATTTACCCCATTTTTTCTCTGCTGGTCTTCTTCTTTTTCTTTGTAGGCCTGGGAGTATATGTTTTCTTCCTGGATAAGAAGAAAGAGAAGCACCTGGAAAACCTGCCTCTGGAAGATTAAAATATTAAAGAACTATGGAAACCAAAATAAATTCTATTGAAGATCTTCTGCTGGTGATCCTGGTGATCCTGATGATCGGGATATCGTTGGTGCTGATCTTTGTGATTATACAAACCAATACGGCCACCAAGCGGCTGATCGCCCACAAAACGGGACAGGAATACGAAGAGTTCAGTTTCGGAAAATGGTGGAAGAAAATGAGCGGCACTACCGTCAGCATAAAAGACGAGAACGCCATTATGCTTCACCATGATTATGACGGAATCAAAGAGCTGGATAATCATTTACCTCCCTGGTGGGTGAACATGTTCTACCTGACCATCGTGTTCGGCATCGTATATATGCTGGTATATCACGTTTGGAATAAAGCTCCGCTGCCTGCGGAAGAGTATGAGATAGCCATGGAAAAGGCCCGGAAAGAAGTAGAGGCGTTCCAGCAGAAACAGGGCAACAGTATTGATGAGAAGTCAGTTCAGCTTACGCTGAGTGACGCCGGCGCACTGGCCAACGGGAAAGCCATTTTCGATGCCAACTGTATGGCCTGTCACGGTTCTGCCGGTGAGGGTACGGTGGGGCCTAACCTGACAGATGAATTCTGGCTTCACGGCGGATCTGTTCATGATGTCTTTAAAACCATTAAATACGGTGTTCCTGAAAAGGGGATGATTTCATGGCAATCCACCATCAAACCCAAAGACATGCAGGACGTGACCAATTATATTCTTTCCCTCCAGGGTACCAGGCCGGCCAACGGTAAGGCCCCCGAAGGAGAGAAATATGTAGCAGAAACGGTTGCAGCGCCTGACTCTGCGGCCGTGCAGTAACATACATCAATATTATGGCTAGCAATTTAGAATTTATCGACGAGGCCTATAGGGATGCTATAGGCACCGTCGATAAAGACGGTAAAAGAATCTGGGCATTTCCTAAAAAACCAAGCGGAAACTATCACAACAAAAGAGTAATTGCTACGGTTGTTTTCCTCTTGATCTTCTTCTCTGTGCCTTTTATCAAAATAGGAGGCGCCCCCATTCTTCAGATGAATATCTTTGAAAGAAGGTTTTACATTTTCGGACAGCTCTTCCTGCCACAGGACAGCCTGGTTTTCAGCATCGGCCTGATTACCTTTTTTGTATTTATTACCCTTTTTACCGTAGTATACGGACGGGTTTGGTGCGGATGGGCCTGCCCCCAGACCGTATTTATGGAAATGGTATTCCGGAAGATCGAATACTGGATCGAAGGCGACAGGAAGCAGCAGCAGAAATTAGCCCAGGCTCCGTGGAACCGTGAGAAAATCCTGAAACGTTCATTGAAATACTCCATCTTCATGCTGATCTCGGTACTCATTGCCCATACGGCCATGGCCTACCTGATCGGGGTGGAAGAGGTAAAAAAACTGGTTACTCACTCCCCTTCCGAAAATCTCTCCGGGTTTATCGGTCTCGTGGCCTTTACAGGAATATTCTTTTTTGTATTTACCCGCCTCCGCGAGCAGGTATGTATCGCTATCTGCCCATATGGCCGGCTCCAGGGTGTGCTGGTAGGCAGAAATACCATGAACGTTATCTATGACTTCATAAGAGGAGAGCCCCGCGGCCGCATGAAAAAAGGAGAAATAGATACGGGCAAGGGCGACTGCATCGACTGTACCCTCTGCGTACAGGTGTGTCCCACCAATATTGACATCCGGAACGGAATTCAGCTGGAATGTGTCAATTGTACGGCCTGTATTGACGCCTGTGATGACGTGATGGAGAAGATCCATAAGCCCAAAGGACTTATCCGGTTCGGCTCGGTAGAAAGCATAGAAACCAATACACCGTTTAAGATCTCTACACGGGCCATCGGCTATTCGGTGGTTCTCCTGTTGCTGATAGCAGTGGAAATCTTTATTCTTGCCGGTCGCAGTCAGGTAGAAGCCACTATACTCCGGGTACCCGGGCAGCTCTACCAGGAAATGCCCGATAACCGGCTGAGCAATCTTTACAATGCCCAGATCCTGAATAAATCAAAAGAAGACATGACCCTTTCTTTTGAATTGGAGGGCTCTGTGGGAAAAATCAAGCTGGTAGGGAATAAGCAGACCGTAACGGTACACTCGGGCCAGAAGGCGGAAGTGGTTTTCTTTATTGAAATGAATAAATCTGATATCAAAAAACGGAAGACCGGGCTGGAAGTGAATATAAGGAACGGGAATGAATTAATGGAAACCGTGGAAACCACATTTTTAGGATATACAGATTAAAATAACCCCGGGCATTGAGCAAACTATCCGGGAACTCAATACCCGGAACTAACTACATCGATATGAATTTCGGACATAAAATAGCCATCGCATACACTCTATTTGTGGTGTTCATCATTTCACTGGTTACTTTTTGTGTAAAGCAGAAAGATATTTTCCTGGTCAGCAGCGATTACTATAAAAAAGAGATCGCCTACCAGGATGAGATCGACAAGTACGCCAATACCCTCAGCCTTACCCGCCCGGTGAAGGTTATCAGGAACGGCGGGTTTCTGAACTTTGAATTCCCGGAAGAAATGCAGGGGGCAGCCGGCGAGATACACTTTTACCGCCCGTCAGACGCTAATCTCGATTTTAAGGTCCCCGTACATATGGATTCTTCACACGTTCAGAAGGTGGCTGTTGACCAGCTGGTCAGGGGCCGATGGGTAGTGAAGATGGAGTGGACAAAAGGTGGCAAAAGCTACCTGAAAGAAGAAAAAATCATCTTATAAGTGTTCTATTCGGCCTTTATTCTGGGATTTCTGGGAAGCCTGCACTGCTTCAGCATGTGCGGGCCCCTTTCCCTTTTACTTCCGGCAGATAAACGCCGCTACCTTACCGGAAGGCTGATTTACAATACCGGACGTATCACCACCTATGCCCTTCTCGGGTTGCTGACAGGCATTCTCGGCCGGCAGGCCGGGTTCATGATCCCCCAGAAGATCATCTTTATCGGACTGGGCACATCCCTGCTGCTTTACCTCCTTCTTCCCGCCGAGTGGAAAAACCGGATCAGCCTGCTGCCTCCTGTTTTGAGGATGGCTTCCTTTACCCGGCGGTCTATTGCCCGGCTGAGCAGGCAGCACGGCTTAGCGGTACAATATGGTTTCGGGCTGGTAAACGGGCTTATTCCCTGCGGATTGGTTTACGCGGCCCTCAGCGGCGCATTTCTTACGGCCGGAATTACAGAGGCCGTGGTGTTTATGGTCTTTTTCGGACTCGGCACATTGCCCATGATGATGAGTTTCGGCGTGGTCGGAAAAATGCTGCCTTCATTTCTGAAAGTGAAACCCAGGCTGCTCTATACGGTTTCCTACCTGTGCATTGCGGTCTTCCTCCTGTACAAAGGTATTCAGCTGCCGGTCACACATTATGCCAACAGCCATGAGATCACCGTCTGCCGGACCCCCTGATCAGTTTCTCATATTCTTTAACTTTTCCGGTTCCAGGAGTGAAATTTTCCCGGAAGTAATATCAATCAGTCGTTCATCCTTGAAATCAGACAGGGTGCGGATAGCCGTTTCCAGAGAAGTACCCGCCTTGGCGGCCAGGTCTTCCCGGCTAACCTTCAGCGACTCATCCGGGTTCTTGAAAAACAGCAGCAAAGCTTCGGATACCCGTTTCCGTACGGAATTATATGCCAGTTTGATCAGCTCCGATTCTATGGTCTGAATATTTTTGGAAATCAGCTGGATAAATTTCAGCGAAACAGAAGGATTTCTCAGAATCAGGTCGGCAAAAATCTTTCTCGGGATCAGCACCACTTTACAGTCTTCCAGCGCGGAAAGGGTCTCACTGAAATTGCTTTCCCTGATCAGGTCGGTGTAACCGATAAAATCTCCCTCATTGTACAGGTTGATAATGAGTTCTTTCCCGTTCTCGTTGGTTTTAAAAGACTTGGCTTTCCCCGATTGCAGGTAGTAGAGGTACAGGGGATAATCCCCCTCCCGGTAGATTTCCGTCTTCTTCTTATAGTCCCGGATCTCCCGGTTCTCTATGAGGCTGTTCAGGGCTTTCTCCCCCTCCGCATCCGACACCAGCTGATCCAGCCCGTTCATATCTTTTGAATACTCTTTTCGCACCAGCTCTTTCTTTTTCAGGCGGCTGCGGATGGCGTTAATCAGCTCCACATCCTCAAAAGGTTTGGTGATGTAATCGTCTGCTCCCATTTCCATCCCCTTCCTGAAGTCCATACGCTCAGCCTTGGCCGTAAGAAAAATGAAAGGAATATCCGCTGTTTTGGCTTCCTTTGAAAGAAAATACAGCACCGTATAACCATCCATTACCGGCATCATAATATCGCAAACGATCAGGTCGGGCACCTCCGCCCGGGCAATGTCCAGACCGTCTTTCCCGTTGGATGCCGTTAAAACCTCAAAACCGTCCAGCTCCAGTATCTCACAGATATTTTCGCGGATCTCCTGATTATCTTCTATCAGTAATATTCTCATCATTTCAAAAATTAACTTTGGGGAATGGAAACGGTAAACTCGGTTCCTACATTTTCCGTACTTTCAAAGGAGACGGTGCCCTGTAATAATGATACATAATGACTTACAATACTTAGTCCCAGGCCTGTTCCCTGTATTTCTCCTGCATTACTCATCCGGTAAAATCGCTCAAAAACCCGCTTGTGCTCTGCTTCAGGTATCCCTATCCCGTCATCTTTTACCTTCAGAACAAGCTGATCATTCTCTATCACAGATACCAGGCGGATGGTTTTACCATTCCCCGAGAACTTAATCGCGTTAGACAGCAGGTTGATGAGAATGTTAGTAATCAGCTTGGGGTCTGAGCGGAAGGTGATCGGCCCGGAGTGCGTTCGCAGGATCACCTGGTTCTTCTTCATCAGGGGGATCATCTGGTTATAAACCTCTTCCAGCAGAATATCTATCCGGAAGGTCTCTGCTGCAATGATCACCTTACCTTCTTCAAGGCGGTTCAGCGACAGGAAGTCGTTCAGGATCTCCGTAAGGTTTCGGACAGCTGTTTTAATGCGGTGAATATGGCGGTCGCGCTTTTCAATTTCATTCAGGTTGCCGTATTTCTCTACCAGCGACAACGAAGACATGATCGTGGCCAGCGGTGTCCTGAACTCATGCGAAGCAATAGACACGAACCGGCTCTTCATAGAGCCCAGCTCCTGTTCCCGTTTCAAGGCCTCGTCCAGATCATTCTTGATGGTCTCCAGGCTTTGAATCGTATTCCGCAAATCAAGTGTTCTTTCTTCCA
>JBEBRR010000021.1:0-62211 GCA_040394735.1 Leadbetterella byssophila
TAAGCATAGGAGAGGTGATCTGCAGGATTGAAGCGGCCGACGGAAAATCTGCTCCTGAACCGGCGACAGCCGACGCTGCGGCAAGCCCTGCCGCGCCCGCAACGGCCCCTGCGGCGGCCCCGGCAGCTGCTGAAAGCAAAACCATAGAAATTACAGTTCCGGCCGTGGGCGAATCGATTTCCGAAGTAACGGTTTCCAGCTGGATCAAAAAGACCGGAGATACCGTCGGACTGGACGAGATCATTTGCGAGCTGGAGTCCGATAAAGCTACTTTTGAGCTGCCTTCTCCCCAGTCGGGAACCCTCACTGTAGTAGCCAATGAAGGCGATGTGGTGCCTATCGGAGGTATTCTGGCTAAATTGACCACAGGCGCTGCACCGGCGCAATCGTCAGTTCCGCTGGAAGCGGCCCCGGCAGCTCCGGCCGCCGCTGCTTCGGAAACTTCCGACAGCTACGCCGCGGGACATCCCTCACCGGCAGCGGCCAAAACGCTGGCCGAGAAAGGAATCTCAGCTGAATCGGTTCAGGGCACGGGCGTAGGCGGCCGCATTACAAAAGAAGATGCACAGAATGCTGCTGCTGCACCGGCGAAAGCCCCTGAAGCGCCTAAAGTCTCTGCAGCTCCTGCTGCGGCACCGGCAGGTACCGGTAACCGGGTGTCAAGAAGAGAGAAAATGACCTCGCTCCGCAAGACGATCGCCCGCAGGCTGGTGGCCGTAAAAAGCGAAACTGCCATGCTGACCACTTTCAACGAAGTGGATATGAAGCCCATTATGGACCTTCGTAAGCAGTACAAGGATAAATTTAAGGAAGTGCACGGAGTAGGGCTGGGCTTTATGTCGTTTTTTACCAAGGCCTGTTCCATTGCTCTTCAGGAGTTTCCAGTGGTCAATGCATTTATCGACGGAGAAGAGATCGTTTATAATGAATTTACGGATATTTCCATTGCCGTTTCTGCCCCGAGAGGTCTTGTGGTTCCGGTGATCCGGAATGCCGAAAAGATGTCGTTCAGCGATATCGAATCGGAAGTGGTGCGACTGGCCGTTAAAGCCCGGGATAACAAGCTTACCATAGAAGAAATGACCGGCGGAACCTTTACGATCACCAATGGCGGTATCTTCGGCTCCATGCTGTCTACCCCGATTATCAATGCGCCGCAATCGGCCATTCTCGGTATGCATAATATCGTGGAAAGACCGGTCGCCATTAACGGACAGGTGGAGATCCGGCCGATCATGTATGTGGCACTTTCGTATGACCACCGGACCATCGACGGAAAAGATTCCGTAAGCTTCCTGGTACGGGTAAAACAGTTATTGGAAGATCCGATGCGGATGCTTCTGCAGGTGTAAATTATCGAAGGGCTTAATTCAAAATATTTTATGCAATACGACGTAATCGTTATAGGATCGGGACCCGGAGGGTATGTGGCGGCTATCCGTTGCGCCCAGCTGGGTTTTAAAACGGCCATTATTGAAAAATACCCGGTGATGGGCGGTACCTGCCTGAATGTGGGTTGTATCCCTTCCAAGGCGCTTCTGGACTCATCCGAACATTATTATAATGCGGTACACCATTTTGAGGAACACGGCATCACCACCGGCAAAGTAAAGGCTGATCTGGCAAAGATGATCGAGCGCAAAGGCGGTGTGGTGAAGAAGATGAATGACGGCATCAACTTCCTGATGAAGAAGAATAAGGTGGATGTGAAGTACGGCTTTGGGTCATTCGTAGATAAAAATACGGTAAAAGTAGCTAAAGAAGACGGTACAGAAGAGCAGATCACGGGTAAGAATATCATTATTGCCACCGGATCCAAGCCTACCATTCTGCCCTTCATGAATTACGATAAAACCCGGATCATTACTTCTACGGAGGCGCTCTCGCTCAAAGAACTGCCCAAGCACCTGGTGGTGATCGGGGCAGGAGTGATTGGTGCCGAACTGGGTTCCGTATACGCCCGCCTGGGTTCGAAGGTGACTTTCGTGGAATTTGCTGACGGCATGATTCCTACCATGGATAAAGCCCTGGGCAAGGAGCTTCAGAAAACGGTGAAAAAGCTGGGCGCTGATTTTCATTTCAATACGAAGGTAAGCCTTATCGAGAACCTGGGTAAGGAAGTGAAAGTAACGGCGGAGAATAAGGCGGGAGAAAAGGTGGAAATTAAGGGCGACTATTGCCTCGTATCTATCGGGAGAAGACCTTATACGGATAACCTGAACCTGGAAGCTGCCGGTGTGCAGTCGGAGAAAGGCCGGGTAATTGTGAATGAGCATACCCTTCAGACCAACGTTCCCGGCATTTATGCCATCGGCGATGTGGTTCGGGGAGCTATGCTGGCGCATAAAGCGGAGGAAGAAGGCGTGCTGGTGGCCGAAACCATAGCCGGCCAAAAGCCGCACATTAATTATAACCTCATTCCCGGCGTGGTATACACCTGGCCTGAAGTGGCCGCAGTAGGTAAAACGGAAGATGAGCTGAAAGCTGCGGGAGTGGCGTATAAGTCCGGGCAGTTTCCGTTCAAAGCGCTGGGAAGAGCTACAGCAAGCGGTGATGTAGACGGCTTTGTCAAGGTTCTGGCTGATAAGAGCACCGATGAAATCCTTGGGGTTCATATCATCGGAGCCCGGGCAGCTGACATGATCGGGGAAGCCGTGGTGGCCATGGAATTCAGGGCTTCGGCAGAAGATGTGGCCCGGTCGTCTCATGCGCACCCTACCTACCTGGAGGCTTTAAAGGAAGCCTGCCTGGCGGCTACCGAGAACCGGTCGATACATATGTAATATTGCAGGACAAAGATTCTGCAGATGACGCAGGTAAAGCGGATGGATACAGATCATTATATCTGTGCCTGTCTGCCGCGTCTGCGTCATCTTTGTTATCCCTGCTTTCTTTTGAACGGCGGTATTTTCATATAAGTGAGGGCCCGCCACAACCATTCCAGCGGACCGAAATAAAAGTATTTCAGCCAAACCACCGAGAAGATCACCTGGAAGATCCATACGCCCATCACCACCAGGAAGATCTGACTGTAATCAAGCTCGGCAAAAAGATTAAATCCATACCCGAAGAATATCAATGTACAGATAATGGTCTGACCTATATAATTGGTAAATGCCATTCTCCCTACAGCAGCCATAGACCGGAAGAATTGCTGCAGTTTCCCGCTCCGGATGATCAGCAGGATCAGCGAGACATGGGCAATGGTCAGGAAGATCCGTTGAAAATCATAGGTCAGTGAGACCCAGTTGATTCCGTGAGTTTCCAGGTATCTCATGGAAGCTTCATAGTTGGGAAAATTAACCGTATTGTACCAGAAATCAATGATAACCAGCGGGAAACCTATGGAATAGCCGAGAAGAACCGCGCGACGGTGCTGCCGGTTGGTCCACGTGGTGAAGTAACCCCACTTGTAAAGCGCTATTCCCAAAAGTATGAGCGCAATGGGATCCCAGAGGGTGTACAGCAGGTACTTGGTCTGGAAATCAAGGGCACGGGGCCGCACATAACCGGCAACATCCGCATAGCTACCCTTCATCAGGCGGGTATTTTCTTCTGCATCTTTTTTGTTCGGAATGAGGTCAACCTCTATTTCCCGCCATTTATCCAGGGCTTTTTTTTGCCCGGCACTAAGGGTTTTTCCCTGCTCTTTTGCAACTGTAGCTTCATTGTAAGCCAGGCGTTTTTCTTTTACATCCATCATAAACAAAGTACCGGTAACGAAACCGATAATGGCCACCAGCGGTACTCCGAGCGACAGGTAAAGGGGCTTTGCCTTGCGGAAAAGAAAGACGATCATGCCGCATACCCCGTAGAGGAACAGGATGTCTCCCAGCCAGAGCAGCAGATGGGAATCAATCAGGCCGAAAAGGATCAGCCAGGCCATTCTCCGGTAAAAAAGACCGGTCACTTTAACTTTCTGTGAGATAAAAAGGAGGATGCCCACTCCGAATATTACGCAGAAAAGGGCCCTCATTTTCCCCTCGAAGAACAGGGTGATAAAGGCCCGCAGCCAGAAATTAAAGGTAGAAGGATCCGCCTTCCATTCTTCCGAATAGTAATCGGGTAGTGCAAAAAAAGGGATATTCATCAGCAGTATGCCCAGAAGGGCCAGTCCCCGGAGAACATCAATAGAGATCAGGCGCTCATTCTCCGGAACGGGGGTAGAAGATTTTTTCATGGTTTATTTTTTTATTTATGGCATAAGGTACTGTATATGAGAAGATTTGTCAAGTAATTGCCCATATATTTTACAGGGTTCTGACTGCCTGGAATCCCGGAAGGGCGCTCCGGACCGGAAACAAAATGCGCCTGCAATGGCTTTTCGTTGTATCTTTATTCCCTATTAACGGATTTTATGCGAAGAAGAATTGTCCTTTTTTTTAGTCTTGTCTGCGGGTTGAGTAACGGGGGGCTGGCACAATTGCCGGTAATTCCCCGGCCGGAGTCGGTACAGATGATGGAAGGCACATTTCTCCTGAATGCAGGCACTGCTGTTCACGCAGATGATGAACTGAAGCCTGTAGCAGCGTTTCTCCGCAACGCTCTTATAGAATTATTGCCGGTTACCGCTATTTCTGACCAAACGGGAGTTCCGGGCGTCTGGCTGGAGACAGGTGCCCTGGGGAAAAAAGAAGCGTATATATTATCCGTAATGCCTGACCGGATCCGGATTACGGGAAACGATGCTGCCGGTGTTTTTTACGGGATCCAGAGCCTGCTGCAGCTGGCCGGGCAATCACCGGCTATCCCTTCCTGCAAGGTTACCGATGCCCCGAGGTTTGCGTACCGGGGCATGCACCTTGACGTGGGCCGGAATATGTTCCCGCTCAGTTTCCTTAAAAAATATATTGACCTGATGGCGCTTTATAAGCTGAATACTTTTCACTGGCATTTAACCGAAGACCAGGGCTGGCGTATTGAAATTAAAAAATACCCGGAGCTGCAGCGGGTAGCTGCCTGGCGTGAGGAGACCATTATCGGGCATAAAAAGGATTCTCCCCACCGGTTCGACGGGGTTCCTTATGGAGGATTTTATACACAGGAAGAAGTAAAAGAGCTGGTACGATATGCAGCGGAACGGCAGATTACGGTTATCCCCGAAATCGAAATGCCAGGGCATGCCTCTGCAGCGCTGGCAGCCTATCCCCATCTGGGATGCCGGGGCGGGGATTATCGCACGGCTACTTTCTGGGGTGTTTTTGATGAAGTTTTCTGTGCGGGGAAAGAGAGCACCTTTATTTTTCTGGAAGATGTGCTGGATGAAATCTTACCGCTGTTTCCTTCAAAATATATTCATATCGGCGGCGATGAATGCCCCAAAAACCGATGGAAGGAGTGCCCGCACTGCCAGAAGCGAATCAGAGAGAACCAGCTGAAAGACGAACATGAGCTGCAAAGCTATTTTATTCGCCGGATAGAAAAATACCTGAACAGCAAGGGGCGGGAGATCATCGGCTGGGACGAAATCCTGGAAGGAGGACTGAGCCGGAATGCCACCGTGATGAGCTGGCGGGGAGAGGTGGGCGGAATAGCGTCGGCCCGGCAAAAGCACCGGGTGATTATGACTCCTGAAAGCCATCTGTATTTTGATTATTACCAGTCTCTGGATCCCGCTGAACCTACTGCAGCAGCCTGGTTTACGCCATTGGACAAGGTATATGGCTATGAGCCTTATCCCCGTGAGCTGGAAGAGGAGTTCCACCCGTACGTCATTGGTGTGCAGGGCAATGTCTGGTCGGAGTACCTCGCAGACACCGCACAGGTGGAATATATGGCTTTCCCCAGGATGCTGGCCCTGGCTGAAACAGCATGGACCCCTGGGGAAAGAAAAGAATACAGGGATTTCCTGGAACGGGTACGTCAGAATGAAACTGTCCTGAAAAAGAAGAAGGTCAATTATTTTGACCGGTATGAAGAGCTGAAATATGAATGGAAGAACGAAGTGCTCAGCCTGTCATCCACCCTGCCCGGCGCACAGATTTATTATACCCTTGACGGGCGAACCCCTACCCTGGATGATCATTTGTACAGGGAGCCCATTCAGATGAAAAAAAGCGGAATAGTGAAATGCAGGCTGTTCAGGGATGAACAGCCTTACGGAAACGTGCTGGAACAGGATTTTCGTCTTCATAAAGCTGCTTTCAGAAAAGTTCAGCTTCGTCATCTACCTCAGCCGGCCTTTAATCCCGTATCTCCTTTTGCCCTGGTGAACGGTCTGAGCGGGAACGCCCGCTATAATAACGGCGAGTGGGTGGGATTCAGCGGGGAATACCTGGAAGCCGTGGTTGACCTGGAACAGGTGCAGGAGGTTTCACAACTGGGTATCAATATCCTGAAATATCACTGGCAAAGAATGTGGGAGCCCGTTAACCTGGTATTTTATGTGTCACAAGACGGGCAGAATTATAAGGAGGTATTTCGCACAGACAAATTCCCGGAGAACGGGATCAACACTGTACGGGCAAAGATCAGCCCTGTCTGTGCCCGGTATGTAAAAGTGTTTGCTGAAAACAAAGGGGTAATCCCCGAAGGAGAATACGGCGCCGGCGGGAAAGCATGGCTGCTGGCAGATGAAATATATGTAGATTAAGTATAGACAGGATTCTCTGGAAAATCGCTCTGAGCATGCCGGAGATACCTGTGCGAAAAACCCTTTCAGTTGTGCCACTTTGACCGGAAATTCTGCCGGACCTTACTCCGGCAACGCATTCCTCATCAACCGCAGCCAGTTGCCGTGGGCAATTTTCCGGATGTCTTCGCTGGTATATCCGCGGTTCTGAAGAATAGGAAATACCTTTTGCATATCGGCAATAGTTTCCAGGTCAGCAGGACACTGCTCCCGTCCGAAAGCACCGTCCAGATCACTGCCTATGGCGGCGTGGTCGGTATTTCCGGCCAGCTGACAGATGTGGTCAATGTTATCGGCCATGATTTCCAGGGTACAGTTCATTTCACGGGGAGTGGATTTTCCCCGTACCCAGCCGGGTACCATCATCCAGGCATCGAGAGCCACGCCGATCACAGCTCCACGTTCCAGCAGGGCACGGATCATGTCATCGCTGTACTGACGGTTGTGATTTACAAAATGGCGGCAGTTGTTATGACTGGCCCATAGGTTTCCCCTGAATCGTTCCAGAGCATCCCAAAAGGCGTCATCGTTCAGGTGGGTGGCGTCCAGGATCATGTTCAGACGTTCCATTTCTTTCAGGAGAGCCACGCCATCGGGGTTCAGCTTTCCCGAAGAGTCGGTTCCGTTGGCGTATCTGCCCGGACCGTAATGACCCGGGCCAATGGCCCGCAGCCCGTAGCGGTACGCCCGCTCCACATAGCTGAGGTTAACCAGTGAGTCGGCTCCTTCCAGGCTTAAAATATAGCCGATGGTCCTGTTGCCGGAATCCCAGTTTTTCAAATGATCTTCCAGGTCTTTTCGGGTCCGGATCATACGCAGCTGGCCGTCTTCCTCCATGGTCCTGTACCAGGCCAGTTGTCCCTGGGTCTGGGCCCAGGCCTGTTCCGGTGACAGCCATCCCGGAAGCGGGCTTCCCGGCTTAACGTTCCTGGCGATCTGGGTGGCTACCACCAGGCCGATGTTTCCTTTACGGAGCTCGTCAAAAGTAATGGTGGCATTGCCGCGGTCCGGTTTATCGGTCATACCCGCTTCCCTGCCGTTCAGCTCGTCAATGGAAACACGCAGGTCACGGTTCCATTCCATAGCGTTCATGCTCAGGTCGAGGTGGGCATCAATAATAAGTGGGTTTTCCATAAGTGTAAAGAGTTTTTAGGAGTGAGTTCCGGGTTTATTTATCACATCGTTGGTGTCAGCGTCTTTGTCATGGAAATCTCATAGCAAAACAGGCCCTGAACCATTTCAGAGAAAACTTACTACCCGGAACCCACTCCTCAGAACTAATATAATTCAAACAGGGCTTCTATTTCTACAGGAATATTGTCGGGCAGGGAGCCGAAGCCCACTGCGCTTCTTACTCCGATACCGTTTTCTTCTCCCCAGACCGCGGCGAACAACTCGCTGCATCCGTTGATGATGAACGGGTGATGCTCAAATTCGGGGGTACAGTTCACCATACCCAGCAC
Source organism: Leadbetterella byssophila (assembly GCA_040394735.1). Classification (GTDB taxonomy): domain Bacteria; phylum Bacteroidota; class Bacteroidia; order Cytophagales; family Spirosomataceae; genus Leadbetterella; species Leadbetterella byssophila_A. Next base: position 8,095 of record JBEBRR010000021.1, read on the forward strand.
TTTGATGACCCGCTTTACTTTATTCAGACTGCCCAGGTTGGCTTTGATGGTAGAGAGCATGGTAAGTCCCACCTGACGGGCCGACAGCTTCCCGTCTTCCGGGCTTATTTCGCGTCCTATCCGCCCGATGATCAGGGAAGCATCATCCTGTACCGGTCCGTGACCGGAAAGATAAAGGTATCTGCCATCAATCAGGCACGGCTTATAAACTCCTTTGGGTGCCGGAGCAGGGGGCAGGGACAGCCCCAGTTTTTCAAATTGTTCGTCTGCGTTATACATAAAAGTTTAGTTAATAATCAGTTGTAGTATCCATACGCCTGCCAGGCCCACCACTGATACGATGGCTTCCATCATCGACCATGACCGGAACGTGTCTTTGACGCTGATTCCGAAATATTCCTTAAACAGCCAGAAGCCGGAATCGTTGACATGGGAGAACATTAAGCTTCCGGCGCCAATGGCCAGTACCATCAGGTTGGGGTCTACTGCAGAGGCGGTTACCAGGGGCAGCAAAACGCCGCCGGCGGTCAGTGCTGCCACAGTGGCCGAGCCCACGCAGCCCCGGATCACGGCCGTAATGACCCAGGCCAGGATAAGGGGGTGAATGCTGAGCTGCTGCAGGCTGCCCGCTATCTGCAGGCTCACGCCACTGTCTTCCATCACCTGCTTGAAAATGCCCGAACCGGCTATAATAAGAAGAATCATGGCAATGTCTTTTACCGCCTCTTCATATACTTTCATTAGCCAGCCCATGCTTCTTCCCTGGTTTAAGCCCAGGGTATAGCTGGCCAGCAGTAATGACAGGATCATGACAATGGAGGGATTCCCGATAAAATGGATAAAGGGAAGAGCGGGAGAATCCGGACCCGTCAGATAGGGAAGAACAGTGAACAAAATCAGGGCAAAAACCGGAAACAGTGCGGTAATAAAGCTGTTAACCGTGCCCGGTAAACGTTCCTGCCCGGTTTCTTTAGGCTGGAAAATTCCGGAGGGTTTCCCCTTGATTCCCCGGAGGGTCTTTGAAAATACAGGGCCGCCCAGAATAATGGCCGGAATGGAAATGATAAGCCCGTAAATCAGGGTCAGTCCCATATCGGCATGAAAGAGGGTCACCAGCGCCACAGGCGAAGGGTGCGGCGGAATGAACCCGTGGGTAACAGACAGGGCCGCGAGCATAGGCAGGCCGATGTACACGGCAGGAAGCCTGTATTTATAAACAATAGAAAAGATCAGCGGCACCAGTAATACGAACCCTACGCCGTAAAAGAGGGGAATGCCTACAATAAACCCCGTAACGGTCAGGCCCCAGCGCATATACTTTTCCCCGAACATCCTGACCATCACTGCGGCGATACGGTCGGCCGCTCCGCTTTCGGCCACCAGTTTGCCCAGCATGGCACCCAGCACGAGAATCAGGGTGAGGCTTCCCATAATCCCGCCAATGCCCTTTTCCACTGATTTTACGATGGCATCGAGCGGAATGCCCAGGGCCAGGCCGGCCGCAATGGAAACCAGGAGGAAAGCAAGAAACGCATTGATCCTGAAATAGGAAATGAGCAGGATTAGGCAGGCTAAGCTCAGTAAAATAATACCAAAAGTCATTTTATTTAAGGTGTCGGTTGTAAATAGAAAGTATGGCAGACGGCAACAGGTCAGTTCCGGAGAAATACCGTTTCACCGCTCACTACCGTGCGGAGTGTTCTGACCGTTCTCAGCTTCTCCGCAGGAGCGGTCATAATATCTTCTTCCAGGATGATGAAATCAGCGTCTTTGCCTTTTTCAATACTGCCCCGCTTATATTCCTGGAAACAGGAATATGCCGCCCATAAGGTCATGCCCTTCAGCGCTTCTTCGCGGGTAAGCACATCCTGCATCTGGAAGCCGCCTTCCGGGAAACCTTTGGCATCTACGCGGGCCACGGCTGCATGAAAACCGTACATGGGGTTAAAATGTTCTACCGGGAAATCGCTTCCGATGGCCACTTTTCCGTACTCGTTGAGAAGGTGTTTATAGGCGTATGCCCCCTTCATTCTTTCAGCACCGATCCGGTCTTTTGCCCAGTACATGTCTGAGGTGGCGTGGGTAGGCTGAATGGAAGGGATAATGCTGAACTGTCTGAATTTAGGGAAGTCAGCCGGGGAAACAATCTGAGCGTGCTCTATCCGCCAGCGGCGGTTGGCGTTGTTGGTCAGGTGTTTGCCGTACAGGTCCAGCAGGATGCGGTTGGCCGAATCACCAATGGCATGGGCGTTGGCCTGGAAAGGACTGTTCGAAATTTTCTCGATCATTTTATCCAGGTCTTCCGGACTATGCAGGAGAAAACCTTGGGTAGGGGCGTCATGATAGTGCTCCAGCAGGCAGGCGCCCCGGGAGCCCAGGGCGCCGTCACCCAGGATCTTGAAGGATTTTATCTCCAGGCGGTCTGACTCATAGAATCCTCTTCCGATGTAGTCGTTTACGCTTTCGGGAGAAGCCGACACCATCGCATAGTCCCTGATTTTCAGTTGACCGTTCTTATAGAATTTTTTCATAAGCTCAAGCGCGTTGACCGAAAGCCCGGCATCAATCAGGCTGGTGAGCCCTACCGAGAAGAGGGAATCCTGGGCGGTTTGCAGCAGTTTGAGATATTCTTCTTCCGTGGGTGACGGGATATGGATCAGGTCCATGGCATTGTCTACCAGCAGCCCGTCAGGTACCTTGTTTTTTCCGCCGATCAGGCCGCCGGGTACTTCTTTTACAGTCGTTATGTTATTCAGCTCCAGCGCTTTGGAATTGACTACTGCTGCATGATAATCTACCCGGCTAAGAAATACCGCTTTATCCGGGAAAGCCTTGTCGAGCAGGTCTTTGGTGGGGAATTGTTTCCCGGGCCAGAGGTTCTGGTCCCATCCGCCACCGATGATCCACGACCTGCCGGGATTCTTTTCTTCCCAGGCCCGAAGACGGTTCACTACTTCTTCAAACGACCGGGAACCGTTGAGATCCGCCTGCCCCAGAAACTCCGCCAGGCTCGGGAAATGGGCATGGGCGTCGTAAAAACCGGGGTAAACCGGCTTCCCCCTGGCATCAATAATCTCTTTGGTCCTGTACCTGCGCTGAATTTCTTCCGTAGTACCTACCTTTAGAAACTTGCCGTCTTTTACGGCAAAGGCCTCTGCCGTATCAAATGCGGAGTTAACGGTATACACTTTAGCGTTGATAACCACAAAGTCGGCTGTTTCCCGGGAAGAACAGCTCCAGCAAGCAAGAGTAGCCAGAAGAAGTAGTTTTTTCATATTCAATGGTTTGGAGAGACCAAATTAGGAAGAAAATCGAAAGAGACATCTGAAAAAGCGGATTTGTTTAAGGATCAGAACTCAAATCCGGCCAGCGCATCGGGATTATTAATCTTTGAGCTCTTTTTCTTCCCGTTAATATTCAAATGAAAAATATGGATCTGCTCTTTAAACGAAGGGTAAAGCAGGCTGTTATAAATTTCGATTTTTTGTACGGACGTAACCCCTTTAGCCTCCAGGAAGCACCAGGCGGCTTCCCCTTCAATGTTAAAGCCCAGGAATTCCGTTGGCACAGCTTTTCCGTCTACTTTAATGCGGAAATGGCGGCTGAAGTATTGTCCGATCAGCCTGGAATTCTGTTCGGTATATTCCGTCTTCACGAGGTCTGTTTTACCCCCGAATTCATCTTTAAGGGCAACTTCCAGGTCGTCAAAGAATATCCGGGCGGAAATCTCCAGTGAGGTTTTGCTGCGGCTCTGCTCTATGGTAGTTACGCTGACATAAAACGGATGCACCCAAAACAGCCACAAAAGTGGGATATAAAGCATATTTCTTCCTCTGAAATTATAATTAAACGTCAAATAAATAGCATATTTGCCAATTAATAAACAAAAACATTTGGATATATTTTCACTTTACTTTGAGCTGGGCTGGCAGCATATACTGGATCTCGGCGGCTATGATCACATTTTGTTTGTAACGGCGCTTTGCGGTATTTATACGCTGGGCGACTGGAAAAAGGTACTTATCCTGGTCACGGCTTTTACCATAGGGCACTCGGTGGCGCTGGCGCTCAGCGTGCTGAATATTGTAAGAATAAATTCAGACCTGATCGAATTTCTCATTCCGCTGTCTATTGTCATCACCGCCCTCGGGAACATCGTGAAAGGCCGGAACGATAACCGGATTTTTAAATATGCCGTGGCGGCTTTTTTCGGTCTTATTCACGGTATGGGCTTTTCCAACTACCTGAGAAGCCTGCTGGGAAGTGAATCCGATCTTGTAGTGCCTCTGCTCGGATTTAATGTGGGACTGGAATTCGGGCAGGTCATTATTGTGCTGGCTGTACTGCTCCTCGCGCATGTGGCCATAAAATATTTCAAAGTTTCGCGCAGGGACTGGAATATGTTTTTGTCTTCCGCTATATTTGGGATAGCATTCATTATGTGCATCGAACGAATTGGAAATATACTTTAAAATCGGAAATGAAAAGCTTAAAATTAATTTTTGCTCTGGGGTTCCTGGCGGCCAATGCGTATGCCCAGAACATAAAAAATAACCCTTCCTCCAATCACGGAAATAAGTTTGAACAATTGGGAATCATCATGAGTGACCCCAATATGTATCGTTCGGCATCGGGTGCGCCCGGCCCGAACTACTGGCAGCAGAAAGCTGACTATGTCATTAATGTGGAACTGGATGACCAGAACCAGAAGATTACCGGCTCGGAAACCATTACGTATACCAATAATTCACCTGATCCGTTAAGTTACCTCTGGCTGCAGCTGGATGAGAACGAGCACGCTGCCAATGCGGAGAACAAATCGTTTGACGGCAGCCGTATACCGGCCCGGATGCCGGAAAGCCAGATCAGGGCCATGACGGAAAAACCGGCGAAGGAATTTGGAGTAAACATCATGAAAGTGACCGATGCGGCAGGTAAAGCCCTGCTTTACACCATCAACTATACCATGATGCGGATCGATCTTCCCGCTCCTCTGAAGCCCGGTGCAAAATTCATTTTTAAAGTAGAGTGGAATTACAACATTTCCGACCGGATGAAAGAAGGAGGCCGGGGCGGATACGAGTATTTTGCCAAAGACGATAATTACCTGTACACTATAACCCAGTGGTTTCCGCGCATGGCGGTTTATTCTGATTTCCAGGGATGGCAGCATAAGCAGTTTACGGGCCGTGGAGAGTTTGCGCTGGCATTCGGCGATTACAAAGTGAACATTACCGTACCCTCTGATCACGTGGTAGGGGCTACGGGTGTCTGCCTCAACTACGACAAGGTGCTTTCGGCCGATCAGCTGAAAAGATGGAAAGCCGCCCAGAATGAAACCCGGGAACCGGTAGAAGTGGTGACCAAAGCCGAAATGGAAAGCGCTATCCGCTCAAAAGCAACCGCGAAGAAGACCTGGACCTATGAAGCAAAGAACGTGCGTGACTTTGCCTTTGTTTCTTCCCGCCGGCTGGTATGGGATGCCATGAAAACGGATGGCATTGAAGGAAATACCCCGATGGCCATGTCGTATTATGGCCCTGAGGCTTACGGCCTGTACCGGAAATACTCGACCAAAGTGGTGGCTCACACCCTGAGAAACTATTCGAAGCATACCATTTCCTATCCTTACCCGGTAGCCATTTCGGTAGAAGCGGCTAACGGTATGGAATACCCGATGATCTGTTTTAACTACGGCCGTACAGAAGAAGACGGAACCTACTCGGAAGCTACCAAATACGGTATGATCGGCGTGATCATCCACGAAGTAGGGCATAACTTCTTCCCCATGATTGTTAACTCCGACGAAAGACAATGGACCTGGATGGACGAAGGCCTGAACACTTTTGTGCAATACCTGACCGAGCAGGCGTGGGAGCCGGGCTACCCGTCAAAAAGAGGCCCTGCTTTTATGATCACCGACTATATGAAGCTGCCGAAAGACCAGCTGGAGCCTATCATGACCAACTCCGAAAACATTGTTCAGTTCGGCCCCAATGCCTATGCCAAGCCGGCTACCGGCCTGAATATTCTCCGGGAAACCATCATGGGAAGGGAGCTGTTCGACTTTGCCTTTAAAGAATATGCTACAAGATGGGCCTTCAAGCATCCTACTCCGGCTGACTTCTTCCGTACCATGGAAGATGCCTCGGCGGTAGACCTCGACTGGTTCTGGAGAGGCTGGTTTTATGACATTGAGCCGGTAGATATTTCCATTGAAAATGTAAGACACCTGATGCTGGAGGATAAAGATCCGGAAAGAATTGCCAGAGAAAAATCAGCAGCGTTCGATAAAAACCTGGATGATGTTACCCGGAACCGGAACCGCGAGTCCGGCACGAAGTACGCTGTGGAAGCAGATACCAGCCTGCTGGACTTCTATAATAAGTGGGACAGGTTTGCTGTAAGTGAGAAAGAGAAGGAAGCCTTTGCTAAAAACCGGTCTGCGGAAGCCCCCTTCCATTTCTACGAGGTAACGTTTAAGAACATAGGCGGACTGGTGATGCCGCTGATTATGGAGTGGGAATATACAGACGGCACCAAAGAGGTAGAACGGATTTCCGCCTATATCTGGAGAAAGAACGAGAACGAGGTAACCAAAGCTTTTGCCAAAGCAAAAGAGGTGAAATCGATCCGGCTGGATCCTTACCGGGAAACGGCCGATATTGATGAAGACAATAACCTGTGGCCGAGAGATACCTCCAGGATGAGCCGTTTTGAAGCTTTCAGGATGTCGGGTGCGCCGAGAGGGGCCTCTACAGGCGGTAACCCGATGCAGCAGGCAAAAAACGCGCAGAAATAAGCGCGGTTTACCAGCAGAAGAAGAGCCCTGAAATGTATTTTGTGTATCCCGGAAGCCCTTCGGAAAGCTCAGGATGAAGATAACACATGGTAGGTTACCATTGTCACCCTGAGCTTTCCGGAGGGCTTTCGGCTAACGTATTCCCGGAAAAACCTTCGCTAAAAAAAATCAGTGGTAAAATGCATACTCTGAAACTTAAATCCCTGAAGATATTCCAGCTCTTCACCATTTATTTACGTTATCTTATCGGCTTTGCCTGGGTGTTTGCCAGTATTGTGAAAATTGAGGGAAACCGGTTTACTGCCTTTGACGGTACGGATGCCCCCATCAACTCCACGGGGCATATGTTTGAAACTTTATACCAGTCAGGTATATTCTGGCAATTTATCGGCTGGGCCCAGCTGATTACCGGAGGACTTTTACTTTCCCAGCGGTTCAGCCTGCTGGGGAGCGTAATGGGGCTTCCTATAGCTTCCAATATCTTTGTCATTACCATCTCCTATTCTTTCGGAGGAACTCCCTATATCACGGGGCTTATGCTTTTGGGTAATATTTTCCTGCTGGTCTGGGACTGGGATAAGCTTAAGGTACTGCTGGAGCCCGAAACCTTCCGGTATACTCCGCCGGGGTATTCCATGATGTACGATAAAACATGGACTTTCCTCGGTATTTTCTATTTCCTGGCTACCATTATTCTCCGGAAATTCTTCTTTGAGGGGAAAGGAATAGTTCTGGGGGGCCTTTTCTTTATACTGATTGGTCTGGGAATGATGATATACAACTGGAGAAGATACTCCACCCGCGAAAACCTGCATCATACATAATCAGCGCAAAAAAAAGCCAGAATCCTTTTCAGGACGCTGGCTCGGGAGTTGCGCGAGATTTACCCTTACTGATGTTTACCCTGTGGCGGGGTCAGCCGCAATTCAGAAGGTAAATGGCGTTATTGCGTGAAACTTATGTTCTCCGGGGAGTTGATAATGTGCGGATTGTTGTTTATTTTCGGTACAAAATTGGGGCGGAAAGCGGCCCTTTACAATACGCAGAATATCGTATTTTAAACCCTGTACCATGTATAAGAAAATCCTGCCGGTGGTAGGCCTGCTCTTCTTTTTCCTGCAGGACACCCTGGCGCAGACCAGCCCTGAAGACCAGATCCGTTTGCTTGGCGAAAAGCTGTCTGCTGAAACAAAAACGGCCGTCCGGGCCGGCCTCCTGAGTGACCTCTGCTGGAGCTATATCAGCATTTCCATTGACTCGTCGCTTAAATACGGGCAGATGGCCATTAAAGAAGCGTTGAAAGCCGGTGACAGGAAGATACTGGCCCAGGCCCGGAATGATTTCGGCATTGCACTGATGCTCAAAGGCGATTACCGGCAGGCAATGGCTTCTTTTATGGAGGCAAAGGCCGCGCGGGAGCAGCTGGGCGACAGGGAAGGAGTGGCCTCACTGGACCTGAAAATGGGAAACCTCTATTTTAAGATGGGGCAGTCTGACAGCGCCATGCATTATTATACCGTGGCTTTAGGGTTCTTTGAAAGGGAAGGAAAAGATGTGGAAGCTTCCGTTATTCTCGGGAATATAGGAAGCACCTATTACGGCATAAAGGCTTATGATAAGGCACTGTCTTATTCTTTGCGCAGCCTGGCGCTTCAGAAAAAGACCAGCCGTCAGGCCGAAGCTGCCGGAACGCTGGTCAACATTGGGAATATTCATTTTGAGCAAAAAGATACCACCCGGGCCATAGAAGCTTACCGGGAAGCGGAGGTAGTAGCCGCAGCTGCTCAAAACAACAGTGCGCTGGCGGCGGCATTGAACAACCTGAGTAATATTTACCTGGCCCGGGGCAATTTTTCCGAAGCAAAAAGCCTGGTGAGCCGGGCCATCGGGCTACGGGAAACCCTGGGAGAGGTCTCTGAGCTGTCAAGTGCGCAGCTTACCCTGGCCATTATTCTCAATACGGAAGGAGACTACCGGGCGGCGCTGAACCTGCTGCGAAAGATAAAGACGGTTTTTGAGGAAAACGATAGCATGGAAAGGCTGTCATCCGTGTATATGCAACTGTCCAGGGCCTTTGGAGGTCTGCACCAGACCGACAGTCTGAATCATTATCTCAGCCTTTACGGAACCACGGTGAACCGGTTGACTGAAAAGGAGATGCTGAAAAATTCAGCAGATATGGAAGCGCGGTACCAGAGTGAGAAAAAGGATGCAGAACTGGAAAAGAGCCGTTTGAAGATCCGGGAGCGGAATTTCCTGCTGGCAGGCTCTGCCGCGCTGCTGGTGCTACTCGGGGTGATTGCCGGGCTGGTAATGCGAGGGCAGCGAAGAAAAAACCTGCAGCAGAAGAAAGAGCATGCATATACCCAGGCGCTGGCCCGGGCGGAGAATGAAAACCGGCTGAAGGAACAGCGGATCGGAATCTCCCGGGAACTTCACGATAACATAGGTTCCTACCTGACCTTCCTGGATACTTCCATTAAGAACCTGGATGCAGAAACTCCGAAGGTCAGCCGGCTCCGGGAGCTTACGGCCGAAACCATTGCCGAGCTGCGGAAGACCGTCTGGCTGATCAATAAGCCGAATGTGAACGTTCAGGAGTGGACAGTGAAGCTGGCAGATCTTTACCGTCGTATTCCCCAGGTGGAAGTCTCCTGGCAGAATTTGCCGGAAAACGTCATGCTGAATACACAGCAGGCTACGTCCCTGCTGCGGGTAGTGCAGGAAAGCGTAAACAATGCCCTCAAACATTCCGGAAGCGAGCGGGTGGAAGTCAGCGCCGCTTACGCAGCAGAGACGCTGCACGTCAGGGTCAGCGACCAGGGCAGTGGGTTTAATCCGGAAGAAATCACGGCCGGTTTCGGATTGCGTAACATGAGCCAGCGGATGGAAGAAGCAGGCGGGCGTACACAGGTGTTCAGCCGCGAAGGAGGAGGTACCCGGATAGAGATAACGCTGCCTTTAAAAGCAGAGGTGTAGACTACGACTTTTTGCGTATTTACAAAAAAGCAGGAAGCGGCTAAATTTGAACCTAAAAGATGATGACCATTGCTATAGCTGAAGATAACCGGATGGCCCGGGAGGCGGTGCTGTCCAAGCTGGCTCCGTACCCCGATGTACAGATCGCCGTTATGGCTGCCAACGGCAGCGAGCTGGTGAGCGGACTGGCGGAAAGGAAGGTAGACCTGGTGCTGATGGACATAGAAATGCCGCTGATGAACGGGATAGAGGCCACAAAACAGGTGAAAGAGCGGTTTCCCGGGGTGAAAGTGGTGATGCTCACTACTTTTGATGATGAAGAAAAGCTTTTTGATTCCGTTCTGGCCGGGGCTTCAGGCTACCTGCTGAAAGATGAGCCGGGGGAGGAGCTCTACAAAGCGATAGGCCATACACTGGCGGGAGGGGCTTCCATGTCAGCTTCCATAGCGCTTAAAACCTTAAACTTCATCCGTGAATCCGGAAGGGCCTCGGCAGAACCCTGCATTTTAAGTGACAGGGAGCTGGAAGTTTTACAGGGGCTGAAAAGCGGCCAGGGCTATAAGCAGGTAGCGGCGGCCCTTTCTATCAGTGAGGGTACCGTACGCAAGCATGTGGAAAACATTTACCGCAAGCTGGAAGTAAATAACAAAGTGAGCGCTATTAACCTGGCAGCCGGCAAGCGATGGCTGGCCTGAATGCCGATTCAAAAAAGAAGACCGTTTTAGCTTGAATGATTGCGCTTTTTTGGGTTGCTTTGCAGGTAAGGTATAATACAACAGATGAAGTTACGGAAAGATAACGGAGAGGAAACCGTTTTTGACAGGGACCGGTTTAAAACCTCCCTTATGAAATCAGGGGCGCCTGAATACCAGGTAGACAGGGTACAGGAGGAAATCCTGGGGAAAATGTATGAGGGAATGACCACCCGCCAGCTTTACCAGTGGGCGCATGAGCTGCTCAGAAACTACTCCAATGCATATGCGGCACGTTACAGTCTGAAAAAAGCGCTTATGGAATTAGGTCCTGCCGGTTATTATTTCGAAAAATGGATCGCAAAATTCCTGGAGCATATGGGCTACAGAACCCTGCACAGCAAGCATATTCCCGGCCACGCGGTTACACATGAAGCCGATGTCATTGCCGAAAAAGAGGGAAAACTGGTATGGATAGAATGTAAATTCAGGAATACGGGAGAAGCCCGGATCTCGGTGACCACGCCTATGTATGTGCTTTCCAGGGTGAAAGATATTTCCAATAAAAAATACCGGTTCTGGAATGAAGAAATGGAGTTTACTTCCGGGATGCTGGTGACCAACTCCTACTTTACCCAGGACAGCATCGATTTTAGTAAATACTACGGTTTGGAGCTGTTGTCGTGGGATTACCCGGCAGGGCGCAGCCTGAAGAACCTGATCGACCTGAAAGGGCTTTACCCGATCACCTGCCTTACCACGCTGAACAAAGACGAGATGGCCGTTTTACTGAGCCGGAACATTATTCTTGTCAAAGAACTTCAGGAACATCCGGAACTGATCAGCAGTGAAATGCTCAGAGAGGAGATTGCCGGGCTGCTCCGTCAGCCCCAGGCCACCACATGACAGATTTCAATATCGCTGAAGACTGTATTTTCCAGTAATTTGACTACAATATTAGGCTCGGAAGAAAAGTCAAAAAGAGAGGGGGCAAAGCCAATGCCGTTATTGAGCCCCACCAGGCTGATAAGAAGATTCAGCGAGCTGACCTCCTGTATGATCTGCCGCTGGATGCCCAGGGCGTGACACCGGTCTTCGATCTCCTTGTAAACCGGGTGAACCTTCCTGGAAAGCTCTATCCATTTTTCAGTTTCGAGAAGCTGCTTCACCGCGACCTGCCGGAAGGCCATAGGATGGTTTTTAGACAGGATAAGAGAAAGACCGCCCGTTTTCAGGACCTCGTATTTCAGGGCGGGATGAATGATGGGATAAAGCGTAAGCCCTTTATCGATCTCCCGGTCCAGCAGGGCATCCTGCACTTCCAGGTAATTGTCGTATTCCCGGATGGATATTTCGGTATAGGGATTGGAACGGCCGAAGTCTTCCATAAATTCCACGATCCGTTCTTTCAGCAGGGCTTTATATACGCCCAGGCGTAGAACCTGCTGGCGGCGGGCCATCTGCTTCGTGCTTTCTTCCAGCTTTCCTGCCTGCAGCAATAGCTTTTTCGCTTCCGCCATGAAATATTCGCCGGCAGCTGTGAGCTTTACTTTCCGGTAATTTTTACGGGCGGAGATATCCAGTAATTCCACACCCAGGTTTTCCTCCAGCAAACGGATCTGCTGGCTTAACGCCGGCTGGGAAATAAAGAGTTGCTCTGCCGCCCTTCCGAAGTGCTGTTTTTCAGCTACTTCCACAAAATATTTTAATTGCCGAAACTCCATTTGAAACTAGAAGTTAAAAGTGAAAAAGTCTCAGAACATCCTTTCTATTGTATGCTAATGTTCCATAGCTGTTCACTTATATGCCCTGCGGGATTAGTATAAGTAAAACTTATTACAAAGTAAGTAAATTGTATTGGACAAATACCACGATTTGTGGGAATTTTACAAGAAAATTTAATCTCCGATGGAAACTTTAACAGCCCGTGAAATTCCTGTAACCACCGATTTCCTGCCTCTGAAGGGCACAGATTATGTAGAATTGTACGTGGGTAATGCCAAGCAGGCCGCTTTTTATTACGAAGTGGCGTTCGGCTTTAAGACCGTTGCTTATGCCGGACCGGAAACGGGGCTGAAAAATAAGGTTTCGTACGTTCTGCAACAGGGGAAGATCCGGCTGGTGCTGACCGGTGACCTGAAAGGCAATACGGAGATCGCCGAACATGTGAAGCGCCACGGCGACGGCGTGAAGGTGTTGGCCTTGTGGGTGGATGATGCGCGGAAATCATTTGAAGAAACCGTAAAGCGCGGGGCAGAGCCGGTTCATGGCCCCGAAGTGCTGAAAGATGAGAACGGGGAAGTAGTGATGGCTTCCATCCGTACCTACGGTGATACGGTACATACATTTGTGGAAAGAACCCGCTACAACGGCATTTTTCTGCCGGGCTATGAACCGTATGAGAGTAAAACTTTTAAAGGCGATGTGGGCTTGCAGTATATCGATCACTGCGTGGGAAATGTGGAACTGGGAGAGATGAACGAGTGGGTGAAATTTTATGAAGATGTACTGGGGTTCAGGCTCCTGATCACTTTTGATGATGAAGACATATCTACTGAATATTCGGCGCTGATGTCCAAGGTAGTTTCCAATGGAAACGGCTATGTGAAATTTCCGATCAATGAACCGGCAGACGGTAAGCGTAAATCTCAGATCGAAGAATATATTGAATTCTATAACGGAGCCGGGGTGCAGCATCTGGCTGTGGCCACCCATGATATTGTAGAGACCGTGTCGCGGCTCAGGGCAAACGGGGTGGAGTTCCTCGAAGTGCCTGATACCTACTATGAAGACCTGACCGAAAGGGTAGGGGTGATCCGGGAAGATCTGGAAGAGATCCGGAGCCTGAATATACTGGTAGACCGCGATGAGGAAGGCTACCTGCTGCAGATTTTTACCAAGCCTGTGACCGACCGGCCTACTATGTTTTTCGAGATCATTCAGCGGCGGGGAGCCACTTCCTTTGGTAAAGGTAACTTTAAGGCGCTGTTTGAAGCCATTGAAAGGGAGCAGGCAAGAAGAGGAAATCTGTAATATTTTGTGTAAATTGTTCTTCCTTTTAATCCTATCCTTATGCCTATTTATCATCAATCAGGGAAAATACCGGCCAAGCGGCACGTGCAGTTCCGTAAACCTGACGGCGGATTGTATTATGAGCAGCTTTTCGGCACTATCGGTTTTGACGGGATGTCTACCCTCATGTACCAGGTGCACCGGCCTACCATGGTAAAGGAAATCCTGGGAGAGCAGGATGTGAGCCCGCAGATAGCCGTAGGAAAAAGCATTAAAGCCCGGCTGCTGAAAGGATTTGAGGTAATGCCGGAGGAAGACTATCTGGACAGCCGCAAGGTATTGCTGGCCAATAAGGACGTTCATATCGGGCTGGCCGCTCCGCGCCGTTCTCTCCGTAACTATTTTTATAAAAATGCGGATGCGGATGAACTGCTTTTTATCCATAAAGGAAGCGGTACGCTGCGAACCCAGCTCGGTAATATTCCCTTTGAATACGGGGATTACCTGGTGATTCCGCGAGGTATCATCTACCAGGTGGACTTTGATACTGAGAATAACCGTTTGCTTTTTGCCGAAAGCTTTCATCCCATATATACCCCCAAGCGCTACCGGAACTGGTTCGGTCAGCTGCTGGAACATTCTCCTTTCTGTGAGCGTGATTATAAGCTTCCCCGGGATCTGGAAACCCACGATGAAAAAGGGGATTTCCTGGTAAAGATTAAAAAGGACGGGGTTTTATACGATATGCTATACCCTACACATCCCTTTGATGTGGTGGGCTGGGACGGGTACAATTATCCCTACGGGTTTTCGATCCATAATTTTGAGCCCATAACAGGAAGGATACACCAGCCTCCGCCCGTGCACCAGACCTTTGAAACTTCCGCATTTGTGGTCTGCTCCTTCTGCCCCAGGTTGTATGATTACCACCCGCTGAGCATCCCCGCGCCGTACAATCATTCCAATATTGATTCGGACGAAGTGCTGTATTATGTAGATGGCGACTTTATGAGCCGGAATAATATTGAAAAGGGGCACATCACCCTGCATCCCGGGGGCATTCCGCATGGTCCGGCGCCCGGCGCATACGAGCGCTCTGTTGGCCAGACGGAAACCCGGGAGCTGGCAGTGATGATCGATACCTTCCGCCCGTTGGCAGTAACCGCGGAAGCCCTCCGGATCGATGACGGGAAATATTATCGGTCATGGTTGGAGTGATCCGGTGCTATTTTTTGTTATACATTTAGCTATTGTCTTAACCCCGTACTATGAATTTTTCTACGGATACCATTCCCTTTGGGATTTTTTCTTTCGGAGAGTCTAAAAAATGCCTGGCCACTGCCGTGGACGATAAGGTAGTAGACCTCGCTTTCCTAGCCAATGAAGGCCTTTTTGATGAATTCGATATTCCGCGACCGGTATTCAGTCAGCCCTATCTGAATGATTTTATTGCCTTAGGTAAAAAGAAGACCAATGCCGTCAGGAATTTACTCCGGAAGTTGTTGAAGAACCCCGCTCCGGAGATTATGGATGCCTATTTTTATTATCAGCGGGTAGACCTTCACCTGCCGGTTAAAGTGGGAGATTATACTGATTTCTACTCTTCAGAGCAGCACGCTTATAATGTGGGTGCTATGTTCCGTGACCCTGAACAGGCTTTGCTGCCCAACTGGAAGCATCTGCCTGTAGGCTATCACGGGAGAGCGAGCTCTATTTTTGTATCGGGCACTCCTTTCCACCGGCCGAAAGGGCAGATAAAACCGGCAGGCGCTTCTTCACCGGTATTTTCCGAAACCAGACGGCTGGATTTTGAACTCGAAATGGCTGCCATTATAGGTAAAGCGAATCAACCGGGAGAGCCTATTCCTGTAGATGAGGCGGAGGAATATGTTTTTGGCTATCAGCTGTTTAATGACTGGTCAGCCCGCGATATCCAGGCCTGGGAGTACATACCCCTGGGGCCGTTTCTGGCCAAGAATTTCTTTTCTTCCGTATCCCCCTGGGTAATTCCGGCAGAGGCGCTTGATCCGTTCCGGGCAGAAGCCCAGAAACAGGATCCGGAAGTGCTGCCTTACCTCCGGGCCGTTGAACCCACCCAGTTTGATGTTCACCTGGAGGTGCTGCTCACTACTGCGCAGGGAGATAAAAAAGTGATCAGCCGGTCGAATTTTAAGAACCTGTACTGGACCGTTCCCCAGCAGATTGCGCACCATACCATCACGGGCTGTAACCTGCAGGTGGGTGACCTGCTGGCTTCCGGAACCATTTCGGGCAGAGAGCAGGATAGCTTCGGGTCTATGCTGGAGCTGACCTGGGGCGGTAAGAATCCGCTTGTTCTGGAGAACGGAACAGAACGGAGCTTCGTGGAAGACGGAGACACGGTAACGATACGCGGCTATGCCGAGAAAGACGGGATCCGTGTGGATTTCGGAGAGGTAAGCAATACGGTTTTACCGGCAAAATAATTGGAAGCCAGTTATGAAAACTATCAGTCCCCGAAACGTTTCCGTTGCCGAATTTCACTCATATCTGCTGAGTGCTGTGGCCCCGCGGCCCATTGCCCTGGCAAGTACGGTAAACAGGGAAGGAAATATAAATCTAAGCCCGTTCAGTTTCTTTAACGTGTTTGGAAGCAACCCGCCTACACTGATCTTCTCTCCTAACCGCAGGGTGCGTGACAACAGCGGAAAAGATACGCTGGATAATGTGTACGAGGTGGACGAAGTGGTGATCAATATGGTCGATTACGCCATGGTGGAACAGATGTCGCTGGCCAGCTGCGAATACCCGAAAGAGGTAAATGAATTTGTCAAAGCCGGTTTTACGGCGGCGGCATCCGTGTACGTGAAGCCTCCGAGAGTAGCGGAGGCCAAAGTGGCTTTTGAATGCAAAATCCGGCAGATTGTAAGCATGGGGGATCAGGGCGGAGCTCCCAACTTGGTCATCTGTGAAGTGATGCTGGCACATGTTTCGGAAGAATTGCTGGGAGAAGACGGGCAGATAGATCCCCAAAAAACCGACTGGGTGGCCCGTATGGGCGGCGACTGGTATTGCCGAGCCTCCGGAGAGGCTGTTTTTGAAGTAGCCAGGCCCAATGTCCGGCCTGGCGCAGGAGTGGATGCTATCCCCCGATTTATCAGGAATAGCCCGCTTTTTACAGGCAATGATCTCGGTCGCCTGGGGAATATCAATGAGCTGCCCGGCCCGGATGAGCTCCAACAGTTCAAACAGGATCACCCGGCCGGAGTTGATTTGAATTTCATAAAGAATCTTACAGCCAGGCACGAACTGAAAACTGCCTGGTGCGCCATTCTTACTTTTGATGAGAAAGAAGGTTAAGCGGCACACGTCATCGTAAAGGCTTCTTACAGGCTCAATATAAGCCCTACGGATGAACTGGTGTTTTGCTGGGGAAAATCTTTGTTTGTCAGATTGTAGCTGCCGGTCAGCTGATATTGCAGTTTTATTTTGGGCAGGCCGGCACGTAAGGTAAGCGCCGGTTCCATAAGGAAATAGTTGCTCTTGTCAGAGATCTTTGCTACCTGCTCTTCTCCTTCCCATACCAGGCTTCCCTTCGGATTCATATAATTTAAGGAAGCCAGCCTGCCGGATACCGCAGCAGAAAAGTATTTACTGACATAGCCAAAGGCCGGCTGCAGGCTTAGCCGGGTGATGTTGCTCTCAAAAACGCCTGTAGTACCGGGATTGGAGCTGACAGACGATGCATTTACATTACGCATATTCCCGAAACCTGCCAGGCCGTATATTTCGAAGATTAAATTATCTGAAACCGGTTTAAAGTAGCCGCCTCCCAGTTCTACATAGCTTCCTTTACCGCCGTTTCCGTTTTCATCGGTCTTGTCAGGAACCAGGGAGCCATTCAGTATCACCCCGAAATTATCTCCTGCCGCATGAGCCAGCTGAAGATTGATCATATCACCGTTTCCGGTACCGGCAATACGGGTTTGCTTTTTGGCGCTGAAAAGAGGAACGTTTTGGGTGTCAGGCATATAAAATGTGGGAGTACAGGAGGAGATCGCCAGCAAAAGCCCGATACAAATAAGAGACGTTTTCATCATTTTTTCATTTAAGGTGGAAGATTAATAGTGTAAATATATACAGGTGTAGATTTAAAACCCAAGGCAAAAACCGCCTTTCCCTTATTTTTAAGGGTAATTTAATGTATCTTAAAGCTATAAGATTCAGGGGTTGGTAATGGCCCTGGCAATGTCAGCAATGACCTTTTCATTCACCTCGTCGCTCTCGTAAGAACGGGTGACAAAGACGGCTGTCACGTACGTCCGGCCATCAGGCAGGATGATGACGCCGGCATCGTGGGTGGCAGCAGAAAGACCTTCGGTATTCCGCCCGGAAGTGCCTGTCTTATGGGCCAGAACCGTACCTTCCGGTACCCCGCTCCTGAGCCGTTTCCGGCCGGTAGGGGAGTGGGCCATCTGTGCCCAGAGAAAATCATGCATATGGCCTGAAAGGAACTCTCGCAGGTAGAATTTTTTCAGGATCTCTACAACCGAAACCGGTGTAGCCACGTTCCGGAACTGGGTTTTCCAGTCCTGGTGCATCTGTTCTTCATTGACCGTGATCTGCGTACCCGTAATGCCCAGTGACCGGATGTAGTCGTTTACCGCCTGCGGGCCGCCCGTACGGCGAAGCAGGATGTCACAGGCATTATTGTCACTTAAAGACACCATATAATACAGCAGGCTGTCAAGGCGGATACTGAGATCTTTTTTCCCGTGCTCATCGCGTAAAGGGCTCCAGGTGTTTTCGAGGATTTCGGAAGCTCCTATTTTCACCTGCTGGTCAAGGCGCAGTCTTCCGTTATCTGCTTCATCAAGTACCCGGGCTGCAATATGAAATTTAAAGACGGACTGCAGCGGGAAATCTTCCCGGCCGTTTATTTCGGTAAGTGCACCGGTGGTCATGTCAAGAACTGCTACGCCCACATGCAGCTTTTTATCTTTGATGATAGCATTTATGCGGTCTTCCAGGGACTCTTTCCGGTGACAGGAAAACAGGGTGAGGCAAAGCACGAGAGTGTATATAGTTTTCATTTAAGTTTCAGGTAAGGAGGCAATATATTTACGATTGACCATTAACAATTCACCATTCATAATCAGTAACTGCACAACCGGTTCAA
Source organism: Leadbetterella byssophila (assembly GCA_040394735.1). GTDB lineage: Bacteria > Bacteroidota > Bacteroidia > Cytophagales > Spirosomataceae > Leadbetterella > Leadbetterella byssophila_A. The sequence goes on from JBEBRR010000021.1 coordinate 26,738, forward strand.
TCATCCGGCTCAATATGTATCAGAACGTTTTCTATGGAGGGAATCTTTTTCAAAAGGGTATCTTTCAGGCGGTGAGCGATATCGTGCCCTTCTTTTACGGTAAGCGTACCTTTCACCATCGCATGAAGGTCTACCTGGTATTTCATCCCCACTTTCCGGATATACAGCTTTTCTGTATCTTCAATGCCTGACACACCCATAGAAACCCGGCGTATTATGGCCTTAAGCTCATCATAATTCTGCTCATCCATGATCTCGCCCAAAGCCGGCCGGAAAATCCGGTAGGCATTGTAGGCAATCAATACGGAGGCAAACAGTGCCGCCCAGTCATCTGCCGACTCATACCCTTTTCCCATCACCAGGGCAACGGAGATCCCGATGAAGGCAGCTACAGATGTGAGGGCATCTGCCCGGTGATGCCAGGCTTCTGCTTTAAGAGATGTGCTGTTGGCCCGTACACCTTGATGCATCACCCAGCGGTAGGAAGCTTCTTTCCACAGAATGATCCCGCCTAGCACCCACAGGGTAAAGGCACGGGGCGCCTCATGGGGAACACGAATATTATTGATACTTTGCCAGGCGATAATAAAGGCGGAGACGAGCAGGAAAACAACCACGAGAAAGGTGATCAGGGGTTCGGCTCTTCCGTGTCCGTACGGGTGATTTTTATCGGCAGGCCTGCTGGAATACCGGATTCCCAGCAATACCAGTAATGAAGCAAAAATATCGGAGGTAGATTCTATGGCGTCGGCAATCAGGGCGTACGAATTGCCCAGAACTCCCGCTATCCACTTGATAATGGCCAGGAGAATATTGGAAAGCAGGCTTAAACGGGTGGTCTTCAGTGCTGACCCGGGCATATGCTGATTATTTTGTCAAATATAGGCTTTATTACGGACACCAACAGAATAACTACCCTCAAATATGACGCTGTCAGCGCTTAACGGAAGATCTTGTCTTTTACGATATTATTCCTGTGAAGGAAATACTTCAGGGAGGTTTTCAGGCAGCCCAATCCGTAGATGACACTCCTTTTGAAATTGATGGAGGAGGCCTCTTCAAAGTATTTGGTAGGGCAGGTCACTTCGCCTATTTCGTAGCCTTTATTAAAAATCTGGCAGAGCATCTGGTTATCAAAAACAAAATCATCAGAGTTCTCTTCAATATTAATGTTCCGGATAACTTCTGCTGAAAATGCCCTGTAGCCCGTATGATACTCAGATAGCTTCTGGTTAATGATCAGGTTCTGCGTGAAAGTAAGGGCCCGGTTAGCAACGTATTTGTAGAGGGGCATTCCTCCGCGCAGAGCGCCGTTCCCGAGGATACGGGAGGCAAGCACCACGGGATACAACTCACTGGCGATCATGTACGACATCACCGGGATCAGCTTGGGTGTATACTGGTAATCGGGATGAAGCATGATAACGATATCAGCGCCCAGTTCCAGGGCTTTTTGGTAGCAGCTTTTCTGGTTCCCGCCGTACCCCCGGTTTTTCTCGTGCGAAACGATATGGTTTATTCCCACTTTACGGGCTACTTCAATGGTATTGTCGCGGGAAGCATCATCAACCAGGACAACTTCGTCAACAATGTCGAAGGGGATTTCATTATACGTCTTTTCTAATGTGGCCGCAGCATTGTAAGCGGGAAGCACTACTACTATTTTCTTGTTAAAAATCATATCGGATCTGTCCCTTCTTGGAGAAAAATTCTGGCAAAGTTACAAAAAAAGTTCTACCCATGCCTGCCTTACAGTGAATTATATAAGGCGTGAAACTCTATAGGCAAGTAAAATTGCCCCGGCTTTTATTTTTTCACCGGTATATTTAAATCTATCTTAACCTGCTCACCTACCCCATTTCTTTCCAGGTTAAAGTCTTTCCGGTTAATTTCGAAAGAACCGGTGAATTGTCCGTCAGGACCGTTTTGGCTAAAAGTAAAAGGAATATTTACGGATCGGGTAATTCCCTTGATGGTCAGATCTCCCTTCGTGAGGTATTGCGCGCCCCGGCGGGTGATTTCTGATGATGTGAACCGGATAACCGGGTATTTTTCCGCATGAAAAAAGTTTTCCTGCCGGGCGTGCTTTGTTTTCAGACCCAGGCCCATGTCCAGGGTAGACAGATCCACGGTCACGTCAAAACGGGAGGCAGCCACATTTCCTTCGTCAAAATTGATCACTCCTTTTAAGCCGCCGATGGTGCCGCTTGCTCTTTTGGTGCTGAATTTGATGGAATAATCAGTGGGTTTCCAAAGGGAAAAAACGTTGGCGCTTACAGCCAGTATTCCTGCCAGCAACAGGAGAATTATCTTTTTCATGTCGTTTTTTTTAATGTATAACGAAAATCCTGTCAACGTAATTTTCTCAGGTACATCTGGATCGTATTTTCCAGCCCGTAATACAGGGCATCGGAAATCAGCGCATGGCCTATGGACACTTCCAGCAGGCCGGGAACATGCCGGTGAAAATACTCCAGGTTTTCCAGGCTGAGGTCGTGCCCCGCATTCAGGCCTAAACCCACCTTTTCTGCAGTTTCCGCAGCTTTTATGAAATTTTCTATAGCTTTTTCAGGACTGGCAGGGTAGTCTGTGGCATACGATTCCGTATAAAGCTCTACCCGGTCGGTGCCGGTTTCTGCTGCAGCTTCCACCATTTCGGGCAGGGCATCCACAAAAACGGAGACCCGTATACCTTCTGCTTTATAAATGCCCACCAGCTCTTTCAGCTTAGCCCGGTTCCGGATGGTATCCCAGCCTGCATTGGAGGTAATGGCCTGCAGGGAGTCAGGTACGAGGGTGACCTGCTCCGGCCTTACGGCCAGCACCACCTCCTGAAACCGGCCTTCCACAGGGTTGCCTTCAATATTGAATTCTGTGGTTACAAGCTTTTTAAGGTCAAATACATCCTGGTAACGGATGTGGCGTTCGTCGGGCCGCGGGTGAACGGTAATTCCCTGGGCACCAAACCTTTCACAATCTGCGGCCACCCGGAGGAGGTCAGGTACGTTGCCCCCCCTTGAATTTCTTAATGTGGCTATTTTATTGATATTGACCGATAATTTTGTCATTTTTGTGATCCCGAATTAATGTGTCAAAATTAGGGGTTTTATAAGTGTAAATACCAAAACAAAAGAAGAATGTCATTAAAAGCAACCATTGATGCAGATATAAAGGCAGCTATGCTGGCCAAAGATCCGGTAAGACTTTTAGCGCTGAGAGATATTAAAAAGGCTATTTTGCTGGAAGAAACCAAACCGGGAGCCAACGGCGAGATCTCTGAAGCCGATGAGCTGAGGCTGCTTCAGAAAGCGGTGAAGCAAAGAAAAGATTCGGCGGAAATTTATAAAGGACAGAACCGCCCCGATCTGCTGGAAAAGGAGCTGGCTGAAATAGAGATCATCGAAACGTATCTGCCGGCGGCCATGTCGGAAGAGGAGCTGGAGGCCGCCGTTAAAGCGATCATCGAAAAAACAGGGGCAAAATCACCTGCAGAAATAGGGAAAGTGATGGGCGTAGCTTCAAAAGAGCTGGCCGGTAAGGCAGAAGGGCGGGCTATTTCTGAAATGGCTAAAAAGCTTCTGGCGTAATTCATGTCGGTTTTTGATCTGCTTCTTTTAATTCCTATAGCAATAGGGGCCTTTAACGGGTACAGAAAAGGGCTTCTGATCGAGATTTTCGGGATAGCGGCCTTTGTGGCAGCGATCATTATCGGCTTTAAGTTCCTGTACCTGGGTGCGGGTATAGTGGAGGATATTGTGGGAACAGACCGGTTAAAATGGCTTTCTCCCTACCTGAGCTTTTTTGTGGTATTCCTTCCTTCTCTCTTTTTGATCCGCCAGATAGGGCTGCTGATGAAAAAGGCGATACGCATTACTTTTCTGGGTGTCCTGGACGGGCTTTTTGGTGCTGCTCTGGGGGCCATAACAGCGGCTTTCGGAATCAGCATTTTTATATGGATCATTGAAAAGATCGGGATCCGTATCCCGGAATCCACCCTTGCGGAAAGTAAGCTGTACGATTTTGTGAAAGGTTTTGCCCCGCGGATCATTTCGCTTGTATCCGACTGGCTGCCGGGAGGAAACTGGATAGAATACCTGGAAGAGCTGAAAGAGAAATTTAGTACCCGTTCGTAAATCGTCAATAGTATTTACGATTTTTGATTTACGATTGACGGACTTTTGAGATACAGATGAAAAGAATATACACTCTACTGGTTTTTATTTTTGCGGCCACACCGCTAATGGCCCAGGAAGAAACGGAGCAAAAGAGAAAAGCAGTTGCTCGCGGAGATAATGACCTGAAATTATCGGTTCTTCCGTATTATAATTTCGGACGGGGCCTGGGAATGACCTCGCCTGACAGCCTGTTCCAGCTCAATATCCGGTTCCGGATGCAGAACAGGGCGGAATTTGCAGAGGATGAAGAAGGGGAAGCTGCCATAGGTGCTTATGTCAGGAGATTACGCCTGAGGTTTGACGGATACGTGGGGAGCCCCAGGTTCCTGTATGCGATCCAGCTTTCTTTTGCACCGGATGATGTGGGGGAAATCCAGGACGGCGGAAACCTGAATGTTATCCGGGACGCCGTAATTTTCTATCGTCCCAATGAGTTCTGGACTTTCAGCTTCGGGCAGACCAAGCTTCCCGGTAACCGGCAGCGGGTGAACTCTTCGGGAGCCCTGCAGCTGACCGACCGGAGCATTAATAATGCGAAGTTTAATATTGACCGGGATTTTGGCTTACAGATTCACAACCTGAACGAATTCAAAGACCGTTTTTCGTATAACCTGAAGCTGGCCGTAACTACCGGGAACGGAAGAAATACTACGGTGGAAGGCGATCAGGGGCTGTCATACACCGGGAAAGTGGAATTGTTTCCGCTGGGGGTTTTTGCCAATTCAGGCTCTACTTTTGAAGGCGATATTGAAAGGGAGAGCCGGCCTAAGGTACTCTTTTCAGCCGCATACAATTACAATGACAGGGCATTGAAGTCGCAGGGAGTTTTGGGGAAAGAGCTTTCCGAAGCCAGAAGCCAGGAAAGCTGGCTACTGGATGCCATGCTGAAGTACCGCGGATTCACAGGCATGCTGGCCTATATGGACCGGAGCGCCGGAAATGCGGTCATACAGACCACGGGTACGCCTGAATATGTCTATACCGGATACGGAACAGATTATCAGATCAGTTACCTGTTTCCCGCTGACTTTGAAATTATCGGGCGCTTTAGCGCGCAGAAAGCCGGGAAAGCTATTCATGCCTTTACCCCGCACCAGGATCAGTACACCCTGGGTCTCACCCGGTATGTATGGGAACATGCCTTTAAATTCCAGGTGGAAACCTCGTTCAACCGGTATCATTATGCAGATCAGACCACCGGTAAAGACTGGAATGCAAGATTCCAGATTGAAATGGGAATATAAGCCTCAGTCTACGGTAAAGTAGGCGGTGGTCCGGCCCGGTCTGCCTTTGCTGTCTATTCCCTGGATATCAATCAGGTACCTGCCGGGGAGGTCGGAGGTTAAAAATTTCAGTTTCTCCTCTGCGGAAGCGTTCGGGTTCCAGTACAACAGGGTACGTGTATCCGGCTTCCTGCCTTTTCTTTCCTCTTCTGTAGTGTATTTCGGGGTGTAAAACACTCTTTCATACTGAACGCCGTCATAATTCAGGAGGGTGGTAGCCGCATCCAGCTTAAAGTCTTCCAATACATTTTTGTAGGTGTTAAAACTGATGATCCCGTCGTACGTCACACCGCCGTAAAGAAAAACTTCACGGAGAACGTCGATCTTTTTTACCTTCAGCGGGTCATAGCGGATCACTTCGTCTGCATCACTTAACGGCACTCCGTCAAAGAGGATCAGTGGACTTTCCTTAAAAAGAATGTTGTGGGTATGATCCAGCATCCTGAGCTCGTAATTGTCTTTTGATTTTCTTACCCGCACTTCTTTGACATATTCTCTCAGTACCTCTTCCATCAGTACAAAACGGGTATAATCATCTAAAAAATACCGGGCATCCGGGTGACCGTAAAAAGGGATGGAATCGGCCAGTTGAGACGCGTTAAATACGGCTCTCTCCCTTGCAAAATAGCTGTTCTCGGCCTGCGTATTAATGGCCAGGGAAGAGAGTTCACCACTTTCAATTTCCGGTACGCTGCCACACGGAAGTTTTTCATACTGTGCAAAGGGGGGAATAATCTCTACGTGTGAAGGCTTATTCGACTTGAGTTTGATGGCCAGCCGGGAAGGGCCGTATATGTTTTTTACAAAAAATGTGGCCACTCCGTTGTCATCCGTCTGCGCAGGAAAAACCCGGATATTTGCTCCCGGTACACTCAGTAAAGCACTTTGCCGGGCAAGTGGCTGCCGGGTTTCTTTATCGGTAAATTTTACCCGGATCTGGTGATAACGGGTTTCTCCGGCTATGCTTTCCGTAATTTTTCTCCAGCCCTGGGTAAGAAGAAAATCTTCGAGGTCTTTTTCAGCGCACGCCCGGGAAAAATAGTATCCGGGATGTTCTATGCGGCCGGCTATATTTCTCCGGAGAAACAATGCAGTAAAGATATCTTCTCCGTCTGTGGAACCGTCTGCCTGCCGGATGGCCACAGAAAACCGGGAATCGGCGCTGCCTTTTACGGTTAATGTGGCCTCGGCCCTCCTGCCGGCGCGTTCAGCGGAAAGGGTGGGCTGAAAGGTCAGCGTATCCCTCACCGGCCGGAAAACCACCCGCTCATTCAGCGGCTGCTGGGCAGCATTTAATACGGTCAGGCAGGAGCTGCCGATTATAAGATCGTTTTTGGAGAGGGATATCTCGGCTTTTCCCTCCCCGTCAAAGCTGATCTCCCTTTTTTGAAACCCGCTGTCAGCCGACTCGTATTTCAGTATCAGCGGGGTCTTTTCCGTTGAATGAATACGAATCACGTAGCGGTCTTTTTCGGATACGGCACTTAGTAATGTTCCTTTTTTTAGCACGGCGGGGAAGGGAGGCCCGCTCATTACATGACCCTTCACCTCTGCCTGAACCGAGTAAACGGTAGCGGCATCGGGCGTAAATACAAAGCTGCCCATTCCCAGCGCATTGGAAGCTGATGTGCGGGTCACGGGTTTCCCGTTTTCCAGGAGGGTAAGGGTGTGTAAAAGTCCCCGCCCTTCTCCGTCAGTAAGTTTATGAGCTACCCTGCACGGAACTCCGTGAAGCAGTGCTCCGCCTTCCGGGAACAGCTGTAGATCAAACGTATCCACGGTCTCCTGAACAGGACGATCCAGGTAGGGATTAACAATATAGATGTCCCGGGTAAAGAAAAGACCCTGCCCTTTCATTTTCAGCGTATAGGCTTTCAGTGAATAGGCGCCGGTGGCTATCCCCTGCGGAATATAGACAGAGCCGCCGGATGCCGGCTTATTTTCAACTTTGGCCTGCAATACGGCATTTCCTGCTTTATCGGTGAGCTCTACATAAACCAGTGCGCTCTCAAAGGCAGGTTCCCGGCTGGAAGCATCGACCACATAAGGTTTGAACCATAGGATTTCACCCGGTAAGTACAGGGCTTTATCCGTATGCAGGTAAATATTTTCACCGTTTAATCTCTGGGAAAATGCGGAGAAAGAAGCAAATAACAGGATATATTGGAACAGGAATCTCATGGTCATTTATCAGTTTTGCCAGAAGGCCGGCGGTTCTTTACTACCTCTGAAGGTGCAATCGAGACAGGGGGCAACCGAATAGCTGTAATGGGTAAGATTTACCGGGTTGCCGGGGGCAGTTTCATCAATGGGAACAAAATCCGGATTTGCAGCAAAAAAAGCGTTGGCATCCCGTTTATGAACCATATCCACATTAACACAACGGCCGTAATAAAGATAGGTGTAGGCCCAGGGAATAGGAAAATCGAGATAATCAATAAATATCCTTTTTTCAGCCACTTTACCTGCTTCAATCATCCCTACTACTTTTTGACCCGGATGGCTGATACAGGAGATATTTCCCACCAGCTCTGTGGGCATGGTACCAAAGATATCGCCGATCTCTTCCGAATTCTTTTTTACCAGGCTCCAGTACCCGAAGGCTTCCCGGGTTAAAGCATATTGCCTGACCAGGATGGAATACCGCATTCCTAATTTCTCTGAAAAATTGGGAATAAAGTGTATATTAAAATCCCTGACGCTGTTTTCATTCTGTGTTTCTGTGGTATAGAGATGAATGCCGGACGACTTTTCCGACACGTAACAGAAAAACGGATAATATTCTTCAGGGGTTCTTTCTCTGACCTGGGTTCCATCAAAGAGGAAAAGGCTGATATTGGGCACTCTGAACCGCCAGGCTTCCTCAAACTCCCATCGGTAATAGGCCTGGTCATCGCTTTCGGTATCCAGGTAAAACCTGACGCCCTCTTCTATATTCTGTTTCCACCGCAGACTTTCTATTTCAGGACTTACAAGTACCGGTACATACTCTGAAAGATATTCTTTATTATCGGCCTTTACCCGTAAACGGTATTTTGAGCTTGGCTTAAGTGCAGGGTGATGGATGACATACCGGGAGTTGCCCGCATAAGAGAATTCATTGAAAACCTGGCCATTCTCTTCCTCTATGGATAGTTGTGCATGAGTAACCACGAGGTAGGAACTGTCAGCTTCCTTATACAGGGGGGCTATGTAGCCCAGCGTATATTCTGAGTTACCGTCAGCACTGATATATCCTTCCACGATCAGGGTTTTCTCAACTCCGTTATCCTTCAGTTCGGGGATATACGGTTCTGTGCAACTTGTGAAAAGTGCTGAGATCAGGAATATATAAAGGAAGTACTTCATCTTCAAAATCTGAAATTATACGTGATAAAAGGCAGTTGGGTTCCCAGTACAGAGGTCTTATACCCGTTTATTTTACCGTTTTCGGTCAGGAAATATACGGAAAAAGGATTTTTCCGGCCGGTGAGATTGTACACGCCGATGGTCCAGGAGCTGTGCGCCAGTTTCCTGATCCTGTGATTCCCTTCGATATTCATTGACAGATCCATACGGAAATAATCCGGGATCCTGTACTCGTTCCGGTTGGAGTAGAATACCCGCTCGGAACCCGCATAGTTAAAAACACCTACAGGCAGGGTGATGGGGCGGCCGCTACTGTATGTAGTGACGGCCGAAAGACTGAAACGGTGGGTAAACCGATAATTGGCCACCGTAGTGAAACTGTGCGGCTTATCATAATTTCCGGGGTAATACGCTCCGCCGTTGATGATTTCACCCGGGTGCGTGCCGGTAGTTCGCTGAAGAATGCGCGAGTAAGTGTAGCTTGACCAGCCATTCAGCTTACCCGACACTTTCTTGATCTGGAATTCCGCTCCGTAGGCTTTGGCCTGTGTGCTGATCACATCGGTCTCAATGGTTTCATTCATTATAAGCTTTGCCCCGCTTTTATAATCGAGATAATCGTTGATCCGCTTATAATACAGCTCCGCAGAGGTTTCAAATTTCCCTTTTTTCAGGTTCTGGTAATACCCCAGAGAAACCTGGTCTCCGAACTGGGGCCGGATATGGCTGTCACTCAGCTTCCAGGAGTCGGTAGGAGTGATGGCTGTGGTATTCGATAACATATGCAGGTATTGCCGTAACGAATTGTAGCTGAGTTTTAAGGAGCTGTTGTCATTAAAGGAGTATTTGACTGCCGCCCTGATTTCAGGAGAATTATAGGTTTTAACGGTTTTCCCTTTACCGAAAAAGCGTGATCCTGTAAAGGTATTCTCATTCCGGGCCAGTCCGTCAAGGTAATAATTGACGCTCCGGGGCCCCAGGTAATTATATAACGAAAAACGGGCTCCCAGGTCCAGCGTGAGCTTATCGGTTACCGTAAAGACATCAGCTATATAAACCGCTGATTCCAGAGCCTGTTCTTTCTCAAGTGTTTTGGCGGTGATCAGTGATTCTTCACCCGTAGGGGCAATAGTGCCCGGGCTTACACGGTATTTTAATACCTGTATCCCGTATGTAAGCTTATGTTGGGCTCCGGCGTTCTGACTGAAGTCTAAACGGCCGAATTCCTGCCCGATTTTGTATTGCAGATCATAGGTCTGTAAAGGGGTTTGATGATCGCCTACATGAAAATCATAATTGTCCGTTCCCAAAGCAAACACACCGTACAGGTTGCGGGCCACGCTGAATTTCCATTTCAGGTTAAGGTTTTTGTTGCCGTAACCGTATTGAACACCATTGCTCAGCCGGAAATTATCCTGGCTGGCGTAGCCAGTAAGAATGAGCTGGTTCTTCTCATTGATTTCATGGTCAATGATCACCTGTCCGTCATAGAAGGAGGCCGAACTGTTTTTGTAGGTTTCATTGGGGATTCTTTTTAAAAGCCAGTCGGAATAGGTAGACCGGGCGCCGACCAGGAAAGCGGTTTTTTCTCCGATAGGGCCTTCAAGCGACAGCCGGCCGGTGAGGAGTCCGATACCGCCGGATCCGGCCAGTTTCTTTTTGTTTCCCTGCTTGGTGGAAACATCCAGTACAGAGGCGATCCGCCCGCCATATTTTGCCGGAATACTGCTTTTATATAGTTCCAGCTGATTTACGGCATCGGCATTGAATGAAGAAAACATGCCGAAAAAGTGAGAAGAATTGAAAATGGTGGCATCTCCGAACAGTACAAGGTTCTGGTCGGTAGCCCCGCCCCGAACATTAAACCCGCTGGATGCTTCCCCTACGGTCTGAACCCCGGGCAAGGTAAGAATAACATTGATGACATCGGCTTCTCCCAGCACGGTAGGGGTTTGTTTTATGGTTTTGATGCTCAGTTTTTCAAGCCCCATCCGGGTCCGGTTGATATTGCTTCCCATCTCACCGGTTATCACCACTTCATTTAGCGCAAAGACCTGGTCATTCATCTGTATATCCAGCTTGCCGCTGCTGTGCATCAGCACCTGGCGACTGGTTTCCTGCAAGCCCGCTCTTTTGAAAATAAGGGTACTCCTTTTTTCGGGAATAGTGAGGCTGTAGTATCCGAAAGCATCGGTTTGTGTTCCCCCCGGCTGGCCCAGCACAGAAACGGTTACAGCGCTCAGTGCACCGCCCGTCTCACTGAAGCGCACATGCCCGCTAAGCATGGTTTTCCCGGAAGCGGGGTTGTTTTTGTCCCCGATCTCAAAAAGCTGGTTTTCAATGGAAATGTCTGCCTGTTTCTCCCGGGTGCTATAATCTTCAAGCCGCACTTCGCTGTTTCCGGCCTGTTTCAGATAAGCAAACTGCGTGATGATCGCATGATGGGCTGTAATGAAGATACGTTTTTCAGAATCAAGGGCAAAATAAAGCCCGGCCGGCTGCAATACGGCTTCCAGTACATCTTTCAGCGGAAGGCCGCCGGCCCGGATATTGATAATGAGGCTGTCGGTGCTCCGGGAGTCGTAATAAAATGTATAGGGGGTTTGCTGCTCAAGCAGGGATATGAAAGAATCAAACTTTGCAGAAGAAAGATCCAATGTGACGGTTTCCCGCTGTGCCCGGACTTTCAGCGATATCAGGATACATAAAAATATAAAAAAGGAGAATTTCTTCATATCCTGCAGGTTAAATATGTGCTTCGTAAAACTGAAGAACGGTTTGGATGGTATCTTTGGGCCGAGTCTTAAATTTTAAAGACCGGGAACGTAACAAGGCCTTCGCTTCTTTTTTCAGGTTTTTGTGGATATTGAGCAGGTCTTTTTCACTTCTGAGATCCCGGTAACTTTCTGAGCCGGGCACGGCCACGTAATAACGGATGGTTTCCTGGTAATTTCTTTCCATAACGGTTCCCCGCATAACCTCTTTCAGGTATTTGCTGTGTTTTGCTACGGCTGAGGTTTTATGGGAGCTGTATAGCCGCTCATAATAGCCGGCAGGAATACCGCCGGTATGATCCGCTTTGTAAAAGAGCGTATCACCGTTAATGGTGAAATAGTCTACCAGGTTTTTTATTACCTGGATATAGTTCACATCCTCCAGCACCAACCTGTCTGAAGAAACATCATACGCGAGCATCTGGTTTTCGTACTTTACCTTATCGTATACGATGGTCCCCCGTGTAAAAGCCATGTTCTTAAAATAGGGGGATGAATTGCTGATCCTGGGCGGCGGAGAATAGAGTTTACCACTCTTTACATACTGTGGTGAAGTATCCTGGGCGGCCGCCGGCGGATGCATGAAACAGCAGAACAGGATACAATACAAAATACAATACTTCAAAATGTTAAATAGTTAGGCTTTACAAAAATACATTTTCCCACGATAATTCATGAATTACGGGATAGAATTTTTGAAAATCAGGGGGATAGCAGAACTGTTACAGGTGTTTTTTCAGGGCCTGGTAATAGTTCTCCATTCTTTGCGGTACATTGTCGAGGAAGAGATACGGCTCAATCAGCTCAAGCTCCATCAGGTGGAAAATACCGTTGATTACCACGCCGTCTACCCGCGCATACAGCGTATCTGCGGCAAACCGGCTTATAAATTGAGTTGCCTGCCTTACCAGGTTTTCATCTGCTTCACGGTAGTTGACTTTTCCGCCCAGGTAGTGCTGTACCCTGAAATCCTGGTCTTTGGGTGTTTTTAATAAGCTGTGGCTGTATTTCCCTCCGAAAAACAGCAATGACCATTCGCCGGCCAGTATTTCTTCCACAAAAGGCTGCACCATATAAGCTTCTTCCTGCAGCCAGGTATTGATGAGAGGAAGAAGCTCGGGGAATTCTTCAGATGTTACCAGGACCGTATTTTTAGCGCCGGCACTGATACAGGGCTTGATCACAAGCCGTGAAGTATTGAGCTCCCTGAAATAATTGTTTTCTGTATCTGTTACGGAGTTTTTCTCAAGGTAAAGTGTCGGAATGGCGGGTAAGCCCGAATCCCGGATATCTTTCAGGTAATGTTTGTCGCTGTTCCACCGGACCATTTCGGGAGAATTGAGTACCCGGATACCCTGGCGGCTGAGGAGGTCTGTCCAGTTCAGAAATTCGGAGTGTTTTTCGTGGTAATCCCAGGGCGACTTAAGAATGACGGCATCGTAGGCGGCCCAGTTTACCGCCGGGTCATTCCATACCTCACGGTGCAGGTCTGTGCCTTTGGCGGTTAAAAAATCAAAAAGATCCCGGTCTTCATCCCTTACTGTGCCGTTATTGTATTTTTCCTGGATCTGATAACCAATGAGCGCGAGTTTCATGTATACAAAATTAGTTTTTAACCATCAGCCGGAAGCTTTGCACTTTGCCTTGTGCACTTTTCGCCGGTTACGGGCTGACGTTTACCATCTGCTGAATTAATATGGCCCAAAGATACTTTCCGGTGCCGACACTTTCTGCAGAAACCTGTAATTTTACGGTCATTTGTAATATACCCGGAAATACGGGCAGCGATGATTAGCGTTGATGATCAGCGCCATTCGTAATCCGTGGAGGCCAGCGGGTCAATGTTCTTCAGCTGATCAAAAGGCAGGTACCGGTTCCACCACACAGCATAAGCATCTGATGCTGCTTTCTGTGCTTCTTTCGATAAGATCAGGTGGACGTCTTCCCGGGTTTTACTCCGCAGGAAGGGGTTAAGTGAGGGGAATCCCCCCGGAACTAAAAACTGACTGCTGGCTGCCCGGGCTCTGACCGACTCAATATTCCATAATACGTAAGTGCCCAGGTAAACTTCAGGTATCCAGGCAGAAGAGATGCCATTTCTTGGAAATTGTGTAATAACGGTAGTATCATTACTGTATTTTAACAGCTCGGGAATATGCCGGGGCTCAAATTCCGGCAGGCCGTACTCCTTATAAGTGGCCCGTTTTAATTGCTGTACAAATTGCTTAACGGCTTTTTCCGGCTCTTTGTCTTTCAGCTCCTGTTTGCAACCTGAGAGTCCTAAAATTAACAGAATAAGATACTTAAGTTTCATACTTATCCCTTTTTATATAAAAATATGATAACGAAACTCTGAAAATTATTTATGAAAAGCAACTGATCAGGTGCTGAAATTTAGTTTACGGTCGGGAAAACCTGTGTCAACCTGTTCTTTAAAAGGTTTTGATACATTCTCCCGGATCTGAAGATGTTCTCCTCTAGTGTTTTGCTTCAACGGTGACTTTCCATAGGATCCCGAATTTATCGATACAAATACCATAGTAAGACCCCCAAAATGTCTGATTCATGGGCATTTTGATTTGTCCGCCTTCGGAAAGGCTGTCAAATAGCTTATCTGCTTCTTCTTTCTCGCCGGCATGGATAATAAGAGAGAAGTTGCTGTACACCGGTAGTCCCGCACAGGCTTCTGTATTGTCAGCCCCCATCAAAACCGTTTCTTTGCTGATGGGTAAGGAAATGTGCATAATTTTTTCGTCTGTTTCCCGGAATAACTTCCTTTCAGCGCCGGGAACATCCTTATAGCGTCCGATGTAGGTGAATTCCTGCTGAAAAACGGATTTATAAAAATTAAATGCCTCTTCGCAATTTCCATTGAAATAGAGGTAGGGGTTTACTGTTGCCATGAGATACTGCAGTAATGTATAGACTTTATGTTCATCTGCTACCCGATTACCGCTGCCTTCGCCGCCTCAATGGCATCATCCAGCCCCCTGATATCGCTGCCTCCGGCCGTGGCAAAATGAGGCTGTCCGCCACCGCCGCCTTTCATCAGTTTGGCTACTTCACGGATAATGCCACCTGCATTCAGGTTTTTTTCCTTAACCACGTTTTCATCGATAAGGATAGCCAGGTTGGGCTTATCAGCCACCACGGCACCCAGGATAATGACCGGTTTTCCCATATTCTGCTTGAGCCCGAAAGCCAGTTGCTTTAAGGCATCGGCGCTGGGAACATTTACCCGCTGGGCTACCATATTCATTCCTTTGATGTTTTCTACCCTGCTCAGGAGAGCTATTTTAGCGGCCTGGATGGTGGCGTTTTCAAACGTTTCTATTTTCTTTTGTAAAACCGTATTGTCGGCTTTCAGCTGTTCTACCGCCTTCAGCAGGTCAGTCGACTTTAAGATCTCCTTCAGCTCACTGATCAGGTCAGCCTGTTGTCTCAACAGCTCCAGCGCTTTTACACCCGTTACGGCTTCCACCCGTCTTACGCCCGCAGAAACCGAACCTTCCGAGATAAAACGGAACAGGCCTATCTCTCCTGTAGCCTTCACGTGGGTGCCTCCGCAGAGTTCTACGGAGAAAGCCGGATCAAAAGTGATCACCCGCACAAAATCGCCGTATTTTTCACCAAAAGTAGCGGTAGCGCCTAAAGCAATGGCATCATCAAACGGTACATTACGTTTTTCATCGAGCGCAATATTTGCACGGATCCTGCTGTTAACAATATCTTCTACTTTCCGAAGCTCCTCATCCGTCACTTTGGCAAAATGAGAGAAGTCAAAGCGGGTTACCTCGTCATTCTGGTACGATCCCCGCTGAATAATATGGTTGCCCAGCACTTCCCGCAGGGCGGCCAGCATCAGGTGAGTCGCCGAGTGATTTTTCTCAATATTGATTCTCCTTTCGGTATCAATTTCCGCCAGCACTTCAGCAGGTCCCGTAAGGGTGGCCAGCACTTCAGCGGCATTTTTATCTTTTATGATATGCAGGAAAAGATCGTTCTCTTTCTTGGTGTCCGTCACCCGGAAGACATGTTCTTTTCCCCCGGCATTCAGGGTGATGGTTCCGGTGTCTCCTACCTGACCACCCATTTCAGCATAGAAAGGGGTCTGGTCCAGTACCAGGTGGATTTCCTGTCCGGCCTTGGTTTTGTTTACCCGGTATTTCATCAGCTGTGCCGGCGCAGCGGTCAGCTCGTAGCCTAAAAACTCCACCCCATCGGTATCTCCCAGCTCTACCCAGTCGGCTGCTTCCTTTTCTGCATCTTTACGGCTGCGGGCCTTTTGCTCTTCCAGGGCTTTTTTATAGCCGTCCTCGTCCATTGAAAATCCCTTTTCCCGGGCAATAAGGGCTGTTAAATCTACGGGGAAACCAAAGGTGTCCGACAGTTCAAATACGGTTTCACCCGCAAGGACCTTATTCCCGTTTTCCTCTCTGAAAATAGTGTCCAGCCGCTTCAGTCCCTGCTCCAGTGTACGCAGGAAAGTCTTTTCCTCTTCTTCCACCACTTTGCTTACAAACTCCACCTGTGCCTGCAATTCGGGAAATACATCAGCAAACTGGCGGGCCAGTACCGGAACCAGCTTGCACATAAAAGGTTCCCTGAAGCTAAGGTAAGAATATCCGTAACGCAGAGCCCGGCGCAGAATCCGGCGGATCACGTAACCGGCCTTGGCATTGGAAGGCAGCTGACCGTCAGCAATGGCAAAGCTCACGGCACGCAGATGGTCAGCGATCACCCGCATGGCAACGTCTGTATAGTTGTCTGAAGAAAGGGTACCCTGCTCGCCGTATTTCTTTCCCGACAGCTGCTCGATCACCCGGATGGTGTTCTGGAACAGGTCGGTATCGTAATTGGATTTTTTCCCCTGGATCGCCATGCAAAGGCGCTCAAAGCCCATTCCCGTATCCACATGCTTTTCAGGAAGGGGAATCAGCGAGCCGTCGGCTTTACGCTCATATTGCATGAATACATTATTCCATATCTCCACTACCTGCGGGTGATCTTTGTTCACCAGCTCTTTGCCCGGAACCTGATCGGCCTCTTCCTGATCTCTCAGATCCACGTGAATCTCAGAGCAGGGACCGCAGGGGCCGATATCGCCCATTTCCCAGAAATTATCTTTTTTATTGCCAAGAATGATCCGGCTTTCATCACCAATGATTTCCTTCCAGATATCAAATGCTTCCTGGTCAAAAGGCACACCTTCCGCCGCATTTCCTTCAAAAACCGAAACATAAATCCGGTCTTTCGGGATCTTATATACTTCAGTCAGCAACTGCCACGACCATCCCAGCGCTTCTTTTTTGAAGTAATCTCCGAACGACCAGTTGCCCAGCATTTCGAACATGGTGTGGTGATAGGTGTCAAAACCCACCTCTTCCAGGTCATTATGCTTGCCGCTGACCCGGAGACATTTTTGCGTATCGGCGATTCTTTTGCTCGGAGGGGTCCCGTTACCCAGGAAAAAGTCTTTGAACTGGGCCATTCCGGAGTTGTTGAACATCAGGGTGGGGTCATTTTTTGCCACCAGCGGTGCTGACGGAACGATGAGATGTCCTCTTTCCTCAAAAAAATCTAAAAAAGCCTTACGTATCTGGTGCGATGTCATTATGGGTACCGGAAATTTTATAATTCACAAAAATAGGGGTTTTTTGCGGAATCTTATAAGAACAGATTACTTAACCGGATAAGTCTTTCCCTCCTCCGCCAGAACCGTATCCGGAAATATGGCCCGTGATTCGGTGAGGAAATTATCCAGCGCTTTATAACGGGAGGAAAAATGACCGATGATGAGGCGTTTAACTTCTGCCCGCCGGGCAATATCGGCCGCCTGGGCCGCTGTACTGTGGAAGGTGATCTTTGCCCGGTTCTCCAGCTCACCCGTAAAGGTGCTTTCATGGTACATCAGGTCGGCATTTTGAACGTATTGTACGATCTCCGGGTCATAAATGGTGTCTGAGCAGTAGGCTACCCGGCGGGGTGGCTCAGGATCGGCCGTGTATTCGCGGTTCAGGTAAATTTTACCGCTTAGCTCGTCGGTCACATCGAGACCTTCTTTCAGCATTTTAAAATAGGGGAGAGGGAAATCAGCCGGGAGCTTTTCCGCCAGGATCTTCCGGGGAGCAGGTTTTTCCGCAATAAGGAAACCCGTACAGGGGATCCGGTGCCGCAGGGGAAAAGTGGAGATGGAAATCTTTTCGTTGGAGAAAATCTCCCCGGCTTTTACCGGGTTTGTACACCGGAAATCCAGTGTATAATTGAGGAAAGCCTGGCTGTACCGGAGCTGTACACTGAGTATTTCATCCAGTCCCTGGGGACCGATCAGGATAAGCGGTTCGGTACGGCCGGTATTATTCAGCGTATTGATCAGCGCGATCAGCCCGTAAAAATGGTCGCCGTGAAGGTGAGTAATGAGAATGTATTTCAGGCGGGAAAACCGCACTTTATATTTCAGCATCTGGAACTGGGTTCCTTCACCGCAGTCGATCAGTATACTTTCGTTACCGAGGTCGAGAAGGGCTGCGGAAGGTCTCCGTTCGATGATCGGAGTTGCGGAACCGGTACCTAACAGGGTCAGTTTCAAATATCAGTAATCGTTTTCTTCGCCAAATTCATCTTCTTCACTGTCTCCGTATTCACTATCCTGGGAGTTCATATAAACGGCTTCAATGGCTTCATCCACAGATGAAAGCATCAGAAGCTCAAACTGGGAATTATCAGCTATGACATCAGTAAGCGTATCATTATTCACTACCGTTACGAACAGCCCCGACTCACGGACGGCAATCTTATGCACCTTGTCAAAAAGAAGCACTCCGGAAACGGCGAGTGATGAAACCTTGTCGAGATCAACGATAAAATTTATCCTTCCTTCTGAAGAATAAAGCCCCGCCACCGCCTTTTCGAGGGCTGCAGAGGTGCTGTCGTCAAAGGTGGAAGATTCCGGAGTGAAAATGACATATTCGTCGGTTTTCTTTATATTGATCATATCCCGTTGTAAATGGCAGACCTGAAGCCCGCCTGTCAGACAGTTAACATATCAAAAATCTAAAATAATACCCGAAAAAAAAATTTCCCCAAAAATAAATGTTTTGAAAAGCTGAAAAGTTTTCTCTTTTTTGTAGAAAATATCACTTTTCTAATGGCGAAGAAGAAAGACGCTCCCGCACCCGCTTCGGAGTTCAAAAATGTAGAACCTTATTCTCTTTTTACCGATTTTGACATAAGTCTTTTTAAGTCAGGAAAGCACTACCGGCTGTATGAAAAAATGGGAACGCATGTCCTGGAATATCAGGGGGTGGTAGGAACTTATTTTGCCGTTTGGGCGCCTAACGCCCGGTCAGTGAACGTCATTGGGAATTTTAACGGATGGGACCATAATAATCACCCGCTTAACCCCCGCTGGGACGGTTCGGGCATCTGGGAAGGCTGGATTCCGAATATAGGTAACGGGGAGATCTTTAAGTACCGGATCATATCCAATAATCACGGCATCATCTCTGAAAAGGGAGATCCTTTTGCCTTGCGGTGGGAGGAATCGCCGCGCACCTCTTCCGTGGTGTGGGATACCTGGTATGAATGGAAAGACAAAGACTGGATGAAGAACCGTCGCGACAGGAACAGCCTGGATTCGCCCTTTTCCGTATATGAAGTGCACCTGGGCTCTTGGAAACGGGATCCCTCAGAACCTGACAGGAAGCTTAATTACCGCGAGATTGCCGACAGCCTGGTGCCTTATCTGAAAGAAACCGGGTTCACCCATGTAGAATTTATGCCGGTGATGCAACACCCGTATGAACCTTCCTGGGGATACCAGATTACCGGGTATTTTGCGGTAAGCAGCCGGCAGGGCACCCCGCAGGATTTTATGTACCTGGTAGAGCAACTGCATGAGGCGGGGATAGGCGTAATACTTGACTGGGTGCCTTCGCATTTTCCCGGCGATGCCAACGGCATCTTCCGCTTTGACGGAACCGCCCTGTACGAACATGAAGATCCCAAAGAGGGGTATCACCCCGACTGGAAATCCTATATTTTCAATTATGGAAGATACGAAGTACGTTCCTTCCTGATCAGTAATGCGCTGTTCTGGCTGGACCGTTTCCATGCTGACGGCCTGCGCGTAGACGCCGTGGCTTCTATGCTGTACCGCGATTACTCGCGCCAGGAAGGCCAGTGGGTGCCGAATATTTTCGGAGGAAGAGAAAACCTGGAAGTCATATCGCTGTTCAAGGAGCTGAACGAAGAGATCTACCGTTCTTACCCTGATGTTCAGACCATTGCGGAAGAGTCTACGGCTTTCCCGGGAGTTTCACGGCCGGTGTATACCGGCGGACTGGGTTTCGGTATGAAATGGATGATGGGCTGGATGAACGATACCCTCAAATATTTTGCAAGAGACCCGATGTACCGGAAATGGCATCAGAATGATCTGACCTTCAGTATGGTATATGCGTTCAGTGAGAACTTTATGATGCCGCTCTCCCATGATGAGGTAGTGTACGGCAAGGGTTCGCTCCTGACCAAAATGCCGGGCGACGCCTGGCAGAAGTTTGCCAACCTGAGGTTGATGTTCTCGTATATGTTTACTCACCCGGGAACCAAGCTTATCTTTATGGGGGGAGAATTCGGGCAGATCAGGGAGTGGAACTTCCAGCAGAGCCTCGACTGGCACCTGCTGGACAGTGAACACCATCGCGGAGTAAAAGACCTGATAGCCGACCTGAACAAACTTTACCGGTCAGTACCTGCCCTGCATATGAAACAGTTTGACCCGGAATGTTTTCAGTGGATTGACGGATCAGACACTACCAACTGTGTAGTCAGCTATATGCGGAAGACGGCGTCGGGGAATGTGGTGGTGCTGCTGAACCTGACTCCTGTGCCGCATCATGATTACCGGGTGGGTGTACCTGAAGAACGGGAATACAAGGAGTTGTTAAACTCCGACCATAAGAAATATGGCGGCTCGGGAGTCAGCAACCCCAATATCTACGTGGAAAAGGCACCTAGCCACGGCTTTGAACAGTCTGTTCAATTGAGCCTGCCTCCGCTGGGAGCGGTGATTATCGGGTGAGATAAAAGTGAAAAGCTAAAAGTGAAAAATTACGGTAGTTTTCTTCATCATAATGAGAAAAATGTTCCTTCACTTTTAGCTTTTCACTTTTAATTTTTGCCTTCTCACGCTGATCACCGTCTGCAAAACCACGGAAGCCATTACCAGGAACAACCCGGCGTAAAAGGAGGAATTTACTTCCTTGCCCTCTTTAAAGAAGACAAACGCCATTGCAATGGCGTAAACCGGTTCGAGATTAAAGGTCAGGTTAACCGTAAACGCCGGGATTTTCCGGAGCGCTTCCGCAAAAAGCAGGTAAAGTCCCACCGTGCAGAACAGGGCCAGCATGAGCAGGTATGCCGTATCTCTCAGGTCAGGTACGAGGTAATCCGTAGGGAAGATATAGAGATAAAGCGGCAGCAGCAACGTAAGACCGATAGTTCCTCCGAGGATCTCATAAAAATTGATCACCTTAGAGTCGTACTGCCGGACCAGCTTTTCATTGAAAATAGTAAAAAGTGCTGCAAAGACAGACGAAATTACTCCAAGGATAATGCCTGCCTGGTGCGAGGTGTCAAAATGGAAGATCAGCCCGATACCAAGGATAGTAAGAAGGCTTAACAGCAGCTCGGAGACAACAAACGGTTTTTTATGGATCACCGGAACAAAAAGGGCGGTGAAGCAACTGGTAAGGGCATAACAGACCACCCCGATAGAAACATTGGAATATTTGATGCTTCCGTAAAAGAACAGCCAGTGAATGGTAATGATCATGCCGGTAAGGCCCATCCGTACTTTTTCTTTCAGGGTTCCGGGATGCGGCGTCCGGGTAAAAAGCAGGAGAAGGTACAAGGCCAGGGAGGAAACAAGCACCCGGTACCAGGTGAGCAGTCCTTCATTCAGCGTGATCAGTTTACCGAAGATACCTGTAAATCCGGCCAGGATCACTGCAATATGCAAAAACAGGTAAGGGCGTCTCATGTATAGAATAGGGTTTAAAGATTACTCTTTTTCATTTCTCCGGCCGCAAAACCGGCAGCTCTTGCCGCCATGGCCATGTAGGTCAGGGAAGGGTTGACATTAGAAGCCGAAACCATGGCAGCCCCGTCGGTAACAAAAACGTTCGGGGCGTTCCAGACCTGGTTGTTGGCGTTCAGGACCGATGTTTTCGGATCTTTTCCCATCCGAGCGGTACCCATTTCGTGAACGCTGATGCCCGGAGCAGACTTCTGTGTTTCATAGGTGGTAATGTTTTTCAGCCCCGCAGCTTCCATTATTTTTATTCCTTCTTCCACCATACAATCTTTCATTCGGTACTCATTTTCCGTTAACGCGGCATTGAAGCGGATAACCGGCAGGCCCCAGGCATCTTTTTCTTTGCTTAACGTAAAATGATTGGATTCAAAAGGAAGGATCTCGCCAAATCCCTGCAGGCTGAAAACCCAGGGACCCAGGCGGGTATATTCCTCTTTGAGCTTTGCCCCGAACGGCTCGCTGCTGCCGGCCGCGCTGCGGCTGGCTCCGCCCTGGTATCCAAAACCTCTCAGGAAGTCGCGCCGGTCATTTCCGATGTTCACAAACCGCGGAATATAGATGCCGTTAGGACGCTTACCATAATAATAGCGGTCTTCAAAACCTTCGAAAGTACCCTGTACGGCCAGTGATTTATGGTGGTCCATAATATTCCGGCCCAGTTGTCCGCTGTCGTTCCCCAGCCCGTCAGGATGGGTTCGGGAAACCGACTGCATCATGATCCAGGCCGTATTGATCGCGCCGGCATTAAGAAAAATCAGCCGGCCGTAATATTCGGTTTCCCGGCGGGTGTTCTGATCAATGGCCCGCACCCCTGTGGCCCTGCCTTTGGCGTCATCAAAGATCACCTGGTAAACTATCTTATCCGGAACAAGTGTCAGATTACCGGTGCGTTGTGCAGCCGGTAAGGTAGATGACTGCGTACTGAAATAAGCCCCGTACGGGCAGCCCCGCATGCAGCGGTTGCGGAACTGGCAGGCCGTACGGCCCAGGGCCTGCTGCTCAGGCGTAGGGCGGGTCAGGTTGGCTATCCGTCCCATGGTCATTTTCCGACCCAGGGTCTTCTGCAGCCGGAGCTTTATCTCCCGCTCCACACAGTTCATTTCCATGGCGGGCTGAAACTCACCGTCGGGCAGCGACTCCCAGCCTTCCTGTTGGCCGCTGATCCCAGCAAATTTCTCCACATAGCTGTACCAGGGGGCCAGATCCTTATATCGTATCGGCCAGTCAATGGCAATCCCCTCCCGGGCATTGGCTTCGAAGTCGAGGTCGGAAAGACGGTAAGACTGCCTTCCCCACATCAGTGAGCGGCCGCCGGTCTGGTAGCCCCGCACCCAGGTAAATGTTTTTTCTTCTTCATAGGGGAAATCCACATCCCGGGTAAAAAAATGACGGTGCTCTTCGTTGGCTGTATAACCTGTTCTGACATTGGCCCAGTAATCCTGCCGGGTCTTCAGATCCATACGGCCCCGATGGGGCAGTTGCCACGTTTCCATCATGGCGGTCGGGTAATCTTCCCGGTGCCTGACCTCCCTTCCCCGTTCCAGGAGAAGAACTTTAAGCCCTTTTTCGGTTAATTCTTTTGCTGCCCAGCCTCCTGACAGGCCGGAGCCTACCACTATCGCATCGAATATTTCTTTCACGGTTTTTATTCGCCTAATATGCCCGTTTCAAGCCCCCTGAGCTCGGCCAACCCCCTCAAACGGCCTATGGCTGAATAGCCCGGATTCGAGGTTTTGTGCAGGTCATCCAGCATCTGGTGACCATGATCAGGCCGGAACGGTATCGGGCTGCTTCTCTTTTGATTCTCTTGGGTCAGGGCTTTCATGACACCGTACATGTTGACATCGCCGTCCAGGTGATCAGCTTCATAAAAATTGCCCGTCTCATCTTTTCTGACATTCCGCAGATGTGCAAAATACACCCGGTCTTTCACTCTCTCAAAAATCCGCAGGATATCACCCGCATTGCCGGCACCCAGGGAGCCTGTACAGAAGCAAACTCCGTTAAATTCCTGGTCTACAGCGCTCAGGAGGTAGTCAAAATCATCCCATTTGCTCACAATACGCGGCAGTCCTAAAATAGGATAGGGCGGATCGTCCGGGTGAATCGTCAGGCGGATGCCGTTTTCCGTACAGGTGGAGGCAATGCTCTCCAGGAAGAACTTCAGATTTTCTTTCAGCCCTTCACGCCCCAGGTTTTTATAAACGGCAATGCTCCTGAGCAGGTCTTCCGGCTCAATATCTTTTTCACCGGGAATTCCCATCAGGATTACCCGCTGAAGTTCGGAAAGGTCATGGCTGGTATACTGCTGGTAACGTCTTTCTGCCTGTGCCAGGATCTCGGCGTTGTAATCTGCCGTTGCTTCCTCTCTTTTAAGAATATAAATATCAAACACGGCCAGGTCTACCCAGTTGAAGTACAGGGCTTTTGCACCGCTTGTCATCTCCAGGTCCAGTTGGGTACGGGTCCAGTCCAGTACCGGCATAAAGTTATAGCATACGGTTTTAATGCCGCACGCGGCCAGGTTTTGCAGCGACTCGTTATAATTGGCCAGGTATTTTTCATATTCACCTGTCCGGGTTTTGATGTCTTCATGCACGGGCACGCTTTCCACTACCGACCACACCAGTCCCGCAGCTTCTATTTCATTCTTCCGCTGCCGGATATCCTCTACAGGCCATACTTCTCCATGGGGAATATGGTGCAGGGCGGTTACTATGCCGGTGGCGCCGGCCTGTTTTACATCCTGGAGGGTCACACCGTCAGCCGGGCCATACCAGCGCCAGGTTTGTTTCAGTTTAATTTTCATAGATTCTTAGTTCTCCGGAATTTACGGAAAAGGTCGTTTCGTATTTGGTTAAGGCTTTTGAGTTTCCGCTGGTTACTTTACCGTTTACATCAAAGACAGTATTGTCTTTTGCACAAAGAAAAGTCTGGTTACCTGAATTGAAAGTGATGGGGGATGCGCCGTCATTGGGGCAGGTGCTTGACAGGGCAGCCCAGGTGGAAGTGCTCAGCCGGGCAATGATCACCTTATTCTGGGTATTGGTAGCTGATCCGCCCACATTCTTAAGGGCGGTATACGGGCTTTGATTGATATTGATAACGAAATCAATCCCCGGCGAAGGTTTGGGATCAGGATCGGGTATCCCTGTCTCCCCGCAGGCCTGAAACAGGAATGACATCAGAAGTATCCCGCAAAATGTACTGTATTTTTTCATGAAAAACTGAAGGTTAAATTATTTATAAATAGCGATTGCTGATTTACGGTTTACGATTTTTGATTGACGATAGATTGACCGGCATAATCATCAATCATCAATCAAAAATCGTCAGTCCTGTTTTTCAATTCGCATCCGGACGCCAAAAATCATTAAAAAAAATGAAAATAGGGATTCCGTCAAAGTATTTTTTCATAAAACCGTACGTTCTGTTAAATTTACGATAGAAATAGCTCAAAGCTAAATCGGATACCGATAAAACACAGATTGAAATATGAATTACTGGCTGGTTAAATCAGAACCTTTTAAATTTTCATGGGATACCTTCGTTAATAAAGGAGGGGATATGTGGGACGGAGTGCGTAATTATGCAGCCAGGAATAACCTGATGGCAATGAAAACGGGTGACCTGGTGTTTTTTTATCACTCCAATGAAGGCCTGGAGATCGTAGGCCTCGCCAAAGTGGCCAAAGAGCATTACCCGGATCCTACTACCGATGATCCGAGATGGGCGGTGGTAGACCTGGTTCCGGTTAAAAAACTGAAAAAGCCGGTGAGCCTGACACAAATCAAAGCTGACCCCGTTTTGAAGGAAATGGCCATTGTGAGGCAGTCAAGGCTTTCGGTAAGCCCGGTAACCCCTGTTGAGTTTGACCGAGTAATGGATCTGGCGGATGAGAATTAGAATTTTTTTTGTTTTACTTTTTGGTTTTTTTGCAGGTTTTGGCCAACGTTTGGTCAATATTCCTGTTGCAGGTAACAGCAGCCAGGTACGGGCTGTGAATCTCAGGGAAAGCGGGATTATTGTTCTTGACAAATCTTCGGAAGGAATACTGAATATCCGCAAAATAGATACCACCCTGCATGTGGTATGGGAGACACAGACGGAAATTCCGGGTAAAGCCAATTTTATTGACGAATATTTTGACGGTAAATTCCTGTACATCATCCTAGAACCCAAAGATGCGCGGAGTTTCATCATCCTGAAAATATCTTCCGCCTTTGCGGCATACCAGAAATTTGATTTTCCGCTGACCAAGGGTTTTCAGTACGGATTCTTCGCGGCCAATGACAAGGTCATCTGCCTGGGCGGAGCCGTAAAAGCAGAACCTTTTATAGCCATCCTGGAAACCGTTCCCGGAGCCGCGCCCAAATTTGTCAGCGGCAGCGCCAAGGGCACTATGGAACTTCAGGCCGTACATGTTACCGATAACTCCATCCTGGCTGCTTTTATTAATAATGTGAAGAAAACCAACCAGATCATCTTCAGGGAATTTGATTACGGAGGAAAAGTAGTGGACAGCCATAGCATCAAAGCCGGAGCAGACAGCGTTTTCCTGTCGGTGAAATACTTCGAAAATAATGACCGGCGCCTGCTCCTGGGGAATTATGGCATCGGGAAAGCGCCGTCTAACGGTATGCACAGCTCGCAGGGGATTTTCCTGGCCGATATTGATAGCCGGAAGATCAGGTATTATGGGTTTGCCGGGTTTGAAAACCTTTTTGGCTTCCTGAATGAAAGACAAAAAGAGCGCCTGGACAGGCAGGTGGAAAAAAAGAAGAAAAAGGGAAGAGAATACAGCTTTGATTACCGCTTTTTTATCAGCGGCCTTCAGTTTACGGGCGATAAGACTCTCATTGCGGGCGAGATCTTCCAGCCCGAATACCGGAGCCGCAATTACGGCATGTATGGCCTCTCGCCCTTATATTCATCCATGTATTGGGGGCGACCTCTGATGTACAACTACTATTGGCTGAACAGCCCGTTTTACGGCTATAATTACAGGAATGCCCAGATATTTGATGGCTTTCGTTACCTGGAAGGAGTAATTTTTGCGATTGATGAAGCCGGTAACCTGGCCTGGGATAACTCCTTTCCCTATAAAAACCTGAAGTATTATGAACTGGCCACCCATCTGAAGGTAAGCAGTGTGGCTGACCATACCGTGGCTATGTACAGTGTAGGCTCCAGGCTCCGCGTGTCTGAAATGGATGCCCGGGGAGCTGTTTTGAATGCCCGGGAGTTTGACCCGGAATCACTGGAGCTTCAGTTCAGGAATAAGAAATCGGAATTTTCGAATTTTGAACACTGGTATGACAATGTATATTTCAACTGGGGGGTACAGAAGAGCGGAGGGAGTAATAATTGTTTTATCCAGAAATTGACTCCCTGAAAGCGCTTTATACAAGATTTGGGACCGGATAAATGGATGAATGATCCTGACCCGGGACGGATAACCCGGAACTAACAAATTCAGATGAAACGGATTTTGCAGATTACGCTCTTTGTTCTTCTGTCGCTCCGGCTCCCGGCCCAGGTGCTGCGTTCTGCTACCCTGGAGGTAGTGGGAAGCCCCGGCTGGTATAAGGCCATTTCCCTGAAGCAGGAAGGTGTGGTAATGATTGTGAAAGAAGATCAGACCCGGTTTAAGGTGGTGAAGCTGGATGAACGGCTGAACAAAATATGGGATCAGGATCTTTTCCTGGATACCGAAACAGGCCCTGCGGCCATAGCCCTGCACAATAACCGGCTCACCCTGATGTTCTCGGAAACCTCGGGCATGTATTACCAACTGCTGGATTTTGATCTCAATAACGGGGAATATGTCCGGAAAGGATTCGAAATACGGGAGTTCTTCCAGGATAAAGGGCTGATTATGTATGAAGACAGGGCTTTGCTTGCCGGCATCAATGAAAAAGGTGCAGCTTACTTTGTATATGATTTTAAGCAGGATACCGGGAAGCTGGTACAAACCGGGCTCACAGGTAAAATTGAGATACAGGATGTGCTTAAGGAAGACGACGGTACCCTGAATATACTGGTGGTGGAAAAAACCATGGGCTATGCCAACGAGTCTAAAAAGAAAGGAGAATATGTAAAAAGCTCACAGGTAGCGGAAGTACGCCTGGATACGGCAGGGCAGGTGCTGGGAAGGAAATACATCGTACAAAGCTCCGGCCGTTTTCCGGTTTCGGGTGTCCGCTCCGGCAGTCTGGTCAGCGGAATTTACCAGCAGCCTGACGGGCAAAAAGGAATGTATTTTTCTTTTCTCCGGGCAGAAAAGAATGTACCGGTACTCTACCGGTCTTTCTCCGAGCTGGCGGGAGATCACGCAGAAGGTAAGCAGAAAGATAAGTTTCTGAAGAGTGCGTCCTGGCTCGTACTTCCGCCTGCGCCGGGATCCGGCGAAATCCATATCGGGGGCGTGTTTTATACCCCCCGTTTCAGCAATGTAACCACGGGAAGGGGCTACGACGTTTACGGTAACCGCAGCCGTACAGACAGCCGCACGGTATTTGCCGGACTGGAGTTCGCCACAGCCCGGGTCTTTGGCCTGGATTCAGAGGGGAAAGTGCTGTCTGAAAATTCCATAGCCGTTAACCAGCTGCTCGGGCAGCTGACGGCACCGCTCAGTATTAACCTTTCCGGCGCGGTGGCGTATATTTCCAACGGAAAGGTGCTCGTGAAAAATTTTAATATCGGTTCGAGACCCATTGCTTACCAGCTGACTGACGATAAAGGAGACGGCTCGCCTTATGTGGCGGGCTACCGGCAAACCCTTCACTGGTATGACAATGTCTTCCTGGCCATAGGTACCCAAAGCCGCATGGAAGCACAACAGGCAGCTCCGGCCACCGGCAAAAGGAAAAAGAAGCGCTCCATTCCCTATACACAGACCCGCAAAACCTACTTTCTGACTTCCATTTCGGCCGGTAAATCCGAATAGTCCTCTTGTAAAAGTTTGACCCCTTTTGTTTCATTCTTATTTAAAAAATTAGGAATTTTGCGTACTTTCAGCTTTTTATGAGGTATTTTCTGTTTCTGGCGATTTCTTTTCTCCTGATGGGGTGTTCTGATACCTCCCGGGATGAATACGATATTCCCCATGAATCAACCCGGTCTCACGATGAACAGCTGGAGGTGATTCTGGAGCAATTGTCGGAAAATATCAAGTCAAATCCCAGCAATCCGCTGAACTATTACAAACGGGCCCGCTGGCAATATGAGGAAGGAAACTACGATGAGGCTCTGATTGATATTACCCGGGCAGAGCGGCTGAGCCCCAATTCAGGTGATATCCTCTTCCTGAAAAGTGCGATCCTGCATAAGTCGGGTAAGGAGAATGCCCTGGAAAACGCCCTCTATGCGGAAGATCAGGATTTTGTTTCTCCTGACCTGTATACGCTGATCGGGAATTTGTATCTCGATAAGCGGAACTATAAGAAAGCCGATGAATATTTCCGGAAGGCTGAGCGCATTTATCCGTATAACTCAGGCCTGTTTAATGGTAAAGGCCGGTACTATGCTATGCTGCGGGATACAGTAACTGCCGTTAATTTTTATAAAAAGGCCATCCTGACCCGGCCGGGCGTATTCCAATATTACGACGATCTTATCAAGATCTATGGCAAAGCCCGGCTGATCGACTCGGCCCTGAACCTGAACGAGGCCGCTATCGCCCGGTTTCCGGATAATAAGGAGCTGTTGTATAACAAAGGGCTGATTCTGGAGGGGGGCGGCCTGCTGGACAGCGCCATGGGTATCTACCGGCAGTTTCTCAAGGCTGAACCGGAAAGATTTGATGTGCATGAGCGGATAGGCAATATCTATTTCCGGAAAAAGAACTATCCGTCAGCATTTATTACCTACAATAAATGGGCGGAGATGGAACCGGAAAACCCCTTGCCGCGTTTAAAAGCTGCCCGGAGTTATATTGCACAGGATAACCTTCCGGCAGCCCGGTATTACCTGGTAAAGGCGCTGGAGAACTATCCCGACAATAAATTGCTGAAGGCTGAGCTGAATGCGGTCAATTACCGGATAGAGTCAGGGGCGTTGTATTATTCCTCCCGCGGATCTTCCGGTACGGGCAGCTCAGAGGGAAAGGAAAATGATCCAGAAGAGGAGAGAATCTTCGACAGGTCATTGGAAATACAGAAAATACCTAAACGAAAAACAACTTTAATCAGTAGAGATTCTACCAGAAATTAAGAATAATGAATATTAAAATTACACTTCCCGACGGAAGCATCCGGGAGTTTGAGCAGGGAGCTACCCCTTATGATGTAGCGCTGTCTATCAGTGAAGGCCTCGCCAGAAATGTGCTGGCCGCCAATGTGAATAACAAAGTAGTGGATCTGAACACTCCGCTTACCGAAGATTCCACCCTTTCTTTGCTCACCTGGAATGATACCGACGGAAAATCTGTGTTCTGGCACTCTTCCGCCCACCTGATGGCTGAGGCGCTGGAGGCTTTGTATCCCGGCGTGAAATTCTGGGTAGGACCGCCGCTGGAGAACGGTTTCTACTATGACGTGGATACCAACGGAACCCCTATTTCCTCGGACGACTTTAAGAAGATTGAAGATAAAATGCTGGAACTGGCCCGGCAGAAGAATGAATATGTCCGTATCCCGATATCAAAAGGGGATGCGATAAAATATTTTGAAGAGAAAGGCGATGAATACAAGCTGGATCTCCTGGAAGGCCTGGAAGACGGGAATATTACGCTTTACAGGCAGGGTAATTTCACTGATCTCTGCCGGGGGCCTCATATTCCGAATACCGGCTTTATCAAAGCCGCCAAGATCATGAATGCGGCCGCGGCCTATTTCAAGGGAGACCAGAACAATAAGATGCTTACCCGCGTTTACGGGGTAACTTTCCCCAAAGCCAAAGAGCTGGAAGAATACCTGCAGTTCCTGGAGGAAGCCAAACGCCGGGACCACCGTAAGCTGGGGGCAGAGCTGGAGATTTTTACTTTTTCGGAGAAAGTGGGGAAAGGCCTGCCGCTTTGGCTGCCCAAAGGTGCCATGCTGCGTGAACGCCTGGAAAACTTCCTGAAGCGCGCTCAGCTGCGGTCTGGCTACCTGCCCGTGGTGACTCCGCATATCGGCAGCAAGCAGCTGTATGTTACATCCGGTCACTGGGATAAATACGGGGAAGACTCCTTCCAGCCCATTAAAACACCTGAAGAGGGGGAGGAGTTCATGCTGAAGCCTATGAACTGCCCGCATCACTGTGAGATTTACAAATCCAAGCCCCGCAGTTACCGTGATCTGCCTCTCCGTCTTGCCGAATTCGGTACCGTATACCGGTATGAGCAGAGTGGTGAGCTACACGGGCTGACCCGCGTGCGCGGCTTTACCCAGGACGACGCCCATATTTTCTGCGCCAATGACCAGGTAGAGGAAGAATTCAAAAAAGTGATTGACCTGGTGCTGTATGTTTTCAAATCACTCGGATTTGAAGATTTTTCGGCCCAGATCTCCCTGCGCAGCCTGGAAGACAGGAGCAAGTATATCGGCTCGGACGAAGACTGGGATAAAGCGGAATCCGCCATTGTCAAAGCTGCAGCAGAGAAAGGACTCAATACCGTGGTAGAGTATGGAGAAGCCGCCTTCTATGGTCCTAAGCTTGACTTTATGGTGAAAGATGCCCTGGGCCGTAAATGGCAGCTGGGAACTATCCAGGTAGATTACAATCTTCCGAAAAGATTTGAGCTGGAATATGTGGGATCGGATAACCAGCGTCATCGTCCGGTAATGATCCACCGGGCTCCGTTCGGCTCCATGGAGCGTTTTATTGCCATTCTGCTGGAAAATACGGCGGGGAATTTCCCTTTCTGGCTGTCACCGGAGCAGATTGCCGTGCTGCCCATCTCGGAGAAATACGAAGACTTCTCCAACGAGGTCTTCCTTATCCTGCAGGAAAACGATATCCGCGGATACCTGGATCACCGGGCAGAAAAGATTGGCCGCAAAATCAGGGATGCGGAAATAAATAAAGTGCCTCTGATGCTGATTATCGGTGAAAAGGAAGCCGAAGAAGGTAAAGTCTCTGTCAGGAAGAAGGGAGAAGGGGATCTCGGAACTTTCACCGTGCAGGAATTTATTGAATTTGCTAAGAATGAGATAAATAAAAATATCCCCAAATTTGGCAATAATTAAAAACTAAGTAATAAATTTGGTCGATTTTCCCGAAAGGGGATTGACTTTTTAAACACTATATGGCAAAAAACATGAGAAGACCGTTTCGTCCGCCGGTCAGAAAAGAGGACGAGCACAGAATAAACGAAAAAATCCGGGGCGTACAGGAAGTGAGGCTGGTAGGGGAGAATGTGGAGCAGGGAGTAGTACCCTTTGTAAGAGCCATGGAAATTGCACGGGGACAAAATCTGGATCTCGTGGAGATCGTTCCCAATTCCGCGCCGCCCGTTTGCAGAATTGTTGATTACTCCAAGTTTAAATACGAACAGAAAAAGAAGCAGAAAGAGCTGAAGGCCAAGCAGGTAAAAACGGTTATCAAGGAGATCCGTTTTGGCCCTCAGACCGATGACCACGACTTTGAATTTAAGCTTAAGCACGCTGAGAACTTCCTGAAGGAGAACTCAAAAGTAAAGGCCTATGTCCATTTTGTAGGCCGGCAGATCGTGTTTAAAGATCAGGGTTTCAAATTGCTGGAACGCTTCATGGAGGCATTGTCTGAACTGGGTAAGCCGGAAGCACCGCCAAAGCTGGAAGGGAAACGGCTGAATGTGATCATTGCACCAAAGCCCAAGAAATAAAAAAACGCCGTAAGGCGTTTTTTTATGCGGTTATTTCTGCAGATTCCCGGCCTCAGGCAAGGATCCGGTCGATCTGTTGAAGCTCTTCCGCGGAGAAATGCTTATTCTCCAGTGCGCCCAGCGAATCAAGCAGCTGGGAGGTTCTGCTGGCCCCTATCAGCACGGAGGTTACCTTCTGATCTTTCAGCAGCCACGCGATAGCCATCTGGGCGAGGGACTGTCCCCGCTGAACAGCCAGGTCATTCAGCTTCCTGACTTTCCCCAGGGTGGCTTCATCCACCTGGTCTACCTGCAGGAAGCCGGTAGATTTGGCCGCCCGTGAGTCATCGGGTATTCCTTTGAGATATTTATTGGTCAGTAATCCCTGTGCCAGCGGAGAGAAGGCAATGCAGCCTGTTCCGGATGAAACGAGGGTATCCAGCAAGCTTTCTTCCGGTTCTCTCACCAGGAGAGAGTATTTCGGCTGGTGGATCAGGCAGGGCGTGCCCAGTTCCTGCAATACTTTCAGAGCTGCACGGGTTTGTTCGGCACTGTAATTCGACAGGCCTACATACAGGGCTTTCCCCTGGCGTACCAGGCTGTCAAGTGCGCCCATGGTTTCCTCCACAGGAGTATCCGGGTCAGGGCGATGCGAATAAAAGATATCCACATAGTCCAGGCCCATCCGTTTCAGGCTCTGATCACAGCTGGAGATCAGGTATTTCCGGGAACCCCATTCTCCGTAAGGACCGGGCCACATGAGGTAGCCGGCTTTGGATGAAATGATGAGCTCATCACGGTAAGGTTTAAGGTCACGGGCAAGGATCCTTCCGAAGTTCTCTTCTGCAGAACCGGGAGGCGGTCCGTAATTATTGGCCAGGTCAAAATGAGTAATTCCCTGGTCAAAGGCCGTTAAAAGGATATCCCGGTAATTCTCATAAACGTCCACGCCCCCGAAATTATGCCAGAGGCCCAGTGAAATTTCAGGAAGCAGCAAGCCGCTTTTCCCCGTTCTCCGGTACGGGGTTTTATGGTAACGGTCAGGGTTGGGTAAATACATAAAAGAGGTAAATTATCTTTTTCAAATATACGTTTAATCCGATGGATTTGTTTGCCGAAAGCTATAATTTTGGGTAACATATGAATAATTCCATTCCATTAGCAGAAAGAATCAGGCCGAAAAACCTGGACCAGTATATCGGCCAGGAACATATTCTGGGGAAAGGCAAACCCCTGAGAGCGGCCATTGAATCCGGGGTGTTGCCCTCCATGATCCTTTGGGGGCCTCCCGGTGTGGGCAAGACTTCTCTGGCTTTGCTGATTGCTGAAGTTACCAAACGACAGTTCCATAACCTCAGCGCCATTTCAGCCGGGGTGAAAGACCTGCGTGAGGTTATTTCAAGACCTTCAGGACTGTTCCCTCCTGTTTTGTTCATTGATGAGATTCACCGGTTTAACAAATCGCAGCAGGATGCGCTTTTAGGGGCAGTAGAAAAGGGCCATGTAACGCTTATCGGCGCAACCACTGAAAACCCTTCCTTTGAAGTGAATTCGGCCCTGTTATCGCGTTGCCAGGTGTATATACTGGAAGCTTTCGGAACGAAAGAACTTCAGCAGCTGATGGAAAGGGCCATTTCGGAAGACGAGCTTCTGAAAACACTGAACATCCGGGTGGAAGAAACCGATTCCCTTTTCCGGATGAGCGGCGGTGATGGAAGAAAGCTGCTCAACCTCCTGGAGCTGGTAGTGAATGCCCAACAGGGAAAAGACCCTGTAATTATTAACAATGAGCTGGTGGAGGCATTGGCCCAGAAAAGCTTTGCCCGCTATGATAAATCAGGAGAGCAGCATTATGACATCATCTCCGCCTTTATTAAATCGATACGGGGTTCGGATCCGAACGGGGCTCTGTACTGGATGGCCCGTATGCTGGTGGCAGGTGAAGATGTCAAATTTATTGCCCGCCGTATGCTGATCTCGGCATCGGAAGATATCGGGCTGGCCAATCCTACCGCCATGATGGTAGCCAATGCCTGTATGGATGCCGTGATGAAGATCGGGTACCCCGAAAGCCGGATCATTCTGTCGCAGACGGCCATTTACCTGGCCACTTCACCTAAATCCAACGCCGCTTACCTGGCCATTGATGTGGCTATGGATCTGGCCGGGAAAACCTCTGACCTACCGGTACCCCTGGCCCTTAGAAATGCTCCTACAAAACTTATGAAGCAGATCGGTTACGGAAAAGGCTATAAGTATTCGCACGATTTTCCCGGGAACTTTGTCAGACAGAATTTTATGCCGGAAGATCTGAAAGGGATGAAAGTGTATGAGCCGGGAGTAAACGCGCGGGAGAATGAGATCAGGAAGTCGCTGAAGACCTGGTGGGAGGATTGGTACGGATATGAATAAAACGGTATGGAAAGAAAGGCTTTCCATACCGTTTTATTTTATTTGGTGAAGGTTAACGTAGCGTCCAGGGAGGTAATGAAGAGAAGCATCTGGGAGTACATTGTGGTACCTTCCAGCTGATCGTAGATTTTAGCCACTTCAGTCAGCTCTGTTTTGCTAACTTTAAGGATCATCTGGGTATCTGTGGCGCTTTCAACTTTTAATTTTACCGGAATATATTCCTCAAAAGAATTATCGTATATTTTCAGCGTAAGTGTATTGCCATTGATTTCATAATCAGACTCATACACATTGCCGAGGGTGATAAGATCGGCGGCATCATCTGCCATGACTATATTACCGGAAAATTTATTGCCTGCTTTCAGATCGATATAAACGTTATCATTTTTGTAGTCAATGGTGTCATCCGAAGAATCCCCCGTTACAGCTTTTATTTTAGTGTTCATTGTGGCAAGATTCCATTTGCCTTCCACGTTGGGGGCAGGAGTGGGTTCTTCATCTTTGCTACAGGACGACAGGGCAGATATGATCAGGAAGGAGTAAAAAAATAGTTTTTTCATTAAACAATTTACAATTTACAATTTACAATTTACTTAAACCCGTTCCGCAATAATGTAA
>JBEBRR010000022.1:0-61169 GCA_040394735.1 Leadbetterella byssophila
CCGTCTATATCAAAATTGTTCACAAAATTATGGAAGAGCCTTCCGGAAAACCCCCTGTCTTTGCTGATCTCATAACTGAATTGTATTTCCATAAAGAGGGGTTGGGTGGCCTGGCCGTTGGATGCAGTAAAATAGGCAGGATTTAAAACATACAGGGCAGACAGGTATTCGTCTTCAGCATCATAAAACTTTCCCAGGCTTTCCAGTCGTTTAGTGGCATCATAGGTCCTGTTATTATTATCCACCACTGCCGGCTTCTGCAGCCACTCCGGCTTTTGGGTAGCCAGCAGGTCTTTCAGTTTTGCTTTTTTGGCCTCATAAATTTTGGGGTAGGCATTTTTATCCTGTTCCAGCAAAGCCATTTTCTTTTTAGCCCAATCGGCCGTCTCATTCGCATACCCCTTCACCATTTTGGCATGACTAAACAGGAAATTAGCTTTCTCTATTTCAAGATATTCCAGCATATCTTCCAGGTATTGTTTCCGGCTGACGGGAACCAATAAGGGCACACCCGGTCTGGTAATGAGGTAACGCCGGTCTATCCATGTATAGGAATCGGGGCCACGCTTGTCATACTTGCTTCCGTGCATCCAGTTTTCCACATAGGCGTCGCCGTTAATGATTTTTAAGAAATCAGCATGTTTATTTTTATAGTCATTGGAGCGGTTGGCGAGCATATCCGATTCTGAAATGTATTGCGACACCCTGCTGGGGTTATTTTTCCTGTCGTTTTCAAAACCGGGACCGGACTTCGCTTCCACCGGTATTTCGTAGCTTAACCCGCCGGGAATAGAAAACTCGCCTGTGCCGCCGGCTTTGGTTCCCACAGGAATAGATGGGTTGATTGTAACCCTTAAAACCGTTCTGTATTCATCCACGATTTTGGGCACATGCCCGGTGATATGGCAGACATACTCGTAGACCCCCAGCTGGTAACCATATCTTGCATAAACATTTTTGCCGTAATTACTATTACCCCATCTTGCAAAACTTACCCTGGCAGCACACCCGGTGAGTTTAAAATCTTTACGGCTTGCCTCCTCCAGTTTTTCAATAGCTATCAGCCTTTTCATCATGGCCCCTTTTTCTTCGGCAGTGCCTTTTAAATTGATGGGTCCGTATTTTGGATGGGTATGGTCGGTATAGATTCCGTCCACTGCATCCGCCGTTTCCTTACAGGGTACTTGTGGCGCAATTATTTTCCCTTTGTTTTGTGCTATAACATTTTGAAAGCACAGCAGCATAGCTAAACCCGCGATAGATGTCTTCATTTGATTAATAGTAAATGATTGACGATTTAAATATTCCTGTGTCCTGGCCGAGCCTGCACGGGTGATGTTGCAAATGTAGCGGGGGCTATCTATACGAGTCAATCCTGTAAAAAGGTGATTTTTAATCTACCGGAAATTTTGACAGCTATCTTCTCTATATGAATAAAGCTGAAAAACCGGCGAAAGAAAAAGAACCATCGGTAAATGGATTAGCGTTCTGGATGAGTGAAATAAAGATCACTAATTCGCTTTCATCTTATCGTTAAGATATTGGTTGGTGTGATCAATACAAATTTCCACCCACATAGGTAGATGATCCGACATTTGGTGAGTACGCCAGTAAGTTTTATAATAGAGAGTTTTGTCACTTCTTTGGCTACCATCGGAAGTGGTGTGATAAGCTTTTCCCATTGCCGTCACATATTCTGCTTCATCCTCAAGAGAGAACACGGTTTTAAAATAATCGAATACACCCGCCTTTCCCGTAGGTTCAAAGCGTTTCGGTCTGGTCTTGAATGCTATCTGATCGTAAAATTTGTTTTTTATCGCATTTGAGGGAAGATGTTGTAACTCTTCAGGGATTATAAAGCCGGCATTGGTGATGGCTTTATAGGTTTCGTCCTTAGGATCGAAGATGTTGAAGTCTCCTAATAGTACCAGGTTTCGTGACCATTCGTTCATACCATCCGCCCTGGCTGACAAAGTTTGGGCAATGGTCCGGATTTCCCGGACACGATTAGGGTCATTGGACTGGCTTTTCCCAAACAGGATGTGGACCGTTGTGAGCTGGAAGTTTGTCCAACCCGCCTTAAAGCCACAGGTATAGGGCGTGCGTGCCAATTGTGAGACTGGTTCATAAATTATCTGACCCGTTTCCGGGTCTTTATTTTCAAAAGGGGGCAGAACCAGTTCTCCTGCCAGTCCTCCAAAACGAACCTTGCGATCATCGTAAATAAAAGCAAGCCGTTCCTTATTTCCCTGTCTGCCATCTGTCACATCAGTGATAATGTATCGGTAGTGCGACCCAAGGATTTTCATCAGCTTTTCCAACGCTTTTAAGTCCTGACGTACCTCCTGGACAGCAACAAGGTCAAAGCGGGCAATAATTTCCGCGATGTAGTAAAACGCTTCGGGGAGCCTCTCACCGTAGGCCGGGGAGTCAAATTCCCGAATGTTCCAGGTAGCCAATAAGAGGTTGCTTTCCAGTTTTTTCTCAGGGATCTCGGCGTCAAGGCTCGCTCTCAAAGCAAGAAGGCGGGATGAGGTGCGTTTTCCCTCCGGGGTTTTGAAATCAAGGTCGGAATAGAAAGGCATGATATAGGTGGTTTAAGGTTTATTGTATCCAAAGATAATTCGAACAGATTATTTACCCATCGTGCTAACCAGAAATTTACAAAATGTTTATAATTGGATAACGCTTACGAAAAGGCATACGCTGTTACATGAGGTGTTCAGACATGGTCTCAGGTTTTCAGAAGGAGGGGTTAGAAAATCGTCGGTCAACCCGGTTTTTTCGCATAACATACTGGAAATAAAACAAAAAGGACTGGCCGATATCGGTCAGTCCGCTCTGTCTTGGGATGAAAATCCCGGCTTGTACCCGGGGCCGGGATCGAACCGGCACGAGTTTAACCTCATTGGTGTTTGAGACCAACGCGTCTACCAATTCCGCCACCCGGGCATTTCGCGTTTGGGAATGCAAAAGTAGAGTCTTGGTGTTTAGATAACAAATTTTCGGGTGTTTTTTTGCGGCTTGACGGGCATATTTATTGTCGGGGCATAGGCTGTCTTAATCTGATCATGCGCCCCTCGACTTCGCCCGGGGTGACAGTGGTACCTCGCCCGGCTTCACAATGCCCGTGCCCCCAATTAACCACTAACCATTCAGCATTAACATTTTACTCGTACCGCAACGACTCAATCGGGTCCATCTTAGAAGCCTTATACGCCGGGTAATAGCCGGAGATCAGCCCTACGATCACACATACGATCAGCCCCATCACAATCCAGTTCCACGGCACGGTGAAGGAGCCTTCCCCTTGTGACATCATATAAGATACCACATTGCCGGCGGAGATGCCCAGAATTACCCCGGCCAGCCCGCCGATAGCGCAGATCACCACGGCTTCCATCAGAAACTGGAAGCGGATCTTGCCCGGTGAAGCGCCCAGGGCCTTCCGGATGCCGATTTCACGGGTACGCTCGGTAACGGACACCATCATGATGTTCATCAGGGCGATAGATGCGCCAAGGAGTGTAATGAAAGAGATACCGAAGCCGCCGATCCGCATGTAACCCGTTACTTCGTTGAACTCGCCCAGTAGGGCATCGGCCCGCTCTACTTCAAAAGAATCTTTTTCATAGGGGCGGTCGCCGCGTACCAGCCGCATTACGGCCGTACCTTCGGCCATCACCTCATCAAGATCCGTGGCATCGGGCACTGAAGTGGTGACGGTATAAGCGAAGGTACCC
The DNA here is from genome assembly GCA_040394735.1 of Leadbetterella byssophila. Lineage (GTDB taxonomy): Bacteria > Bacteroidota > Bacteroidia > Cytophagales > Spirosomataceae > Leadbetterella > Leadbetterella byssophila_A. The sequence goes on from JBEBRR010000022.1 coordinate 3,744, forward strand.
TGGGTGTCATAATTCCGGGCTACTTCCAGTGGAATGAGCACCTGGCGGTCGTCATTCCCTCCGGTCATACTGCCTTTTTTGTCGAGTACACCCACGATGGTGTACCGGTCGCTGAGAAACAGGATATCTTTGCCTACAGGCTTGCCGCCGGGGAAGAATTTTTCAGCGATGTCAAAGCCGATCACCGCTACCTTGCTGCCGTAGGTGCGGTCGGTTTCAGTAATGCTCCGGCCTTCCAGTATTTTGTAGCCCTTCAGGCCGATATAGTTTTCGTCGGCGCCTATGACGGAGTTGTTAGGGTTCGATTTATCGTTCTGGTATTTGATGATTTCCGCGCCGGAAACGGTGGTGTAGATGGTGATGATGGCCGACTCCGAGCGGGAGAAACGCTCGCGGTACTCCATGGCGTCGCGGAAAGAAATAGGTTTTACCGGCTTCTCGACCCGGCCGCCCACACGGCTTGAAAAGTTACTCCGGGAATTCAGATCAAATGAATTAATGCCCATGCCCTCAAAGCTCTTGTCAATGGCGCCCTGCATGCTTTCAATGGCCGTAAGGATGCCCACCAGGGCCATGATGCCGAAAGTGATGATAGCGCTGGTCAGAATACTTCTGAGGAGGTTGGAATTGATGGATCGGAGGCCTTCGAGTATGTTTTCTTTGATGTTCATAAATAGAATTCCCTTTATTGGAATTAACTTTGGTGGGTGAACGCCGCAATATCCGGCGGGCACCGCAGTTATTAATGCAAAGTTCATAAGCCCGATGGGAAATAACAAGCACTTGAAACGAGCCATTTTGCCGCTTATCATTTTTTTAGGTGTTTTCAGGGGGGCATCAGCCAACCAACTGATGATTCCGATGGATGAAACCCAGACCAATCACCTCAAAGCCTACGGGGTGGCGTTCTGGGTGCTGAAGAATTACGATACGGAAATCGACTGGCTGCTGAATTACCGGGGCGGGAGCTTCCTGCTGCCCGTGACCCAGAACTTTATCAACGAATGCGTGATCCGCGGGGTAAGCTATGAGATCATATCCGATGCGGATGCCGACGGTGTGCTGGCCCTGGTGCGGAACCCGGATGCCAATATGGATGCCGTGAAGTTGCAAAAGGCGCCCAAAATTGCGGTTTATACGCCTAAAAGCGCTATGCCCTGGGACGATGCCGTGACCCTGGCCCTGACCTACGCCGAGATTTCCTTTGATAAAGTATATGACGATGAGGTGCTGGAAGGCAAGCTGCCGGAATACGACTGGCTGCATCTGCACCACGAAGATTTCACCGGGCAGTTCGGTAAGTTTATTGTACATGCCCAGCGGAAATGGTTCCAGGATCAGAAGCGGGAACTGGAGGGCATAGCCCGAAAACACGGTTTTGAAAAGGTGTCGCAACTGCGGGGGGCGGTAGCTAAAAAAATCTGGGAGTTTGTGCACGGCGGCGGATACATGTTTGCCATGTGCAATGCTACAGACACCTTTGAAATTGCGATTGCGGCGGAAGGCATAGACATTGTGGAGCGGATGTACGACGGCGACGGCATGGACCCCAAAGCCGATGAAAAACTGAATTTTGAGCCGACTTTTGCTTTCAAAGACTTCAGGCTGGTGAAAGATCCCTATGAAGTGGAGTTCTCGAGCATAGATCACCGCCAGGAGCAGCGTGGGGTGGTGGAAGGAAATGACTTCTTTAACCTCTTTGAATTTTCCGCCAAATATGATCCTATTCCCACTATGCTCACGCAGAACCACCAGAGTGTGATCAAAGGGTTTATGGGCCAGACCACGGCGTTCCGTAAGCCGTTTATCAAGTCAGAGGTGCTGATTCTGGCCGAAAGCCGTGAGCTGGGAGAAGCCCGCTACATCCACGGTACGGCCGGCAAAGGCTTCTGGACCTACTATGGCGGCCATGATCCTGAAGATTACCAGCATTTTGTAGACGAAGAGCCCACGGACCTGAACCTGCACCCGAATTCTGCAGGCTACCGGCTTATTCTGAACAATGTGCTGTTTCCGGCGGCCAAGAAAAAGAAGATGAAAACGTAAAGGAAAGTACCCGTTTCCGGAGAACTTCGTTCGCCGACTTCTCACTCCGGTGCCCGTTAGTTCCCGCACAGGGAGAAGGGAGTTGCCCAGTTAAATTCCCGGGAACCGCCCTTCGACAAGCTATAGGGCACCTGGTCAGGGTAACAGTGGCATACCTGTGTATTGAATATATTTCTCCTGTATTCCCCGTAACTTATATACATCGATGAAAAGAATCACTTACCTTTTACTCCTTCTCGGAATTGCTGTACTGGGCCATGCACAAGATGATTTGTTCCCACGCTACCATGGTCAGCTTCCTCACCAGGAGCCTGACCCTGCCCTGAGGCAGATCTCTAAGATAGGCAGGATTTATAAAATAACCGATAAATATACCGGCGGTAAGCTGGCATCGATCAAATATTCGGAGGAGATACCGCTGACGATGTCTTTCCCGGAAACGGGCAAAACGACGGAGTTTTATCCCAACGGAAAGCTGAAGCGATCGCGTGACCCCGAAGGAGATCATAGCCGCGTAAAAGAATATTTTGCCAATGGTGAGCCCTACCGTGAATACCTGGAAAAAAAGGAAGAAACGGAGATGGTGACGGTGTGGGATACAGAAGGGAACATAGCAGTTCAGCAGGGAAATGGCCGTGCCGTAGAAATGAACCGGTATGAAGACAGGGTCTTTCTGGAAAGCGGGAGTTATGAGAACGGGCGCCGCACAGGTGAGTGGAGCGGTTTCGACGGCAGGCCGTATTTTACGGAATCCTATAAGACGGGCCGGCTGGTGTCCGGGGAATCGCTGGATGAAAACGGAAAGAAATTTTCGTATAAAATAAAGACTGAACCGGCTGCATTTAAGGGCGGTGAGCAGCAGCTGTACAGCTTTTTGGGTAAAAACATAAATATGCCCGGGGAAATCACCGCAGGAGAAACGCGGGTAGTTACCCGGTTTACAATCAGTACAGAGGGGACAGTAGATTCGTTGCAGGCTCTGAATGAAGCTCCGTCCTGGGCCGTTCAGGAAGCGTTCCGGGTAGTGAAAATGACCAGTGGCAAATGGTTGCCCGGGAAGCTGCATGGCCAGCCTGTGAAGATGCTATATACCCTTCCCATTGCTTTTGTATTAAATAATTGAAGTATAAAGGGAGCATTGGCTTGAAATTTGAGCTGCTCTTCCCGTGAATACCCGAATTCTACTTGTTCTCGCTCTGTTATTTTCAGCAGGGAGCGTCAGCGCCCAGTCCGGTCGCCCGGTGACCTATACGGCTGAGTTCGGAGGCCTGTATTCCCTGAATAACCGGGCACCTTTCTGGATACGGAGCAACCAGTTCGGAATAGTGCCCGACTCGGGCAACACCTTCTTTTTCCGGCACGGGATATACACCCGGGAAGACACGTCTGACCGGCCGGTCAAGCTCAGTGCCGGACTGGAAATGGTGACCATAGTAGGGGAGCAGACCCGTTTCATCCTGCCCGAAGCCTATGTTTTGGCCCGTGCAGGTAAATTTCAGCTGCTGGCCGGCCGGAAAAAACAGGTGCACGGCCTGACGGATACCACCCTCAGCAGCGGTTCCATGACATGGTCGGGAAATGCCCTGCCATTACCCGGCATTGAAATTTCCCTTCCCGATTACGTGAACCTGGCTAACGGCTTCCTCGGTGTAAAAGGGCATTTTACCCATGCGTGGTTCGGTAACCAGACTTACGTAAAAAAATACTATCTTCATCAGAAGGCGCTCTATGCACGCCTGGGCCGGCCGGAGGGGCGCATCAGGCTTTACGGAGGCATTATGCACCAGGTACAATGGGGTGGGGTGCCCAAATATGACGTTCCCGAAGACCGCTGGCTGACCATCCATGAGCGCTTTGCTTCGGGCTGGAACGTTTATCGTGATGTGGTCTTTCCCTTTCATAATCCACCCCGTGATTCCGCTAAAGTGGCTTCCTTTGATTTTGAGAACCGTTACGGCAATCACCTCGGGCAGGTGGATATCGGCGGTGAGCTGGATATGGCCGGCTACCGCTGGCTTTTCTATAAGCAGCTGCCTTTTGAAACGGGACAGACCTTCAGCAGTCTGGGCAACCTGGACGACGGCGTATATGGAATATCGGTGTCTACCCGGAAGCCGGAAGGCTGGTTCCGGCGCCTGGTAGTGGAGTTTGTGCATACCACCAACCAGGGAATGTACCGCTCAGGCCTGTTACGCCTGCTGGGATATAAAGGCCGGCATTACGGACGGAACCAGAATTTTTATTTCAGCCACTCGCAGTATGTAGACGGCTGGTCGTATGAAGGCAAGACCATAGGCTCACCCTTCCTGATCCCTAACCCGGAAATACGTGATGAAAAGAGCATTAATGCGAGTAATTACTTTGCTAATAATAATAATATTAAGGCGGGCTATCTGGGCCTGATCACCCGCCTGTCTGCTGTTCAGATGGAAACCCGTGTTTCGTTCAGCAAGAACTTCGGTTCTCCGGCCAACATTCTCCCGGAAACCGCTGACCAGCTTTCCTTTGCACATAAAATGACCCTTCCGCTCCCGGAGAATGGCGGCTTTATCCTGCTGAATGTGGGCATTGATCACGGCGATCTGATCCGGGATAACTACGGAGTGATGATTTCCTGGAAAAAGGTGTGGGAGTGAATATCTCACGGATGAGCACAGATTTTTATTAAATCGCGCACCCTCTTTTTTAAATCCCTGCCTGCTTACTCCCGGCAAACAGGCAATCCGTACAAATCTGCGTGCTCTGTGAGAACCCCCCTTCTTTCCCGATAGGCATGTACAAAATCAGATCTGTGGAAATTTGTGTGATCTGTAAGTGAAATCTATTTTAAAAACGGGCCGTGTATAATCCACGTTTATATACTATTTTTGCGGATTGATTACCTTTATCATCGCATTTTGTGAAGAACATACGGAACTTTTGTATTATAGCCCACATTGATCACGGCAAAAGCACACTGGCTGACCGCCTCCTGGAATTTACCGGAACGGTGTCGGCACGTGACATGCAGGCCCAGCTGCTCGACAACATGGACCTGGAAAGAGAGCGGGGCATCACCATTAAGAGCCACGCCATCCAGATGAATTATAACTTCGGGGGAGAACAATATACCCTGAACCTGATCGATACGCCGGGTCACGTGGACTTCAGCTACGAAGTATCCCGCTCCATTGCCGCCTGTGAAGGCGCGCTGCTGATCGTGGATGCCGCCCAGGGCATAGAAGCCCAGACCATCAGCAATCTCTTCCTTGCCCTGGAATACGACCTGGAGATCATTCCGGTGATCAATAAAATTGACCTTCCGGGCGCCATGATCGAGGAAGTGAAAGACCAGATCGTAGACCTGATCGGTATCGACCCCGACAAGATCGTGCTGGCCAGCGCCAAGGAAGGCATCGGTATTACGGATATCCTGGAAGCGGTGGTGAACCGCGTGCCCGCGCCGAAGGGGGATCCTTCCGCTCCGCTGCAGGGCCTGATCTTTGACTCGGTTTTTAACTCTTACCGGGGCATAGAGGTTATTTTCCGGGTGAAGAACGGAAGCATCCGCAAGGGCGATAAAGTGAAGTTCATTGCTACGGGCAAAGAATATATAGCCGATGAGATCGGGAGTCTCAAACTGAAAAAACAGCCGAAAGATGTGATCGAATGCGGGGATGTAGGTTACCTTATTTCCGGGATAAAAGTGGCCAAAGAAGTAAAAGTAGGGGATACCATTACCCATACTGACCGGCCTTCTACCGATCCTATCAAAGGTTTTGAAGAGGTGAAGCCCATGGTGTTTGCCGGGATTTACCCGGTGGAGACTACGGACTTTGAAGAGCTGCGGGAATCAATGGATAAGCTCCAGCTGAACGATGCCTCGCTGGTATGGGAACCGGAAACTTCTGCGGCCCTGGGCTTCGGATTCCGTTGTGGTTTCCTCGGAATGCTCCACATGGAGATCATCCAGGAGCGGCTGGAGCGGGAGTTCGACATGACGGTGATCACCACCGTGCCCTCGGTAAAATTTATCGTAAATACCAAGCGGAAGGAGGTCATCCATGTATCGGCGCCGAGTGAAATGCCTGACCCTAACGTCATTGAATCGATTGAAGAGCCTTTTATCAATGCCCAGATCATCACGGCCGCCGAATATGTGGGGGCCATCATGAAGCTGTGTATGGATAAGCGGGGAGTGGTGAAAAACCAGGTGTACCTGACATCCACCCGGGTGGAGCTGACCTTCGATATGCCGCTTTCAGAAGTGGTTTTTGACTTCTTTGACAAGCTGAAATCCATTTCCCGCGGGTATGCCTCGCTTGATTATACGCTGATCGGCTACCGGGCCTCTAACCTGGTGAAGCTCGATGTGCTGCTGAACGGTGACCCGGTAGATGCGTTGTCAGCTATTGTTCACCGTGATAAAGCATACGACTGGGGCAAAAAGCTTTGTGAAAAGCTGAAGGAGCTGCTGCCGCGCCAGCAGTTCGAGATTGCGATACAGGCGGCCATAGGCGCTAAAGTGATTGCCCGTGAGACCGTTAAGGCTATCCGGAAAGACGTAACGGCCAAATGTTACGGCGGAGATATCAGCCGGAAACGTAAGCTGCTGGAGAAGCAGAAGAAAGGGAAGAAACGCATGCGCCAGATCGGTTCGGTGGAGGTACCGCAGGAAGCATTTATGGCGGTATTGAAGATTAATTGACAATGGACAATTGACAATGGGGGAAGTTTCTGGTCGGGGTACCACTGTCACTCTGTGCCTACGCGGCCCGGCCATTCGAAGAACCCCAACCGTTGCGAAGCGACTTAACATGAATAGCCCCTGGACGTAGTCCGGGGATAAATGAACGGATAATATACGCAACCGTAACACGTAACCGGCAATCCATACCCCCGATACGATCCGGTAATGAACCGGATCCGGTGTTTTTTTAAAAATTAAATATCAAAAATACGGCGTTCCCTGAATTGATTTGTATTTTTGAACCTTAGTAGTAACATACAGAATAAACATAGAACGAACAGATATGGCAGAAGTAATCAGAATGCCCAAAATGAGCGATACCATGGAGGAAGGCGTGATCGCCGAATGGAACGTGAAAGTTGGGGATGTAGTGAAATCAGGAGATATTCTGGCTGAAGTAGAAACCGACAAGGCCACAATGGATATGGAATCTTACTACGATGGTACGGTATTGTACATCGGTGTAGAAAAAGGCCAGGCCGTACCGATTGATGCCGTAATTGCTGTAATCGGTAAGCCCGGTGAAGATTATCAGTCACTCCTGGGCGGCGATGCTGCCCCTGCCAGGAAGGAAGAACCCGGTGCTACAGCACCTGCGGCTGAAGCGCCCGCAAGCGCTCCGGCGGTAGATACCTCCAATATTAAGGCGGCGGTGATCCAGATGCCGCTCCTGAGCGATACTATGACCGAAGGGGTGATCCATAAGTGGCTGAAGCAGGTAGGTGACACCGTGAAGTCGGGGGATCTGCTGGCCGAAGTGGAGACCGATAAAGCCACCATGGAAATCGAAGCCTATGAAGACGGTACCCTGCTGTACGTAGGCGTAAAAGAAGGCGAGGCCGCCCCGGTAAACTCGGTGATAGCGGTGATCGGTGAAAAAGGCGCTGATTATGAAACCCTGTTGAAAGCCTATGCGGGTGGCCAGCCGGCCGCAGAGAAAAAAGAAGAGACTCCGGCAGCCGCTGCTCCTGAAGCGGAGGCCGCTCCGAAAACCGAAGCAGCCCCTGCCCAAGCCGGAGAGCCTGCAGCCGCTTCTGGCGGGGGCAGAATCCTGGCTTCTCCGTTAGCAAAAAGCATTGCCAGGGAAAAAGGAATTGATATAGCGAAAGTAAAAGGAACCGGCGAGGGCGGAAGGATTATCAAATCGGATGTAGATAACTATGTGCCTTCAGCCGAACCGGCAGCCGCAACTAAAGGAACTGCCCTTATTACACCTTCTATAGTAGGACAGGAAAGCTACGAAGAGATTCCGCTGACCCAGATGCGGAAGGCTATTGCCCGCAGCCTGGCGGAATCGCAAAGCACGGCTGTGGCGTTCAGCGTGAACATGGAAATCAACATGGATAACGCCATAAAGGCCCGCACAGTAATGAACGAAGCCTCGCCGGTGAAAATATCATTTAATGATATGGTATTGAAAGCCAGTGCAGTGGCGCTGAAGAAGCACCCTGCCGTAAACTCCTCCTGGAGAGGCGATCATATCCGGAAAAACAACCATATTCATATCGGTATGGCCGTGGCCGTAGAAGCCGGTCTGGTGGTGCCGGTGATCCGTTTTGCAGATGCGCTTCCGCTGTCTGCGCTGGCCGCTACTACCAAAGAACTGGGCGGAAAAGCCAAGAACGGTAAGCTGCAGCCGGCCGACTGGGAAGGAAACACCTTTACCGTAAGTAACCTGGGGATGTTCGGGGTAGATTCGTTCAACTCTATTATCAATAACCCGAAAAACGAATCGTGTATTCTTTCAGTAGGAGGAATTAAAGAGACCGTAGCGGTGAAAGACGGGCAGTTTTATGCCACCAACATCATGAAGGTGACCCTTACCTGTGACCATCGTGTGGTAGACGGTGCCCTGGGCGCGGCATTTCTGGTTACCCTGAAAGAGCTGCTGGAAGAGCCGTATAAATTACTGGTGTAAAGTAGTAGATTACGGGTTCCCGAGAGTTTCGGACTCTCGCTCTCACTTGTGCCCGAACTGACAAAGGCAAATACTACTGTCAGTTCGGGCGTAGTCGGGAACCGAACACATAGACCGGAGCCATAAATAATGGAAAAAATAAAATCAACAACTGTACTTGGTGTATTTCATAACGGTGAGCTGGCCCTCGGTGCTGACGGACAGGCCACCATGGGAAATACTGTGGCCAAGTCGAATGTTAAAAAAATCAGGAAGCTGGCCGGTGGCAAGGTGGTGGCCGGTTTTGCAGGGTCTACTGCCGATGCATTTACGCTCATTGAGAAATTTGAAGAAAAGCTGAACAGCTATAACGGTAACCTCCGGCGGGCGGCCATAGAGCTGGTGAAAGAGTGGCGCACTGACCGTTACCTGAGCAAGCTGGAGGCCATGATGATCGTAGCCAATAAGGAAGAGATGCTGGTGATCTCCGGAAGCGGTGATGTGCTGGAGCCGGATAACCATGTGGCCGCCATAGGATCAGGCAGCATGTATGCCCAGGCGGCGGCGCTGGCCCTGAAAAAGCATGCTCCCCAGCTTACTGCAGAAGAAATGGTACGTGAAGGGCTAACCATTGCGGCCGATATCTGCATATATACGAATCACAATTTTATTATCGCTTCGCCGGAAGAATAGCTCATGTCTTACGTTAATGAAAATATCAGAATTCTACGAAACCGGATGGGGCTTACCCAGGAGAAGTTTGCAGAACTGATGGGCATTAACCGTAAGGCCATCGGAGCCTATGAAGAAAAAAGAGCAACGCCGCCTCTGGATAAGCTTAACCGGATGGCTACCTTGTTTGGCGTGAGCCTGGATCAGCTGACACAATACCGTTTTGCAGCAGATACACCGCTTTTTGAGGAACCGGAAGAGAAGATTCCGGCCGGAGCAGCACCTGTGATGCCGGTTGAAAAAAAGCGGCCCTTTTCCCGGACCGGCCAACCCGCACCTGTGTTTGAGCAGCCGGCTGCAGAACACCCGATCCGTTATATCAGTCATAAGTATTTTGATAAGTATATCCTGGACGAGGACTTTGAAAGCCGCCTCCGCCAGTTACCGGCTTTCGGTTTTCCGTTCCGGGAAGAAGGACGGGTTTACCGCGCTTTTGATGTGCCGGCCGACAGTTATCTGCAGGAAGGTATAATCATCGGGGAACGGCTGACCGACCACAGTTTGCCTCGTGGGGCGGGCCGCCTTCTGGTGGTCAGCTCTAAGAAGGGTATTCTTCTGAGAAGGCTGGAAAATACACCGAACGGAGATTTTACCGTTAAAAATGAGGACGGAGATGATTTTACACTCGGCCCTGAAGATATCCGTGAAATCTGGAAGCCGGTAGGTTATTTCTCCCGTACCCTGCCGGCGGCCCGGCCTGATCTGACTGGGCTGGCAACGCAGTTTAATGCGCTGAAATCGCAGTTCGATGCACTTTTATAATAAAGGTTGCTTTTATAGCCAGGCCTTTACCTTCTGCGGTTTATTGATATACGATTTTCCCAGCTCAAACCAGTACTCATCGCCGAAATTCAGGTAAATACCGGGGGCGTTTTTGAGACGGGTAGTAGCCTGATCATAATTCAGATCACCGGAATAAAGATCCCTCAGAAGCGCATTCAGCTGGCCCCATTTCAGGCTTTTCCGGGCGCCTTCTTTTTCCACAATAAGGGTCTGCCGGGCAAAGCTTCCCTTGATCACGGTAGTATTTTTTCCCGCAGCGCTGATTTCCGTCAGGGTGATCTCCAGGGGCTTTTCCAGTCCGCTGTCTTCCAGGATAGCCTGCCGGATCTGTTCGGTGAAGTCGGCCCATTGCCGTGGATTTTTAGGGTAGAACGATTCGGTTCCGGTATCGAGATACCAGAGGTCTTCATTATCCTCCAGTTCGTCTTTATCGGTTCTCTCCGTGCGTGAGAGAAGCATTTTCAGGTCCTCCAGCCAGGTACGCGGCAACTGACCATTTAATTTTACGTTGTCAGAGAGCGTAAATCCTTCCTCCAGGATCTCCTCTTCAGTAAGCGAATCCCGGTCCAGGAATTCAATTTCCAGGTCGTAAGCCAGGGTTTTGTCTTTTCCCTCCTTCAGGTCAAGCTGAAGCGCGTAGGCATAGGGAGCAGGCTGGAGGGCGGAAGTCTGAAATTTAATATTGATCATGATTGAATGGTTTTGGTCTTATCGGTTTTACCGGAAGGCGTTTTTGCAAACCTGTCCACCCGGATAATGGCCTTCGGAATATGATAGCGGGGGAGGTTGAGCAGGGAAAGGTCGGGCTCGGGGCTTTCGCCTTCCATAACCAGCACCAGCCGCTGGCCCAGCACCGGATCGGGGAGGCCGTAGCAGAAGAAATCCGGGAGACCGGGGAAGGTTTTCGCAATGGCTCTTTCCACCTCTTCTGCCTGGATTTTTACGCCGCCTGAATTGATGATATTATCGCGGCGGCCTTTCAGCAGAAACTTTTCCGGAGAGACCATTTCCACCACATCATGTGTGGTTACCCAGCGGTTCAGGGTGGAAGGAGATTTTATTTTCAGGCAGTAGTGCTCATCCGTGTCGAGGGTTACCCCGGGAAGGGCCGTGAAAAAAGACTCTCCGCTCCGGAGATCTTTCAGGGCAATATGACTGATGGTCTCTGTCATCCCATACGTTTCAAATACGGGAAGCTGAAGCTTTTCTATCTTCTTCCGGGTATCTTCGTTTAACGGGGCGCCACCCACCAGTATGGCTTTGGCTGTTCTGAGCAGGCTTATATGATCTTCACGGGCCAGCATATTCTGTATCTGAAGGGGAACAAAAGAAAAGAAGTTTTTGCCCCGGTTACGGGAAAAAAGAGAAGCCTGGTTTTCAAGCTCTTCAAAAGGATTGGAAGAAGGGGCTACGGCCATCAGGTCACAGCCGGTTTCTGCGGCACGGATCACCATCATTTTGCCGCCGATGTAGCCGGTATTCAGGTTACAGAGGAAAAAATCGGCGCTGCGGAGATCAAATGCGTCTACCGTAAGCTTAACGGAAGCCAGAACGGCTTCACGGCTGAGAGAAATACGCTTGGGCGTGCCCGTAGAGCCCGAGGTGGTCAGCGTGATTTCCGTCAGGCCGCCTTTCCAGGCATCGTACAGCTCTACCACAGCATCAAGGGCATGATCGGTACGGATCACTTCGCCATCTTTGGAAATATAAACCATATCGAATTAAAGTGAGGCAAATTTAAGGGATTTCCGGCATAGTTCCCACTCCATACGGGCACAGACCCCGCTCTGTCTGATGAAAGTCACCTGAAAATATGACGGGAATCATTATCCTTCCGGGTAATTTTGATTCCCTTTGCGCCCGGTAGAAATTGTTTCGAATATATTTGAATTCTTCCTCCTTATTTAGAAGTATTCCTTTATTTTTGTAAATAAAATTTTATTAAAAACTAACTTAATATATCGTACAAATGAAAAAGACCATAGCACTTGCGGCAGTAGCTTCCATGTTGTTATTTACCGCCTGCAGCAAATCATCTGATTCAAGTGATTCCACTACTGACGCCAGCGCCACTGAAGAACATGCCGGACATGACCATGACACGGCTGCAGCTGAAGAAGCTGCTCCGGAAGCTTCCACAGAAGAGACGGAAAATGTGGCTTCGGCGGATAATACCGTACTGGAAATCACCATTAAAGGCGGTGATGATATGAAATTTGACAAGACCACTCTGAAAGCTACGGCAGGCCAGAAAATTAAATTAACGCTGGTGCACTCCGGGAAGCTACCTAAAGCTTCCATGGGCCACAATTTTGTTCTGTTGAAAAATGGCGTGAACGAAACCGATTTTGCTACCAAAGCCCTGGCGGCCAAAGATACGGATTATATTCCTGCGGCATCTTCAGGAGATATTATTGCGCATACCAGCCTGGTAGGCGGCGGTGAAAGCACTACTATTGAGTTTACGGCTCCGGCAAGGGGCGCCTACACCTACATCTGTACTTTCCCCGGCCACTCTGCGCTGATGAAAGGAAAGCTGATGGTGCAGTAATGCGTATCAGAACAGCTTAAAATAAAAAGCGGGCGGCTACCATCAGTAGCGCCCGCTTTTTATTTACGATGGTTGATTTGCGATAGTACACCCCGCGTCAATCGCACATCGTCAGAAATCCAGATGACAGTTGATCCATTCGCCGTCCAGGCGGGCATTGTATTTCTTATAAAACTCAATGGCCGGCGTATTCCAGTCCAGCACCTGCCACATCATGCCGGTGCAGTCTTCTTGTTTCGCTATTTCAACCGTCCGGTCAAAAAGCAGCTTCCCGGCGCCCAGGCCACGCGCCTTTTCCGTAACAATAATGTCTTCCAGGTAGAGCCGGCGCCCTTTCCAGGTAGAGTAGCGGTAATAATACAACGACATGCCGATCACTTCCCCTGCTCTTTCGGCGAGGATGCAGCCGAAAGCCGGATGCTGGCCAAAGCCTTCCTTCAGCATACGCTCTTCGGTATTCGTGACCTCGTCAGGGGCACGCTCGTAAACGGCCAGCTCCCTGACCAGTCGCATCATAGCGGGGATATCCTCTTTTTCCGCTTTTCGTAAAAAGATATTCATAATTCGTATGGTAAATGCTGAATGGTTGTTAATTCTGAATTGTTAATTACCAATTCAGCATTCAGCATTATCAATTTAACATTCAGCATTAACAATTCACCATTACTACCTGTATTGCAGATAATGCTCCCACTTATCCAGCACCGCCTGAAAGTCGGCCGGCAGCTCGGAGTTGAACTGCATCCACTGACGGGTGGTGGGATGAATAAAGCCCAGTGATTTGGCATGAAGCGCCTGCCGCGGCATGAGGCTGAAGCAGTTTTCCACAAATTGCTTATACTTGGAGAAAATCTCCCCTCTGAGAATGCGGTCGCCTCCGTAGGCGGCATCGTTGAAGAGCGGATGACCCAGATACTTCATATGGGCCCGGATCTGATGTGTCCGGCCCGTTTCCAGGTTGCATTTGATCAGCGAAACATACCGCATGGTTTTGAGCACCTCGTAATGGGTGATGGCTTCTTTTCCATATTCCCCGTCGGGGAAAACATCGGACACCCTCCGGTCTTTGAACCCCCGGCCGATATGGGCATGAATGGTGCCTTTATGCTCTTTGGGCTCTCCCCAGATCAGGGCGTAGTAAGTTCTTTCAGTGGTATGCTCGGCAAACTGACGGGCAAGGAACTGCAGGGCAAATTCATTTTTAGCGATCACCAGCAGGCCGGAAGTACCCTTGTCGATACGATGCACCAGTCCCGGCCGTATCTCCCCGTCACGGGCGGAAGGAAGATTACCGAAATGGTAAACCAGCGCATTCACCAGCGTTCCCGAGTGATTCCCGTGCCCGGGGTGCACCACCATTTCCTGCGCCTTATTGACCAGGAGTACGTCGTCATCTTCATACACGATATCCAGGGGCAGATCCTGGGGAATAACCTCTTTCGGAATTTTACCTGATTTCACCAGGGAAAGTAAGATATCATCCTGCGGCTTTACCTTATAACTGGATTTAACGGAAGCGCCGTTTACCTTCACCGACTCCGAATCAATAGCGTTCTGGATCCGGTTCCTGGAAATATTCTTCAGGTGATGCGAAAGATACTTGTCCAGCCGCATAAATGACTGGCCGGGATCCACTTTGATCTGAAGATTTTCAATGAACTCGTCATCTTCCTCTTCAAAATCTGCTTTGGTTTCGTCGAATGTACTCATATTTGTGCAAATTTCGGTAAAGATGCTCGATTTTGAAAGTATAATTCAAATTCCTACCCCGCTGGAGAAAATAGAAGAAAAACTCCTGGAGGAAAAAGGGGTGGAAGTATGGGTAAAAAGAGATGATCTTACCCATCCTTTTATTGCCGGCAATAAGTTCCGGAAGCTGAAATACAACCTCATGGAAGCTGAAAAACAGGGAAAAGAACGACTGCTGACATTCGGAGGAGCGTATTCAAACCACCTCTCGGCTTTTGCTTTTGCCTGCCGGGAATTCGGTTTTAAAGGAAAAGCCGTGGTAAGGGGGGAAGAGCTGAATGAAGGCAGCAGCCCCACGCTGGCCTTTGCCCATTCTATGGGAGTGGAACTGGAGTTTGTGTCGCGCGAAGCCTACCGAGATAAAGAGCGGCTTTCGGCAGAACTAGAAGAAGATGGTTTTATTATCCCTGAAGGCGGCTCCAATGCCCTGGCATTAAAGGGTGTGGCTGAGCTGGTCAGTGAAACCGGCCCTTTTGACTACCTGCTTACGGCCTGTGGCACGGGCGGTACCCTGGCCGGCCTGATCAGCGGAGCTCCGCAAGAGGCAAAGGTGATAGGGGTTTCAGCCCTGAAAAACGGCGACTTTCTTAAAGAGGAGGTTTCGAAGCTGCTTTCCCGGCCTTTCCCGGGAAACGCAGTGCTGCTGACCGCTTATCACTTCGGCGGATACGCCCGGTATACAGAAGAGCTCCTGGGTTTTATCCGGAATTTCGAAGCAGTACACGGGATATTGCTGGAGCAGGTTTATACCGGTAAAATGTTCTACGCCTTTTATAATTTACTTCAAAAGGATTTCTTCCCGCAAGGCTCAAGAGTGGTATTGCTGCATACGGGAGGACTGCAGGGCAGGAGTTCCCGGCTGTTTTCCGGTTCCTGAGAACTTTGTTCACCAACTTTTATTCCTAACTTCGCATCCTAACGTATAGCACAGATTATGTCTAAACGGAAAAAACATTTCGACAAAGCATTCACCTCTCCCGGTTCGCTGATTTATGCCGGGAAAGAAAATAAAGAGAAAGCGGAGGTAAGCGAGGTCAGGTTCAATGAAGCAGGAATAGAAGAATCTGCCGGGCAAAAGCCTTTTGATGCGCCTGCACCGGACTCTCCTTTCATTCACTGGCTGAAGGTCAGCGGAGTGCATGATATAAAACTTATTGAAAAGCTGGGCAAGGTGTTTCAGTTTCACCCGCTCCTGATGGAAGATGTGCTGAATACCTATTCGAAGCCCAAGCTGGAGCACTTCGGCGACCGTCATATTTTTGTCATTCTGAAAATGCTCCGATGGAACGGGGACATCCGCGAAATTGAGGCGGAGCATGTGGCCCTGGTACTGGGTCAGAACTATGTGGTGAGTTTCCGGGAAGCTGCGGGCTATGATGTCTTTCAGCCTGTGGAAGACCGTCTGAAAGGATCGGTCGGGAAAACACGGCGGGGAAAATCCGACTATCTTTTTTACAGCCTGTGCGATGTGGTGGTGGACAGTTATTACCTGCTGCTGGAAGACTTCAGCGAAAAGCTGGAAGAAACCGAGCTGCGGGTGATTGAAAACCCCGGAGCGGTAGATCAGAAATCACTGTATGCCCTTCGGCGTGAGCTGCTCACCATCCGGAAGGCCGTTTCGCCCCTGCGTGAAATTTTTTCCACCCTCACCCGTGACGATTCCCCGCTCATACACGAGTCGACCTATGTGTATTTCCGCGATATTTATGACCATGTGCTGCAGGTGCTGGAAATCATAGATTCCTACCGGGAGATGATTGAAAATATACAGAACATTTACCTCAATAACCTCAGCCATAAAATGAATTCCGTGATGAAAACCCTTACAGTATTTACGGCCATTTTCATGCCGCTGACATTTATTGCCGGGATATACGGAATGAATTTTCAGAATATGCCTGAGCTCAGGGACCCGAACGGCTATTTTTATACGCTGGGCGGAATGGGGGTGCTGACCATCGTGCTCTGGGCCTATTTTAAATGGAAAAAATACATGTAATGCAGGCTGTTTTCTTAAATTTGATGTATCAAATCCTTATAAAACAATGAATACCACACTTACACAGTACGTTACACGCTATGTTAACCAGACGGATCGCTCCGTTTTTCTCACGGGGAAAGCCGGTACGGGCAAGACCACCCTTCTGAAGGAAATCCTGGCGCATACCCATAAGAATGCCGTAGTGGTGGCTCCTACAGGCATTGCGGCACTGAATGCAGGCGGAGTAACCATTCACTCCATGTTTCAGCTGCCTTTCGGGGCTTTTGTTCCGGATGACAATGCGGGCCCGCTGTTCGGCGACTACCTGAAGGTAGAAAGCCGTAGCTCGCTGGTCCGGCATTTCCGGATGAACGGTACGCGCCAGGCGGTGATCAGGAACATGGAATTGCTGGTGATTGATGAGGTCAGTATGCTCCGGGCTGACCTCCTGGATGCCATAGATTTTATGCTGCAGCGCATCCGGCGGAGCCGCCTGCCTTTTGGCGGGGTCCAGGTGCTGTTTATCGGTGATCTGTTGCAGCTGCCCCCCATTGTAAAGCCCGAAGAATGGCAGATCCTGAAAAAATATTATCACTCGCCCTTCTTTTTTGATGCGCAGGTGATGCGCAATCACCCGCCGTTGCATGTAGAGCTGGAAAAGGTTCACAGGCAGCAGAACGAAGATTTCCTCCGTATCCTGAATAACCTGCGGCATAACCGGGTGACAGAAGAAGATATCCGGGTGCTGAACAGCCGCCACCGGCCTGACTTTGAAGAGCCGGAAGGATACATCACACTCACCACCCACAATGCCGATGCCGACCGGCGGAATGCGGGGGCTCTCCGGGAGCTGGGGGGAGAGGAAGTTTTGTTTGCACCGGAAATTGTGGGCGACTTCCCGGAGCGGATCTATCCCATGGAAGGTGATCTGCGCCTGAAAACGGGTGCCCAGGTGATGTTTATCAAAAATGACATTTCACCGGAAAAACGCTATTATAACGGGAAAATAGGCCATATTAAAAGCTTGGAAGAAGGACAGGTGGTCGTGGAGTTCCGGGAGGAGAAAACCACTCTGCAGGTGGATAAGTATGAGTGGCGGAATATCCGCTACAATGTGAATTCCATGACGAAAGATATTGAAGAAGAGGTGCTGGGTACGTACCTGCAGTTCCCGCTGAAGCTGGCCTGGGCCATTACGGTGCATAAAAGCCAGGGCCTGACCTTTGACAAGGCGGTGTTGGATGTGTCGCGGGCCTTTGCGCCGGGACAGGCCTATGTGGCCCTGAGCCGCCTGCGGAGCCTCGACGGACTGGTACTGTTAAAGCCTTTTCCCGCATCGGTGATTCCTTCAGATAACCATGTAAAGGAATATTCCAAAACCCGTACTCCCGAAGAAGCCCTGCGTAAGGAGCTGGATTCGGAGTCATTAAACTATCTTTCGGGTCGCCTGCGAACCTGCTTTGACCTGGAAGTGATGTGCCAGGAGTGGCGTAATCATAAGTTTTCTTACGATGCCGAGCTGCCCAATTCCCCGAAACGCGCATTTCAGCCGTGGCTGGAGGAGCAATACCGGAAGATCCGCGATCTGCAGGAGCCTTCCCGGAAATTCGGCAATCTGCTTCTGAAAATATTGACCGCAGAAGAGAAGGATACCGCTTATCTCGAAGAACGCTGCCGCACGGCCTTTACGTATTTCTCGGAAGTACTCTTTGCTGTTCATTATGAGTTGCTGATGAAGCTGGAAGAGGTAGGGCGCATCAAGCGGATGAAAGCTTTTTTTGAAGAGCTGGTAGTGCTGGACGATGTAACTACCGAAGCCATTGTGCGCCTTTTCCGGAGCCGGAGGTGGCTGGAGGCCGTGGTCAGTAGTGCCGAAATATCCAAAGATTTCCTGGAACCTGAAGAAGTAAAAAGATATAAGCGCGACCTGGTGAACCGGGTAAAAGAAGAGTTCAGGGGAAGGCAGATCCTCCCGGATGAAGAAGACAGGGGATATTATACGGCGTCGTCCCGTAAAAAGAAAACGATGGCTAAAAAGAGTACAACAGATGAGACTTTTGAAGCCTGGAAAGAGCATGGATCGGTCAGTGAGGTAGCCCGGGCGCGGAAACTCACTGAATCTACGGTTTACGGCCATTTGCTGAAGCTGGTCATCCTGGGTAAGGTAAGCGCGGAAGACGTTCTGGGAGAAGAACTGAACCGGGAGATCTGCCGGGTGCTGCTTGACCATCCCGAGAAGAACAATACCGACATCCGGGAGGTTACGCGCGGAAAATATTCCTTTGAAGAGCTGAGAATAGCAAGAGCAGGGCTGGATTAGAAAAAATGCTGTAAATTGCGGGCCTATGTACGCATCCCTGGTCAGACCTCATACCTTAGCCCCACGCGAGCTGGACCTTTACCTGGAGAAGGGGTGGTTCCGGCTGGGAAGGAATCTTTTTACCACCAGCTTTCTTACCTTCCAGGATTCGCTGTTTGATGCCTTCTGGCTGCGAATAGCGCTCGGGCATTTTGCCCCATCGAAATCCCAGAGGGAAATCCTGAGAAAAGTCGCTGCTTACCGGATAACGCACGAAAAGTTTGTATTAACGGAGGAAAAGGAAGAGCTGTTTGCGAAGTACCGGGAAAGCGTAAGTTTTCAACCTGCCAAAAACCTGGAGGGCATCCTGCCGGCGGGAAGCACCTTCTTTGACTCGCGGGAGATCTGTATATATGACGGGAAACAGCTGATTGCCTGCGGGGTTTTTGACCTGGGAGAGGCCGCGGCAGAAGGGATCGTCAGTTTTTTTGATCCCGGCTACAGGCGCCTGAGCCCGGGAAAGGCTCTCATGCTACTAAAAATATTGTTTTGTAAGGAGATGGGGCTGACGTGGTTCTATCCGGGGTATGTGGTGCCGGGTTATCCTCGATTTGACTATAAGCTGGATATTGCCCGTGAACATTCGGAATATTATGACCTTACCGCGGGGGAATGGCGGAATATCGGTGAACTGGAGCTGAAAAAGCAGCCCCTTGCCCGAATGGCAGCGGCGCTGGTGCACCTGGAGGGTATTCTGCATTCTTTCGGCTTTGAAGAATTCAGGCTAAAGCGATATCGCTTTTATGATATCGTGCTGGACTCTGTCTATGCTGATTACGACCTGATGACCTACCCGTATTTCATTCATTGCTTTGCCAATTCCGGTCTGGAAGAAGTGGTCATCGTATATGATACGTTTGCTATGACCTATAAGCTGGTCATCTGCCATAAGATGTTCCAGATCACTATGCCGGCGGAAGAACATTATTTCTCGGAGTTCTTGCTTCATGAGGCGCAGGTGGTTTTGTCGGAGTCCAATCCTTTTAATTTTGTATTCGGGTTGAGCAGCATCCTGAAGCAAAGCGCTAAAACGGTGTGAAATAATTTTTAATGCTGAATTGTAAATGTTAAATGCCGGGCCGGGCTTTCGTCACCCATTCAGCATTTTCAATTTACCATTCCCCCATTTTTATCCCAAAAACTACTATTTATACCGGATACGGCGTATCTTGCAATATGATTTCGGAATTGGGTTACATACTGCTGTTTATTGTGGGAGCCATGCTCCTGGTGCTGCTCATGCTGGGCATTGCCAGGCTGATGCGCCCGGACCGGCCCGGTCAGGAAAAGAATGAGGTGTATGAGTCCGGGGAATTACCCAGCGGAGACGCACGTATTTCATTCAATATTCGTTTTTATATAGTGGCCATCGTTTTTCTGCTGTTTGATGTGGAGCTCGTACTCCTTTTTCCATGGTCTACGGTTTTCGGAGATACGGCTATCCTGGAAAAGGAAGGCGCGGCCTGGCTGTGGTTTGCCGGGATAGAAATGCTGATCTTTATAGGAATACTGGCGCTCGGACTGGTATATGTGTGGCGAAAAGGGCACCTCGACTGGGTCCTGCCTCGTAATCAAACAGAAGAATTCCGGTCACCCGTACCGCCCGCGCTGTACGATGAAATCAATAAGAAATACGGTTAAACCAGCTGTGAGCCAAGAGCTATGAGCCATGGGCTGATAGCCGAAAGCTGATAGTTCAATGCTAATTAGAGATGGCACTCGATAGTTTAGAAGTTAATTACCGGGAGAAAACGGGAGAGAGTGAGATTATCCTCACCAACCTGGATGAGCTGACCAACTGGGCCCGGGCCAATTCGCTTTGGCCCATGGGGTTCGGGCTGGCCTGCTGTGCCATTGAAATGATGGCTACTTTTGCTTCCAGCTATGACCTGGAACGATTCGGGATATTTCCGCGAAACTCCCCCCGCCAGTCTGACCTGATGATTGTCAGCGGTACGGTGACCTTCAAAATGGCTGATCGGGTACGCCGCCTGTACGAACAGATGGCTGAACCCCGCTATGTTATCTCTATGGGCAGCTGCTCCAATTGCGGCGGTCCCTACTGGGATCACGGTTACCATGTGCTGAAAGGTGTGGATAAGGTGATCCCGGTAGATGTTTATGTGCCGGGGTGCCCGCCCCGCCCGGAAGCCCTCATCGGCGGCCTGATCAAGCTGCAGGAAAGAATAAAGCAGCAGCAGTTTTCCGAGATCCGGTAAATTTTATTTTTTCTTTTGCCCGATGTGCATCCCGAGAGCTATACCCGCAGGTTTCGGGTTACCGCCCTCACCTGGGCATGATGTGATACGTGGAGACGGTCCCTGTCAGTTCGGGAGTAGTCGGGAACCCATCGTAATTGAGAACCGCCTTCTCCTCATATCGCCTTCGAAAAAGTCTGCTCAGGGGATTCCCTTTCCTTCAGATATTCGTCAAAAACCACACAGACATTCCGGATAAATGCCCGGCCGCCCGGAGTGACCCGGATCTCGTTACCGGATATTTCGATGATCCCGTCTTCCTCCAGTTCTTCCAGGCGCTTACGGGTGAAAATATCCCGCTCCTGCCGCGAAATATCGGCAGTAAAGCGGCACATGATATCCTGGATGAGCTTTCGTTGTTCCAGGTCTTTTTCTGACTGGATATGTCCTTTAACCACGGGCAGGGTATCGGCCAGCTTCAGGTACTGATCTACGTTTTTTTCATTCTGAGCCATGGCACCCCATGCATCACTGATGGCTGAAGCCCCCAGCCCGATCAGCAGCCGGGCCTGCGTGGTGGTATACCCCATAAAATTCCGGTTCAGCCGCCCTTCCCGATAAGCTGCGAACATGGCGTCATCGGCTTTGGCAAAGTGATCCATGCCTATTTCAAAATACCCGTTTTGCTCAAAGATACCCCGGGCCGTTTCATAGAGCCTGCGTTTTTCTTCTGCTGCTGGCAGATTTTCTTCGCTGTATCCCCGCTGGCCTATTCCTTTGATCCAGGGCACATGGGCGTAGGAGTAAAGCGAAAGGCGGTCAGGAGAAAGTGACAGGGTTTTGTAAACCGTTTCAATAAAGCCTTCAAGCGTTTGAAAAGGCAATCCGAACACCAGGTCATGACTGACCGAAGTATAGCCCAGCTCCCTGGCCCAACTGGTCACATTTTCCACATTTTCAAAGGGCTGTATCCTGTGAATAGCCCGCTGAACGTCAGGGTTATAATCCTGTACCCCGAAGCTTACTCTCCGGAATCCCAGGCCATGCAAGGTGCGGAGGTGGGCGAAAGTGGTGTTATTCGGATGTCCTTCAAAGCTGAATTCATGCTGCGGAGACACCCGGGCAGTTTCCAGAATGGTGCTGATCAGTCTTTCCAGGTTTTCGGGCGAGAAAAAAGTGGGAGTCCCGCCGCCCAAATGGATTTCCTCTATTTCCGGCACGGTTTCAAAACACGCCAGATACATGTCCCACTCTTTCAGAACAGCATCCATATACGGTTCCTCGTAGGCATGATTTTTTGTGATCCTTTTGTGACAGGCACAAAACGTGCAAAGGCTTTCGCAGTAAGGTAAATGAATGTAGAGGCTTAATTTATTTTCACTTTGAAAGGTTTTCCTGACATTCATCAGCCATTTATCCGTTGTAAAACCCCCTGTCTGCCAGAAAGGCATGGTAGGGTAGGAGGTGTATCGCGGAACCGACACGTTATATTTCTCAATGAGGTGATTCATTCTGCCCGATTTACACCACAAAGGTAAAAGAGTGAAGCCGGAAGAAATATGATGCCGGTCAGATCACAGGACAGATATTTACCAGCTTTTGCCCAGGAGCATCTTGGCGCTTTTCTTCAGGCGGTCTTTTAAGGCCACGGGCCGTCTTTTGATGTATTGGTGAAGGTGAAATCCTTCTTTAGGAATATCCAGCGGGCCTCTTTTGACAGCCGTAAACCCGGAACATACATGAATATTCTCAACCAGACCTACGTTGGCAGCTGCTTCCACCAGTTCAAAAATGAGCCTTGTAGGCTCTGTAAAAGCAGGATAGGCGCTGGAATCTTCATGCAGCCAGTGTCCCCAGGCCCAATCTTCAATAATATAATAACCTCCTTTTCTGAGATAAGGAAAAACAATGTTGAAAGATTCGAGTGACTGGTGGTAACGGTGAGAGGCATCGTCAAAAACGAGGTCCAGGTCTTCTCCCCCCAAATGACTTTTAATCAGGGAAATGAGTTTGGATCTGTCTGTCTGATCTACTTCCCAGTGGTCAAAAAAGGTAGCAGTATGCGCTTTTTTATATTCTTCAAAGGCATGTCCTTTCCTGTTTTTCAACAGGTCAATTCCGATCAGTTTTTCGGGCTTAAGAATCTCGTGCCAGAAAACCGCGCTGCCGCCGTCCCACATCCCGATCTCCATGACATTCCGGAAATGTTTGTCATCCAGAGATTTAAAGAAGGAGGCATACATATCGATCAGTTTTCTGTCTTTATAAAAGACGAAATTACCCGACTGCTCTCTGATATCTTCCTTCAAATGAACCTGTAAACCAAATATAAGATTGTTAAGCAGAACCCTTTCTTTTTCCCAGATGATAGTGTTGAACATAATTTATTTTAACAGATCTGTAGTACAAATATACCTCCCGGCTTCATTGCCGGCCGGTATATTTCAATGAAAATTTAGTTACCGGCCATTATTTTTTCCACATCACCCACCGTTTTCGGAATCGGATCTCCCAGTATTTCAAAACCGTTATCCGTAATGGCCACATTGTCCTCGATGCGGACTCCTCCGAAATTCATGTAGTTTTCAAGGCGCTTATAATTAACATATTGTGAAAAGATACCTTCTGATCGGTATTTCCGGATAAGCTCCGGGATAAAATAGCATCCGGGTTCTACGGTGAGCACATTACCGGTTTCAAGCTCTTTGGCCAGCCGGAGTGACTTGAGGCCCAGTTGGGTGCTTCTTTCCATGCCTTCACGATAACCTACATACTGCTCTCCGAGGTCTTCCATATCATGCACATCCAGGCCTATGGCGTGTCCCAGTCCGTGTGGCATGAACAGCCCGCCAACTCCTTCGTGAACCAGGGTGTCCGGATCACCGCTGACCAGTCCCAGCGCGCTCAGGCCTTCCAGCAGAATACGGTTGGCAGTCAGGTGGACGTCACGGTAGGCCACTCCCGGCCGGAGGGAAGCTATAGACTCCGTCTCCATTTTGAGTACGATCTCGTAAATCTCCTTCTGCTGGGTGGTAAAACGGCCCGAAACCGGAAAGGTACGGGTAATATCACCGGCGTAGCCCATATCGGTTTCCGCACCCGAGTCATTCAGCACCAGCTGCCCTGCCTTCATGGTATTCCCATGAAAATGGTTGTGGAGGGTCTGGCCGTTTACCGAGAAAATGACAGGATAAGCCAGTTCTGCATTCCGGCTCTTAACGGTCTTCAGGATTTCTGCTACCACTTCATATTCGATCCTGCCGGGCCGGGTGACCTGCATAGCGGTCTCATGCATTTCACGGGTAATGTTAACGGCACGGGTCATCTCGGCCAGCTCTTCAGCAGACTTCACGGCCCGTTGGGTAACTACGGCCCGGATAAGCTCCACAGATGCAGGAACCTTTATGCCGAGTGTTTCCCGGATGAAGAGCTCCCGTTCCCCGCGGTAGGGCGGAAGATAATGCACATGTGAGGCAGGGATAAAAGAAGGAAGTTTTTCCAACGGGGCGATAGCAGATACGCCTACTTTTTCAGCCAGGGAAGAAAGCGGCTCTACCGGACCTTCCCAGATGATGTCGTCAAGGGTCAGCTCATGACCAAAGATAATGTCGGTATCCCCCTCCGTATCCATTAAACCCACCAGTCCCGGCATATTGATTCCGAAATAGTAAAGGAAATTGCTGTCCTGGCGGAAACGGTAGGTGTTGGCCTTATAGTTCATAGGGGCTTCGTTATTCCCGAAGATCAGGATATGCCCGTATTTAACCTGCTTTTTGAGCTGTTCACGTCTTTCCTTATAGGTTTCTGTGTTGAAAAGTCTCATTGGAATTTTTTTTACAAATTTACCAAAGAATAAGCATTGTTCAGGCAGGCGCCCGCCATTTAAATTTAGCTCAGCCCTGCTTAAAACCGAAACTACTGGAGACAAAAGAAAGAAGTAAAGGGAATTAAATAAGTCATAACCCCAATAAGATAATGAAATTTTCCGTTTATTTTGCGATAGAATTAATTGTCAAAAAATATGAAAAACTACAGGATAATAGTATGGGTTCTGTTGTGCCTGGTATCTGCTGCGCGCGTACAGGCCCAAACCGATGAGCAGCTGATTAATAATACGCTGAGCGACTTCCTGGAAGGAGGAACCAACGGAGAGGTGGAGCGTTTTAAAGGGGCCTTTCTGCGGGATGCAGTTCAGAAGGCAGTAGGAAATAACGGGGTGACCGGCATGACGGTAGAGAACCTGGCTTCCAAAATCAAGCCTAATCAGAAGATGGAAAGAACTACCCGCGTGCTTTCTGTAAGTTACGCCAATAATGCAGCTACCGCTATCACGGAGACCGCCTACGCCACCAATAAGATCATCGATTTTCTGAACCTGTTAAAAGTGGGGGGGGAATGGAAAATAGTCAGCCGGGTATATTCAAGGGTAGAGCTGGATGATGAGCTGAATATAGCGGGTGGCGGCACCGTGGTGAAAAACCAGGCACCGGTGAAGCCCAAGGCAGCGCCCAAACCGGCGAAGAAAGTAGCAGATGACGGATGGTGATTGCAGTTAACAACTAATAGTTAACAGCTAACAGTGGAGGAACATACCTATATGCTGAATGTTCTGTAATTTTTCATTCACTGTTCACTGTTAGTTGTTCACTGGATTACTTCAGTAAATTCAGCAGATATTGCCCGTAGCCCGACTTCACCAGAGGTTGGGCTATTTTTCCAAGCTGTTCTGCATCAATAAAATTCATTCGGTAGGCAATCTCCTCAATACAGCCGATTTTAAGCCCCTGTCTTTCCTCGATCACCTGTACGAATTGCGCGGCCTGCATCAGGGAAGCAAAAGTACCGGTATCCAGCCAGGCGGTTCCCCGGTTCATAACACCTACTTTTAATTTTCCCTCGGCCAGGTACACTTTGTTGACATCGGTGATCTCCAGCTCACCACGGGGTGAGGGCTGTATATTTTTGGCTATTTCCACCACCGTATTGTCGTAAAAATAGAGGCCCGGCACGGCATAATTGCTTTTCGGATTTTGCGGCTTTTCTTCTATACTCAGGGCATTGAATTCTTTGTCGAATTCCACCACACCATATCTTTCAGGGTCATGTACGGGATAAGCAAATACAGTACCGCCGTCAGGATCTGAGCACGACTGTAACAGTTTGCTCAGCCCGCTGCCGTAAAAGATGTTATCACCCAGAACAAGCGCCACCTTGTCTTTCCCGATAAACTCTTCCCCGATGATGAAGGCCTGTGCCAGTCCGTCAGGGCTGGGCTGCTCCGCATATTCAAACCGGCAGCCTACCTGTGACCCGTCACCCAGCAGCTTCCTGAAATGGGGCAGGTCATGGGGAGTGGAGATGATCAGGATCTCATTAATCCCCGAAAGCATGAGGATGGAAAGGGGGTAGTAAATCATGGGTTTGTCATAAACCGGCATAAGCTGTTTACTCACCGCCAGGGTCAGGGGATGAAGTCGTGTGCCGCTCCCTCCGGCCAGAATAATTCCTTTCATGTATATAAAATTTACGATTGACCATTGACGATCAACGAATTTATTCATCAACCGCCTGATGCCCGATCACAGAGATTTGTAATTAAGCTTTGTACATCTCTTCATAATACTTCTGATATTCTCCGCTGGTGATGTTTTCAATCCAGTGCCAGTTATCAAAATACCAGTCAACGGTTTGGGCGAGGCCTTCTTCAAATGTAACTGACGGGCTCCATCCCAGCTCGGTCATTAGCTTGGTGGCGTCAATGGCGTAACGAAGGTCATGTCCGGCGCGGTCAGTGACATAGGTAATCAGCCGGGTACTTTCGCCTTCGGGATTTCCCAGCTTTTTGTCCATCAGCCCGATGAGCAGGTGTACCAGGTCAATATTCTTCCATTCATTGTTCCCCCCAATGTTATAGGTATCGCCGTTTTTCCCGTTATGGAAGATCACATCAATCGCCCGGGCATGGTCTTTTACAAAGAGCCAGTCGCGCACATTTTCCCCTTTCCCGTATACCGGAAGTGGTTTTTTGTTGCGTATATTATTGATCATCAGCGGAATAAGCTTCTCCGGGAAGTGATTCGGACCGTAGTTGTTCGAGCAATTGGAGATCACTACGGGAAGTCCGTAGGTATTGTGATATGCCCTCACGAAATGATCAGAACTGGCCTTGGAGGCGGAATATGGAGAACGCGGATCATAGGGAGTGGTTTCCACGAAGAATTCTTCGGGGTCATGAAGCTCGCCGTATACTTCATCCGTAGAGACGTGATAGAAACGTTTCCCTTCGTAATTGCCTTTCCATGCATTTTTGGCAGCATTGAGCAGGTTACAGGTACCTATCACATTGGTGCGCACAAAGGCCATAGGATCAGTAATAGACCGGTCCACGTGCGACTCAGCCGCCAGGTGGATGACCCCGTCAACAGGGTATTTTTCAAAAAGGCCGTTAACAAACGCTTCGTCCACAATATCACCGTGTTCGAAAACATAGTTGGGCTCATTCTCAATATCCTTGAGATTTTCCAGGTTACCTGCGTAGGTAAGCTTATCGAGGTTAATGATCCTGTAATCCGGATACCGGGTAACAAAAAGTCGTACTACGTGCGAGCCGATAAACCCGGCTCCGCCTGTGATCAGAATGTGTTTCTTCATAAATTGCTGATTTTTTTCTGCCATCTCCATGCATCTTTCATGCTTTCTTCGAGGGTTTTTTCGGCTTTCCAGTTCATTTCCGTGGCAGCTTTCTCTACGTTTCCGTATATTTTAACTACGTCGCCCGGTCTTCTCGGGCCGATTTCATAGTTGACTTTCAATTGATTGACTTTTTCGAAGGTATCTATTACCTCCAGAACGGTATTTCCCTGGCCCGTACCGATATTAAAAACGTTGTAGTATGGCGCATCGGTATGCTTACGGAGCAGGCCAAGGGCTGAAACGTGGGCCTTGGCCAGGTCTGCCACATGAATGAAGTCGCGTACATTGGAACCGTCCGGGGTATCATAATCATTGCCGAATACTGTTAGTTTTTCCCGTATCCCGGCGGCGGTCTGTGTGATATAAGGGACCAGGTTATTAGGGACACCTAAGGGGAGTTCGCCGATTTCAGCCGAAGGATGAGCGCCTACGGGGTTAAAGTAACGGAGCGAAATAATACCGAAATCCAGGCCGGCCTTTATGGAATCTTCCAGGATGTCTTCGGCAATGGCTTTGGTATTGCCATACGGAGATTCCGCTTTTTTCTTGGGTGTATTTTCGGTTACCGGAATCACATCGGCCTGGCCGTATACCGTACAGGAAGAGCTGAACACCAGGTTCCTGACATTATTGGCTTTCATGACGTTCAGAATATTCAGCAGGGAGCCAATATTATTCTGATAATATTTCAGGGGCTCGGCCACAGATTCTCCCACCGCCTTGAAGGCGGCGAAATGGATGATGCCTTCTATATTATGCCGCTGAACCACTTTGCTCATCTTTACATAATCATTGCAGTCTTCCTGATAAAAGGGAATGTCTTTGCCCAGGATATTCTTCAGCCCGGTAAGCACCGAAGGGTCGGAGTTGCTGAGGTCATCCACAATAACAGGGGAATAGCCCGCTTCTATCAGTTCTACCACCGTATGGGATCCGATAAATCCGGCTCCGCCTGTGACCAGTATATTCATTCGCGTTGTTTTTCTGCAAAGTTAACATCTAAATAAATGTTTTAAAAAAATTGTTTGGTTTTAAGAGGGCGTATGTTATTATTGACCTGTAAAACGAATAGCTCATGAATATCCGGGACTTCAAAGCGATGGTTTCTCTGCTCGACGATTCAGACGGGGAAGTGGTGGGTATGATCCGGGATAAGATAAAGGGCCTGGGCCAGGAAGCTATTCCCCTGCTGGAAAGAGAATGGGATCATTATGAGGAGAACCCCGTGATCCAGAGCAATATAGGATTTCTTCTCCAGGACCTTCAGACCGACTCGCTGCTGCTGGATATAAAAGAATGGACGGCGCACGGAGGGGAGGACCTGCTTCGGGGTCTCTGGCTGATCTCACGCATTGCCTATCCGGAAAACCGCATCGAGAAAATGAGGGCGGAGATCAATAAGATGTATATGGATATCTGGCTGCTCACCCAGGAAGGTATGCACCCTGCAGACCTGCTGCAGGTGATGAACAACATTATTTTTGAGCGGATAGGGTTTGAGCCGAATGTAAAAAACTTTCATGCTCCGCAGAATTCATTGTTTAACCAGGTTCTGGAAACAAAAAAGGGAAATCCCGTGACCCTGAGCTGCCTCTACATTCTTTTGGCACAGAAGCTCGATATCCCGTTATACGGAGTGAACCTGCCAAACCTGTTTGTGATGATTTTTGATTTTCCGGGGCATAAATTCTATGTTAATGCATTTAACAAAGGCCAGATCTTTTACCGGAAAGACATTGATGATTACCTGAAGCATATGAACCTGGAACCCCGGAAGGAGTATTACCAGGCCTGTTCCCATATCGAGATTGTGATGCGGGTTCTGACGAACCTGGCGTTTGCTTATCAAAAATCCGGCGACCAGGATCGTGAGAACCAGGTCAACCGGATTTTAAGTATTATCCAGAGCGCTTAAGGCTTCCAGGCATTATTTTTATCATCTACGTCGGGTAAAATTCCCCTTGGGTTCAGCCTGACCGATTCCAGCTCGGCTGTAGAAGGGAATTCAAAAGACCAGGTGTTTCCTTTCTGCCATATTTCTACCGGAAGCCGTACAATTACTGCATCTTTGCCTTTCTCTTTTACCTCAGCTTCTACGGGCATTGGCATCTGGTTCAGGTTTTCAATTTCGATAATAGCCCCGTTCGCCGCATTATCCTTTACATATTTCACGCTTTTAACGGCCTGGTCAATCTTGTAGCCGTTAGTAAACCAGCTTTTCCAGAACCATCCCAGGTCTTCACCCAGCACATTTTCCAGGGTGTTAAAAAAGTCAAACGGGGTGGGGTGCTTATAAGCCCATCTCCGGGTGTACTCCCGCAGCGCCATTTTCATACGTTCTTCACCGACTATGGCATCCGCCAGCATGGTCAGCCCCATAGAAGGTTTGAAGTAGGCCAGCACGCCCAGTTCTCTTTCGGGTATGGCGTCAGGCGTGTTCATAATGGATTTGGATACCGACATGTAACGCGCAAGGTTGGCGGTAGAGCTCCGGGCATAATACTCCCCGTTATTAAAGGCTTTTATTGCCAGCGAGTTGATATAGGTGTTCAGTCCTTCGTCCATCCAGGCATATCGGCGCTCATCGGTACCTACGATCATCGGGAACCAGATATGGCCGAACTCATGATCAGTCACCCCGAAAAGGCCCGATTTCCGTGAGCGGGCACTGCAGAAAACAATACCGGGGTATTCCATTCCGCCTACAATGCCGGCCACGTTGGTAGCGGCAGGATAGGGGTATTCCATCAGCCAGCCGGAATAAAACTCGATGCTGAATTTGGTATATTCGGTGGAGCGGCCCCAGGCGTCATTGTCGCCGATCTCAGCCGGATAAACCGATTGTGCCAGTGCTTTTTTACCTGAAGGCAGGTTGATCCGGGCGGCATCCCATACAAAGGTCCTGGAGCTGGCCCAGGCTACGTCGCGGGTGTTTTTACAGGAAAACTTCCAGGTCAGGTTACCGTTTCCGGACGGACGTGCCGAGGGTTTCCCCGCTTCTTCCTTATCAATGATGTACTGGGTATTATCAGAATTCCGGGCCTGCGCCAATCGCTGAATCTGGGCGGCCGTCAGTACTTCTCTGGAATTGGTCAGCTCACCCGAAGCCACCACGATGTGATCCCGCGGAACGGTAATCTCAAAGGTGTAATCGCCGTACTCGAGGTAAAACTCTCCTGCGCCCAGGTAAGGTGTGGTATTCCAGCCGCGGATGTCATCATAAACGGCCACACGCGGAAACCACTGCGCCACCTGATATATGGTGCCGTTCTGAGCGTTGTAAAGGCCCATTCTGTCTGCCCCGTTCTGTGGAATAAGGAAATCAAAATTCATGGAGATCACTACCTTTTCTCCTTTTTTAAGCGGCTCGGTCAGAAAAACCTGCAGACGCGTATCATCAAGAAAGGAGTCGGCCAGTACGGATTTCCGTCCTTTTACCACGTTGCCTTTCGGAGCAGAACCTGAGGTAGCTTTTTCCGCTTTGATCTGTGAGAGCCGGTATCCGCCGTCAAATCCTTTTACACCGTACCGGCCTATATTCAGGGGTGTAACACTGTTTCCGCGGGAATCCTGCCTGAACTTATTCTGATCCAGCTGAAGCCAGATAAAGGTAAGCTCATCCGGCGAGTTGTTGGTATAGGTAATGCTTACCTCTCCCGATACCCCGTTCTTTGCGGTGTCCAGGTTTGCCCTGATATGATAATCGGCCCGGTTCTGCCAATATTCCGGTCCCGGCTGGCCCGAAGCGCTCCGGTATTTGTTTCCGGGGAGGTAATGGGTAAGCGGGCTGAATACATCCGAAGAGTTGTATTTTGTTTCCTGGGCCTGAAGCTGATTCACCAGGAGGACCAAAACCAAAAGAAGTTTCTTCATATATTGAGTTAGTTAGAAATGACGGCAAAGTTAAGGTTTTTATTGATGTTGTGCTAAAAGCCTTTGGATTTAGGATTTACGCTTTCGGATGCGCCTTCTTGAATACCTCCTTCAGTTTACTGATCGAATTGTGCGTATAGATCTGGGTGGCGGAGAGGTTGGCGTGGCCCAGTAGCTCTTTAATGGCGTTCAGGTCGGCGCCGTGGTTCAGCAGGTGAGTGGCAAAGGTATGCCGCAATACGTGAGGCGATTTTTTCTGAAGAGTGCTTACCTGGCGGATGTAGTGTTTCACTTTCCGCTGAACAAACACCGGGTAAAGCGGTTCCATCTTATCGGTGACCAGTAAATAATCATGGGCGCAGGCCGGTTTTTCTTTTTTCAGATCACGGTATTGCTGAAGGAGTTTTATCAAAGTCTCATGGAGGGGGATAATGCGGTACTTGGATCGTTTTCCCAATACTTTTACCCGGTTCTGGTCTGCGTCGACTTCACGGATACCGATCAGCTCAGAGAGGCGGATTCCCGTACCGTACAGCAATTCCAGGATCAGTTTGTCGCGCACTCCCGTAAACCCCGGCTCGTATTCGATCTTCTCAAAAAGGTTAACGGTATTTTTTTCTTCCAGGAAAACAGGGAGTTTTTTCGGTGTTTTCAGGGATTTGAGCAGGTCGGAGGGGTCATTACTGATCTTTTTTCTCCGGACCAGGAACTTATAAAAGGCTCTCAGGCTGGCTATTTTGCGGTTGATGCTGGTATTTTCAAGCCCGCTTTCCGACAGGGCCACCACCCAGGCGCGGAGCTCGTCTGCGCGGGCCGATTCAGCGGATTTCCCGGCCAGGAAATCCGAAAACTGGAGCAAATCTGTTTTGTAGCCCGACACGGTATGCGGGCTCAGCCGCTTTTCGTTCTGAAGGTAAGATAAAAAAAAATCGACCAATTTTGCCTTGAATGAATCTAGGACAAAATTAGTCGAAATATAAGCAGGATCAAAGACGATTAATCGTCAATGTGTCCATAGGTCTTTTGCTTGTAAGATGCCCGGAGGATTTCGAATCTACGGGATACAGACCCTTTTTCAAATGCCTGACGACGTCTCAGTTCTTTCAGTACTTTCGTTTTCTCAAACTTTTTCTTGAAACGCTTCAGCGCTTTATCAATTGATTCGTTTTCTTTTACCTGTACATGCAGCATACTTTACACCTCCTTCATTTTTCTTGGGAGTGCAAAGGTAAGGGATTTAAGTGAAAAGATAAAAGATAAAAGTAAAAAACTAAGGAATTGTGTTTATGAGAACCATATCAGGCAGATAAGTTTTGATTTGTAGGATCTTATGTGCAGTTATAATTAAAACGCCTGATATGGTTCAAAACAGGTGTACTGCCGTCAACGAAGCCGATGCGGTCACCATTCACTGTTCCCTATTTTTTATTTCCCAGGTACAACCCGCCCAGCACCAGCGCTGTGCCACCCCAGGTATAGAATGTGAGCGGCTCATCCAGTAGCAGGTTGGCATAGACAAAACCAAAGATGGGGCAAAGAAAAAGAAAGAAAGAAGCTTTTACGGTATCTGTTTTAAGCAAGTAGAGCCACAGCTGTACGGCTGCCACAGAAACCGGCAGCACCAGCCACAGGATAGAAAAGAGTACCGTGGTGTTCCATTGACTCGCCCCGCTTTCATGAAAGAACAGGGTGAGAGGAAGGAGAAATACACCGCCGATGAAAACCTGCCAGCCGTTAATGGTAAAGCGTGACAGCCCCCATTTTACCTTGGAATAATAAATGGTTCCGACCGAGTAGGAAAGCATGCTCAGAAAAATAAGCAGTAAGCCACGGGGGCTGGCGTGATGATCCTGGAGTAGCGGATAACATGCGACAGCCACGCCGATCAGGCCGAGAAATACGGCCAGCCACTGCCGGAGACGGATCTTTTCACCCAGCCAGAAAGTAGAGAGTATGCTGATCAGCAATGTATTGGTGGAGGTGGAAAGACTGCCTATTCCGGCAGAGATTTCTCTCAGCGCCATAATGAAAAGACCCAGATAAAGGGTGGTGTTCAGGAAGCCGAAAAGTGCAAGCTGCTTCCATTCCCGTCCGCGGGGTAAACGCTCTTTCCGGATCAGTCCGGCATAGAAAATAAGCAATATGCCTGCAGAGAAGAAACGGATCTGGAACATAAGCAGTGGCTCAATATAAGGCAGGGCCAGCTTGGCAGCGGCTGAAGCCGAGGCCCACAGGGCGGCAAACAGTACCCCCAGCATTAAAAATCGGAGATTCATCGGATCAGGGTCAGGGCGGTTTGGGTCGTAAGAGTCCGGATTTCCGCCGGATCCGTATTGTAAATTTCCGCCAGGCGGTTAACCACCAGCCCGAGGTAAGACGGCTCGTTTCTTTTTCCCCGGTAAGGTACGGGAGCCAGGTAAGGGGCATCGGTTTCCAGTACAATTTTTTCCGGGGGAATATCGGCCAGAAAGCGGTCAAGCCCGCCGTTTTTGAAAGTAGCCACGCCACCAATGCCCAACAGGAAATTCAGGCCTGTAACTCTTTCGGCATCTTCGTGGTTGCCCGAAAAGCAGTGAAATATTCCCCGCAGGTCTTTCCATCCGAAAGCCTCGATCAGGTCACAGCACCGCTGAATGGCATTCAGGGAGTTATCTTTGGAATTACGCGAATGAATACAGACAGGGAGCTGGTAGGCCCGGGCCAGTTTCAGTTGCCTGACAAAGGCAGCTTCCTGCTGGGCCGTAAAAGTGAGATCCCAGTAGAAGTCGATCCCGATCTCGCCGATCATGATAAATTTTCTTCTGTTCAGCTCTTCCTCCACTCTTCTCAGCTCTTCTTCGAAGTGTTCGTCCACGTAAGAGGGATGCAGCCCCATCATGGCCAGGCATCTGCCTGGAAACTCCTCTTCCAGGGAGTACATCCGCGGAATAGTTTCCGAATTGCAGTTCGGCATCCAGATCTGCTCAATGCCTGCTTTGCGGGCGCGCTCCAGCATTTCATATTTATCGGTATCAAACTGCTCATCGTAAATGTGCGCATGCGTATCTATCATTTCCTCCCTTCGGCTTTTGCGAAGCAAAAATACACAATAAACAAGGCTTTTTTATTTTATTCATTTATTCTCTTCCTATATTTATTGCTCAAACCGAACAATTAAACAAAACACGTATGAACAGACGTAATTTCATTCAGACTACCGTAGCGGGTAGTACGATCCCGTTTATGGGTCATTCCATGTATAATGATAAACCGAAGATGGATAAGGTTAGACTTGGTTTTATCGGGGTGGGTCTGCGTGGAAGAAATCATCTTAATGTAGCTATCAACAGTGATGATGTGGAAGTG
Organism: Leadbetterella byssophila; assembly: GCA_040394735.1. Taxonomy (GTDB): domain Bacteria; phylum Bacteroidota; class Bacteroidia; order Cytophagales; family Spirosomataceae; genus Leadbetterella; species Leadbetterella byssophila_A. The sequence continues at coordinate 38,680 of JBEBRR010000022.1, forward strand.
GTGGCCCTTTGTGACATTGACCCGGATGCGATCCGCCGGTCACAGGAGATGATCAGGAAGAAGGGAAGAAAGGAAGCCGTGGCGTACTCTAAGAATGAAACCGATTACCTGAACCTTTTGAAACGCGACGACATTGACGGTGTGGTGATTGCTACTCCCTGGGAGCTGCACGTACCCATGAGCGTTGATGCCATGCGGGCCGGTAAGTACACGGCAGTGGAGGTTTCGGCTACAGTTACCCTTCAGGAGTCATGGGATCTGGTCAATACGTTTGAAGAGACGGGAAGCCATTGTATGATACTGGAAAACGTTTGTTACCGCAGAGACGTGATGGCCGTGCTCAATATGGTGCGCAAGGGGCTTTTCGGAGATATCCAGTATGGGCATTGCGGATACCAGCATGATCTTCGTGAAGTAAAATTCAATAACGGAAAGCAGGCCTACGGTGGCGGAGTGGAGTTCGGGGAAAAAGGCTTTTCCGAAGCGCGGTGGAGAACACAGCATTCGGTGGACCGTAACGGTGACCTGTATCCTACGCACGGACTGGGTCCGGTGGCGCACTGGATGAACATTAACCGGGGAAATAAATTCAATTACCTGACTTCCATGGCTACCAGCGCCAAAGGACTGCACAAGTATATTGTAGATAAAGGCGGCCAGGATCACCCTAATGCCAAGGTGAAATTCAAGCTGGGAGATATTGTGACCACCTCTGTTCAGTGTGAAAATGGGGAGAACATCGTGATTATCCACGATACGAACCTTCCCCGGCCTTATTCTCTCTGCTTCAGGGCACAGGGTACGGAAGGTATCTGGATGGACGACAACGATATGATCTACCTGGAAGGTAAAAGTCCGAAACCGCACCAGTGGGAACCGTTCGAAAAATACCAGAAAGAATATGACCACCCGCTGTGGAAAAAATTTGAGGAAACCGCTAAGAATGCCGGCCATGGAGGGATTGACTATTTTGTATTGCGGGCCTTTGTAGAATCGATCAAACGCAAGGTAGCTCCGCCAATGGATGTATACGACGCGGCAGCGTGGTCGGCTATCAGTCCTTTGTCAGAAATGTCTATTGCGCGTGGCAGCTCGCCGGTAGAAATTCCGGATTTTACCCGTGGAAAATGGAAAACCAACAAGCCGATCTTTGGTCTGAATGACGAATATTGATTTCCGGTTTGCGGTAGCTGAAGACCTGGAGGAGATAGTGAGGATATACAATTCTACTATCCCCTCCCGGTTGGTTACGGCAGATCTCACCCCTGTATCTGTGGAAAGCAGGAAAGAATGGTTTGACCGCCATACGCCGGGTAAACGCCCGTTATGGGTAGTGGAGGAAAACGGCAGAATTATAGGCTGGCTGGGATTTCAGCCTTTTCACAGCCGCTACGCCTATGATGCTACAGCTGAAATAAGCCTTTACCTGGATGAATCGGTAAGAGGGCGGGGATTAGGCAGGAGAATACTTGACTTTGCGATTGAAAAAGCCCCCGGCCTGGGTATAGAAACCATCGTTGGACTTATTTTTGAACACAATGTCCCCAGTATACGTCTTTTTGAAAAAGCCGGCTATGAAGAATGGGGTTTTCTGCCCGGCGTAGCTAATCTGGACGGAGTGAGGAGAGGGTTGAAGTACTTTGGAAAAAGAGTGAACAGTGAATAATAACCAGCACTGTTAGTTATTCATTGTTCACTCTTCATTATTCACTGTTCTCAGTAGTTTCCGCTCGCACCGCCTCCCCCGAAGCTTCCGCCTCCAAAACCACCAAAACCGCCGCCACGACTGCCTCCACCGAAACCACCGCCAAATCCGCCGCCGCCCCAATGGCCTGACTGCCGCCCCCAGCCGGTATACGTGGTATACGGCCAGCTGGTATCGTTCAGGATGCTCCTGCCCCCGCCGCGGTTACCGCCGCCCTTGTTCCGGGAGGCGATAATGATAAAGATAATGACGATCAGGAAGAATAAAAATATCATCCCGGCAGGAAAGTCGTCTTCTTTGGGTTCTGCCTTGTATTCACCTTTGGCGTAGTTGATGATAGCCGAAGTTGCCTGATCCAGGCCTTCGTAATATTGAAGATCTTTGAAATTCGGGGCTAGGATGTTGCTGATGATCCTCTTGGCGTAAATATCAGGGAGCGCCCCTTCCATTCCGTAGCCTGTCTGGATGGTTACTTTCCTGTCGCCCGGAGCCCACAGAAGCACGATGCCGTTATTTTTTCCTTCCTGTCCCACCCCCCATTTCCGGCCCAGTTGCAGGGCATAATCGGCTATGTCATAGGGTTCGGTGCTTTTAACGATCACCACGGCAATCTGTGTAGAAGTGGAATCGTTGTAGGCGGTCAGTTTGTTTTCGAGAGCACTGATCTGCGCATCGTTCAGGAGGCCACCTACGAAGTCGTTGACCAGCCGGGGCGGGTTAGGTTTTTCGGGAATATCCTGGGCGAAGACGTTCAGGCTTAAAAACAGCAGTATAATATATCTGATTCTCATTATCCAAAACTTATGTCGTTGGGAAGCTCATTTTCATTGGCTCCTCCCGCGGGAAAATGCTCCTGCAGTTTTTTGGCGGCTTCTTCTATTGCCCGGATGAAGCCGTTCTCAAAGTCGTTGATACTGAAATTTTCACGCAGAATCTCCAGCTCACTGTTCCAGAAATCCTGACCTACCTTCTGATTGATCCCTTCGTCGCCGATAATGGCAAACTTGTGATCTTCATAGGCAAGGTAAATCAGCACACCGTTTCTTAGTGCCGTTTTATCCAGCGATAAATACCGGAATACCTCAGCTGCCCGGTCTATCGGGCTGGGGGTGGGACAATGCTCCTCCACGTGCACTTTGATCTCACCTGAAGTGAGCTCTTCCGCCTCATGAATGGCATGAACGATGTTTTTCTGCTGTATTTCGCTTAGGATGTACATGCTTATAAGTGAACAACTAAAAGTGAACAACTAACCGTAAATAGTGAGCGGTGAATAGCTAACAGTGAACAGTGAAGTCTGCTACAACTGTTCACTGTTAATTTGTTCACTAGAACTTAAAGTTCACATCCGGTGCTGTCTGTGCCGCTTCCGTGGCTTTAAACAGTTCTTTTTGTGAGAACCCGAAGATACCGGCCATCAGGTTGGCAGGGAAGGTTCTTACGGCAAGGTTATAGTCAGCGGTAGCCTCATTGAAATCTTTCCGTGCTACGGTAATACGGTTCTCGGTACCTTCCAGCTGAGCCTGTAATTCCAGGAAGTTCTGGTTGGCCTTCAGTTGCGGATATTGTTCTACAGCCACCAGTAAACGACTGAGTGAGCCGCTCAGCTGGCTTTGTGCTGCCTCAAATTTTGCCATATTTTCAGGGGTCAGGTCATTGGCATCCAGCTTGATCTGGGTGGCAGCCGCCCGGGCATTGATCACATCCGTAAGGGTACTTTTTTCGAAGTCGGCAGCGCCCTGAACCGTTTTTACCAGGTTACCGATCAGGTCGGCTCTCCGCTGATACTGGTTTTGTACTTCTCCCCATGCTTTTTGAACTAGGTTGTCTTTACCTACCAGCCCGTTATAGGAACTGCAGGCATAAACTCCGAACAGAGCGATCACACCAATTAACAGTAACGTTCCTTTTTTCATCTTTGATTACGCAGTTTAAGTTTAAATGCGGGATCAAAGTTAAATAAAGAATCGGGTTTGAGAAATTTTATAGTATAAACATAACGGAAAGACAGTTGAGCGGTCATATTTAGGGTCTGGAGTAAGTATATAACAGGGGCTGCCTGAAAAGAATATCCTGATGCGGAACATCGCTGCTATCGCCGGCTTGTCTTTTTCAGGCCGCCACGTTTAGGAGATCTGTGCCGAAAGCCTTATTGCTTTTGAGCAATGATTTCGAAAAAAAAGCCGTCTGAATTTCCGGAGAGGGTAAGCTGATTGTCTTTGCTCAGGTTACCTACGCGGCTACTGCCTTCGTAGAGGTCCACTCCGCTGCTGCCGGCATCCTTAACCGTCAGCGGTCCTACTGACTCGTCAGGCAGTACTTCCCCTTCAATCTTTGCTTTCAGGGTGGCGTTAATGGTTTCGGCAGTAGCTTTCTGCAAAATGATGGTTAATTCTGTTCCGCTAACCAACGGAATGTTCACACCACCATAGATAAATTTAGTGGCGGTAAAGGTGCCGGATGCCCTGGCTGCAAGCTCAGGTGCGGGGTCTTTATCTTTTTTGCATCCTGCTACCAGACTAATAAAAAGAAGACCCATCAGGAGAAATTTTTTCATTGCTGAATTTGATTAACCGTGGAAAATTTTTTGACAGAACAAAGCTAGCGGGCGGGCAAAAGGGAATCAATCCCCTGAAAAGGGGATTTTAAAAAGCGAAAAAAAGGGAGAAGTCAGATCGGGAGACCGGTCCTGTAAAAGGAATGGCCGGGTTCATAAAAGCACACCGTATATGCATGAACTTTGAGCAGAATGGCTTTATATTTGGAACGGCTTAAGGCTGAAAGCTAAAATTTATACACATGAAAAGATTTCTTATTCCGCTGCTTTTTATTCTCTCATTCTCTACTGCAGCTCAGGATGATCTCCGGAAAACCCTGGACGAGTATCTCCGGCTGGCAGAGGCCAAAGACTCGGAGCGGATCATGGATTATATGTATCCGGGATTCTTTACCCTCTATCCACGCCACCTGATGGTAGAGATCATGGATAAATCATTTAATGATCCGGCGTTTGAAATTCTGCTGACAGACTCCCGGATTCTGAATATCTCTCCGGTAAAAACCGCGGATACCGTGAGCTATTGCGTGGTAGACTATTCGGTGGTAATGACCCTCCGGTACCTGGAATCAGAGGGTAACCCGTTACCTGATAAGGAGACGGTAGAACTGACTCATGGAGTCTTTAAGCAGATGTACGGAGAAGAAAATGTGACCTATATACCGGAAGAAATGAAGTTCCGGATCAAGACGAAGAAAAGTATGCTGGCCCTGAAAACTCCCGGCCTCAGCGAGTGGAAGGTGCTGGGAGTGGAAGAAAACCTGAAGCCGGTCATGAAGAAGATCATTCCCGAAAAGATACTGGAAGACCTCTAGGAGAGGGGATTAAAGCTCCTGACCTGTTCCGGTATGCCGGCAGGTCAGGCCCCGGAGATCCGGAGAATTCATGCAGAAGAGTTTCTTAACCCGGCTTCTTCAGGCTGTCAGCAGGAATGGCATGCCTGCTGTCCCAGAATGCAGATACGTTTACGATTTTCCATCCGTCCGGTTCTTTTTGCATTAAACGGGTTTCGTGGCTCACGAAGTACAGCTTTTCGGTCTTATCTGCATTGTATTGCTTCCAGGTTTTCTTCCATTCTTCATAGTTGCCGGCAAAAAAAATATCGGTTTCACGGTTGATCACCTCATGAATAGCTTCCGTTTCCCGTGCGGCATCGAATGCCGGCTGCTTATTCCGTTCCGGTGAAGCGCATGACAGCACCAGTACTGCTGCAAGTATATTTAGTCTTGTTTTCATAGATTAAAGGGGTTATACGCTATAAGCCGGATAAAGGCGTGCCTGTCTCCGGGCTCACAGCTCAGATCTATTAAAAAGGGGGTTAGTTTACACCCAGCTGCCGGCAAAAATCCGGGTGATCCCAGCTGATACGGATATGGTTGATCCTGTCCGCTTCGTCAAACCGGAAAAAAAAATGTGGTCGCTTTCAAACTTCAGTCCTTTGGAAGGCCCCCCCCCGGAAAATTTTTTGCCTGGGTACCAAACAGGCTTACTTTACAGGTGACCTCATCGGCATCAATGGTATTATCAATTTCTTGTCAGTATCGTAGAACTCCGGGTGGTTACAGGTTTCATAATTCTCGTTCGTTTAATGGTTCAAAAGTCAGGAGTGTTTTGCGCTTATGATTGTAAAAAAACGACATTTTCAAAATGAGGAAAGAAAGCGGGCCAGCTCTTTGTTATTTTTCAGGTACTGGGAGGGCGACTTCCCCGTAAACGCACAAAAATTCCGTATGAAATGCGACTGATCATAATAACCCATCTGGCAGATCAGGTCAGCCCAGTCTCTGATTTCCCATTTCCGGGAGGCCATCAGACTACGCAGGTAGCCGATTCTCCTGATCCGGGCATAATGCTTCGGACTTACCCCTGCTTTGGACAGGAATTGTCTTTCGAACTGCCGTTTTGAAATGCAGAGGTTATCCATAAGCGTATTCATATGGATCATTCCCTTGCGCTCAACAATCAGCCGGGCGGCATAGTCGGTACGATCCTGCCGGCAATCACGGCGGAGTAGCCGGGTATTCAAAAACTGAACCAGGTGAGAGATCCGTTGGGATGTACCGGCGGAATCCTCGATCTTTTGTTGTAAAGTACTGATCTCACTTCCCAATACGGCTGTCAGTTCATGACGCTCGTCGGTAAATTCATACATGGGCAGTCCGAAGAGGCCGGCAATGGCTGTGGGATGAAACACAATGCCCACCTGCCCGATAGGCCGGCGTATCCGGAAAAAGTAATTCCGGGAAGCCTGACCGGTAATGAAAGACCGGTGGGTAGAAGAATAATTTTGGGTGCCCACAGCTACTTCATAGGGATGCCCGCAATTAAAAACGATAGAGGTAAACCCGTTAGGCGGCGATTCCAGCAGGAGGGAACCGGAATTTACGGAGGTGATTTCCCCGGCATAAAAGCATTCCACATAAGGAATCAGGTGCTACGGAGGAGGGAGTTTCTCGTACCTGACCATAGTGCTGGAACATTCAGGGGTGATCTATTTTATTCCAAATGTAATGAATTAAAAATCAGTCGGGTAGGAAGAAGGTGAAAATGTTATTGTGAGGGAGAACACAGGCAGGCCAAAGCAGCCGTTTGATGTTCCCCTGAGCCGGTGTGGACCCGCTAGGCCCTTCGACGGGCCGCGCAAGCCGGGTCACACCGGCTCAGGGGATCAGATCTTTTCCGGGCGGCTTAATGCATCATTTCGCTAAGGGCTGCCTTCTCTTTACTTTTGCGCTGCTTTACAAAAAGTACAAAGGGAACGCAGGCAAGAAAAAGCAGGCCCAGATAAAGAAAGACATCCATATAGGAAAGTACCGTAGCCTGTTTCATCACTGAATACTGCAGCGACTGGTGCGCAGACGACAGGGCTATATCGGGCGGCATGCCTTTGGCGATAAAACCGGTTTTAATGGCGGCAATCCGCTGTTGTACATCCGGATCAAAGGTGCTGATGTGCTCTGACAGGTAGGCGGAATGTTTAACGGTCTGGTTGGAGATGAAAGTGCTGATTACCGCAATGCCGAACGACCCGCCCAACTGGCGCATCATGCCGGTAAATGCAGCCCCTTCCCCGATTTCTTTTCCTTTCAGGGTGCTGAGAGAAAGTGAAGTGATCGGAATAAAGAGCAGTCCCAGCCCGGCTCCTCTCACCATGAGCAGCCAAAAGAAATCATCCCGGCCCGTATCCGGCGTAAGCACCTTATATCCCCAGAAGCTGTATACAAAAAACAGGCTCAACCCTATGGCTACCAGCACCTGCTGCCGGGCGCCTTTTGATAACAGCCGGGCTATAAAGGGCATCATTACCGCGGTGGTCAGGGCGGCCGGAATCATCAGTGCGCCCGACTGCAGTGCGCTCCAGCCCAGGATACTCTGTGTATATAAGGGTACGATAAAAGTAGAACCGTACAGGCCGAATCCCAGGATAAAAGACATTACAGTACCGATCCGCAGGTTACCGTTTTTCAATACTCTCAGCTCTACAATAGGGTATTTGAAAGTCAGCTCTCTCCACAGAAACAGGATTAGCCCCAGAACGGAGACAATGGCTAGAGCCACGATAGTTCTGCTTTCAAACCAGTCTTCTTCATGCCCTTTTTCCAGGATAAACTGGAGCGAACCTACAAAGGCCGACAAGAGGAAAATTCCAGGCCAGTCCACATCCCGTGCTTTTCTTTTTTCAGCATATTTCGGACTCCTCACAAACTGAAGCGTAAGGATGGTAGCGGCAATGCCAATGGGAATGTTAATATAAAAAATATACGGCCAGCTGTAATTATCTACGATATAGCCTCCCAGCGGCGGGCCCAAAGTAGGGCCAATGATCACTCCCAGGCCGTAAATGGCCTGGGCCATGCTTCTTTTTTCTATGGGGTAGGATTCCGTAATGATGGTTTGGGAGGTTACGAGGAGCGCTCCGCCGCCGATTCCCTGCAGGAAACGGAAAAAAACCAGCTCCCAGATATTGGTGGCATTGCCGCAGAGAAAGGAGCAAAGGGTAAAAAGCACCACAGATGCTGCGTAATAATTTCTTCTTCCGAATTGCTGCGAGAGCCAGCTGGTCATGGGTACTATAATCACGTTTCCGATGGCATAGGCGGTAATCACCCAGGCTACCTCTGAAAGGGTGGCGCCCAGGTTACCTTTCATCTCATTCAGGGCCACATTGACAATGGTGGAATCAACGATTTCCAGCAAAGCGCACAAAATGGTGGTGACCGTGATAATCACCCTTCTGGAGCCGTATTCTATTAAAGAATCCTGTTGCATATTTTAGTTCCGGCAGGAAATTTACTGTAAGGAGACTTCGGCATGAACATTCATTCCTGCTCTCAGCTTTGCTATGATTTCCTGGTCTGGATGCACGAAGTCGAGCCGCACAGGAACCCGCTGAACCACTTTAACAAAGTTACCGGTAGCATTATCAGGAGGCAGCAGTGAAAATGAAGATCCGGTGGCCGGAGAGAAAGAAGTGATCTGTGCTTCAAATTTCCGGCCGGGAAAGGCATCAATTTCTATTTCTGCTTTTTGTCCTTCCAGCATCCTGGAAAGCTGGGTCTCCTTGAAGTTGGCTACCACCCATTTTTCGTTACTTCTGACCAGGCTGAAAAGCTGGGCTCCGGCCTGAACAAACTGCCCGGACTGTACGGGAATTTTCGATACAAAACCATCTTCAGGGGCTACGATGATCGTGTAGGATAAATTCAGAAGGGCGTTGGCCAGGTCGGCTTCACGCTGCTTTACCATAGCCTTGGCCACATTGATCTGGGCGGAGCTGGCTACTGTTTGGGACTCAGCGGCGCCGGTTTGCTGTACTACCTGGCCTTTCTGCCCGATCAGCACCTCCAGCTGCTTTTCAGCGGTTTCTTTTGCTGCCAGCGCCTGCTCATACTGCTGCTGGGTGATAGAGCGGTCTTTGATGAGATTGGCATACCTTTTCAGGTCTTCTGTGGTTTTCCAGACATTTACACGCGCGGCTTCTATCTGGGCATCTGCCGTAGTTATCGCCGCTTTGTGAGTATTCACGGTTTTTGAAGTGGCAGCAGTGGCGGCCTGTGAGGAAGTCACATTCCTCAGGGCGGTTTCCAGGGCTGCCCGGGCCTGCTGAACCAGGATCTGCTGATCCCTGTTGTCAAGAATGACCAGGGTGTCCCCTTTATGAACCGCCTGGTTATCTTTCACCCTAACGGCTTCCACGTAACCGGAAATGCGTGAGACCACGGGAGCCATATTCGAAGCGATCTGGGCGTCATCGGTAGCTTCGTGCTTTGAACGGTAGTCAAAAATATGGTACCCGTAGGCGGCTCCTCCAAGGGCAAGGACAATAAGAATTACGGGAAAGAGTACGGAACGTCTCTTTTTGGGTTGGTTTTCCATTGATTTATATCGGTTTAAAATATTCCTGTAGTCTGAAGTAATTTTTTATAAGCCAGGGCGGCATCGGCCCGGGCGTTAAGCATATTGATTTTGGCGGCTATACGGGCGGCGTCGGCATCCAGAAGCTCGGTCATGGTGGCCAGCCCGTTATTGTACTTGTTAAAAGTGATCCGGTAATTCTCGTCGGCCTGATCCACCATATTCTGTAAGACCCCGGTGCGCTTACGGGCCGTCTGCACGGTAAGATAATCCCGGTTGATGTCTAACCGGATCTGGTCGTTTAAAAGGTCATTTTCACTGAGGAGCTGCTTTTCTTTTGCCTGTGCCTGCAGGAGCCTTGAATTTTTCTTCCAAAGGTTATCCAGGCTGTACTGAACTCCCAGGCCGATATTGGCAGCATTGATCACTGAAACCAGGTTGGGTACCTCAGCCGCTATGTAGCCCCCGGTCAGCATAACCGTGGGCAGAGCTTCGGCACGGGCCGAGCGGATGTGGGTTTGGGCTGCCTGCCGGCTGTAATTGAGGGCCTGGAGATCTTTCCTGTTTTCGAGGGCCCGGTCAAGGAAATAGGCCGGCCCGGGAAGCTCCTGAGAGTCGGAAATGTAGGCAGAATCCAGGGTCAGCCGGGTGGTTTCCGGCAAACCCAGCAACAGATCCATATAGACGGTAGCCAGGTCATAGTTGTTTTGGGCATCCAGCAGCTGCAGTTCAATGTTGGAAGTCTGAAGGCTGGCTTTGAGCCGGTCATTCCGGGCCAGGATAGCATTTTTTTCAAAATCGAGGAACTGGCGGTCGCGTTGCTGTGAGGCCCTGAGATTCTCCGTCAGTACGGTCAGCGCCTGCCCGGCCTTGAACAGGTTATTATACGCAGCGGCAATGTTGTAAGCCACCGCGGTTTTGTTATTTTCCATCTGAAGCCGGGAAGCCTGTTCCAGGTAACGGGCTGACTCTACGGCATACGCCGTTTTGCCGCCTGTGTAGAGCGGGTAAGAGACAGATGCATTGGCCAGTAAAGCGGAGTTGACCTTAGGAGCTTTCCCCGCTTCTCCCTGTTCGCTCTGCATTTTCATGTGAACGGTGGCATTGGTCAGCGCCATGCCTGTGCCTGAAAGCTTGAAATCAGGGAGCTGACGGTTACGGGCCGCTACGTAATCGGCCGTGGCGGCTTCTATACGGGCCTGGTCCGACAGGAGCGTTTTTGAAGCCTGCAGTCCGAGGGAAACGGCCTCTTCAAGTGTAAGATTACGGGTTTCCTGGGCATAGAGAGGAAATGCCAGTAAAATAAAAACCAGGCTAAAAAGCTTGTTCATATCCAAGTAAGTAGGTTAAAATGTTTTTAATGTGATCTTTCAGCAGAGCAATGTATTCGGTATCAAATGTGTCGTCACCGTGGTAAAATTCTTTGTAAATGGGAAATGAATTAACAGAATTAAAGAGAATTCCGGCTACAGTGGTCTGCAGCAAAGCCGGGTGAGGCCTTTTAGTGAAAATACCGTTCTGATGGCCTTCCTCGATCAGCTTTTCGTAAATCTGGAGAAACATCCTTTTGTTTTCCCTCAGGTAATCAAGGGTCTGCTCATTTTTCTGGTTTAATAATTCTCTCTGGAATATCCGGTGGAAGTTACGGTGTTTTTGAACCCTTTCAATATACTGGTCTACAATGCGCATCAGCTTTTCAAAGCTGTTGTACTCAGCTGTTTCGATTACCTTATAGGCATAATTCAGCCCCTCTTTCATCCGGAATTCAAAAATTTTCTCCAGGAGCTTTTCCTTTGAGCCAAAGTAATAGGACAGCATGGAAATGTTGACCCGGGCGGCGTTGGCTATTTCCCGGGTGGACGTTCCGTTAAACCCGTTCCGGGCAAAAAGCCTTTCTGCATGAAGCAGTATGTTCTCTTCTTTTTCTGACATAGTGACTTTTTTGACAGTGCAAATTTAAGGGAGCGGAATAATTGATTAAATCAATCGATTGATTGATTTTTGGATTTGGTGTAAATATTCCTTAAAAAATCAAAAAATATAGCTGCATAGTGAAAAAAAGAGGTTAAGTGAAAATAGAATTTGTGGTAGAAATGAGTGTCTCTGTTTCGGTTTTGTAGGAGAAGGGGCTCCGGTGTTTGCAGGCAGGTGCTTATCGGGGAATAAAAATACCCGCAGGATTCCTCCCGCGGGTATTTTTACAAGAAATGCGTGTTATTACATCATTCCGCCCATTCCGCCGCCGTGCATATGCGGAGCTTCAGGTTTTTCTTCAGGAATGTCTGAAATTACCGCTTCGGTAGTCAGTAACAGACCGGCAATAGAAGCCGCGTTTTCCAATGCCAGACGGGTCACTTTCGTAGGGTCAATGATACCCGCAGCGATCATGTCCTCGTACTTGTCTTCACGGGCATTGTAACCGTAAGCACCTTTACCGCCTTTCACTTCCTGAACTACTACAGATCCTTCACCACCGGCGTTGGATACAATAGTTCTTAACGGGGATTCCACTGCGTTTCTGATGATGGCTACACCGGTTTTCTCATCAGCATTCTCTGTATTAAGAGAGTCAAGAGCTGCCTGGGCCCGGATGAAGGCTACACCACCACCGGCAATGATACCTTCTTCTACCGCAGCGCGGGTAGCGTGAAGGGCGTCATCCACGCGGTCTTTTTTCTCTTTCATTTCCACTTCCGTAGCGGCACCGATGTAGATGATGGCTACACCACCTGACAATTTGGCAAGACGCTCCTGGAGTTTTTCGCGATCATAATCAGAGGTAGTGCTTTCGATCTGCGCTTTGATCTGGTTTACGCGGCCTTTGATGGCATCTGCATCACCGGCGCCGTTGATCACGGTAGTATTATCCTTGTCGATAGCTACTTTTTCGCTCTGACCCAGCATATCAATGGTAACGTTTTCCAGTTTGAAACCTCTTTCTTCTGAAATTACGGTACCGCCGGTCAGGATGGCGATGTCTTCCAGCATGGCTTTTCTTCTGTCACCAAAGCCGGGAGCTTTTACCGCACAGATTTTCAATGCACCGCGGATCTTGTTAACCACTAAGGTAGCCAGGGCCTCACCGTCCACATCTTCAGCAATAATCAGTAACGGACGGCCGGTCTGGGCCACCGCTTCAAGAACGGGAAGAAGCTCTTTCATGGAAGAAACCTTCTTCTCTGAGATCAGGATGAACGGACGCTCCAGCTCAGCTTCCATTTTCTCGGTATTGGTTACAAAGTAAGGAGACAGGTAGCCTCTGTCAAACTGCATACCTTCCACGGTTTTTACTTCGGTTTCGGTACCGCGGGCCTCTTCCACAGTGATCACCCCTTCTTTACCCACTTTATCCATGGCGTCGGCAATCATCTGGCCGATCTCCTGGTCGTTATTGGCAGAGATAGTAGCTACCTGGGTAATTTCTTTGGAAGAGTTGATGGACTTGGACTGCGATTTCAGATCAGCTACGATAGCGCCCACAGCTTTGTCAATACCTCTTTTCAGGTCCATCGGATTGGCTCCGGCCGCTACGTTTTTAGCACCGATCGTATAGATAGCCTGTGCCAGAACGGTAGCGGTAGTGGTACCGTCACCGGCTGCATCAGCGGTTTTGGAAGCTACTTCCTTTACCAGCTGTGCTCCCATGTTTTCAATGGAGTCGGCCAGTTCGATCTCTTTCGCCACTGACACACCGTCTTTGGTGATGGAAGGGGAACCGAATTTTTTATCAATAATAACGTTACGGCCTTTGGGTCCGAGGGTTACTTTTACGGCGTTTGCCAAGGTGTCAACACCTTTTTTCAATTTATCTCTAGCCTCTGTATCAAAAAGAATTTGCTTTGCCATTGTCTTTATAAAAGATTTAAAATTTAAACAATAATTCTGCTATCAGATAATAGCATAAATGTCTGATTCTCTCATGATCAGGTATTCTTTCCCGTCAACGGTAAGCTCTGTACCTGAGTATTTACCATACAGTACGGTGTCACCTGTTTTCACGGTAAGCGGCTCATCTTTTTTTCCGGGGCCTACAGCTACCACAGTACCTTTTTGAGGTTTCTCTTTTGCCGTGTCCGGAATGATAATTCCGAAAGCAGTTTTCTCCTCAGCCGGAGCTGCCTCTATCAAAACTCTGTCTGCTAAAGGTTTTACGTTTACTGACATAATCGTTGAATTAATTTTTAATTGAAAATTTCTGAAACAACTATTCTCAAAACTTCTGCCAAATATGCAATGCCGGTTTTTTACTGACATTTTTTCAGTATATGCTGCCATTTTCTGACAATCTTCAGTTTTTTGCCGTACTTCTTTTCCGGATTGCGTCTTTTTTGTAGTTTGCGGGTGAACAATTTAGCCCCAGTCCGTTTAAATGAGATTTCTTTCGCTACTGGCCATTATAAAAAACGAAGAAGATTATATCAGGGAGTTCATCCAGTTTTACCGCATTAACGGCGTAGAGCATTTTTATCTCTATGACAATGACAGTGACACACCGCTGAACGAAGTGCTGGCAGACTTCAGGGAGATCTGCACCATTACCCGCATATCCGGTGAGAAGCAGCAGGTAATTGCCTATAATCATTTTGTAAAGAATTTTTCGAAAGAAACACAATGGGTAGCGGTTTTTGATGTAGATGAATTTGTGCTGCCCAAACTGCACCCTACCTTACGGGATTTTGTCATGGACACCGGCCGGAACGCCGATTGTATCAGCATTAACTGGGTCATTTTCGGGAACGGTCCGCATATCAGAAAGCCGGCCGGCGGCTGGGTGATCGAAAATTATCTTTATTCTGAAGGGCGTCAGCATAAAAATGTGAAAAGTGTGGTCAGAACAGGAGCTATCCGGAAGTTCAGGCACCCGCATTTTCCCGAGCTGAAATGGTTCAGGAAACACGTAAATGCTTTGGGAAACCCGATGTCAGGCGCTGAAAATGCGGAAGAAACCACGCATATAATCCAGTTGAATCACTATTTTACCAAATCACTGGAAGAATATGACCTGAAGCTCAGATCCAGGCGGGCCGATACAGGCCAGATAAGACTGGAAAACCTGAAAGATATGGAATGGATGCGCAGCGAGCCTGAAAGGTGCAGTGTGCACTATGACAATGGCTTGTGGGAGAAAACCCGCAGGCAATTACAGGACTATAATAATTAACGGATCCGGTGGAAAAATACCCCTATAACCTCGTCGTATGCGGTCTGGTCAGAAATGCGGAAGAAAATCTGCAGGGCAACCTGGCACGCCTGGATATTTTACGGCCTTATTTTCATTCCTTTAAGGTGGTGATCTATGAAAATGACAGCACTGACCGCACAAAGGTGATCTTAACGGAATATGCTGCAGCACAAAAAGAAGTGTATGTCAGTACAGCCGATTATGATGAGAACCCGCTGGCGGGCGGCCCCTTTTCGGTTCACAGGATAAACCTCATGGCGCGGTTTCGAAACCAGTACCTGAAGAAATTGTCGGAGTATTCGGGTACGGACTACGTGGCGATTATTGACCTGGATGTCTACAGCTTTTCCATTGAAGGCTTTCTGAACTGTTTCCGGGAAACCGGAGACTGGAGTATGCGGTCGGCTTTCGGGAGTAACTATGTGGCCTACAGTTTTCGTCCGGTATTTTACGATATATATGCCTATATGCCCCGCACGGAAAGTCCTGTGCTGGGATTGTATTTCCGGGATTTCAACGAGTTCAAAAAGCAGCAGCGTGAGCTTTACCTTACATTTTCAAAATCGGCAGGGCTGGTATCCGTCAATTCCAATTTTAACGGGCTGGCCATTTACCGCTACAGCTGCCTGACCTCCGGAGCAGAATACGATTCTGCTCCCTGTGCCATGGAAGGCATCGCTTCTTACTGTGAACATGTGGTCTTTAACAAATTACTGATGGACAAAGGATTTGAGGGCTTTTATCTGGATCCTTCGCTGAAGGTGATCTATGAAAAGCCGGACCGGTGGAAACATTACCGGAACTATTCGGAATACAAAACCCTGTACTTCATGCGAAAAGTATACGGAAATCTGCGGAAGATGCTGCCACTCAGCGCTATTTCCCGAGGTTAGCTTCTTCAAAAGCCAGTGGCAGCAGGCTGCGGGCGCTGTCAAAGAGGTAAGTAGGGCCGTTGATCTTGTGCAGCAGCACCTGCAGAGGGGCTGTTTGCAGCAACTCTGTTTCCGTGATCACCTGCCGGCAGATGCCGCAGGGAGTTACCGGGTGATCAGAGGTGGAATGAGGGGCAGTCACAGCCATTGCCACGATCTTACTTTCCGGGAAATTGGCCTTGACATAATTCAGTACGGTGCGTTCCGCGCAGGTGCCTGCAGGGTAGGAGAGGTTCTCCTGGTTATTGCCGCTGAAAACCCGGCCGTCATCGAGCAGTACGGCAGCACCTACAGGAAACCTGCTGTAGGGCGAATAGCTTTTGCCGGCAATTTCTATGGCTTTTTTTACCAGCATGGCATGATCTGCCTCTAATTCATCGGTATGTTCAAACTCTTCATAGGAGAGTGTGATGGTTCTGGTTTTCATATATATATACTGTTCCGAGTAGTGAGTTCCGGGTTCCGGGGAGTAAGTTCCGGGTTCCGGGCAGGGTTAGAGAAAACAATCCATAACCTGTCCGATCATCTGTTTCACGGCCTGTTTATAATCTTTGGAAAATTCCCCCGTGATCCGGTTGGCGATAATCGTGTTAACGGAAAGCGCCTCGTGCCCCATCAGCTTCGACAGGCCGTAGATAGCCGATGTTTCCATTTCAAAATTAGTGACCCTCAGATTATTGTGCGTAAAGGCGGTGAGCTTTTCGTTCAGGAGGGGCTCTTTTACATGCAGCTTCAGGGTTCTTCCCTGGGGGCCGTAAAATCCGCAGGCCGTAGCTGTGATGCCGTTGATAAAGCTTCCGCTCTTCCCGAAAAGGTGTTCTCCCGCCGCTACAAGATAAGGGCGGGCAAAATTTTTGTTCCAGTCTGACTCCTTAATAAAGCTTTCAATGAAGGCATTGTCCGTGAACGGTTCGGAGTTTTCATAGAAATGAAGTAAACCGTCCAGGCCCAGCCCGTGAGAGCTCACCAGGATGCTGTCTACGGGTATATTTCCCTGGAGTGACCCCGACGTGCCCAGCCTGATGAAGTTCAGTGAAGTATGTAACGTTTTTTTTTCTTTCTTTACCAGGTCAATATTAACCGCGGCATCCAGTTCTCCCAGAACAATATCAATATTGTCTGTTCCCATCCCGGTAGAAATGACACTCACCCTTTTCCCGTTCCGGATGCCGGTGTGCGTCACAATCTCTCTCTTCTGAGTGGTAAATTCCACCTTGTCAAAAAAAGCGGAAACCACCGGCACCCGGTCAGGATCACCCACCAGGAATACGGTATCACCAACGTTTTCAGGCCGCAGATTGATGTGATAAAGGCTCCCGTCAGGGTTAAGGATCAGCTCCGAATTCTTATAATTGTTGCTCATGATCGGTTAAAATAGAATGTCCAAACTAGGGCTTAGTTAGAGAAATACCAACGTTTGAAAAGAAAACTTATGATTTTTTTTCCCGTCCCCCTTTTTTTCAGAACGAAAAATGTATTTTTAAAAAATTTTTTTAATTATCAACCCCCTGATTTTTCAGA
The DNA here is from genome assembly GCA_040394735.1 of Leadbetterella byssophila. Classification (GTDB taxonomy): domain Bacteria; phylum Bacteroidota; class Bacteroidia; order Cytophagales; family Spirosomataceae; genus Leadbetterella; species Leadbetterella byssophila_A. The sequence continues at coordinate 55,932 of JBEBRR010000022.1, forward strand.
CATGACCCGTAACAAAAGTTATTATGGACCCTTAGCCATTATCGGTGTGCTTTTTTTTATTTTTGGCTTTATCACCTGGGTAAATGCCGTCCTGATCCCGTTTTTTCAGAAAGCGTTTGATCTTGATAACACATCGGCTTATCTGGTCACCTTTGCTTTTTACATCAGCTATACCGTAATGGCTATTCCGTCTACCTGGGTATTGAAAAAGGTGGGTTTCAAGAGAGGGATGTCAGTGGGGCTTTTTGTAATGGCGCTGGGGGCTGTGATTTTTGTTCCTGCGGCCCGTGTGGAGTCGTACGGGCTGTTCCTGACCGGCCTCTTTGTAATTGCTACCGGTTTGACCCTGCTACAGACCGCTTCCAACCCTTACGTGACCATCCTGGGGCCTATAGAGAGTGCGGCGCAGCGGATCAGTGTGATGGGCATTGCCAATAAAATAGCCGGAATCATAGGCCAGAAAGTATTTGGCGGGCTTCTGCTGGCAGGCGGTGCCACTGTGGCGGGAACCCTCAGCCGTAGCGAACAGCTGGATAAGGTAGTGATCCCCTACCTGTCTATTGCAGGCGTACTGGTAATCCTGGCCATCGCGGTCTGGATGATGAAAGGACTGCCCGAAGTAGAGGAAGAAGAGGAAACGGTTACAGAAGGCGGCGGATCTTCCATCTGGTCGCACCCTAACCTGGTGTTGGGGCTGGTGGCTTTGTTTGCCTACGTAGGTGCAGAGGTTATTGCAGGAGACTCGATCATTGCCTACGGGTTATCGCAGGGCTTCCCCGAATCGGAAGCAAAAGATTTCGGCACCTATACCTTATGGCTGATGCTGGTAGGTTATATCCTGGGGATATTCCTGATTCCACGGGTGATCTCGCAGGGTACCTGGCTGAAATATTCGGCTGTTTTCGGCCTGGCGGTGACACTCGCCGCTATTCTTACCACCGGCTTTACTTCTGTATTGTGCATTGCGCTCTTAGGCCTCGCGAATGCCATCATGTGGCCGGCCATCTGGCCCCTGGCGCTTGACGGACTGGGAAAACATACCAAGCTGGCTTCTGCCTTGCTGGTCATGATGATCTCCGGGGGAGCCATTCTGACTTCCCTGTACGGTAAAATATCGGAATACACCGGTACGCAGCAGGCTTACTGGCTGGTAGTGCCGCTTTATGCTTTTGTCTTCTGGTATGCGGCTGCAGGGCATAAGAAGAAATCGTGGTAAATATTTCAGGGGTTCCTGAAATCTCTTATTTTAACTTCTTTCTTCTTTATTTTAACCGGAAGAAGTTAAGATTGATCCGGAACTGATATTTTTGCATTGAAGGTTCATCCATTTGTAATTACGCATGAAAAAAACTGCATTTATATTTGCCGCTCTGTTATTTTCTTACGCTGCCCAGGCCCAGATCGGCCACGGCAGTAAAAAGGTTTTTACCCTGGATGATACCCTCCGGGGCAGCATTACCCCCGAACGTGCCTGGTGGGACCTGCTGCATTACGATCTGAATGTGGAGGTGGATGTGGCCGGGAAATTTTTCCGGGGCTCCAATGTTATCCGGTACAAAGCTTTGCAGGCGCATAATGTGCTGCAGGTAGATCTCCAGGAACCCCTGGAACTTACGGCCGCTTACCAGGGCGAAACCCCACTGAAATTTACCAAAAGAGGAGCAAATGCCTGGTTTATACAGCTGCCTTCAGCTGCTGTAGCCGGTTCGGAAGGAGAGATTACCGTACATTATGAAGGAAATCCGAGAGTAGCCCGGCGTGCACCGTGGGACGGGGGCGTATCCTGGGCTAAGGATAAGCTGGGCAGGGCCTTTGTGGCTACTTCCTGCCAGGGGCTGGGGGCCAGCGTATGGTGGCCCTGCAAAGATCATATGTACGATGAGCCCGATAAGGGAATGAAAATCACGATTACCGTGCCGGACAGCCTGATGAATGTATCCAATGGTATGCTGGCTTCCAAATGTACCTATGCTGACGGAAAAGTAACCACCGTGTGGGAGGTTAAAAATCCGATCAATAATTACGGAGTGAATATCAATGCCGGGAATTATGCGCATTACAGTGAAATGTACCCCGGAGAAAAAGGACCTTTACGGGTAGATTACTGGCCGCTCGATTATAATGAGGAAGTCGCCCGTGAGCATTTCAGGGATGTTCCGCGGATGCTGAAGGCCTTTGAGCACTGGTTCGGACCTTACCCTTTTTATGAGGACGGCTTCAAGCTGGTGGAGGTTCCCTATCTCGGTATGGAGCACCAGAGTTCCGTTACCTATGGTAACCAGTATAAAAAGGGATACCTGGGGCGTGACCTTTCAGGGACCGGCTGGGGACTGAAGTTTGACTTTATCATTGTTCATGAAAGTGGGCATGAATGGTTTGCCAATAATATCACCTACAAGGACATTGCTGATATGTGGATTCATGAAAGCTTTACATCATATTCCGAATCCCTGTTTGTAGACTATCATTATGGAAAGCAGGCGGGAGAAGATTACGTGATCGGCTGCCGGCAAAGCATCAGAAATGATATTCCCATTATCGGCACCTATAATGTGAATCACGAAGGGTCAGGCGATATGTACAGTAAGGGAGCCAACATGCTGCATACCATCCGGCACATTATCGGTGATGATGAGAAGTTCCGGCAAATTCTGCGGGGACTTAACTCCAGGTTTTATCACCAGACCGTTACCTCTGCTGATGTGGAGAACTATATAGCAGAAATGGCGGGAAAAGACCTCAGCAAGGTATTTGACCAGTACCTGAGAGACGTGCGGATTCCGAAGCTGGCTACAAAGATCCAGGGGAGCAGGGTGTCTTATCGCTGGGAAAATGTGATTGACGGCTTCAATATGCCCGTAAAGGTAGCGATTGACGGTAAAGAGCAGGTTCTTTATCCCACCACCGACTGGAAAACAGCAAAAGGAAAAAGGCTGGTTCCCGACCGGAATTTCTATATTGAGTGAATCATATAGCCATTTTCTTAAGTTAACCGTTTAGGTATTAAATAATACACCTTATTTAGATTTTGGAGGCCGTTTGACCGAAAGGAAAGAGTAGGAAAGAAAAATTAATACAGTTTTGAATAGCCATAAGCAGTTAAGCATATCAGACCGCCGTTGCAGATAATGAATTATGCGGAACTCACTACCCTGAACAAACATTTACACCATTGAAACAGAAATTCATAAATATATTTTCAGAAAATTTTGAAAAATCAGTTTTTTCGAAAATAACAATTAGTTCAATTGTTAAAAATAATTCTGAAAATAATGAATTAAAATCGGTAACTCTTCGTCCGTTCGACTCAAAAAAGGGCCGGATGCTCTCCTGGGTGTACCGTTATGCCCGCAGGGATGTTACACAAAATTATACGTTGGAAGAATCCGTCAGGCGGCTCACGGAGATGATCGGTGTGCAGTTTTCACAGGCCGATATGTATTGTACAGGGAAAGATTACTTCCTGAAAACCGATGGAAAGGAAAGGCTTACCGTTAAGGAAAGCAAAGTGGAAAGGGAAGTGGGGGGCCTGCATGACAAGCCCAAAAGCCGGATGGTGGAGGCCTCAGCCGGTTTTCTGCATTTGCTGGAGGTAACCTCTGCTGACGGCCATGTGCGTAAGGATAAGAAAGATAAGTTCATCCAGATCAATAAGTTTCTTGAATTTTTTTCTTCGGCTGTCCGGTCACTTCCGGGCCCGGAGATTTCCGTGCTTGATATGGGTTCGGGCAAGGGCTATCTCACCTTCGCCATTTATGATTTCCTGCGGAAGAAAGCAGGGGAAGGGGCACGGGTTACCGGGGTGGAATTCCGGCCGGATATGGTAGAGCTGTGCAATTCCCTGGCCGTGCGGGCCGGCTTTGACCGGCTGAACTTTGTGCAGGGCACTATTGAAGGGTATGATTTTGCTGACAGTGACGTGGTGATCGCCCTGCATGCCTGTGACACGGCTACCGATGAGGCCCTCTATAAAGGGATAAAGGCAGGCGCGCGGGTGATCATGGTGTCGCCCTGCTGCCATAAGCAGGTGCGCAGGTCGATGAACCCGGAAGGGCTGGCCGCCGCTTTCTGCCGGTTCGGCATTATAAAGGAGCGTACGGCAGAAATGCTGACGGATCTTATCCGGGCGTCCATCCTGGAAATTTATGGTTATCAGACCCAGGTTTTCGAATTTGTCAATTCAGAGCATACACCTAAAAACCTGATGATCACGGCGATAAAAAAACGCGATTCTGTGGCCTCCCGGCCGGAGTCCTGGAAAGAAGTGGAAGAATTGAAAGCCGCTTACGGTCTGGAGTACCACCACCTGCAGCGTATGCTGGCGGAAAGTTTTTAATTTATTTAATTCTTATGTGACTTTGATTCTATTATAAAGTCTATATATTTGCTTAATCAATTTTTAATTTAAACTTATTCAAAAATGGGATTAATATCATTTTTTAAAGGTGTAGGTGAGAAGGTATTCGGTAAAAGCGAGAAAGAAGAAGCAGCCCCTGAATTAAAAGCTTCTGCTTTGCTGGCACACGTACAGAACCTTGCCCTGCCTTTCAGAAAGCTGACCGTAAAGGTTTCGGGTGATACCGTAATTCTTGAAGGGGAAACTGAAAGCCAGCAGGATTCTGAGAAGATCGCTCTTGCGGTTGGAAACGTGGAAGGTGTAGCCGTAGTAGATAATAATATAGTGGTGGTTACTCCTGAGCCTGAAGCCCAGTTTCACACCGTGGTTAAGGGCGATACCCTTTCAAAGATCGCAAAAACTTTCTATGGTGATGCCATGAAATACCCGGTGATCTTTGAAGCCAACAAGCCTATGCTTACCCATCCTGACAAGATTTACCCCGGACAGGTTTTAAGAATACCTGCACTGTGATCATTACATGAAGACAGGGAGCTGAAAGGCTCCCTGTTTTTTTTACTAACTATTTAACCGTTATTGTTATGAACCTTTTAGTTACAATTTTAGTGGGCGCAGTGGCCGGCTGGCTGGCCGACCTGGCGTTCAAGAGATTCAGCCTTTCTCTTCTGTACCAGATCCTGCTGGGTATTGCCGGCGCATTTGTGGGCAGCTGGCTCCTTGACGGCGAGCTGCATACTATGCTGGGCCTCCCTGATTTAATCAGCCGCATACTGGAAGCATTTGTAGGGGCTGCCGTTATTTTGCTGGTAGTAATGCTGGTGAAGCGTTTTACAGCCAAATAACCGGGGCCGGATAAAAATTTTTAAGCGGGGTCTGCAAAG